>CAYVQC010000091.1:0-3565 GCA_964453995.1 uncultured Bacteroidales bacterium | reverse complement strand
TTGCCTCTGAAGTTGGCCAGGCAAAAGCATCGTTACTGGTCAATCATTTCTCCGGAAACAATCCCTGCTGAAAAAACCCGCCCTGTACAGATCAGACGCCAGTTTTTTACGGACGAATAGGCTCATTTAACTCCGATCCTCAATTAAAACTTAATATTTGCTGGTGTTGCAAAGATCAAAACATCTTTCCATAAATACCTGCAGATCCACAATCCCAGGCAATGAGTTTACAAAAGAGAGCCTGCCATAGGCTCTCTTTGTTATTATGTCTAAAGACCGTGTGTATCTATTCCAGCATAATTGCATTGAACAGCAATTTGTAAGTACCGGCTGTAGAAGCTCTGAACTGAGGACTGAAAGAAGAAAGAATAATCTGCCCTTTGCCTTTCCTGATCCAAACCAGCGCTGCCTCCTTTCTCAGCAACTCTTCCTCTTCAGCATAACCACTCATCAGTATATTATCATTGGCAAAAGTGGCCAATACCCGGCGGTCCATATCAAAGTAAGGTATTGACGTTCTGAAAACCGGTGTACCCCGGTGGAATACTCCTGCTTCAGCCGGCATACCCCAGTTGATGGGGTGGTCCTGCCTGAAGTGAAGTTTGAGTAATGAACCTGGCACATATAAACCGTTCGATGTCAAGTCTTTACTAATGTCATTTACCGGTAAGGCAAACTCTTCTTTTTCTTCATCTTCGCCAATGGTTAAGGTTCCCATAAACAAATCCACTGCACCACCCCATGCCATCACCTTGCCGCCGGCATTCACAAATTGCATCAGGTTATCAAAACCTTTTTTCTCCATGCCTTTGGCAAATTCGGGGGGATAACGTGCAGGAATGCGCTGACCTGCACTTTCAAATCTTCCGTGCATAAATACCGATTTCGCCCGGTCGGTAAATACCAGGATATCGAAATCGCTTGTAAGATTTGCCGTTTGAAGATCAGCCGGCCTGAGTACGGTATATTTCACATGGTACTGGTCAAAGATATAGCGTATCCACCCCCCGTCCATATCATGAAACCAGGTTTCTACAATACCCACACGGGGTTGTTTCATCCGGAACACTTCTGCATCGGGCTTTTCATCAAGATATACAGGACTCACCAACAGGTCTTCTTCCAGGAGTTCCCATTTCCCTTCAGGATAAACCAGGAAACTGCCAGCAGGAAAAAGTTTCCCATCTATACGGAATTCCTCACGTATTCTTTCCACCTTTATATTGTTACCAAGGGCCTTAAAAGCAGCTTTATAACTCTCATTTTCGGAAGATGAAAACAGTGCCAGGCTCTTTGCCGGATCACGTTCTGATTTCATGGTAAACGGGAGTTCAACCGGTTGAAGTACATCCTCGAGTTCAGACGATCTGACATTTATCTCTACTGCCTCCACCCCACGATGCAGCGGTAATGACCATGAGGTAATATCATAAGGTCTGATCAGCTCGCCACCGGGTGTATAATGACGTGCAGGGAATACCTGTTTCTCAAGAATCTCCTTTATGAAGGCGCGGTAGGGCTGTGCAAGGGGCACTACCACATCGCCCGCAGAAAAGTTTCGGTTACTAATCTCAATATCAGAGGTTAGCTGGTAGCTGTCGATCCCGTGCCTTTCAAGCAGGTTAACTATTGCGGCCATTTCGCTCCTGTCGCGCTGTTGTGCGGGCAGGATATAATAGTAGGGAGGTTCTTCCTTTCCACGTTGTATCTCCCTGCGGCTCACTTCGTGCCGAAAGGTGAGTATCTCCCTGCGGTGCAGCGCAGAAGTATGCAGGTACGACAGTGTATTTTCCAGTTCATAGCGCAAGATATCAGACAACCGCCACCAGCCGCCTTCCCATGGCACAGGAAGATTGATGCTGATGTCATATTCACCCAGACCCTTGCCTACGGTGCGGAGCTCATTGGGTTCAACATAGATGGGAGAAGCGAGGTTTACACTGGCTGCCTCTGATAACATACCAATGACCCCTTTCCAAATGGACGTAGTTGTGGCCCCGGGCCAGTAATCATCAAAAAGGTAGTTTACTGAAACACTGGGCAAACCCGCATCAGTCATTTCAGTGAGGGATCGCGAACCAAATACACGCATCCAGTTCCAAATGCCTGCATCAACATTTTCGGCAATAGGATCATGGGGTGGTGAAATAAAAAACCGTGGTCCATTAGATCCCATTTGGTGACGCTCTACCATGGCTTGCGGATACCATTGAGTAGAGTACACATCGGCAATCACCTGGTTTTCCTTTTGGGTAAGGGTAACAAAATCGCGGTTAATGTTGTGCCCAACATATTTATGATACACCCCTGGCATATTACTGGTTTCAAGGGGCGTTTCCTTGTATTTGTTGTAATGTTCAACGATCATATTCATCCCATCAGGGTTGTGGGGAATGAACATAGCCACCGTATTTTTCAAAATGGCTTCACGCCTGGGATCGTCGCCCTGGATGAGTTCATAAACAACAAGAGGCAAGGCCTGGGCAGGACCTACCTCATTGGCGTGCATGCTCAGGGCAGAAAGAAAAAATACCTTTCCTTCCCGGAGCAAATCTTCACGATTGGTATCAGCAGGGATATCATCCATGGCCAGCTGCCGGTTGATCTCCCTCAGGCGGGAAAGATTGGCAATGTTTTCGGGTGCCGAAACAAAAATAATGTACATGGGCTTACCCATTTCTGTCTGACCTGTTTGCTCCACATAGACCATATCCGACTGCTGGTCAAGAATCTTCATATAGTCCATCAGGGGTTCGTAGGTAAACATCATCCGGTCTGCTCCGGGTTGAAAACCAAAATATTCCTCAGGGCTCATAACCTGGCCATTTGCCGGTTTTTCCATTCCGGGTGCCAGAAAAAGCCACAGTGCCATTACTGTGTATAATGTTAGTTTTATCATGTGTGTGAGTTTGGTTAAAAGTTTTCCGCGCTAAAAGTAAGAAAAATGCTTAAACTATAAAATGTATAATTCATTTCGTACTTCATACATGGGGATACAAGGTGCAGGCAATTCCATTGCAGATCAAATGCGTAATGACATTGTAACCATAAAAAAAACTGGAGATCAAGGGCTGCCATTCCAAAACAGAAAAATCATGAAAATAAATTTGCCAGTAATGATGAATTGTGTATTTTTGCACACTCAAAAAATGAGCACAAAAGAGTTCTTTGCCAAAAAGCTGATTTCATGTTTGAGTTTAGCTCTTTTTTATTGGCAATAAACCCACGGAGAGGTGGGTGAGTGGCTGAAACCAGCAGTTTGCTAAACTGCCGTAGGAGTAATCCTACCGGGGGTTCGAATCCCCCTCTCTCCGCACTCGGGGTGTAGCGTAGCCCGGTTAGCGCGCCTGCTTTGGGAGCAGGAGGTCGCAAGTTCGAATCTTGCCACCCCGACTTGAAAATCAAAGACTTACAGTGGAATATACTGTAGGTCTTTTTTTTTGCCTGCCTTTTACCAAAAACAGGGTAGCGCGTCCCGATTGAAGATCGGGAAGGTCGCAAGTTCGAACCGAGGTACAACTGTACCGAGCTCATAAGGGCTATGCCCGAATAATCTTGCCACCCC
>CAYVQC010000090.1:0-4146 GCA_964453995.1 uncultured Bacteroidales bacterium | reverse complement strand
ATATTGGGTGAAAGGCTTGCTGTATTGGCTGTCGTAATTAGGTTTGAAAGGGCTGCCTGCATATTCATAGCAGATTCTAAGAGAGATATTTCCCCTGTTTCCCACTGGCCTGTAAACTTCAATCCCTGCCATAATCCCTGTATTCATTACCACAGGAAGATGGTAGGGGGCTCTTGGTGTTATTTGTACATTATCGTTGTCAGGGTTAAAGGAGTATGTTTCGTGTACGTATTGATCTCTGATGTTGAAATTGATAACAGGACCTAAAAGCAGTGATGGATTCCAGGGCGAAGTAAACGGGCTGTAATGGATAATTACCGGAAATTTAAGATAATCATGCTTCATGGTGAATCTTTCTTCACGGGTAATTACTGATCCCTGGGTATAGGGGTAAACAATATCATCAAAATTGACTGTATAGTAATAGGCAGAGGCTGATATTCGGAGACTATTTCCCAGGTAGGGAAAATCGATCATGATCCCAACTCCCGGAGCGATTGTGTTTACTGAGTGAGAACTGGATTCAAACCCGGAAAATTTCTCGGGATTGCTTTCAAGGTTCAGGGTCGCACTTCCCACAAGAAGAGTAATCCCGGGCCTGATGCGCACCGATGGTGCTACTCCTCCTGTATCCCTGGTATCATGGCCTTTACAACTGTTGTACTCTTTAACAACTTTGGCAATGGCAGGCATGTTGTAGCCGGTTTTTGCCACCCTGGCATTAACATCGGGGCAGTCGGTGGTAAGAAAACTCAATACACCCTGGTATTCATCTCTTCTTCTTGAAACAGTCCGACCTTCTTGTCTCATGGTCTGGTAATACTGCCTCAGTATATGCGCCTTGCCACCATCTTTGATTACAAAGGGCAATTGCTCATAAATATAGAGCGACATATAGCCTTCCAAAAGGAGCCGCAGGAAAACTGGTTGTGAAAGGGGTGGCTCTGACTCATCGCGTTTGAGCAGTTCTGCCATGTCAAAATCAGGATTATCAGCATTTTTCTGCATAATGTGAAGAATGCGCATTACTTCCTCACTGGCCTGAATTTGCATGATATCATATTCTATGTGATTAAAAAAAGTGGCAAGGTCAAGATTAATGCTATGGTAGATGATATCGTTCTCTATACCATAACCTGCGATATCTGCCGGGCCAAATGTTTGAACGGGATCACCGGGCTCTGCCATGAATCTGCACTGGAAATATGCAGAACCTCCTGTTGCACGACTGATGTAGCCGTATAAAGTATCGCCTGTAAGATTTATCACATACCCTGGCTGGAAATTTCCGGGCAAAGAGTTTTGTGAGAATAAAGAAGGTTTGGCAATAACGAAAAGTAAAAGGAAAGCCACTAAGGCAAAGAGTTTTCTGGTTGCAATGGAATGATTTTGCATTTTTGAATTTTTACAGGTTGATTTTTGTGTCTTCAGGTAAATTTCTAAAAGGGTAATATGTTGATTTTGATATTGAACTGCAGACCATTTGCCTGGTGTCCCTTTTCAAAAAAGAGCTGTAGGTATTGTACTTCTGCTGCCACAAATCTATTGGGCATGTAGTAGATATGAGCTCCTGCTCCTGCTGTGTAGCCGGCACCAAAATTGCCCAGGGAAAACTCATCGGGATAATTCTGGGTGTTCCCGTCTTCAAAAATCCAGGTTTCTACCGATTTTCCCTGTTGCGTAAGATTCACCAGGGCTACCGGTCCTGCCATAAGGTATGGTCTGAATACAGGAGACAGGTTCAGGTAAAAGGTTGGTATGGCACTGATGTTCATGTCTGTGCGTTTGGCTTCGAATTCCTTATAGCGTTCGGTTCCAAAAGTGTATAATGTATTAAGTTCCTGATGCTGGTAAAGGGCTGCAGTGTACCTGATGGAGAAAACAGGAAACTTCCAGATGGGCCGCTCATACCATATTCCTGCAGCAATGCTTTTGCGTTGAAGAGAGGTTTCGAAAATATGCGATTCTTCGAAAAACTGGTTGCCAAGCTGATGGGTAAGGGTGTATTGACCGGCCATAATGCCCACATTGGCATAAGGCAGAGCGCGACATTCTTTATTGTTGACCATATCAACCAGCATTTTTACCCTGTTGTGTCTTGGTTTGCTGTACCTGAGCTGGTTCGACCACCGGGGGCACCAGCCAGCCCATTGGTTGAAGGTTTCCTCAAAGTTTTCGCTGGTGATCTCGGTGAGGGCGCCATCGGTATGTTCTATAAAAAACCGGTCAGGCCTGTGTTTGAGGTAGAGGTAGGTGAACTCCCCCTCAATAACCCTTTGCAGAAATACATTCTGTTCCCTGTTGCGGTAGTTGATGATCCGCGATACAAATTCACCTTTGCTTTCAACGCCAAAGGATTGCAACTGCACCGCGGTGTAATTGGTTGTTCTGCCGGATGGGTCTCTGAACACCACAAAACCGGGCGTAATGTTGTTGAAATGGATACCACCAGTTACACGGGTTCCATCGTTGGTGATCACATAGCCGGAAGAAAAACTTCGTGCCTGGAGCTCCGTTGTTTGTATGACCACTAATAATAGCAATGCGGCCAGGTATTTCAAAGTCGGATAAAAAAGTCTTTTGTTCATAAATCTGGTAGTTAAAATAAATAATTATCAACCAATCATTAATAATTCAACAAATTTCCCGTCACCCCAATCTGCCACATCTCTGCCCGGTGCCCCTGTTCAAAGAACAAATGGGTGTTTTTCACCTCGATGGAGATGAAGCGGTGGGGCTGGTAAAAGAACCTGATGCCAGCTCCCAGGGAAATTCCCGGTGAAAGTCCGGCCATTTCCAGCTCGAAGGTATTGGTTTCGCTACCTTCCGGGGTAAGCTGAGTATCTATTATGTACGCATCCTGCGCCAGGTTGATAACTGCCACCGGGCCAGCCAGCAGGTAGGGGCGCACCCCGCTAAAGGTGTTCAACGCCAGCGATGGCTCCACGGTAAGCATAAGATCGGTACGATGGGTATGAAGTTCTGCCATCTGTATGGAAGAGAAGTACTCAGTATAGGTGCTGTGGCTGCTGATGGCAGCACCATAGCGGATGGACAACACCGGTGCTGTCCATACCGGTTTTTCCCAGAAAAACCCTGCTCTATAGCTGTTGTGGGTGGTAGCGGCATCATGAACGAGCTGGTTACTAAAGACTTCCTCTCCAAACGTATGGATTGCAAAGGTTGCTCCAGCCGACAATCCCAGGCTAGAGAAAGGAATATTGCGACATTTGTTGCGGTTGATTTGACGTACCAGGAATCTCATTTTCTCGTGGTGCAGGCGGGTATGGGGCAGCTGGCTTTGCAGGCGGGTACACCCGGGTGAAATGGCCGATAGCTCTGCTACGAAATTGTCTGTTGTGATCTCGGTGAGGCTGCCATCCTGCATTTCCAAAAAGTAGCGGTCGGGTTTGTGCTTCAGATAGAGGTAGGTAAATTCTCCGGCAACAGATTTTTCTAGAAACACTTTCTGCTCACGGCCATGGTAAATGATGGTGCGCGATACATATTCGTTTTGACCCAAAATCTGGAAGGATTGCAGTTGGGCTGCCGTATAGGTAGTTATGTCACCACCAAACTCGCGCAGCGATACAAACCCTGGTGTTTGTGGATTGAACAGGATACGTCCTTCCAAACGTACCTCTCCATTGGTAATGGCATACCCCGGCAGGAAATTGGTGGATTGCGAGCGTGCCTGTGGAGGGCATAAAAACATCAGCAGCAATAAAATTGCTGTTTTGCTGGTTGCAGCAGCAAGAGATGAAGTGGTTTTTCTTTGTGGATCGCTCAAAGTTTCTAAATTTATGGGTTAGTATGTATTTTTTATCTGCTTTTATTTTATTTTGTTTTTTGGGGATTTTGCTGATCGAGCGTATCGCCCAGGGTAATCCTGCCAAAATCTTTCCCGTTTGACTGAGCGAATACAGGACCGCTGGCAATACCCGCCAGAATAAAAATCAGGATGGATGTTAAAACGGAGATATTCATAGTTTTCCCTTTGTAATATGTTCCAAAAATAACAATTTTTCACTACCAGCACTCCAAATATGAAAAAAAATAAAAACAAGCAACGTCTGTTTCGATTTTTCGGCCCAAAAAAGATGATTGAGCTGAAAGAAAATCTACTCCAAATGGCAAATGAATTCA
>CAYVQC010000089.1:0-4374 GCA_964453995.1 uncultured Bacteroidales bacterium | reverse complement strand
ACAACCTGGCTTACAGGACTTCTTTTCCCGGCTCGCCCGATGCATCAAAGTATCCATACCCAAGGCTCTGCAAACAGCTGTATGGATTTTAAAAATCACCCTGCCTGTTTCCCTGGCTGTGAGTATTCTCAATTATTATGGATGGATTGAGTTGGTAACGCAACATCTTGCCCCGGCCTTTAACCTGATTGGATTGAGTGGTGAAGCGGCACTGCCCTTTATCACCGGTATACTGCTGAATATATACTCAGTCATTGCTGTCATATCACAGTTGAGCCTGGATATGCGCGAAATCACCATTGTGGCCGTGATGAGTCTGATAGCCCACAACCTGATTATCGAAACCACCATACAAAGCAAAACCGGGTCGCGGGTATGGCACATGTTGGCCCTGCGCATCGGAACTGCTATTGTTTCGGCAATTCTGCTTAACTGGGTTTTGCCCGGGATGGGGCAGAAGATGGCTTTTCTCCCGGAAACGCAAAGTGCTACTGACATCCCCGGGCTGCTTTACGGCTGGATGATTTCCTCTTTCAAACTGGTGCTGAAGATTGTTATTCTGATTGTCTTGTTAATGATTCTGCAGGCAATCCTCCAGGAGTTTAACCTCATAAAACTTCTTACCAAACCCTTATCTCCCATTTTAAAATTGATGGGACTTCCCCCATCCACCTCCTTTTTGTGGATTGTGGCCAATACGCTGGGGCTGGCTTACGGTTCGGCGGTAATGATGGAAGAAAGGAAGCAGGGCCGCATCACAAAAAAAGATGCAGACCTGCTCAATTACCATGTAGCCATCTCTCATTCTAACCTGGAAGACGTGCTGCTATTTGCTGCCATAGGGGTATCTGTTCCGTGGATGCTGGCACCAAGAATCCTCATAGCCATGGTGGCGGTGTGGTTGCGAAGATGGGCAAAGGGGTGATTTTCGTTGAAGCAAACCAGGAAACAATTCATACCGCATCATTCTGCGGTTAAAAAATCACCTTTTATCTTACTCTCAAATTGCATCCACATACAATTGCAAGGACAGTCAAGATATTGATAATCTGTGATCTTCTCATGGTACAATATTTCGGAAAGACTGGTCATTACGATTTATGCATTCCGATGTTGCCACAATTACATTGCAAAAAAGAAAGAGGTTGCTCTGCCCGAAGTAGAATATGACGCGACCCAACATTTATTTGCTGCTGAAAACAGGTTACAACAGCTGGCATGTCAGGTTAGGTCACATTTTGTTCGGTTACAAAACAACCTCTTCAAATAATTAATGAGTATTGCACCTGAGAATCAGCTTATTTTTCTTCCCAGGTTATGCCAAATTTAAAGTTTTCTTCTCTGTAACTGGTAGGAAAGGGAGTTACTTCGTCTTCCGGAATAAATTCATTACTATTAATGGTAAATGAATACAGCTCATCATCTTCCTCCGGATCATAAAATTCATTATACTCAGGTTTTGCAAAAACTTTAATGGTAATGTTTTTCCCTAAGCCCGTAGTGATGGGATATGTGTCAAAATCATGCATAGACCAGGAGGTGTTGGAATCATCGTCCCAGTCTTCGGTTATATAGTATCCGCTCACAGAATTAGTTCCGGTATAATCAATCTGATTGCCATTATGATCTAAAAGATAGAGGTAAATAAAATCACCCAGGTAGGTATTATCATAAAAAGCCATACTGTCAGCCATCACAAAATCAAGCGTCCAGCCTTCGAGCTCGCCCCAGACTGTGATGGTTCTGTCTCTTTGGAGCGTTTCTCCTGTTTCGCTGGTGGCTGTCATGATAACGGTATAAGTACCTCCTTCGGTGTAAACATGGTTGGGGTTTCTTTCGTTGGATTCATTTCCATCACCAAAATCCCAGTGAATAGTCTCTGCCAGGCCGCTTTCACTCTTAAACAATACCTTGGCTGGTGCAGGCCTCCTGCCTCCGGTATATTCGAAGTCAGCATCAAATTGGGGTTCAACTTCATCCTTCTTGCAGGAAACAAAAAGGATACTTGTCATGGTAAAAATCAAAATCAGGTTATAAGCAATCTTTTTTTTCATTTTGGTATTTTTTTGGGGGAAGTTAATATTTAGTTTTTTAAATATGAGTCATTTATTATCGTGGTCTTCTTCTGCGTGAGCCATCTTCGGCACGTGGAGGCATGGTGATCATCATTTCGCGCCAGAGTTTATCTCTGTATTGAATATGCTTTTGTATCTCAGCATTGACCATTCTGCGGTATTTTTTTCTTCCTTTAGAGGCGTCGGAAGGGAACAGGAAAAACCGGATGACGGTACGATCATTGTCAATAACATCCCAGTCGCTGTCTATTCTTGCAGTAAGCTGGTCCCATTCTGATTTAATCAGGTCAGAGCGCATCCGTTGTGTTTCCTTTTCATTGGCTCCCTGAACATTATCTCTAAGATGAATAATAATATCATCACGGAAAGCTTTTACGGCACTGTTAGAACCGTCCAGCATGGTATGCGTTTGTTTGTGCACGTAATTGGGGACACAATGGTTATAACATTGGTCGGCAGTATGTGTTGCATGATCCATGGCCACCTGGGCTTCCTCGGCCAGTTTTTGGGCCTGTCTGAAGGCATCGTTGGCAATTCGCACAGAATTTTCTCCAGCTTTTGCTGCTGCATCAATAACTTTTCGGGTGGCTTCGGCAAGGTCTACATTCTGCAGGCCCACTTCAGTTACACGGGCAATCACTTCTTTTGCCAGCCTTTCACCATCAAAAGAGCCTTCAAAACTAAAGCTGATATCCTTCTTCAACACCACTGCCTGTACCTTGGTACTTCCGGCAAGCTTTCCATTGGTTTGGGCATCCATCAATAATTCAATACTCTTCATTTCATATCCATCCAGAATTTTATTGAGTATAGGCTTAAGGATGTTGTTATTGCTCAATTCTCTATGAATTTTATCCCTGAAGTTGGCATTCATATTCAGATAAAGAAAAATACCATCATCTTTACTGGCAGTAAAATCAAGCGATCCATTATAGCCATCGGTAAACACTGCTGTGCCTTTAATAGCCAGTCCTTCGTCTACCTCAAAAGATCCCACAGCCCCTCCGTTGGGAGAAAACAGCAATTCTACATTTTCCAAATAAATATCATCAGGAAAGATATCCGGCACTTCCAGCTCAAACCCCTCCCTTAGGATACGGGTAAAATCGTTCATGGTCATCTTGTTTCGGCCTGCTTTAAAGGCAACTTCTCCTGAGGTGGGTGATAAGTCCATGGCCACGGAAAAAGTCAAATCAAAAAGGCGGCCCTCCTCAAGAAAGAATCCAATTTTGGAAGGACTGGGAGTCATAGGAATCCATCCCATTGACACCGCAGCATTGGTAAGAGACATCACCTCTTTGTCGTTAAAATGCTGCCCTATACCAAAGGGATTGGTCCAGGTATCAATTATGGAGCCTGAACCTGATATCTCCTGGGTTACCAAATTGTAGGAAAATACAGTTTCAGTAACAAGGGTAGGATCCCATTTGGTGGGGGTAATCAACATCTGGGTAACAATATCAATCTCAGGCGTGATATCAACAGACAAACCCCTGCCCGATTCTTCATCATTGACCATTTCATAATCAATCCCAATGTCTGCTTCAATACTTACGCTTTCATAGGCTATACTGGTGCCCATATCAGGCACCAACATTATCTCCAGGGGTTCATCTTCAAATACCAACCCTCCTCTCATAGCTATGCCATTGGTAGCTACTCTTGCACTTATACTCAAATAAGGTTCTTTGATTTGCAAAAACTCGCAAAGGGTTTTCATACTTCCTTCTGTGCTGATATTGGCATGCACAAAAAAACCATTCCCTGATAATTCCAGCTCTATATCCCGAACATTCATGTTTTCCAGAATAACATATCCCGGAAACTTTTTAAGCTGTTCCAGGGTAATTTTCCCGGTTAAATTCAGAGGAGACATTGTTCCATAAAAATCAAATTGGCCGTAATCTTTGAAATCAATACTGTATTGGTCTCCATTTTGTGAATACTCAACGGTGCCAAAACCGGGTAACTTCACCGATTGAGAGAATAACGAAGCGACTGAAAGACACAATAACAGTGCAATGCTAAGTAGTGTTTTTTGCATAAATTTATTGTTTTAAAGTGAAAAAATTAGTGCTGTGTACTTATTGTGTTGCCGATATAAGTCTATTCTGAAAAATAGTTTTAAACATTTTCAAAAAAACTCACCAGGCAACTGATTTTCAACATCAAACAGCGCTACATATTTTAATGCATTACACTCTTTTGTGTTATACATGTTAATTATTTTGTTGCAAGAAGAATAATTATTCAGCTTCGTTACAGGTTCCTATGTTAATATCTTTTCTTTCAAAAGAGA
>CAYVQC010000088.1:0-5178 GCA_964453995.1 uncultured Bacteroidales bacterium | reverse complement strand
TATACACATGTGACTCCTCTGGAGTCATGTTCATTTTGTGAATAACGGCATTGATCTCCCAAAAGAACAAACATCGATCTCATAACATGCGTCAAAATTGCTTCAATTAATTACCAGTCTGTAATAAGATAGTCCTCCACTTCTTCATCGAGGTAATGCGCTCCGGCGCTATCGCGGCTTGCCAGGGCAGCCATCAGTATCTCATGCCCCACGGTGGCCATGTTGAGCAATTCAAATTGTGCAATACCTGTGAGTTGCTGCTGCTGAAGGCTTTCTTTCATTGCCCCTACCCTTTCAACGGCATAAACCAGGCTTTGCGGGTCGCGCACAATGCCGCCATTTTTCTGCATAAGGTTCCGCAATTCTGCTGTAAGCTGTTCTGTATGGCCAATAAAACCTTTCATTGCCACTGTTTCATTCCTTAATTCACCAAGGCTTGCAGCACTGGTTGCATGGATCGATTGTGCCACCCGGGTGCCAAACACCACACATTCCAGCAGTGAATTGCTGGCCAGGCGATTGGCTCCATGCACACCAGTGCAAGCGGCTTCACCACAGGCATACAAACCGGCAAGCGTGGTTTTACCCTCCAGGTCGGTTTTGATACCACCCATCAGGTAATGTTGTGCCGGTACCACCGGAATCATATCGCGTTCCATGTGCAAACCCTTTTGCTGGCAATAGCCGTAAATAGTGGGAAACCGTTTCTGTAAAAATTCTGCTCCCCGCGATGTAATATCAAGAAAAACATGCTCTTGCCGGGTATCAGCCATTTCCCTGAAGATCTCCCGGGCCACAATGTCGCGGGGTGCAAGGTCCTTCAGCCGGTGTCGACCCTCCATAAAAGCTTTGCCGTGGCAGTTGCGCAAAACCGCCCCCTCTCCCCTTACGGCTTCCGAGATCAGGAAAACAGATTTCTCATTTGCCGGATGGAAAAGTGCTGTGGGGTGAAACTGCACATATTCCATATCACTCATCATGGCTCCCGCACGCAGGGCAGCAGCAATACCATCGCCGGTAACTACGGGATCGTTGGTAGTATAGCGGTAAACTCCGCCGGCACCGCCTGTGGCAATTACCACGCGTGGCGCACTGAAATAGCGGAAACCATTATGGAATGCAACAACTCCCGCACATTGCCTGTGCTCATCTGTAATAATGTCGGTAAGGAAATGGTTTTCAAAAACCGTAATGTTTTTCTTTTGCCCAACCAGCGTTATCAATCGTTCCATGATCAGTCGGCCAGTAGCGTCGCCCCCGCAATGCAAAATTCTGCGGCTGCGATGGGCCCCTTCGCAGGTGGTGAGCCAGTGGCCATGCGCATCCGTATCAAAGGGCACACCCATTTGATCCAGGCGTTTGATCTCAGCAGGACCCATCTCTGCCAACAGCCGGGCAGCTTCCACATTGCCCATACGTGCACCGGCACGTAATGTATCGCGAAGGTGCAACTCGGGGCTGTCATCTTTACCCACTGCTGCGGCAATACCCCCCTGGGCAAGGGTGGTGTTACACCGTTTCAATTCAGCCTTTGCGATTACAGCCACCTTCAAACGCTCATCAAGTTGCAGAGCGGTATACAAACCCGCCAGACCACCCCCTGCAATCACCACATCATAATGTTCTGCGGTCAATTCCTGCAATGGTGTATGAAAAAGGTATCGGCTCATCATTTCTTTTTTACTTCACCTGCAGCATCCTCTCCAGGGGAAGCCTTGCTTTATCTATCGTTTCCTTATCGAGAATGATCTCCTGATGCATATTACGAAAACTGGACAGAACATCTTCCAGGCGGGTCTTTTTCATGTTGGGGCAAATGAAATTGGGCGTAAGGCTTACGATCTTTTTGTCTGGATTATCACGCAGTATAGGATGGAGTATTCCCGACTCTGTGCCGATAATGAAGGTGTGATGATCGGTCTGTGCCACATAATCGATGATCTGGCCGGTGCTGCCAATGAAGTCGGCTTCGCGGCGCACCTCGGCGCGGCATTCGGGATGCACCGCAAACAGAGCCCCGGGGTTTTGGTCGCGGGCAAGCTTCACATCTATGGCCTGCACCTCTTCGTGCACCGGGCAAAAACCGTTAAAAAGTACAAACTCCTTCTCGGGAATCAACTCAGCACAATAAGACCCCAGGTTTTCATCGGGAAGGAAAATGATTTTTTTATGGGGAAGCGAACGGATCACCTTTACCGCATTGGACGAGGTACAGCAGATATCGCTGAGCACCTTTACTTCGGTTGATGAATTCACATACGAAACCACGGCAGCATCAGGATGCTGTGCCCTCAATTCTATTACATCCTGCCCGGTAACCATATCGGCCATGGGGCAGCCAGCATCTTCGCGGGGCAGCAGTACCGTCTTTTCGGGGCTGAGTATCTTGGCCGTTTCAGCCATAAAACTGACACCGCAAAAGACAATGAACGGTTGTGGCAGTTCAGCAGCCAGTTTGCTAAGTGCGAAAGAATCACCCACATGATCGGCCACATCCTGCACTTCGGGCACCTGGTAATAGTGTGCCAGGATCACAGCATCTTTTTCCTGCTTTAACCTGGCTATCTCTTGTTGAATTTCTTTTATTGACATATCATTTGGTTGTGCAAAAACAGGAGAATACCCCCTGCATCAAAGTAAGGGGCAAAGGTAGTGAAAATGGGGGAATTGGAAAGGGTAGTCCTGGCAACATCCGGGATCATCTTTTATGAAAGGCAGCTTCAAGAGAGGAAAAGTGAGATCGGGATACGGGACATTGGTAGGAGGTATTGGCCTTAAGTTCGCATTTCAGGTTTTTGCGGTCTACCCTGACAAGGTAATCCAGATTGACAATACATGATCTGCTTACTTTCAGGAAATAACCTTTTACAAGTAATTCTAAAACCTTCCCAATATTGATGGTTGCTGTGATATCCCTTCCATCGCTGATCACAAACCGGCAATAGCTGCCCTCTGCCATTACAAACACAACCTGCTTTGGATCAATAAGATGAAAACCATGACGATCGTTAAGTCTTATCTTTTCCTGGGAAGTGATATTTTGTAAAAGTATTTTGATCTGGTTCATTTGCTGGTTTTCTTTTAGCCGGACCCTGTGCCGGCAAAGTGTACTCCGGAGCTCATCTTTTTTTACAGGTTTTAGCAAATAATCAAAAGCAGCCGCTTTAGTGGCCTGTATAGAAAATTTCTCATGAGCGGTGGTGAAAATGATCTCTGGTATTTTATCCAGATCCTGGAGCATTTCCACCAGCACAAAACCGTCTTTTACCGGCATTTGAATATCCAGGAAAATGGCATCGGGTAATTTTTCCAGGATAGATTCCCACGCAGAATCCACCCCGTCACAAAGAGCCAGTACCTGAAAACCGGGAGTTTCTGAGATCAGACTCTGCAACAACTCACGTGCCTTTGCCTCATCATCGACTATGATCACATTAACAGTATCACCACTTTTACGAGGTCTTTATCTTTGTAAGCCAAAAGTTTGCTTAAATACCCTTTACGATTTGTGTAATTTTTCATACAGCAAAGGCAATAGCATTAATCATTAAAACTTGCATTTATTGAAAGTTTTAATGATTTTAACCCGGAAACTGGAAATTGCTTCGCAAGTTTCCAGTTCCTGGCGGGTAGGAACTTCCAGCTTCTGAAAGAACTGGAAGCTTCCGGATGAAGTGTTTCAAATCAGTAAACCTATGCTTTACAAAACCTACCGCTTGTGGCTCAAAATGATCAATGGGCATTTGTCGGGGTGGTGGGGTAATTGGGTGGGGTGGTCGTCAGGCGTAGAAACAGGGCATACCCTGTCCCTACAATGATCGCTTTAATAATGCCCTTTCAGCGAATAAATAATAAGTTTGTTGTTTTCTATAGCATAAACAAACCGGTTTTCTTTATCTATCCTTCGAGACCACTTACCTGATAGTTCATATTTTAAGGGTTCAGGTTTTCCTATTCCATTGTAAGGATCCTTAATTATGGAATTCTTTAGAGCTATTATACGTTTTTGTATAGCTTGATTATTAGTCCTTTTCCAGAAATCAATGTGTTTAATTGCTGCAGGCGATAAGACTATTTCCATAAGTCATCAAATTCATCTGAGGTAATATTTTTCCCTTTACCATCTTTAATGTCTTGTTCAGCCTCTTTAACCATGCTAACAAAATCTTCATTATAGGAAGATTCTTTATCCAACTCAAATTCAATATTCAAAGCCTTCAAAAATGCCTTCAAAGCCTCTATCTGCATATCGTTCCTGGTATAGGCTTTTATTGTAATTGCTTTCATTATTCTTAAAGATTAGTCAGCCCGTTCATGAATTATAAATAAAAGAATATTTCAATAGCAAAATTAGTGAATTTAAAACGAAACTCAGAATTTCTGCATTGCTTCCTATCCGGAAGCTGGAAATTGCTTCGCAAGTTTCCAGTTCCTGGCGGGTAGGAACTTCCAGCTTCCGAAGGAACTGGAAGCTTCCGGATGAAGTGCTTCAAAACCCTGATACCTATGCTTTACAAAACCCACTGCCTGCGGCGCAAAATGATCAACAGGCATTTGTCTGGGTGGTGGTGTAATTGGGTGGGGTGGTCGACCCCATTCCGGGTTCATTTAACCTTGTAAATTGAAACTTTATTTTTCAATTTGCAGGGTAATCCTTGATTTCTATATGGTAAGACAACTTACTCCCTGGTCAGGAAATGTTAAGAAAAGGTTGGTGAAAACACCCAAGATATATATTCGTGATTCGGGAATATTACATAGCCTGATTCAGCTGCCAACCATTGAAGCTATATTTTCTCACCCGGTAATTGGAGCAAGTTGGGAAGGATTTGTGCTTGAAAATATTATTAACCAACTGGATAATAGATGGGATTATAGCTATTACAGAACAGCAACCCAGGCTGAAATAGATTTGGTGCTTCAAACACCCGATAATGAAATATGGGCTGTTGAAATAAAGCGAACTGCTGCGCCAAAATTAACGAGGGGGTTTTACGAACCATGTAAAGATATTAAAGCAACCCATAAATGGGTAATTAGCGCCAATAATGATCGATACCCTTTGCCCCATGAAGTGGAAGTGATAGGGCTATTGGATTTTTTGTTGTTACTGCAAAATACAAACTGTGTAAATTGAACCGAGCCATGACCAAAATTTGGACACACACGCGGATGATT
>CAYVQC010000087.1:0-6617 GCA_964453995.1 uncultured Bacteroidales bacterium | reverse complement strand
CATACATCATATAATCGCCCTCAGGCAGGTTCCTTAAAATAAACCGGCCATCATTTTCAGTTACCGTACCGATGTTACTTCCCTGCAGGATTATGGTAGCTCCTGGTAATACCTCACGCGTGCTGGCATCATAAACCCTTCCCTGGATTTGACCTTCTGTAGTTTGTGCATAAGCGGTGACAGATAGGCCTGTCATAAAAAGTGTTATTGCTGCTATCTTTAAGAATCTCATAATAAAGTTTTTTGAGGGTTAAACTTACAGAAACTTCAAATTTGTGATTTTCGAAGCCAGTCCGGAAGACTTTAAGATTTTTATTAATAGCAAAGTAAACCCAAGTGGTTTAAGTGTATATTAATGCAGTGTAATCAAATTATTAAATATTTGTTGCGGTTCATTGAATAATCCTGAATTTGTTACTTTTAGTACCTTTTACATTCTGATGGTGATCTGTGCCTTGCAAAATCCAGGTCTCCACCTTATCACAGGAAGCAATCTCAAAATCTTTTGCCAATCAGACATACATGTGAATATATATTGATATGCTCAACCAGAGCTTCCCTCCCCGGAAATTCTGGCAGGGGCTTCGGTTCGCCATCGCCTGCAAATGCTACACGCAAAAGTATGGAGTCATTTTCGGTCTTTGTATCACCTATGAGAAATTCCGATACTTCCACACGGGCTAATTTTATGTTGTCCTGATTGTTGGCTGTGTCGTTTTCTTTGCCCATTCTGCCACTGCAGGCTGAAAACAATATGGTCAGGAAAAAGATTGCTAATGTGAATGTTTGCTCACAATGATATCATTTAATTAATGGGACAGTTCTGATATAATAACCGTAACTAAAAACGCTATTTAACCAGTTGCAGGGGGAGATACTTATTGAAGCCTGAACCCCCATTGCTACCGGCGTCGTAAATGATCCCATAAACAGGAGATTGCTGCTGACCATAAAGTATATTACCTCTTACCCATGAGCCCTCAATGTCAGGAACGATCAGTCTGGCAGCTGGAGTTTGGTCGGCATTTTCAATCACTGAAAGATATATGCTTCTATCTTCTTCCCCAATAAATGAAACGAGGATTTTGTCATTCCATGCTACAGCATCGGCACCTGTCTGATCGGAGTCGACCGGATTGGTCACAACGGTTCTGTCTGATATTTTGAAAGGTTCTGACCAGGCGGTATTGGATGATTTGGTGCTCAGATAAAGATAGCCGTCGGCCTGTCGAAAAATGGCAATGGTGGTTCTCTTGTGGGGCAGGTAAATCAGGGGAAGGATAGCAACTGTTTCCTCTTCGGTTGTTCCCAGGTTTTGGACAAACTGTTGCGGTGGGGTGAGAGAATTATCGGGCAACAATTGCCGGTGCCATCCTATGCCATCCATGCTTTTGTAGGTAATGTCGATGGTACCATCGGGAAGGCTTATCAAAGAAGGGTTAGTGAACACTGCCGGGTGATCATGGGTGAGATATACTGCCTTGCTCCATGTTCCGCCGGGTTTCAGAATGCTGTATTGCAATTTGTCGCCCACGCCAAAGGCGGCAACCAGACTGCCATCGGGGCGAACGGTAATGTCTGCAACCTGTGTAGGGGGTTCTTCATGGGCAGTAATCAGTTTACTATCAACGACCCAGCGGTCTTTTGCCTCGTCATTATCGGAGGTGGCAAAGGCATGATGGTAAACCCCTTCCGAAATCTGGTGAACGATATGGATAATACCATGTTTGTCCATAACTGATCCCACCCCTTCCAGATCACCTACCTTTGGGCGGTTTCCCGGGTCGGCCTCAAACCAGAATTTACCACCATCGGTTGATTTCACTATCATAAAAAAGTTGTCGGTTTCAGTAGGTTCCATAATGAAGTAGAGGTGACCAATGCTGTTTTCGTAGGGTCCAATGCGGGCAGGTGTTTCTACAAAAGTACCACCGAGATGCCTTTCCGGTACATTCACCAAAAACCTGGGGGTAGGCCCAGGTAAAGGACGCCCCAGATGATCAACCATACGCAGCGAAAAGCGGTCGCTGTCTTTCACCAGATTTGGGCCGTCAGTCCAACGGCGCACCACCAGTGCAAATTCCCATTCTGCTGACGCTCCTGAAGTGGGCTCTGGAACCCAACCCGGGGTGGTGGGAGAAAGACTGATCCCTGCACCAGGATTTGGCGTATGTGTTGAAACATCAACCAGGTCTCCGGCCTCTTCGCCGATGAAAAATGCCGGACAACTAACAATGCTCAGGGCCGGCGATGCGGCCGATGGATAAGGAAATTCATGGGCTTCAGCATATAGCCATGGTCCGTCGTTCCAACGGTATTGCAGGCTATATTGACGTCGATAAGCAGAAGTATCGCTTTCCACTTCAAAACGGATGCGAAACGGAGTATCAACAGTTTGTGCAGGGGATTGGTTTATCCCGGCAGCCCAACCCATATCCTCATCCAGGTCGATGAGAAAGTCAGAGCGAAAACGAAAAGCTGTTGTACGGTCGGAGGAAATAGCAGGTTCATCCTGGGTGCTTTGCGCCATTCCTGAACCGTGGGAAAGCAAACCTGCTGTTATTATTATGCAGGATAAAACTAATGGTAACTTTTTCATTGCTGTATAATTTATTTCATAATTGAAAAGTAATGCCAGTTTAGGTATTTGCCTGCTGACTTACTCAATACCAAGGGTACTTCTGTCAGGTAATTTCTTTGTGTAATTCTGATGTACAGTTTTAACAAATTCGAGTGCAACTTTTTCATCTTCCACTGAATGAATCTCTACCCTGCTGGATGTTCCTTTGTAATGTAAGAGCCATAGCCTGATGATTTCTATTGCACCCGGATATTGATTCAATAAAGCATTAAAAGTAAAAACATTAAAACCCGGTTCAGAAGGATTCACTGCCAGCAGTTTGGCGTCTGATTCTCCATTGTCAGTCATATAAATAATGCCAATAATTCTTACATCGGTTATTGTTGCGCGATCCATAGCTGCACCCAGCACAAAAACATCTGCCGGATCGTCATCGCCCCCAGAAGTGGCAGATACCACGGTTTGAGGAATAAATCCATAGTTGGCCGGAAAAGGCAGATAATCAATCACCCTGAGAGAATCGGGTGTAATGCGTTCCCATTCCAATTTGCCTGTCACCTTGTTCACTTCCCATTTTTGATTGGTGCCGGCTGGTACCTCAATCACAACTCTTAGCAGTGAATCGGCGCTGAATGGGGAAACGTCATGCAATAGATTTTGTTTTACTTCTGCACCATCTGCAGCTCTGCTGTTATCATTACAGGAAATAAATATCAGAGCCAGGTAAACTACCAACCAAGGTTTCATATGCATATTTTTGACTCATTTGTCCAGTAACACTCCCGGAAAAAGACTGGATAACAGTTACATCCATAATATATATAATCAGTTAGCATGATTTGTCCGTGATGATATTAAAAAATAGCAATTACCCAACAGGGTTGAAAAAAGAAATGAATGCCAAACGAAGATAACCGTTCGGCATTCATAAATCAAGCTATTAAGTTATTTTTCATTTAGCATTAGAGGTCAAACTTTGCACCCATCTGAAACCGGACATTATAAAACTCTGACTGCATCATCCTTGAAGTGATTCCCTGGTAATAATACAAGGGTTGATTCAGAAGATTGATGGCTTCTGCATAAATTCTAAACTGCGGGGTAACAGCAAAGTTGGCATTTACATCCAGGAAAACAGCACTGTCATAATATCTGTCGTAGAAAGCCTCTTCCCCAAATTCATCTACAAATGCGGAAGCATAGTTTACAGAGGTTCTGAAAGAAAAGCGTCTGCTGTCGTACGATAGGGAACCGTTTAGTGTATGTTTTGCAGTACCGGGCAAAGAAATCTCTTCATCTTCGCGGCCTTCGATGCGGAAATCGCTAACACTGTTGGTTGTATAGGTGTAATTAGCATACAGTCCGAAACCTTTCCAGAAACCGGGCAGGAAGTCAAGCTGACGCTGAGCAGCAAATTCAAAACCAAGTATTTCAGCATTGCCTGCATTGATGGGTTTTTCGTATGTGTCCCATGTTCGGCCCTCGAAGAGGTAATTTTCACGGGTTTCAAAAGCGATAAAATCTTCCATGTCTTTATAGAAAACACCGGCAGAAACGATACCAATCGTCTTGAAATATTTTTCAAACATCAGGTCAAAATTCATTGAAGTAGTGGGTTTCAGGTCGGGGTTGCCGATTACAATTTCATTCTCTGATCTGGTAATTTGTCTGAAAGGAACCAGGTAGAAATAGTTGGGTCTGGACAGGGTATTGGTCCATGCTGCCCTTAACATAGTGGTTTTATCGAAGTTATATTTCAAGTGAAGGCCGGGCAGAACATTTACGTATGAGTCAGATACCTTTTCAGACAGGTCGGCTACATTTTCATCAGCATCGTACTGGTACCCCTGATACTCCAGTAAGGTGTTTTCAAGTCGCACACCGGCAATCATCGATAGTTTAGAACCAAAATCCTGGTTCAGCATTAGATAGGCCCCAATAACGTCTTCACTGGCATTGAAATTCTCAGATGTTTCTTCAATGTCTTTTTCTTCTTCAAACAAAGATGGATTGGTTAAGTCGAGCCCCCCAAGGTATTCAGGAGTTACATGATAGCCTGTTTCATAATCGCCGGCTAAAAAATTGTCTTTGGAATAATCCTCCAGGTTATTCAGGGAATTGGCCAAAAATCCAGCTTCGTCGAGAGGGGAATACTCAAATTTTTCATTATCACGATATTTTTCCTTTCCCTTATATCTTACACCTGCTTTCAGACTGTTTTTATATTCATTTTCCAGCATTGGGATGGTAAGGTTTACTCTGAAATTTCTATCAATATCGTCTGTATATTGAAATTCCTGAGTTACTGCGTCAAACGCATAGTCAGTACTAAAATTTGCCGAAGAGGCCGGGGTAACACTGGTAATTTTTGGCGAGTTTTGATCGGAGAAATCGGTAGAGAACGTTAAATCTTCAGCTGCATATAAAATTTCTCTTTCATTGGGTCTTTCTTCCGAGGCTTTGCTGTATGAGGCAGCCCAGTCGGCTTTAACTGTTCCAAACTGGTGGTCGCCACTCAGGGCAAAATTCATCATTCGCTGGTCTTCAAGACGGGCATTATTTACATTATCATTATTACCTCCACCTTTGAGTTCTCTTTCAATCACGCCTGTCCATGAATCGCTGTCTTCATCGTATTCAATGTCTTTATATATCGTAGCAAACCGGTTTTCCCAGTCGTTTCGGTGGTTATAAATACCGCTGAAGTAAATGGTATTGTTAGCATTCAACTTATAATCCAGGCTTAAAGAAACGCTTTGCCTGATTCGTTGCACAACATATTGACGATTTTGTATTTCCTCTGTAAAGGCAGTACCATCTTTATTATTATCATCCAGATAATCCCATTCTGCTTCCGTATTGTCACTGCCAAAATCATGATTGTGATAGGAGGCACTGGCAATGACACCCAGTTTATCATTCAGAAAACGATCACCCACCACAAAGCTACCGGTATACATAGGTTTTCCTGCCAGTATATTGTATCCGGAACCAAGGGTAAAACTTATTCGACGATCATAAGGAGCAGATCGGGTAACAAGGTTAACCGAGCCGCCAATGGCATCGGCTTCCATATCGGGTGTAAGGGCTTTGTTTACTTCAATAGCCTGAACCATATCGGCCGGTACCAGGTCGAGCTGTATCTCACGTTCTTCAGCTTCAGCCCCGGGAATTCGTTCGCCGTTGATTGTTACTGAATTATACATAGATGATGTCCCTCTGATACTTCCAAATCGTGCCTCACCCTGGTCGTACTGTACATTGATACCGGAAATCCTTTTTAAGGCATCACCGATATTGGCATCAGGAAAACGCCCCACCTGATCAGATGAAATGATGTTGGTGATGTTTCCTTTGTTCATCTGCGTGTTCAGTGCTTTTGCCTGTCCCTGCAACTGCCCGCTTACAACCACTTCGGTTAATTGCTCAATTCCCGGGATCAGGCTGAAATTCACAATTGCTGTTTCGCCGGCCAGAACTGTAATCTGCTTGCTATCGGAATTGTAGCCGATATAAGATACGGAAACTTCATAAGAGCCTTCAGGAATACCCGAAATGATAAAGTGTCCAAAATTATCAGTAACGGCTCCCCTGTTTATGGATTCAATAACTACGGTAGCCCCGGGCATTGACAGGTTATCGATATCCAGTACCCTTCCCCTGACAATTCCTGATTGTTGTGCCTGACTGGTCAGAGTAACAGCAATCAGAATAAAAAATAAAAAAAGTCTTAGCTTTGCCATAAAAATAGATTTATAAATTCATGGCAAAACTAAGGGTTGCATATTACGGATAAATTAACAACAGTTTAAGAAAGCATTAACAATTATACTGCGGAAACCAAACAAATGTTAATCTCGGTTCTCTTCTGCCAGATACCAGTCAACCCATGAATCCATTTGGTTTACAGAACCTGGTTTCAGCAATATTTCCCGTTGGTTATTTAACAAATACATTGTAGGTGTGGCAAATACATGCCAGGCTTTTACAATGGGACTCTCCCATTTCCTGAAATCGCATATACTGATAAAGGGGA
>CAYVQC010000086.1:0-6819 GCA_964453995.1 uncultured Bacteroidales bacterium | reverse complement strand
GTTTAAGGTTTGCCAAAGATAATATTTAATTCATTAAGTTAGCGCCATTACCCTTTAAGGGGGTAGGGGGGTATAGTGCATACCAGTGTAAGCATCAACCCAAAAAATCCCCACATGATTTTCAAAACTGCCTCCCTTGCGGCTCTGCGAGAGGAAAAAGAGTGGACAGCCGTGCCGGGAGTCGTCAACCACATGGACCCAGGTGGCTGTATCGCCGGGAGGAGCCCCTGTCACATGTTACGGGAATTGGAAATGTGATGTCCGCTTAGTCTTTGGTTTGGCTCCGTCACCACAATTATTATTGTTTTTTTTGCTTGATTACTTGAGAAACATACCACAATAATTCAATATAACCCCATTAATCTCCCGAAAATTTTGTACGTTTGTGCCCCCAAAATTCAATGCATGGCAAACAGGATCAGCATACGCAACAAGAAGGCATCTTTCGAATTTTTCCTGCTGGAAAAATTTGTGGCCGGCATGGTGCTTACCGGTACCGAGATCAAATCGATCAGGGCGGGCAAGGCGAGCATCAATGAGGCTTATTGTGCCTTTGTCGGAGGTGAGCTGTTTGTACGCAACATGAATATCAGCGAGTATGAATATGGAACGTACCATAATCATGAGCCCAAACGTGAGCGCAAGCTCTTACTTACTGCCAGGGAGTTGAAGAAACTTGAGTCCAAACTCAGTGAAAAAGGCCTTACCCTGATACCCACCCTGTTATTTATCAATGAAAAGGGATTGGCCAAGTTGGAGATCGCCCTGGCCAAAGGAAAGAAGCTTTACGATAAGCGAGAAACCCTCAAACAAAAAGATACCAAACGAGACCTGGAACGCAGTGGTTTTTAAAACCTAATTTTATCAACCCGATCGTTTTGTGTTATCAGTCCCTTCATCAGTTTTTTGACGGGGAACGAAGTGATATTTCACCCTCATGGAGCTGTGCCCGGTAGGGGTGGCATCTGTTTTCTGTCGTTTGCCTTTGTCTCCTTCCGCGTTTCTTACCTCCTCCTGCCGGGTAGTATTTTCCGTGATATGAGTATGCATCCAGTATGGCGGATGATCAGGGTCCTGATCTTCTTCATCTTCTTCTTCCAGTTCCCAGGAGTACTTTTTACGTTGCGGGCCTTCTTCCCTGAAAAACAGGGCCAGCACCAATCCTGCTACCAATCCCATCAGGTGTCCTTCCCACGATATTCTTTCGCGCAAGGGAAAAATTCCCCATACCATACTCCCGTAAAGGAAAGCTACCAGCAACGACAGGGCCATCAACCGCGGATGATGGCGGATAACGCCACTCACAAACAGAAAGGCTGCCCAGCTGTATATGATGCCGCTGGCACCAATATGCCACGACTCACGGGCAAAAACCCACACCCACAGGCCGCTGATCACCCAGGCAAATAGGGTGATGCGTAAAGCAAGTTTTCCGTAGAAATAAAATAGGGCCCATCCCAATACCAACAAGGGAAAAGTATTAGAGATAAGGTGTTGAAAACTGCCATGGATCAACGGAGAAAAGATAATGCCTTTTAAACCCTGCACACTCAACGGGAACACCCCCCAGGTGTGAAAGCTTACCTGCAGCAATTCTTCCGTGGCTTTTATCAGCCAGAGCAAAGCCACAAAGATCATGGGTATGATCAGGGCCGACAGGATCTTTTTTCTTTCTTGTTTAAGCATAGGTCTGCGGATGATGGTTTTCGGTTTTACATGCCACTTGTTATTGTTGCTGCTGCTCAACTATTCCAGCTACATCATGCTTTCTTTTATGTCAAAAGTAAGAAAGATGTTTCATGAATGCCAAAAATATCCCGGATAGGGAAAAAACTAAATTGCTTTTAAGATTCAGATTCCTGGCTTGTGTGCCACAACCCGGAAAACCATTCCTGATCTGTCCCTTTGGAGGGTAGTAGCTGCTGAGTCCTACTTTTTGGGTGGAATAAGGTCGTTGGAGATCATGGTTCCTCCGTCAATTTTAAAGATGGAACCCGTGATCCATAAAGCTTTATCGCTGAGCAAATAGAGGATCAAATCGGCTATCTCTTCCGGTTTACCAACGCGCTCCAGCGGATAGCGCTCTGTAACTTTATTAACCATCTCTTCATAAGCATCCTGGCCATCTACTATGTTATTGTCAAGGTGGATATGGGTTCTTACAAATCCCGGATTGACAGAGTTTACCCGAATCTGATAAGGCGCCAGATCGCCGGCAAGGAATTCGGTGAGCATGTCCAGCCCCGCTTTGCTCACAGAATAGGCTACGCTGCTTCCCGGCTTAAAGGCTGCTACTGATGACACATTTACCACCGAAGCGCCCTGTGCAGCTCTGAGCAAAGGCAACAATTCACGGGTAAGCAGGTAAGGCCCGTTGAGGTTGACGTCGAGGTTGTATTTCCACTGGTCATAGCTGATCATCTCCATCCCCCCTTTGGTGAGAACCCCTGCAGCATTTACGAGGCCGTGTATGGCTGAAAAGTTTTTTGTAAGGTAACTGGTGAATAGGTGAGTGTGTTCTTCATTTCGTACATCACCCCTGAAAAACTCTACATTCGCCGGAATATTTCCCATGCTTTCCATTGCCCGTTTTACTTTTTCCTCACTGCGGCTATAGGAGATCACATAATTGCTGCTGTCCTGGCTGAGCTTTTCTATGCACGAAAGCCCTATGCCAGATGATCCGCCGGTAACTACAAATACTTTCTTTTTCATTGGCTGTGCTCTTTAAGTATATAATAGTAATTAATGGATGCAGGCTTGATTTTGTTCAGAATTTCACAAACCAATAAGCCGCCATGAAGGCTTTGGGATTTTTGGTAACTTTGTGTGAGTTTCGCCAGGACAGGCTATCCCTCCACGTAGCCTGCCCGGATGTAACGTTTTTTATAAGATAAACGCAAATGAACCCCGACAGTATTCCAGTGAAAAAAATAGCTTTCCAAACCCTTGGTTGTAAACTCAATTTCAGCGAAACGTCTACCCTGAGCCGCCAGTTTGGCTCTGAAGGATTTCAGCAGGTAGACTTCAATGAGCCTGCCGATATTTATGTGATCAATTCCTGTTCGGTAACACAAAATGCCGAAAAAAGATGCAGGGAAATGATCAAAAAGGCCATGAAGAAAAATCCCGAAGCGCATATTGCTATCATCGGTTGTTTTTCGCAGCTCAATCCGGATGAGATCAGAGCCATTCCCGGCGTTGATATTGTGCTGGGCAATGCCGACAAGTTCAATCTTTTTGAGCACATCAAAAACCTGGAAAGGGAAGGCGCTGCAGGCCGGCAGGATGTTGCCGTGGAAGAACCCGATACTTTTGTGCCCGGTTTTTCCATAGACGACCGCACCCGCTCTTTTTTCAAGATCCAGGACGGCTGTGATTATTTTTGTGCCTATTGCACCATACCCCTTGCACGCGGGCGCAGCCGCAGCAACAATATTGCCACGACCATTGCCACAGCTACCGAAATAGCCCGCACCAACATTAAGGAAGTGGTGCTTTCGGGGGTAAATATTGGTGATTTTGGTAAAGACCATGGCGAGAATTTTTATGGCTTCCTGCAGGAACTGATAAAGGTGGATGGCCTTGAACGTGTTCGTATTTCATCCATTGAACCCGACCTGCTCAGTGATGAGATCATACATTTGGTGGCCGAACAAAAAGTGCTCATGCCGCATTTCCATATTCCCCTTCAGTCGGGCAACGATGAGGTGCTTAGTGCCATGGGACGTCGCTATGATACTGCGTTGTTTGCCGCAAGGGTGGAGAATATCAGGAAACATATACCCCATGCCTGCATTGCCATCGATCTTATCGTTGGCTTTCCTGCCGAAACCGATGAGCTTTTTCAGCAATCCTATGATTTTGTGAGAAAAATGGATGTGTCGTATGTTCACGTATTTACCTACAGCGAAAGGAGCAATACGCGCGCTGTAACCTACCAAAGCCAGGTACCACTGAAAATACGACAGCAAAGAAGTAAGATCATGCAACAACTTTCGGCCCATAAAAAGGATGTTTTTTACCGAAACAACCAGGGGCATTCCTCCATTGTATTGTGGGAGAAAGACAACGTGAAAGGGTATATGTTTGGATTTACTGAAAACTACATCAAGGTGAAAACACCCTTTTCTCCTCACAAGGTAAACACCCTTGAAAATATAGTTTTGAACCATTTAGATACCGACGGGGTTTATATTGTCGGGTAAAGGCGCAGTGCCTGCTTTTCCGGTTATTAATATTACATTTTACTGATTGACAATGGCAGGATTAGCATTGAATAAATCTCCCAAAAATCTTATTATTAGTTGATGGTATGTTGGAAAATCTGGAAACCACTTGCAGGCAGATTATAGAAATAGCAAAAGAGGCCGGTAGTTTTATCCGGCGCGAACTCGATCAGGTAAATACGAACCAAATAGAAAGCAAGGGGACGCATGATTATGTGACTTATGTTGACAAAAATGCGGAGCAGATCATCGTAAAGGGGCTGGGGAAGATACTGCCGCAGGCAGGTTTTATCACCGAAGAAAATACCATCAATACCGTTGAGAAAGACTGGATGTGGATAGTAGATCCGCTGGATGGTACTACCAATTTTATCCACCGGCTTCCTTGTTTCAGTGTAAGTATCGCCCTGATGCATAAAGGAAAGGTTGTGGCAGGGGTGGTTTATGAGGTAAATCTTGATGAGTGTTTTTATGCCTGGGAGGGGGGTGGCGCCTTTCTCAATGGAAAACCCATACGTGTTTCATCCGCTTCCCGGTTGCAGGACAGCCTGCTGGCAACGGGTTTTCCCTATCATGATTACTCGCGCCTGGAGAAATACCTGGAGTTGTTTACCTGGTGCCTGCACAATACCCATGGCATAAGGAGGATTGGCAGTGCTGCTGTTGACCTTGCCTATGTAGCATGCGGCCGGTTTGATGCCTTTTTTGAATACAGCCTTAAAGCATGGGATGTGGCCGCTGGTGCTTTTATCGTGCAGCAAGCCGGAGGCAGGGTTACCGATTTTAACGGAGAAGATAATTACATTTTTGGGGGTGAACTGATTGCAACCAATGCAAAAATATGCGATGAATTTCTCCAAATGGCCAAAAGTGCTTTTGGTAATTGATCAGCTCATCTTGCCAACATACAATAGTTTAAATAGTATTCCTAATTCAAAAAAAATTGCACCTTGGAAGTTCTCTCAGATAGTTTTTTTGAATTTGCTGCCATACTGGGACTTGCAGTGGCTTTTGGTTTGCTGGGGAGGCTGATGAAGCAACCTCTCATCGTTTCCTTTATATTTGTGGGATTGGTTGTGGGGCCTTACGGACTAAACCTGCTGCACTCGGTAGAGAAAATTCACCTTCTTTCCGAAATGGGCATTGCAGTGCTTTTGTTCGTTGTGGGGCTAAAACTTGATGTGAGCCTGATCCGTACCAGTGGTAGGGTGGCCCTGGCTGCCGGACTGGGGCAGGTGATTTTTACTTCTATATTTGGTTATTTCATTTGTATTGGCTTAGGCTTCGCTCCCGTAACCAGCATTTATATTGCTGTAGCTCTTACCTTTTCCAGTACCATCATCATCGTAAAACTCCTTTCCGATAAAAAAGAGATACAATCACTCCACGGCCAGATCTCCATTGGTTTCCTAATTGTGCAGGATATTGTTGTAATCCTGGCTATGATCGTGCTGTCGGCCATGGGAACGCAAAGCAATTATTCTGTGTGGGAAGAGATTATTTGGGTGGTGGTAAAAGGTGTTGCCATGATCATTGGGGTGATCCTGCTGATACGGTATGTAATGCATCGCATTGTAACCCATATGGCGCGAACACAGGAATTGCTGGTATTGTTTTCGCTGGCATGGGCCATTGCTCTTGCCGCTCTGAGCGATTATATGGGGTTTAGCAAAGAGGTGGGGGCATTTTTGGGAGGCATATCGCTGGCATCTACGCAATACCGCGAAGTGATTTCAGGCCGACTGGTGTCGGTACGCGACTTTTTGCTTTTGTTTTTCTTTATCCACCTGGGCAGCCAGGTTGATATTACCCTCATTGGCAAACAAATTGTACCTGCCCTGGTCTTGTCGTTTTTTGTGCTTATCGGAAACCCTATCATCGTGATGATTATCCTGGGCATTATGGGTTACAGAAAACGTACCGGTTTTCTCAGCGGGCTCAATGTGGCGCAAATTTCCGAGTTCTCCCTCATTCTCGCTGCCCTGGGCCTTTCCCTGGGGCAGATCGACGAGGAAACACTGGGCCTGATCACCTTGGTGGGCCTTATCACCATCGGCATATCCACCTACCTTATCATGTATTCCCACCAGATTTATGAACGGGTGGCTCCCGGCCTGAGTATCTTTGAACGTAAGAACCCCTATCGCGAAATATCAGACGATACTGCCAAATCCTACCCCTATGATGTAATCATTTTCGGGTTGGGAATGTATGGAAACAATATAGCCAAAAGCCTTGAAGAGAGAGGATTCAGGGTGTTTGGCGTGGACTTCGACCCACGCAACGTAAAACGATGGAACAGAAAAGGTCGTCATGCACAATATGGCGATGCCGACGACCCCGAGATCATGGAAATCCTGCCGGGAAACACCCAATGCGTGATTTCTACCCTGCCCGATAAGCAAGTCAACCTGGCCCTTATCAAATACCTCAAACAAGCAGAATACAAAGGGAAAATCGCCGTAACCTCATACTACGGGCGTACCGCCAAAGAATTGGAATTAGCCGGCGCCGACCTCATCCTGCTGCCCTTTGTGGATGCCTCTGAGAATATTGTGGACAAACTCAAATCGCTCAGGGTGAGGGGGGA
>CAYVQC010000085.1:0-7161 GCA_964453995.1 uncultured Bacteroidales bacterium | reverse complement strand
TCATCGACCTAAGGGGTTATGAGAATGATGTTTACATCGACCAACACGGTGATGATAATTGGGCAAAAGTTGATTACAATGGTGGACAAAGAAATACATTTAAGGTTTTCCAGGACGGTGATGATAACACATTGAATGCAATGTTTGGTGGAGATAACAACTTCCTGAAGGTTGATCAATGGGGTGATTTGAATACTGCAACTACTACCCAAAGCACCAATTCAAATTCCATTAAGTTGATGCAAAACGGTGATAGCAACAATACCATTATTAATCAGCATTAATCAACATGATTTGAAAGAAACCCGTTGAAAATTCGGCGCATAACACAACAATAGGTTGCAGATTTTTTCAGAGGTTTTGTATTTTTATAATTATACTTGTGCAATCCTTTGAACTCGTTCTTCATAGTGCAATTTCTCAAACAAAACCTGTGGGGGTAATTCCCCGCAGGTTTTATGCCTGAAACTTTATACACAAAAAATGAAACATATTCTAAGCATTTTGTCCATTCTCCTGTTTTGTTGCACGGTAGTGGCGCAGCAAAACAACCTGGACAATTATCCTGACGACATACTGTTGGAGCAGATCAACATTGATGATGGCAGTTTGATCCAAACGCCACAGCAAATCCAACTGAAACCCATCACTATGGGCTTTAAACAGGCAATGGAAATGCTGCGTTCGAGGGTGGCCAGTGCCGAATGGGAAAATCATGTTCAGATCACCCAAAACGGAAGCGGCAATATGGCAGAATACATCCAGGAAGGTCGAAAAAATGCTGCTGAGATCAGCCAGTCAGGAGATTCTAATCAATACCAGGGGACTCTTTCCGGAGATGACAACCTTATCGATATTTTGCAGTCAGGCAGCTACAACGAAATCTACCAGGTACTGGCGGGCGACAACATGCAGCTCCAGGTAATCCAACAGGGATCGGGCAATGAGCTCATCCAGATTGAAACCCAGGGCAATGCCCCCAACTACCAGGTACACCAGCAGGGGGAAGGAATGAAAATACATATTGAACACGGTATCGCTTCCTTCCCTTTTGGCAATCAGTAAAAAGCCAACTCGCCACAGCCCGGCATAGCACTTTACCTACTGCAGGGCATTTTTTTAAAAACGTTCTTTTTTTACCGTAACCTTCATGGTCATGTCAACCGGCTTTTTGCTGCAGTTTTTAACCCTTGCCGGTGGACTTACACAATCCCCTTTCACCGGAAAGAAGCCATGCCAGGCCCTCATTGTAAAAACCCGCCGTGCAGATCTCAGGGAGTTCAGGGGGGTTTTCATTAACCACCTGCCCGAACCTTTTGACGGATCCTATACCCTGGAAGCCGTAGAAGAAAAACACGGCACAAGCACAGTAACCCGCGTGCAGGGCGCTTTCACGGCAAAAGGAAACAGCAAGGTAAAGCTATCAAGAATGGCCCTACAGCACAATGATGAAGTAGTAAAAGAATTGGTGCTGAAAATCTATTCCCATGGCTTGTGCATCTGTTCTCACTCTTTGAATGTAAGAAATCCGGCCATGTATAAAACTGAACAGCAATTGTAATACATAAAGAAATCCTTGTAATACAAAGGATTTACAGTATGATGAGCAATAACTGAATACTACAACACCATACCCCCCTGGCTTTGAACTTTTTTTTCCGGGGGGGTATTTTTTAGAAGGGCTGCCATGGAAGGGAATTTGCTTACAAACTATAGCCAGCAAGCTCAATAGATTACCATCATACAAAAACAGGGGAAATTACGCATTGGCCCTTTTTATTATTAATGGGAACTTTACCGGTCTTAAAAATACTATCTTTGCGACTTTAAAGAAAATTTACACGGAAAACACACCAAGATACAACTAAAACGTTTTCAAAATGGTTATCAAAAAATTACTACTTCTTTCAGGTTTCATCCTGGCTTTTGGTGCACTAGCCCAGGCCCAGGATTTTGTATATCGCCCGGTCAATCCGGCTTTTGGCGGAAATTATCTCAATTATCAATGGATGTTGAGCTCGGCGCAGGCGCAGAGTGATTTTAAAGAAGAAACTCCTGAGCGGGATCCCTTTTCGCGCGACCCTCTTGCCGACTTTGAGGCCAGCCTGAGCCGCCAGATCCTCAACCAGATTTCGCGGCAGCTTACCGTTGACCAGTTTGGCGATGGCCCACTAACTGAAGGACAGTATGCTTTTGGCAATTACGAAATTGAAGTTTCTCCCGGGTTGGAAGGTCTTGTGATTTATATCCTGGATACCGCCACGGGGAATGAAACCACCATTACCATTCCCAATTTCTAACCCACCATCAGCACGCTGTTATGACCAAAAATATTTCACACCACACACTGTTTCCCTTATTATTTCTGATCCTCACTGTTTTACTGCAGAGCTGTGCCAGCATGTTTAAACAACCGGTAACACCGGCAAGCGCACGTCTTGGTGCATGGTCTCCCATGCACAATGAGTTTCGCGACCTGCCTATGCCCCAGGAAAAGATCGTTGCAGCAGTTTACCAGTTTCGCGACCAAACCGGCCAGTACAAGCCATCAGAAACGGGCGCCAGCTGGTCTACGGCTGTTACCCAGGGTGCTACCTCTATCCTGCTGCAATCTTTGGAAGAATCAGGATGGTTTGTTCCCATTGAGCGCGAAGGTCTTTCTAACCTGTTGCAGGAGCGGCGCATCATCCGCACCAGCCGGGAACAATACCAGGGCGGTGCTGTTGAAGGACAACAATTGCTGCCACCCCTGCTTTTCGGAGGTATCACCCTGGAAGGTGGTATCATTTCTTACGAATCCAATGTGATAACCGGTGGTGCCGGACTGCGTTATTTCGGGGCCGGTGCATCGGGCGAATACCGCGAAAACAAAGTCACCATCTATTTAAGGGCTGTTTCTACCAGCAATGGCCGTATTCTTAAAACGGTACATACCTCCAAAACCATCCTGTCGCAAAAGGTGGCTGCCAGCTTGTTCAGGTTCGTTTCCCTGCGCCGGCTGCTGGAAGCAGAAACAGGATACACCTTCAACGAGCCCTCGCACATGGCGGTGCAGGAAGCCATTGACAAGGCTGTGCATGCCCTCATTGTGGAAGGTATTCTGGATGGATTATGGGGATTGCAAAACCCTGAGGACAAAGAACATCCTGCCATTAAGGCCTACCTGGAAGAGAAAGAAATGAATTTTGACACCAATTACCTGGATTTTCTCTATAAGGAAGAACTAAGGGGTAACCTTTCTGTTGCTCCCCAGGCATCCCTTTCCATGTATGATGGAGATTATGCCGGTGCCATGGTGCTTCCGGCATTGGATATCTCCCTTGGTTTTTTGCAGGAGCGTCCTCTGTCGTTTCACTGGCACAGTGGCGCAGGCAGAATGGAGGCAACTGATGTTTTTCATGCCAACTACCTGTATTCCGGCCTCGACCTGCAGTACAGGTTATTCAACAACTTTGCCCAGGGAAGCCCCTTTATCCAGGCTGGAGCAGGTGTATTGTACCATACAGAAGATACGAGCCTGGATACTGAATTCAGCTTTGACGACAACCTTGTACCCTACTTAAAATTAAAGGTAGGCTATGAATGGTTGATTACAGATAAAACGGCCGTGAGCCTCTCTTTTACCAACCAGCAAATGCTTAGCGATCGTATCGACGGCATGATGCACGGACGGCTCAACGATCGTATCTGGTCCGTAGATCTTGGGTTTAAATTTTATTTTAATGTATTGCGCAAAAAACAACCCATAGAAGAAATCCGGTGAGAAATACTTCGCTGGTATTGAAAATGTAAACCAATGGATATGAAGACAAAAACACTGCATCACAATTTAGTTTTGAGCAAACCCTTCCGGGGTTTTGTAGTGATCATTGCTGCTGCATTTGTTTTAACCGGCTTTGTGGCAGGGCAAAACGATACCCCTGACTGTACTGCCAGGATTGAATATAGTACCATCGGGCACATGACTGAATTCACTGCTGTGCTAACGCAGAACAGTGAGAATCCCCTCAAAGGAAACTACCTGCTTGAAGCGGTAAAATCAGGGAAATCAGGAAGGTCTTCCTCGCGCCAGAGTGGAGAGTTTGAAGCAGAAAAAGGAGAAAAAACCATCTTGTCGCAAACAAGCCTCAACATAAGTACCGGCGATGAGTACACCCTTATCCTTACCATCTGGTCAGGCCAGGAATTGTTATGCTCCGATACCCTTTCTACACAAAATATCAAACTGCAAAACCTGAAAAAGAAAAAAAGAACCAACACCCCATAAAATATATACTGCTGTGAAACAACTAAAAAACTATCAGATCATTACTTTTTTGCTGATCATCCTCTTTGCTTTTACCTCCTGCATGGAAGAAAAGATCACCCTGGAAGGAACCGGAACCATAAAGGGAATTGTTCTTGACGAAAAAACCTCAGACCCTGTGATCAATGCAGAGATCAGCACCAACCCGGCATCACAGAATGTGCTTACCGACAGTACCGGCCATTTTACCATGGAAGATGTACAGGTAGGAGATTATAACGTTATTGCCAAGCAAAAGGACTATTTCTCTGCCACCACCAGCATCAAGGTTAACATGAATGCCGCAACGCAGGTCATCATTAATATGAGTAAGAGAACAGAACAGGAAGATCTCCCTGAATTTTCCGACGAGTTTTCTCCTGCCCATGAACAGGAAGATGTACCGGTAAACATCACTTTCAGCTGGCAGTTAAAAAATTCTGCCGATACGGTGCAATTCGGTATCAACCTGTTTGAAGCAGGGGTACCGGTAGAAGTAAACATGGAGAACCCAACCGATACCTTTGCCGTAGTTACCGGATTAAAATTCAGCACAACATACCTTTGGCAACTATGGGCCGAGAACAGTTCCGGAAAGGTCTATAGCGACATCAGGACTTTCACCACACGGGATTTTCCATCCGATTTTATGCTGTATGCAAAACAGGTGGAAGATGTTTCACAGATCTTTATTACAGATACCACAGGGACCTCAAGCATCCAGATCACCCATAACAACTTTCACAGCTGGCGCCCTCTCATCAACCCACAAAAGGACAAAATTGCCTTTTTGTCCACCCGGGATATCAACCCCCATCTTTATGTCATGAATATTGATGGCAGCGGGGTACAAAAGATCACTTCAGTACCCACCGGAGGATACTATAATAAAGGGGTAGGTTTTGCATGGCTGCCCGATGGGGAGAGGCTGGTATTTTCGGCATATAATAAACTATACGTGGTGAGGCGCGATGGAACCGGCCTGGCAGAAATAACCTCCATCGACCAACAGAAGCATTTCAGGGAAGTTGACTGGAGCCCTGTAAATGATAAAATTGTAGCCCTTATACTGGGGGCCAGCCGCTATGATGCAGAAATTGTCTTGATGGATACCGACGGGGGCAATCTTGAGGTAATTGTGGGTGAAAAAACCGGTGCCCTGGAAAGTCCTGTCTTTTCCATCGACGGAAAAAAGATCCTTTACACCTACGATATTTCAGGTTTTCAGTCGGTACAGGGAAGGCAACTGGATGCCCGTATCTTTGAATACAACATTGAAACCCAGGAAACCCGCGAAATATCAGTGCACAAACCCAGCGGTACCAACGATCTGTTTCCACGATATACCGACAACGGTGCCAGGATTACCTTTATCAATACAGAGAATGTACTGGATTCAAGGCGTGATCTGTGGATCATGCATAGCGATAGTATCAACAGCCAGGATCGCAAATTGCTTATCAACAATGTAGAAGCTCCTGACTGGTAAGCATATCCCAATATTTTTTAGAAGCCTTTGCCTTTTACCGGCAAAGGCTTTTTTGTTTTGTCGACTATTCTCTGTTGTTTATTGTATTTTTATGCACTCTTAAATAGCAATATTTGCAAGTGTTGAATAGCAGCCAATTCATATGTGACTATTTTGTATGGGACTCGGCAAAAAGCAAACGGAGCCCAATCCAAACCCAAAAACCCAATCCCATTTCTTTCTTGCCCGTTGGAAATTTTTTTTTAACATACTACTTATCTGCAGTTTAGCCTTTTTCCCTATTATCATAATGGGTTTTTCGCTTAATCATCTATTATTGATGACAACACTAATTTCATAAGGGTTATTACGTAATTCAAATTTAGGTGCAATCTCTGATTTTTTTATACAAACTAATATTACAATTTTACCAAACAGTTTTTTAGTTCGTCAAACGATACTTTTTTGACAACTTAAAACTGGAAATATATCACAAAGGAAAATTTACGAATCAATTAAAATCAAGCGTATTGACTACTCCTTTAAGGGAAAAAATTCCTTTGTCTTTTTGGAAACATATCGCTCTTTATATCAACACAAAAAAGTCCGACAGGCACAACAAATCAAATTAAATCAAATTAAATTTTAAACCTCCAATTTTTTAGAATTATGAAAAAAGTAATTGCAATTTTCGGAGCTCTCGCCATTACAGCGGGAATGACTTTCGCCCAGAACAATGAATCAAGCGTAACCCAAACCGGTGACGACCACCAGGCTTCTATCGAGCAGATTGGCATGCAAAACAAATCTACTGTTAACCAAACTGATGGAGGTGGAGCATCCACCGGAAACGCTGATGCATCCATCACCCAACATGGTAATGACAACAGTGTTAACCTTTCACAGAGAGCTTATTTTGGCCAATTGCATGGCGACAGTGAAGCAACTATAGTACAAATAGGTGACAGAAATACTGTTCGTGGTAAAAACGAAGGCGATGCATTTTACCAAAACATTGTTGGTGGAGTGGTAAATGTAAGAATGGAAGGTAATGATAACCTTTTGTACACTCTTAGAACTGAAGCTCAAAAAAATGGAAACGATTTCGGTCTTGACATTTTGGGAAGCAACAACGAAGTAGGAATGGCCCAGGAATTTGGCGTAGCACAGGTAGACATCACCGGCAATGACAATGATGTAACCGTATGGCAATTGGCTCCCGGTGCTAATTGGGATGAAAGCAAATACAATGAAGCTAATGTTTTCATTGATGGCTACGGAAATGATGGGGATATCAACCAGGTAGGATTAAAAAATAATGCCAGCCAATGGGTAAGTGGTGATGAAAACTCGGTAGTACAAGATCAGCTGGGCAATAACAACAGCCAGCGCATTGAAATTACCGGAA
>CAYVQC010000084.1:0-7205 GCA_964453995.1 uncultured Bacteroidales bacterium | reverse complement strand
GGATAAAAGAGCCTGTCTTACATACACACCGTTGAGGGCCTGCTGAAAATAGTATGCCCTGGGGTCGGAGTCAACATTGATGTGGATCTCATTGACGCGGGGCATTGGGTGCAGGATCTTGAAGTTCTCCTTGGTGTTTACCAGCATGTCTTTGTGCAGGTTGTAAGAATTTTTGATGCGCTCAAACTCCAGTGGATCTGAGAACCGCTCTTTTTGGATGCGGGTCATGTAAAGGATATCTACCTCGGGAATAACTTCATCGAGGCTGGTGTATTGGTGGTAGGCAAGATTTTTTTCCTTGATGTGCATTTTTACTGAGCTGGGGAGCTTCAGCTCCACGGGTGAAACCAGGTGGAATGTGGTGTTGTAGTTGCACAGGGCAATAACCAGCGAGTGCACAGTGCGGCCATATTTGAGGTCGCCCACAAATGCCACGTGCAGGTTGTCGAGAGTGTTTTGGGTTTGAATGATGCTGTAGAGGTCGAGAAGGGTTTGGGTGGGGTGCTGGTTGGCACCGTCACCAGCATTGATGATGGGAACCGGTGAGATCTCAGAAGCAAATCTGGCACTTCCTTCAACGGGGTTTCTCATTACGATGAGATCAGAATAATTGGCAATGGTAAGAATGGTGTCGCGCAACGATTCTCCTTTTTTTACACTGGTATTGGATGCTTCGGAAAAACCGACGATCTTTCCACCCAGCCGGTTGATAGCACTTTCAAAACTTAACCGGGTACGTGTAGAGGGTTCAAAAAACAAGGAGGCAATCACGTTGTCCTGGAGAATGTTCTGCACGGGATTGGCCTCAAACTCCCTGGCTACCTCGAGCACGCGAAGTTGTTCTTCTTTGGTGTAGTCATTGATGGACACCAGACTTTTGTTTTTCATAGCTTGAAGGGTTTGAATATTGGTAATTATTTTAAAGGTAAAAAAAGAATTCGCAAAAAAAAAGCGGCTATTAAAGCCGCTTTTAGAGTTTATTTACAACCGCATGTTTTGCTGATGAGATTTTTTTCTTTCAAAAAGTCGCAAACAAGATCGCAAAGCACGGGCTTTCCGATTTCCTGCAATTCATAATCAACTTTCACTGTGGGTTTGTTGATTTTTACAATCCTTTGCAGATCAATAGGAGTGGCAATTACTACAGCATCGCACTCGGTGTTGTTGATGGATTTTTCCAGGTCAGCAATTTGCTGATCGCCATAACCCATTGCCGGCAGCAGGGTACCAATATTGGGATAAATTTCAAAAGTTTCTTTGAGTCTTCCCACCACAAATGGTCTTGGATCAACCAGTTGGGCGGCTCCGCACTTCATGGCAGCTACGGTACCGGCACCAATTTTCATGTGTCCGTGGGTAAGGGTGGGACCATCTTCCACCACCAGTACTTTTTTACCTTTGATGAGCGAAGGATCACTAACGGTAAGGGGAGAAGCACCATCTACAACAATAGCAGAAGGGTTCACCTTTGCGATGTTTTCGCGAACGATCTGGATATTTTCAGGCGAAGAGCTGTCCATTTTGTTGATCACCACAATGTCAGCCAGTCTCAGGGTTGTTTCCCCAGGATAGTAGTTGAGTTCGTGTCCGGGGCGGTGGGGGTCAACAACGGTTACCATCAGGTCGGGTTTGTAGAAGGGGAAGTCATTGTTTCCGCCATCCCAGAGGATCACATCAGCTTCTTTTTCTGCTTCGCGCAAAATAGCTTCGTAGTCTACACCAGCATAAATTACATTGCCCCGCACAACATGGGGTTCGTATTCTTCCATTTCTTCAATGGTACAGTTGTGTTTTTTCAGATCTTCTACAGTGGCAAACCGCTGAACTTTCTGTGCTACCAGGTCACCATAAGGCATGGGGTGACGAACGGCAACTACTTTCATTCCATGTTCCATCAAAGCTTCAATGATCTTGCGCGAGGTTTGGCTCTTACCGCAACCGGTACGCACAGCACCTACTGCAATAACGGGTTTTGTGCTTTTGATCATGGTTTCTTTGGGGCCTATAAGCAAAAAATCGGCTCCATTTGCATTAACAATAGAACCGACTGCCATAACCTCCTGGTAGGAAACATCACTGTAAGAGAAAGCGCATACATCCACATCCAGGTCCTTGATTAATCTAGGAAGTTCATCCTGGGTATAAATAGGGATCCCTTCGGGGTAAAGCTCTCCTGCCAGTTCAGCGGGATACTTTCTTCCATCAATGTCAGGAATTTGGGCAGCAGTGAATGCTACTACATTATAATTGCTGTTTTTTCTGTAATACGTGTTGAAGTTGTGAAAATCTCGCCCGGCAGCGCCGATAATAATTACATTTTTCTTACTCATGTGTTTCTTTTGTTAAGGGTTATTGATAGATATAGATTAGTTACAGAATTGCCGTAAAAAAAATCGCACAAACCTACACAAAATTTGGAAAAAAGTAAGCACAAAAAAAATAATTTTTAGACAGGAACAACCCCAATGCCCGGTCTTTGGGGCAGGATCACCTTGCCATCAACTACTTTTAATCCGTCGAATACATCATTGTTTATGAGTAGATTGCCATCGAGGTCGGCCCATTGTGCAATGGGCCCCAGCTGTGCCATGGCTGTTACGGCGCATGAGGTTTCTGTCATACATCCCAGCATTACTTTCATACCCATGCCACGGGCGATGTTTGCCATTTTGTGGGCCGCACGCATGCCACCACATTTCATAAGTTTTATGTTTATACCATCGTATACGCCATAGAGCCGGTTTATGTCAGCGGCTGCCTGGACGGCTTCATCTGCAATGGTTGGTAAGGGGCTGTTGGCAGTTAGCCAGGCCATATCCTCAATGGCTTCCACGGGCATGGGCTGTTCCACGAATACTACTCCCTGTTCCTGGAGCCAGTAGATCATCTCGAGGGCTTTTTCGCGGTTTTTCCAGCCCTGGTTTACATCTACACACAAGGGTTTGTTGGTAACATCGCGAATGGCTTTTATCATTTGCCTGTCAGTGTCGTGGCCCAGTTTTACTTTCAGAATATTGTAGGGAGCAGCCTCTTTGGTTTTTTCTCTTACCTTCTCCGGGGTATCAATGCCAATGGTATAGGATGTGTCGGGAACCTTTTCAGGGTTGAACCCCCATATTTTGTACCAGGGCTGGTTCATAATTTTCCCTACCAGGTCGTGCAGTGCAATATCAATGCTCGCTTTGGCGGCATAATTTCCCGGGGCAACAGAATCTATGTAGCCCAGTATATCTTCCATCCGGAAGGGATCGTTGAATTGGGAAAGATCTACTTTTGTAAGAAATGAGGTCACGGTTTCATGGCTTTCACCCAGGTAAGGGGGCATGGAAGCTTCACCATATCCGGTAAGACCATCAAAGTCGATCTGCGTTAATACCACCGGGGTGGTTCGTCGGCTGCTGCCGGCCAGGGTGAAAACATGTGTTAGTTCGAGTTCGTAGGGTTTAAAACTGAGCTGCAGACCTTTGCCGTTTGATTTTGTTCTTTCGCTGTTTCCTCCGCTGCCGGTACAGCTATTGAAAAGAGGTGGAACTATTAATGCTCCTCCCATAAGTCCTGCTGCTTTCAAAAAATCTCTTCTGTTGGTCATTGTATTATACTTTAAAAAATATTGCTTTGTAATGAATTGAATGGCTGGTTATTTAAAGCCACCCTTTTATATACAGGTATTTTGCAGGTATTTAATACCATGGGTGATCTTTTACTGCAACGATCCCGGGGGTGTTTTCCTGCCCGGTAATTCTTTGTACAAATTTCAGCCGCCTGGTGTTATATTCATCATAGTCTTCATCCTGCGGGTTAAGGCTGTTCACTTTTACCCTGCCACTGGCATGAATGAATTTGTGGTTGCCAATATACATGCCCACATGGGTAATGGGATGTTCATTTTCTGCTGAAGCACTGAAAAAGAGCAGGTCGCCGGGCTCAAAGGATTCTGCATTGGGTGTTATTTCAACAGGTTCTCCGTGCCTCACCTGCAGCGAAGCATCGCGGGCCAGGATAACACCGTTGAAGAAATAAGTCATCCTGGTAAAGCCGCTACAGTCGATCCCTTTGTTGGATGTACCACCCCAAAGATAGGGGATCCCAGTCATGTCAAAAGCTTCTTTCAGCAATTGATCCTGCTGCAGCAAGGTGTTTTGTCTCCACAGATCAAAATCCATTACAATATTTCCCGGGATTATGCCCTGGCGACCGTCGGGCAATTTTACCAGAATATCTTTTCCAACCTCATCCACTTTCTCAAGAATACAACCTTTGACAAGGTCGGTTACGGGCAAATGAGTTGACGATTGGAGCATTTGATAATAAGGGGTTTTTACAATAAGCCTTGGTGAGTTTTGCCATTGGATCATCTCTTCTTCAGAGATTCGGTGTAGTGCTGATTTTTCGCACCATGCCAGGTAGTGGTCAGGGGTTTGTATCATCACCCATGATCTTGCTTCTTTGAGAATCTTTACAGGAGTACCCATGAGCGCCTGGTTCACCAGCTCTGCCCTGTGCCGCGGTTCGCTGCGCAGGTTGGCCGTGCTGATGGTTACAATTCCCCATGGATATTCTACTGCTGCAGGTAGCAGGGTGATGCTGTCAATGATACTGAATCCTTCCTCCCGGAGCGAATCGAACAGCAATTGCTTAAGTGCCGGATTATCCATTTCGCCCTTAAGGGTATAGCTTTTTCCCGATTTAATGGCTTCTACCTGGAAAACGTTTTCCCTTCTGTCTCCAGACAAATCTTCACGGAAATGGTGTACGATCTGTTCTATTTTGTCATCTTGCCTGCATGCCGCCAAGCTCAAGGCCAGCATGATGATCAGGATATACTTATTAATTTTCATACTGAATAGGGTGTAATTTATTGTACAGTGTTGTGTGCGTTCATTTTTCTTTTCCATGAATCGAAATACAGATTGGTTTTTTTCCATTCCATTTCGCCGCGCTGAAAATCCCAGGGTTCACTTCGGGGATGTTTTTTTTGCGGGTATAATTCGTGGCCATAGCCTGTATTTACGATCAACCTGTAGGCGTCGATTCCGGAAATATAAAATTCCCTGTGCTGGTATAAAAGCCTTAAATTTGCCGGATAATAAATTTTATAGCACGATGATGAGAATAGAAGAAATGATTGGATCGCAGATCCGCGCCGCATTGAATGAAATATTTTCGCTGGAGATCAGCCCGCAACAAATAACCCTGCAACCTACGCGAAAGGATTTTGAAGGCGACTTTACCTTTGTGGTTTTCCCATTTATAAAACAAATCCGCAAATCGCCTGAAGAAACTGCCCGTCTGCTGGGTGAGTATGTTAAGGAAAATATGGATGAGGTAGCTTCCTATAATATCATCAAAGGCTTTCTGAATTTTACTCTGGCAGATGGTTTCTGGACCGGTTTTCTGGTAAACTCTTCCCGGGATGATTCCTACGGAAAACAAAATACCAGGGAAGATGATGTAGCTGTTGTAGAATACTCATCTCCCAATACCAATAAACCTCTTCATCTTGGACATATTCGTAACAACCTGCTGGGTTATGCCGTATCGCAGATTTTGGAAGCTGCAGGGCAAAAAACCGTTAAGGTAAACCTGGTAAACGACCGCGGGATTCATATTTGCAAATCCATGCTTGCATGGATGAAGTGGGGTAATGGCGAAACTCCGCAATCGTCAGGAAAAAAGGGCGACAAGCTGGTTGGAGACTATTACGTGATGTTTGAAACCGAGTTGAAAAAAGAAGCACTGGCCCTGAAGGAATCTTATAATTACGATGATGAAATTGCCCGCAATAACGCTCCACTTATGCTGGAGGCCCGTGAGCTGCTGAGAAAATGGGAAGCCCGCCAACCTGATGTATGGAATACCTGGAAAATGATGAATGAATGGGTGTATGAGGGATTTGATGTTACCTACCAGCGGATGGGTGTAAGTTTCGACAAGATCTATCATGAGTCGGAAACCTATCTCCTGGGGAAACAGATTGTGTTGGAAGGAATGGAAAAAGGAGTGCTGCTGAAGAAAGAAGATGGCTCGGTATGGGCCGATCTTTCCGATGAAGGGCTTGATCAGAAACTGTTGCTCAGGGCTGATGGAACCTCTGTTTATATGACCCAGGATATAGGTACGGCACAGCTCAGGTATGATGATTATAATGCGGGGCAAATGATCTATGTGGTTGGCAATGAGCAGAACTACCATTTTGATGTGTTGAAGAAAGTGCTCAAAAAGCTCGGTAAGCCTTACAGCGATAATTTGTTTCATCTTTCATACGGAATGGTTGAGTTGCCACAGGGCAAAATGAAATCGCGCGAGGGTACTGTAGTGGATGCCGATGATCTGATGGATGAAATGTACCAGACTGCGCGCAAAACAACAGAAGAGCTTGGCAAGATCGATGGTTTTACCGAAGAGGAAAAACAATCCCTCTTCCATACCATAGGCATGGGGGCCCTGAAATATTTTATCCTGAAAGTGGATCCGAAAAAGAATATGCTTTTCAACCCCCAGGAATCCATTGATTTCAACGGCAATACAGGTCCTTTCATACAGTACACCCATGCCAGGATAAAATCCATTCTGCGCAAGGCTGAAGAAAAAGGCATTATCAGGGCCCAATTCGAAGCAGGCAAAATAGAACTCAACGACAAGGAAAAATTGCTGCTTAAGTCCCTGTATGCCTATCCTGCATTGGTAAAGCAGGCAGCGGCTGAAATGAGCCCGGCCCTGGTGGCCAATTATGCGTATGAACTGGCCAAGGCTTTCAACCAGTTTTACCACGATCATTCGGTCCTCAATGAACCTGATGAGAATATTTCCCTCTTCAGGGTGCAATTATCGCTGCTTACTGCCACTGTTATAAAAAACGCAATGGGGCTATTGGGTATCGATGTCCCGGAAAGAATGTAAGGAATGGCTGGTCGCTGAGCTTGTGAACCGAAGTCGCAGCAAATAAGACCCCCTAACCCACTTGGAGGAGGAATTGGCGTTCTCCTCAGGGAATTACTAAAACATAAAATACTACTCCGCAGAAAACTATCAGCGAGAGAATTCAACCTTATTACCTTATGATTTACCTAATCCAATGTCTGATTGTGATTGCAATAAGGTAATAAGGTTCGGTCTTGATTGCGAAGCATTCTGGTTACTAAGGTAATAAGGTTTTGGTGAGGGTTGATTCACAGCCTGAACTTCTCGCACATGCGGGGTTGGGG
>CAYVQC010000083.1:0-8867 GCA_964453995.1 uncultured Bacteroidales bacterium | reverse complement strand
GTTTCATCACAACCTTAACTAAAAAATCATTTACAAATGAAAAAAAATGTTCTTGCTGTATTGCTCGCTACGCTCTGGATGGTATTTTCAGAGTTTGTAAGAAATGAATGGTTGCTGAAACCGCACTGGGTCAGTCACTATCAAAATATGGGGCTGGTTTTTCCTGCCGAACCCATCAATGGTATGATTTGGGTTTTATGGTCTCTTTGTTTTGCTCTGGCAATTTTTTTCATAGGGAAGAAATTTTCACTGGTACAAACTACTTTTCTTGCATGGTTTGCCGGCTTCGTTTTAATGTGGCTGGCCATTGGCAATATGGGGGTTTTGCCTTTCGGTATTTTACCCTATGCCATTCCACTGAGCCTGCTTGAAGTATTTCTTGCTGCCTTCATCATCAGAAAAATTACCGAATAATCTTTTGGCATCCCCCAGGGGGCCAAATAAATGGCAAATACCAAATCGGCTGAACTATTATAGCCGGTATAATGTTATGAAAAAACACCTAAACAGGAAAGCTTCAATTTACTACCATGGCATCACGATACGATTACATCATTGCAGGTTCCGGATTGGCCGGTTTGAGTTTGTTGTACCATTTGCTCAGCGATGATGTATTGCAAAAGAAAAGTATACTGCTTATCGATCCCCTTCAAAAAAAAGACAACGACAGAACATGGTGTTTCTGGGAAAAGCAACAGGGCCCTTTTGAGCACTTGGTGCATCACCAGTGGAAGACCCTTCAGTTTTTCTCTCCCACGGTTTCCCGTGAGTTTACAATGAAACAATACAGGTACAAAATGATCCAGTCGGGCGATTTTTATGCCCACGTGCTTGGGTTGGCCGAAGGATTTAAGAATGTGATCTTCAGCAACGAAAAGATACGGGAGATCAACGATAAGGGTGAATTTGCCGAGGTGAAAACTGATACAGGGGTGTATGCAGCAGAATACGTGTTTAATTCCACCGGTTTGTTCCATCCTACAATGAATGCAACAAACACCCTTCTCCAGCATTTCCTGGGCTGGTTTATAAAAACCAGCAGCCCGGTTTTCAACAACCAGGTGGGTACACTCATGGATTTTCGGCTGAACCAGCAACACGGGGCCACCTTCATGTATGTACTGCCCACCAGTTCCACCGAAGCCCTGGTGGAATACACGCTGTTTAGCGAAAAAACACTGCAGGAAGAGCAATATACCAGCGAACTGGAAAATTATATTCAAAATACGTTGAATGTGGAGCAGTATGAGATCACCCACCGCGAATTTGGCGTGATTCCCATGTCCATGGCAAGATTCAAACGTACCCTGGGCAAAAGCCAAAGGATCATCAATATTGGCACAGCGGGTGGTTTTACAAAACCCAGTACCGGCTATACCTTTCAGTTTGTGCAAAAGCACCTGGAGCAGGTTGCTGCCCGTTTAAGGGCCAACCAGTCGCCGGCCGTTGCTCCATCGCTGAGGGAGCAAATGTTTTTGTGGTATGATATGACGCTGCTGGATGTCCTTCTCTCTGGTAAACTCAGCGGGGAGCAGATATTCTCCAGCCTGTTCGGGAAAGTACCCCCGGAGCGCATCCTGGCATTCCTGGCCAATGAGAGTACTTTCTGGGAGGAATTCAGAATCCGCAACAGTGTACCTATGCTGCCCTTTTTTATATCAGGGATGAAACAGTTCCTTCCCGGCAAAAAATAACATACCCCAAAGAACTGGTAAAGAAAGCTAAAGAAAGCCTGCTATAATAGTATGGCAGCGTTGTAATTCACAATTCTGCCATACTGTGATATTTTAATTCATCCTCCGTCTGCTTTGTTGTGAATGATTACCCGATCTGCCGCGTCTGAAACCATTCTGGGCCGGGGCAGCATTTTTTTCAATCGTGTGGATCAACATCGGGTAGTTGTGGTCTGTAACTTCGGCCACCTGTTGGCCAATAAGCTTCTGAATATCGGCCAGGTACTCCTTTTCTTCCACATCACAAAAAGCTATGGCTTTTCCGCTCTCTCCGGCCCTGCCTGTACGGCCGATTCTATGCACGTATGATTCGGCAATGTTGGGCAATTCAAAATTGATTACGTGGGTAAGGTAATCAATATCGATACCGCGGGCAGCTATATCGGTAGCCACAAGAACGCGGATCTTTTCATCTTTAAAAGCCGAAAGCGCTGCCTGGCGGGCATTTTGCGATTTGTTGCCATGGATGGCAAGGGAGCGGATTCCTTTTTTGTTGAGCTCGCGCGATACCCTGTCAGCACCATGTTTGGTGCGGGTAAAGACAAGGGCTCTTTCTATTTCACTGTCCTGCAGGATCTCACTAAGCAGATGTCTTTTGTTCTTTTTATCAACGAAATAAACTACCTGATCGATCATTTCGGCCGTGGTTGCTTCGGGAGTAACATTCACCCTGGAAGGGTTTACCAGGATGGTATCTGCAAGCTTTACAATAGGATCGGGCATGGTGGCTGAAAAAAACAGCGACTGGCGGCGTGAGGGTAATTTGGCGATGATCTTTTTTACGTCATTGAGAAAGCCCATGTCGAGCATGCGATCAGCTTCGTCCAACACGAAGTATTCAATGTCTTTCAGGTTGATGTATCCTTGCTGCATCAGATCGAGCAGGCGGCCGGGAGTGGCAATCAGCACATCAATACCTGCCCTGAGGCTTTCCACCTGGGCATGCTGGCTTACGCCACCAAAAATTACCCGGTATTTCAGTGGCGTGTATCTACCATAGCTCTCAAAGCTTTCACTGATCTGCAATGCAAGCTCCCTGGTGGGAGTAAGGATCAGACCCCTTATTCTGCGCAGTCTACCATTGGTTCTTTGATCCTGGCTCATAAGCTGGATCATGGGAATAGCAAATGCTGCCGTTTTTCCCGTTCCGGTCTGGGCGCTGCCAAGTAGGTCTTTTCTTTGCAATGCTAAAGGAATGGCTTGTTGCTGAATTGGGGTAGGCGTAGTGTAACCCTCAGTTTTTAAAGCCCTGAGGATGGGCTCTGTTAAATTTAAATGCTCAAATGTCATTATATGTATTCAATTGTAATGATGACCGGTAAATGGTTCTGGAAGGGATCCTCTTTACCGGTCGTAAAGCGGGGAGACTTCTTGTTGTATCAGTCCCTGGGTTGTGGATGGCAAAATACAATGATTTTCCACAAACTTGCGTTGATTCAGTTCTTTGGTCAGTATTTCACAATAGGGAAAGGGATAACCTCTGAGATGAGCAATTCTGTATATGAATGTTTGTGGTGAAGACAAACAAAAGGTTCTGTTACAAGGGTGCAAAGATACCTAAATATGTTGAACCCCCTTTTTTTATTTTATCTGCAAAGTCGTACCATATTAAAAAAACGAAAACAGGAACCATGACATATTAGTGTAATGTTCTTACTATGAGGTGCTCATGCCGTATGATGTGAATATTCCTTTAAGAAGTAATTGTGGTTATTTGTGCTTATCTGGAAATTTTTGGTACATTTACATAAATATTGATGGCTAGTCCTGACCCAATGTATCAGTTTGTCTTTTCACTTACCAAAGCCTGATCCCAGGCATTAATTTCCGAACAAAATGATTTCCCCCATAACATTTGCCCAGCGTAAAGACCTTGAATTCAAGGCCGCCCTTCACAAGCGTGTAAATGCCTATTTTGCCGCTAAAGGAATATCACGCAATCACAACCCCGGTATGATTGTAAAGACCATTGCCATGCTTGCCATTTACCTGGTGCCTTTTGTTTTGATCCTTACCGGATTATTTCCCCTGTGGGTGGTCTTTGTCCTTTACTTTATCATGGGAGTGGGGGTAGCAGGTGTTGGCATGTCCATAATGCATGATGGTAATCATGCCGGGTATTCGTCAAACCAGAAAGTGAACCGCCTGATGGGGCTCACCCTGAACATTTTGGGGGGCGATGCATACAACTGGAAAATCAAACATAACAAACTGCATCACGTCTTTACCAATATTTATGGTAAGGACGAAGATATCGACAGCAGGGTGGTATTGAGGTTTGCTTTTGCTGCTCCGCTGAAGCGCTACCACCGCTTCCAGTTTCTCTATGCCTGGTTTTTTTATTCCCTGATGACCATTTCCATTGTATTTGGCGATTTTACCAAAAGGATCAGGTATCGCAAAAAAGGGATTACCAATATTTCAAAGGCGGCCTACAGGCGCTCTATGGTGTGGCTTGTCATTTCAAAGATTTTGTATTTTGGGGCATTTTTCGGGCTACCACTGTTGCTTACCGGTTTGTTGTGGTGGCATGTTGTTATTGGCTTTTTTATCGTGCATCTTACAGCAGGTACCATCCTAAGCATTGTATTCCAGATGGCCCATGTTGTGGAGGGGCCTCACCAGGCACAACCCGATCCCCGTGGCCACGTTCCTGATACCCTGCTGGTGCACCAGTTAAAATCCACTGCAGACTTCTCCCGCAACAACCCCATCCTTTCATGGTATGTTGGAGGGCTGAATTTTCAGATCGAACACCATTTGTTTCCCCGGATGTGCCATATGCATTATCCCGGCATTTCTCCCATTGTAGAAGCTACCTGCAAAGAATTCAATATGCCCTATTATGTGTATGATAGTTTTTGGGCTGCCATACGTTCGCATATTAAAACCCTGCAGCTGCTGGGAAAAGTAACGCATGAACCGGTTTGGATAAAACCCTCCGATATTGCTATTGGCCGGCCATAGCCTTGAAAGCTTCATATACCAGGAAGGCCGGCCATACCAGGGCTTTGAAAAATCCAAGCAATCCCATCCAGAAGCTGGTGGCTGTTGAAATGAAATAAATAGCCGCTCCGATGAAACCAAGTCCATACACGGCTCCGCTTGAGGCATGTTGATGTTTGCTCATAACAGGATTTTTAGGTTAAACCTTAAGAAATGCTAAAATTAACCTGTTTTCCTTTGCATTTTATGAATTAAAGAAAAATTAATATGAATCTGGTTCAGTCTTCTTCCGCTTTCCGGGAAAAAATGAATAGTTGAAGGAAAAGGACGATCCAATAAGCTAATCCGCAGCTTAGTATTGGGGCAGGATCCGTTTTTGATTTGAGGATCAGGAGCAGATCTTTGAGATGAGTTTTTCAAAATCATCCCGTTTCACCGGTTTGGTAAGGTATTCGTCCAGTCCCTGCGACATGTACTTTTCCCGGTCACCTTCAAATGCATTGGCGCTGAGGCCCACAATGGGAGGGAGGTTTCTGAATTTTTCCTTTAATGAACGTGTGGCAGTAATGCCGTCCATCCGGGGCATTTGTATGTCCATAAGGATAAGATCAAATTTGCCCGGCTGGAATTTTTCGACTGCCATTATACCGTCATTTGCAAGGGTTACCTCATGGCCCAGACTCTTAAGCAGGATACTGATCACCTTTTGGTTGATCTTCTTATCTTCTACCAGCAGGATCCTTAAACTTTCTTTTTGCCGGGGGCTTTCCGATTGGGCTAAAGCGGCAATTTCTTCCGAGGCAGGTATACTTGCTGCAAAGGTGAACCAGAACAGGCTTCCCTGGCCCGGCTTGCTGTTAACCCCGATCTGGCCGCCGTGCAAAGTCACAAGTTCCTTGCAAATGGAAAGGCCCAACCCGGTGCCTTCGCGGTAAATGGTATCATTGCTGTCGATTTGTGAAAAGGGATTGAATAATTGTGCCTGCATATTTTCAGGTATTCCTATACCGGTGTCTTTAACTTCAATCCGTATCAATACATTGTTATTTTCCGGATCAGTCTTTTCCAGGGTGGCATTTATATTTACACTTCCCTGCTCTGTGAATTTGAGGGCATTGGAAACCAGATTGTTGATAACCTGAATGATACGGCCTTTATCTGCTTTGATAAAGGGAGGTATGTTCGGATCGATAAGAGAATTTAATGTAACACCACTTTTGGCAAAACTGGAGAAGAGTGTCCCTGCATTGTGAAGGAGTGAATCTACCGTAAAAACTGATGGTTTGAGTTGCAGTTTGCCGGCTTCAATTTTGGAGTAATCCAGTACCTGGTTGATGATCTCTTTCAGGTTCTCCCCTGAAAGTTTAAGGGTGTTAATATAATCCTGCTGGGTTTCTGACAGGTGGGTATGTTCCAGCACCTCTATCATACCCAGCACACCGGTAAGGGGGGTGCGGATCTCATGGCTCATGTTGGCAAGAAAACTTTGCTTAAACCGTAATGATTCCCTGGCAACTTCCACCTGTTTTCTGTATTCTTCTCTTTGCTGATGCGAGGTAAGATCTTCGGCAAGGCATAACCCCCCGTCGGGATTACCGTTTTTGTTAATGATAGGGGCAAAATAGAGCCTTACCGGGGTAATCTTTCCCTTATAAAAACTGGTGTAAGGGCCTTCATAAATGGCAGATTTTCCCTGCATAACCTGGCTTAGGGTTTCCTGGAGCTTTTCGTCAGGATGTTCGATGATATTTTTGCCGATGAGCCTCTGGCGGGGTGTTCCAATGATCGAAACCAGCGAATCATTGCATTCAAACACGATCCCCTGTTGATTGAACCTGAATATGCCCAATGGCGCCTTCTCAAAGATAATCCTGAATTTTTCCTCACTTAGCCTTACGGCCTCTTCAGATTTCTTCCGTTCGGTAATGTCAGTGCCAAAACATGAGACACCAATTACTTTTCTGTCGGCAAGTATGGGGTTCATAGACACCTGGATGTGGCTGACCTTGCCTGCTTCAGTAAGACTGTCTTCGAATGAGATCCTGTTGTTTGCCAGAGCCAGGTCGTAGCGTTTTTTCCAGGCCGGCCTGATGGAATCAGGGAGTGATTCCAGCAGGTTGGTTCCGGGGAACAACTGTACTCCGAATGATGCGTTAAAGCTGTCCCTGAAAATCTTATTGGTATAAATGATCTTGTAATCTCTGTCAAATGCCCAGATGGAATCGGTGGTGTTTTCGATGATCGACCGCAGGTTTGCTCCTTTTATTTCGCTGACCTCGCGGGCTGCTATCAGTTGCTTCTCAGCCTTTTTCTGTAATGTAGTATCTACTGTGGCAGTTACCAGGCTTTTTCGCCCTGCAATAATTGCGGGCTCTGTGGAGATCCTTCCGTTTCTTATTTCACCATCCTTACGCCTGAAATGGAACTCAAAATCGTACAACCGCCCTTTCTCCCTGAAAATCGTGGTGGCTTTTTCATACTCTTCATTGCTTACCCAAAGCATTTTTTCCTGGTGGGTATGGCCAATAAGTTCCTTGTACTGGTAGCCGGTAGTTTTGGTAAAAGCTTCGTTGATATCGGTGATTCGGTATTCGTTTTCAACATCGGCGATGGCAATAGCTACCGGAGTAAGCCTGAAGATCGTTGACAATTTCTCTTCCGACAATCGCAAAGCCTCCTCAGCCTGCTTCCGGTCGGTAATATCGCGCAATACCGCCAGGGTTCTTCCTGTGCCGCCTATATTGGTATGGCGCAATGAGATCTCTGTATAAAACTCTTCTCCGTTTTTTCTTTTTGATTTCCATTCGAAAACCTGTGGGCCCAGGGTAATAGCCTTGCTTATCAGTTGCATGGCCTTTGCCTCAATATGGAGGTCAGTAAGTGCGCTCACTTTGGTTACCGGGGAGTTTATAATCTCTTCCTTATGATCAAAACCAAACATGCGCAAAGCAGCGTCGTTGGCATCCAGGATCCGGGCTGTTTTATTATCATGCAGAAATATGGATTCATTAGTAGAATTGAAGATTTCGCGGTAGTTGCGTTCGCTGTCAGAAATCTTTTTATTCCTTTCTTTAAGATCTTCAAGGGCAATGGTAAAAGCATTAAAAAACTTACGGGTAATGTAGAAAATGATAAGCCCCAAAAGACTGATATGGATGGCGTTGTTGATCCACGGGTAATACCGCAGCACGTGCTCCGCCGGTTCATACCCGCGGGGGAGGGAAACAAATCCTGTGTGGTGTAAATACCCGATAAAAAGAAACGCTGCTATGGCCAGCAGGGAAATGAAAAGACTTCGGCGCACTGAAAAGTAAACCAGCGAAAAAACGGGCACCAGGGCCAGATATATCCGCGAACCTCCAAAAATTCCGTAAAAGAGTGAATCCGACAGGGTAAGAAAAAAGATCAGCACCAGCAAGGTATAAACCTTAAAGGACAGACTCAGCCTTTTACGGCTCAATGCAATAAGAATAAGCAGGATAATGGAAATACCTTCGGTGGTCAGGGAAATGTTAAAGCCGGTATTGAACCACCGTGAAACAATGCTGACTGCAAATGACAAAATCCCCACTGTACTGGCTACAATAATGGATGTATTGATCACCTCCTCCTTTACCGATTCAATATTGAAATCGATCCTGCTCTTTTCCATTACAGTTTATTTATGCATAATCAATTCTTAATGCTGATCACCCCTGCCTATGGCAATCTCTTGACCGCTTAGGGTCGGGATAACCGGCTGCAAATTTACAATTAAATAGTACAGTTAAATGCCTGATTGATAAACAATTTGAGGTGTCATAGCGCTGTTTTAAATGATTGTTCGACCAAAGGAAATTTTTAGGAGATTATTTATCTACAAAGCAAGACCGGAATTTGTTAAATAAATTTAAAGAGTTTGTCATGCTTCAGGTTGAAATCACAGGGTACTCAGGATCTTTCCCTGCGATCATATCTTTTCCTTGCGGCCTGTAAGCCATTTCATTACCTCGATTTTGTTATTCCTGGAAATGGGAATTTTCCGGTTTTCGATCTTCAGTTCATTGCCCTCTATGCTTTTGATATGGTGATGGTTTACAATGTAGCTTTTATGTACCCGAAAAAAAGCAGGCCCGGGCAGATTATCCTCCATCGATTTCATGGTCATCAGGGTAATGATCTTTTGTGATGTGGTTTGGATGATTGCAT
>CAYVQC010000082.1:0-9413 GCA_964453995.1 uncultured Bacteroidales bacterium | reverse complement strand
GGCTTTTAGTTTCCGTTCTTTTTACTCGTCGGACGACTTGGAGTCGTCAGACGAGAGGGTGCTTTTCTTACTCGTCGGACGACCTGGAGTCGTCAGACCAGAGGGTGCTTTTCTTACTCGTCGGACGACCTGGAGTCGTCTGACGAGGGATCGGTGTTATTACTCGTCGGACGACTTAGAGTCGTCTGACGAGGGGGTTTGGTGCTATATAAGTAAAAATAACAAAGCGGCACAAAATACAAACTCACCACCGTTCCCAGTGCCAGGCCGCCCATTACGGCGAGGGCCAGGGGTTTCTGGAGCTCGCCGCCCAGGCCTTTTATGAACAGGAAAGGTAGCAGGGCAAAGATGGTGGTGATGCTGGTCATGAGTATGGGTTTGAGGCGGTAATGCCCGGCTTTGTGCAGGGCACGCATCAGTGGCATACCCGAGGCGCGCAGCCGGTTGATGGTGTCGATCTTCAGGATACTGTCGTTGATGATGATCCCGGCCATCACCACCAGCCCGATCATAGACATTATGTTGAGTGAGGCACCAAATAGCATGAGCATAGACAGGGCTCCTGCCATGGCAATGGGCACTTCCAGCAAAACGATCATGGGGAGCCGCAGCGATTCGAACTGGACAGCAAGGATGAAGAACAGCAGCAGCAGGGCTACCATTCCTATGAGCAGCAGCTCCTTCATCAAAGCCTTGCGGGCAAAGATGCTGCCGGTGAAGGAAGCCTCAAAGATCCCTTCTTGTCTGAGCATTTCGCGCAGGGTGCCGGTAATTGCAACGAGGTCGGTTGCCGGCACGTCCATTTCAACGGGGTAGTACTCCCCCTCGAGCCCGGCGGTTATGGTTTGCAGCTCGTGTGTGCGCGAGCGGGTAAGCAGCAGCGATAGTGGGATATCCACCCCGTCAGTATTGGCTACCCGCTGCTCATACAGCATTGGCAGTATATTCTGCTGCCCGCTGCCGAGCTTTACGGGTATGGAGATGCGGTTGTCCATGAGGGCGATGATCTGGTTTTCGTTGAAAAATCGTGACAAAACCCTTTGCAAAGCAGTCATTTCCACGTTATGAAGGGCCATTAGTTGCAGATCGGGGGTAATTACGATCACCTCCTGCAGCGGAAGGGGCTCAGGGTAAAAGCCGGGCACAGCCTCACCCATCTGCTGCACGGCATGGCTGAGCAGTGGAACCACTTCCCCGCCACGGGGCTGCAGAGATCGAAGCCTCACCTCCAGTGGGGCCTGCCGGCTGCCAAACACCTGGTCGAACAGATTGCCTTCGTCCTCAAAGCGGAATATTGCATTGGGGAAAGAGACCTGCATGAAGCTATCCGCCCATTCCTCTACCCTGGCCAGATGCCATGGCGACTGGCACTGCAGGTACACCAGGCTTTGCCGGCGATGGCTCTGGTGCAGGTTCTCCATCAAAAACTGCTGCCGCCCGGCATAGATGGCAGAATAGTGCACATGCTCCTCCACATGGTCCAGCAGCCGGGCTACACGCTGATGGTTTTCATCCACATGGATGTTTTCGTTCCAGTCGATCCAGATGAGCATGGCGGTGCGTTGCACCCTGGGCAACTGTTCCTTTGGGATGAAATGGAAAAGAACGGGCACCCCGGCCAGCAGCAGCACAAAGAGCGTCCACACCAGGGGTTGGCGGCGCATGGTGAACCGGAAGCCCTTGTCGTAGAGTTTCTGGTAATTGAGGGGGTTCACTTTTCTGAGCCACCCCCTGGAAGTGTTTGGAGAGGCATTTTTGTAAATCTGGAAGTAATAGACCGGAATCAGGGTCATGGCGATGAGCAGCGATACCAGCAGACCAATGGTTACGGCCATTGCCTGGTCGAAAAACAGGGCACCTGCCAGCCCACCCAGGAAGATCAGAGGGATGAATACCGAACAGGTGGTGAGCACCGAGCTGAGCAGGGGGGTGAATACCTCTGTAGTACCACGCACACAGGCATCAGAAAGGGATAACCCTTCGCCCCGGTACCGGGTAATATTGTCAATGACGATGATGGAATTGTCGATCATCATCCCCACACACAGGATCAGGCCGGATAGGGAGACTATATTGAGGGAGATGCCCAGCAGATAGAAAAACAGCAGGGAAACCACAATAGCCGCCGGCACCGAGATTACAATAAGCCATGGGGCACGTGCATCGCGCAGAAACAGGAACATGACCACAAAGGCAAGCAGAGCGCCCACCACAAGGGTTTGGCCCAGGTTGGCCAGGGTATAGTCGAGCAGCAGGGTTTGATCGCGGTAAACAGTAAACTGCAGATGCGGATAATCGTTGCGCAGGTGATCTACCATGGTATGCAGTTCTGTTTTGAGCTCCTGCATGCGGGCGTCGGCCTGTTTGATGATGGCCATGGTAATGGCCCGCTGACTGCCCGAATAGACCATTCCCTCGTCGTCGCGCTTACGGGTTTCGATATGGCAAAGGTCTTTTAACTGCCACAGCTGCTCCTGGTGGCTGAGCCACAGGCTTCCTATATCTGCGGCGCTGATCAGCGGGGTGCCCACCCGCACATTGTACTGGTATTGCTTATCGCGAATGGTGATGTTGCCCAGGGTGACATTGGCCGAGCGGATGGTGTTTTCCACTGCATCGGGGGTCAGTCCCAGGGCTTGCAGTATGTTGGTGTGAGGCCTTATGATGATTTCGGGAAATGCCCTGCCGCTCATATCGGCCATGGCCACCTGTGGGATCTGCTCCAGGCGGCGGCGGATGATCTCATCGGCAAAGGCGCTCAATTGCAGGAACGATTCTGCATCGACATTGCCATGTGTACCAGACCCGTTGTTTTTATAATGGATATCGAGGTAAAAAACGGGGATGTCGGAAGCACTCGCCTTTACCACGGCAGGACGGGGCAGATCGCGTGGCAGGGCTGCGGTGGCTTTGTCAACCTGTTCATTCACTTCTATATAGGCCAGATCGATTGAAGTACCATATTCAAACTCCAGGGAGATGATCCCATGCCCGTCTCGGCTTTGTGTTTTCAGATCGCGCAGGCCATTGACCTGCATCAGGTACATGCGCAGGCGCTCCATTACACGGCTTTCCATTTCGCGGGCGCCATAGCCGGGAGCATTCACCTGCACACTTATGCGGGGAATATCCACGTCGGGCACCAGCGATACAGGCAGGTAGGCAGCAGCCACCCATCCCAGCACAAGAATACCCAGGAAGGTCATGGTAACTGCCACAGGGCGCTTTATGAGAAAAGCCACCATGTTATGGATTTTTGAGGTTTACGGGCGAGCCATGGGCCAGGTTGGTATTTCCCGACACGATAACCGTATCGCCGGGTTGCAGGCTGGCCACCCTGTCGGGATTGGCTATCACGCTGTAATGGGTACTGTTCTGGTGCAACACGTTTACATAAGTCCATTCGGCTTTGCCCCGTGAGTATTTGAAGAGCACCTCAAGGTTGTCGCGGTAAAGCACCGCCTGGCGGGGCACTACCAGCTGACCTGCCACTGGGCTGAGCACCCTTACCCTAACGTTCATTCCTTCCATAAGTCCCTGGTTACCCGTAAGCCGGGCAGTAATTTCCACCCGCCCATGATCATCTACCTGGGGGTTGATGCTTTGGATGCTCCCCTGCCACGATCTCCCGGGATCGGAAAAGGGAATGATCTCCACCCTGGCATCGGTGGTAACCCATGCCAGTTCGTTTTCCATAACGGGAAATCTGACCAGGAAGGCTGAATTGTCGATAAGGGTGCAGAACACCTCACCGGGGTTTACATTCTCATACACATGCGACTGCAAACCGGCCACCTGGCCTGCAAAGGGCGCTGTAATACGTGTACGGGCCAGATCCTGCTTAATGGTTTGCAGTTCGAGCCGGGCCTCGCTGTAACCGGAGCGAACACCCGCCATTTGCCAAACCTGCGCAGGCACCCTGGCGCTATCGGCAAGGGTGAATCCCCTGCCCAGCAAAATATCTTCCATATCGAGCGAGGCCCTTGCAAATCGCAGTTCAGCCTGTTGCAGTCTGCCCTGCAGGTTCTTGTCGCACAACACAGCCAGCACCTGCCCGGCCTGTACCTGCTGCCCGTTGGATACATGCAGGGCTACCAGGGTTTCGGAAAAGGGAAAGGGTAAACGGGTTTTGCGAAGGGCATGCAGGCGGCCGTTGCTCACCAGTTCGCGGGGAAAGGGGGCAGAATGCACCACAATGGTTTCCACATCGGTAATGAAATCGGCCACAGGCGATACTTCATGATCGGCATCAGTCTGGCTGCCGGACTCACTGCCACAGGAAGAGCAAAAAAAGCTGCCCCACAAAAGCAGTACGATAAATACCCCGGGGAGGTGTGCAATTGGTTTTTTCATAACAGTAGGAATGGCACATATTTATTTCCAACGCAAATAAACGTAAAAACTTGCTAAAACTCTACAAAAATAACTTGCGGGTAACGATTACTCGTCTGACGACGCAAAGTCGTCTGATGAGTAAGGGCTACCAAGATGTGCGAGCCATGATTCAAACAAGGTTCTTTCCTTCAAAAGTTCAAGGGGCAAAACACCAAGGATAAAGCCGCCAGGATCGATGAACAGCAGTTCGGCATCGTATACCGGCTGATGGTAATCATAAAGTTTATCCGAAAGCCATTGTATCCTTTCAGTATCTGCAAGCCCGTTTTTCTGTATAACGGGTTGCAGAAAATGCCGGTTGGAGTTGTGCGATGCAACCTGAAAATGACCGCTACCCGCTCCCATTTTTATTATTCCTTCTATTACCGGCATATTGCATGGGGAGCAGGCGTAGGCTTTGAGGTATAGGATGGCCATTTGCCCGGTGTTGCCGGAACCAGGGGAGGTGTGGTTACTCGTCAGACGACTTTGAGTCGTCAGACGAGTAGGGACAGGAGCTTTTCCTATATTTAACGCCAGGGCTTCCTGCATGATCTCGAGCTGGTATTTGCTGATTCCCAGATCCCTTTCCAGTTCCTTAACCCGGGTTTCTGATTGAAACAGATTTTCGTTGATTTGTTTTACCGTAAAGCTGAGCCAGATGGAGAGGGTGATGAATATAATGGCTAACAGGAGATTGAGGTTGATTTTCATGTTGTGTATGCTATTCTTTAAATTTATAAACTACCAGGAAAGGGTTGTCGGTCATTGGGTTGTGGTTGGCTATGATTTGAATTCATAATCAATTTTTACTGCGGATCAAGTAATGGTTCTTAATTTAATTGAACTATGCATCTGATACCATTATCATATGATACAAGTAAAAGGATTAAATTGGTATGTTAACAATTTTGAATTTATTATCCTTTTCATCCAAAGCAATACCAAATAATTCCCCCTCCTTACTCATTGCAAGACGCAATATTCTTCGATCTAATGAGTATCGGGCTACAGGGTTTCCATGAAAATCAAACTCGTACAGTATATTAGGAATAGAACTGATGGATCGATTATTAGCTTCAATCTGCAAAACATTTAAATGCAACAAATATAATCTATTATATCCCAATGTCATATCTATAAATCCATTAATGTTCTTTTCCTCTTCCCATCGAAACTCGCCTCCGGAAATCAAATAATACGGATTCATAACGAATCTAGAACTTAGCTTATGTATTGAATCGCCAATTATTTCATGTACGGAAAAAAATGGCGTATTAAAAGCCGCATAAGCAAAAAATTGTCCTTTGGGATCAAATTTTATGTTTCCATTAAATTGATTTGAAACTATTGATGGTGACAGGTTTTCAAAGGGGTAATCTAATACAGTGAAACTGCTTTTCCCCCCAGAGTTAAGATGGTTTACTACACCATGCAATTCGTCAGAAATGACAATATACCCGGAGTTTGAGTAAGAAATAAGTTTAGATATAAATACATCTGTTTCCAGACTGTATTCACCCTGGGGATTAATCGCATTATTCAGAGCATCAAATGCATAGGAGATTACCTTTTGACCAGCAATATCGAAAATTTCAATTCCATTTCGAAACCATATTGTTGTGGGCATGATAAGTTCAAGAGGACCATTACCTTTTATAGCAGCATCAAACTTGAAGCTGCCATCGTTTCTGTCATAAACCTTTAATGCATAATCACTATCCGTTGGGTTAATCAGTACAAAGTAATTGTCAAGCACTAAAAAATCACCTGGAATCCGAACAAGGATGTCTTCTACTATGACTTGTGTCTCAACCTTTTTAAAAGATTTAAAGTTTATTGCTTTTTCTTGGGTACAGGAAAAAGAAGCACACAAAAACAATATTACAATTTTAGTTCTCATTCAAATATAATTATGTCTATTTAAGGCCATACCAATTGAAATAGATTCACTTGGCATGGCCTCCTATTATTTAATTATTTAGCAAACATTATTAGTTTTTTGGTTTCATGTACGTATGCACAGTCGTTCCAACCTTACAATTATCATTTGTCCAAACAGGGTCACAATGATCTTTCCAATCACTACCACCTGGGCCACCTTGTCCCGGAGGACTTTCAACACTAAACACATTATTCCCCACCAAAAACAACCCGGCAAAGGCAAAGCTTAAAATCATCAGTTATGATAAAATTTTCTTTTTCATAAATCAAAGTTTTAAAACATCAATATTCCTTTTAATTAATTGCCCAGTTTTAAAAAAAAATGGGCGCAGTTGCAACAACTGCCAGTGATCAGTTAAATTATTTATCTTTGCCGATGCACCTCCTTTAATGCGACATAATTTTTTATTTTGGTTGCATTGAACCTTCGGGTTAAAAATTCACTCACTATTTTAAGATTTTTTCGCCGAAGGTTTCTTTTTTGAGGATGAGGCCGGGGTGGGAAATGCAGTTTTGCGGCTTGCGGTTTTCCTCCCCCTTTTTCTTCCGGTGTTTTGATTATAGCCCTTTTTAGTCACAGGCAACCAATGTAATTGTTTTTCAAATGTAATTAATATTATTATATAAAGGGGGGGTATAAGTGTTAAAATTGAAAATTTAGAACGGTTCTAAATAAGGTGAATGAATTACTCGTCTGACGACTTGGAGTCGTCAGACGAGTTGGGATTGCTGATGGCCACCAGCCATGATTCAAACAAGGTTCTTTCCTTCAAAAGTTCAAGGGGCAAAACACCAAGGATAAAGCCGCCAGGATCGATGAACAGCAGTTCGGCATCGTATACCGGCTGATGGTAATCATAAAGTTTATCCGAAAGCCATTGTATCCTTTCAGTATCTGCAAGCCCGTTTTTCTGTATAACGGGTTGGAGAAAATGCCGGTTGGAGCTGTGCGATGCAACCTGAAAATGACCGCTACCCGCCCTTGTTTTTATTAATCCTTCTATTACAGGCATATTGCATGGGGAGCAGGCGTGGGCTTTCAGGTAAAGGAGAGCCATTATCCCGTCGTTACCGGAACCGGGAAAAGCTTGGAAACTCGTCAGACGACTTGTCAGACGAGTGGGCATAGGGGCTTTGCCTATATTTAGTGCCAGGGCTTCCTGCATGATCTCGAGCTGGTATTTGCCGATTCCCAGATCCCTTTCCAAGTCCTTTACCTGGGCTTCCGATTGAAACAGTTTTTCATTGGTTTGTTTTACCGAAAAGCTGAGCCAGATGGAAAGGGCAATGAAAATAATGGCTAACAGGAGATTGAGGTTGATTTTCATTGACAGATAATTATTTTTAGTTACAACCAGATGCTGCAATAAACTTGTTACTTTATTTAGCTCTTAAGTTTATATTTTATCAAAATTGGATTATCCCCTTCAGAAATCCCAAGATTAATTAAGATTTCCTGGTCTTCTATTTCATGAGGATAAATAATCGAAATAATATCATTGCCAATGACCTTGTGAATACTTATATCAGGCAATGGAATTGGTGACAAATCATTTATAACCTTTTTAGCAGCAAATGTATCTTTACCATCTGCATAAGAAAAATACAGGTATTGATTCATAGAATTACCTTTTCCATATGCCAGGATAAAACTTCCATTTTTGTAAAAAAGCAATCTAAAACCACCTATTTTATTTTTTGATTCATCAGAAAATATGTATTTCAGCTTATCATCAGGTGTGCCTTCCAATATAGTTTCAGGAAAACCCCTATCACCAGGGTCAATAACAATTAACGGGAAACAATTCTGATTGTAAATATGATAAATTTCTTGCTTCCAGGCAAAAGATGCGAAAATCTCACTATCGTTACTAATATAAAAGATATTACTAAACTCAAGAAATTGATTAGATGTTTGAGTTTCGTCTTTAAACAACGGAATTAGTTCTAATGTATTCTTGTTGAATGCAATTATTGCACTATGAGTAGGTTTTTCATTTACTTTGTTTTGGGTTCCATTCGTTTGGAAGTAATAAATATTATCTTGTTTAACGAATTTAAACGCAAACTGCACCGGGATAGGAAATGACTCAATAAACTCGTAATTACGTAAATCATATACAAAGATCTGGTTATTCTTTTTGTCAAGAATCTCGATAGTATTTCTACCTGAGTCTATAATAAAATCCTGAATTTCAATATACTCTCCAGGACCTTTACCTTTATTGGAAAACGTTTTATTAAATGTACCATCTGAATTAAAGATCTTTATACCCTCATAGTTTTTTCCCTGAATAAATAATTTTTCTTCCGATAATTCTATTTTAACAATTTCTCCTACCAAAGATTCTTGAGTCTTTTCAAGCTCGACCATCTTCATCTCAGAGATAATTCTGGATGCGTAAATTATTTCTTCATTCTCGGGAATATGAACAATCTTTTCCGAATATACATTTTCTCTTTCATTTGTATATTCACATCCAATCAGTGTTACGGCTATTAAAATAATGCTTTGTAAATTGAATTTCATAATGAATCGGTTCTATAATAGTTATACATATGGTAAAAAGGACGGAGGAAACTTAATTCCTCCGTTAAGATACCAATATTAGTTAAATCTGCTGATTACTTGCTTGTTGACACGTGCAAGTACTGTTTCCACCATCACAACAAGCGTAATAGCCATCACCACACGATACCGAACATCCTCCAGAAAATGTAAACCCTAAAGCTTTTATTTCCCATTCCTCACTACATGAGGAAGAACCAGGTCCTCCAGAAGTGCAATTGCTAGCAAACATATTATTCCCCACCAAAAACAACCCGGCAAAGGCAAAGCTTATAATAAACAGTTGTGATAGAATTTTCTTTTTCATACATCAAAATTTTTAAAGATTAATTACACTCGAAATAAATCAATGCCCTATCTATCCTTTCAAGGGCGCAGTTATATCAACTGCCTGTAATCAAAATTGCTTATCTTTGCCGATGCACCTCCTTTAATGCGACATAATTTTTTATTTTGGTTGCATTGAACCTTCGGGTTAAAAATTCACTCACTATTTTAAGATTTTTTCGCCGAAGGTTTCTTTTTT
>CAYVQC010000081.1:1594-11371 GCA_964453995.1 uncultured Bacteroidales bacterium | reverse complement strand
ATCTATTTTGCAGTACATTGATCCGGATCAAGAAAGAATTTTTAACTGTGGAAACAGATCCGACTTCCCTCAGGATTTACCAACAGTCTTGGTCAAAAGGGACTAAATATGAATTAAAGTTGAAAAGTTTTTGAACAGTATCCTTTGTGGATAAGGGAATTAAGATCGCCGGGTGTCTGGGCTTTCAGATAAAATCTTTTTTGTAAGGATCATGAATGGGGGTAAATCGATCCACGTCTTTCAGGTCAATACGTTTTTTGATCCTGGAATAGGTTTCGGGGGTCATGCTCAGATAAGATGCGATCATGTATTGCGGAATCCTTTGGATAAGAGTAGGATACTCCTTTAGAAAGGTGATAAAACGGGTGTCGGGGTCGTCGTGGATGATGCGGTTGGCCCTTTGTACGGAAAAGATATAGGCTCTTTCGGCCAGCATTCTGCCTAAGCGTTCCCATTTTTTACCGGTATCGTAAAGCTTTTGGAAATCGTTGTAGGATATATTATAGATTAGAGCATCCTCAATGGCCTGGATGGGCCTTTTGCTGGGGGTTTGCGTAAGAAAACTGTAATAATCGGTAACAAACTGGTTCTCCTGGAAGAAAAGCATGATGCGTTCTGCGCCGTCAATGTTGTAATACAGTTTGAACAGTCCTTTCTTGATAAAGGCCACCTTTTGGGCTACTTCTCCTTCTTTTATGTAGAAATCGTTTTTCTTTACTGTAACTTCAGAAAAACGGGCCAGAGCCTCATCCAGTTCTTTTTCCTCAAAAGAATCAAACTGTTTAAGAAAGATCCTGAGTTCATCCATGGCTGTTTATATTTGGTGGATACCGGGCTTTGAGCTTGTTGAAATGATATTCCAAATATAATACGCATGGTCTTTGCAGACGGGATTAATGTTGAGAATTTTTAAAAGATTTACTCAGGTTGCCCGCCATAGGTTCGTTTATATGAAGAATGTGATACTAAAGTACTGTAGGGCTTCGGGTTTATTTAAAAGCTATAACCTATGCCTGCGTAGCCCCACACTTGTACTTTGCTTCCCAGGGGTGAAAAGCCCTGATCGGTTGGATGGATTAAGCTCCTGGTTCCGTAGAAAGGAGTAAGTCCGATCTTTAGATTCCAGGGGCGATCCAAAGGCCAGAAACGGTATCCTGCTACCAGATATGGATTGATAAAAATATCAGTAACTCCTTTATACTCCACCATATCGCCCGATGTGACCAGGTTCATGGCACCCAAACCCAGCTCCAGAAAATGCCTGTTATTGTAAATATTTTGCAAATAACTGACAGAGAGGGGAGCACTGATGAGGTTCAATGATTTTTCGGTTTGATTTTCAAGGAACAAGGTGTAAGAAAAGCCGACCCTTGCCACAATCTTTTTGCTTGATAAGAATTCATAGTTGATACTGTATAAAAATCCCCCTCCACCGATTTCCAGGGTTATTGCATTTTTCTGGTCCTGTGCCTGTAAGGAAAGGCCTAAGGTTGTTATGATGACAAGAATAACCAGCTTCGATTTCATTTGACTATATTTTTTTTGTTTGTGTTGGATTTCTGCTATAATATTGGCGCTATGTGCCTTTGAAATGTGATTGTAGTTGATTCGTTGCAGAGTGATTTACCTGTCAGAAATTGAGCGACCAGCCTCACAATCATATTCCGGCATTCCTTTTGCCTGCATCCCTGGGAAATACTTTAAAAAAGAGATTTGATCTTTTTGTACACAGCATTTCCTGTTTCGTTGGGTTCGTAAGGGTTTTGTGCATTGTAGAATACCAAACCCGCCGGCGACATGCCGGTATTGTTGCGAACCACAACCACCAGATTTTTGCTTTTGTCCACAATGCAATACTGCCCACCGGAACCATCGGCCCAAAAGGTATTCTCATCTTCATCTACCCACCACAAATAGGCGTACCCTTCCATGAACGGATGTTCTTGCAGATCAGCATCCTGCGACTCATGAGAAACAGCCGTTACGCTTGTAACCACCCAATCAGAAGGAATAACCTGTGTGTCGTTCCATTTTCCCTGGCTCAGATACAACGATCCGAACCGGGCAAGGTCTTGGGCACTGATGTAAACCCTTGTTTGGGGGTATTCAGTATAATCAACAAACTGGTAGGTAACATTTTCCGGAGCAAAATCGCGCATTCCCGTTGGCACGGCAATCCACTGGTAGATCAGTTCGCCCAGTGTAAGCCCTGTAATTCTTTCCAGGATTATGGGCAGGGCATTGAAATCCCAGTTGTTATAATAGAAGTGTTCGCCAGGAAGGTATTGTCCTCGTTCAGGTTTACGTCTTTTCATTCCTTGCGATTCTCCTGCCGATGGTAAATAGATTCCTGACCGGGCAGTGAGCAAATGCCTTAGGGTGGCGGTTTGCTCGGTTTCAGTAAGCGGATTTACACTATCATTTATGCCCAACTCACCCAGTGTTGCATCAAGATCTACAAGGTTTTTATCCTCAGCTATTCCATACAAAGCGCTGAAGATGCTCTTGCGCACCGAAGCCGAATTATAGGGGATATTTTTGTCACCGTAGTCAAAGATTACCTTGTTGCCAAACATGGCCACGCAGGCATCAAAATAGGTCTGATCTTCAATAAACGCGGTTATCTCATTTTTTCCTTCAGCCGAAAGGGTATCCAGCCTTTCCAGCTGGGTTGCATGGGGGCTCACCTGCAGATCAATAAAGGGATCTACCTTTACACAACCAAAGAACAGCACCAACAACACGGGTATTGCAATTAAGCGGGGATTCATTTTCATGGTTTTTTGTATTTTGCTTTGAAAAATTCTGTGCAAAATTAAAAACAGATCCCATAGCTTTGGGGATGATGGTGTTCGCAATGATCTAATTTGTAGATAATTGCATGGTTTTGTAAGATTCCGGATAATTATTTTTGGATTTCGAACTCCTTAATGTATTGGGTGGGAGTTTTTCCTGTAGCCTTTTTGAATACGGTATGGAATGTCGATCTGGATTTAAAACCTGCTTCCTGGGCCAGAGTGAATATACTTTTTTTCTGGTATTCTTTATTTCTCAACTTTTCCATTACTTCATTCACCCTAAACTGGTTCACAAAATCATTGAAGTTCATTTTTGCACTCTCGTTTACAATTCTTGAAACATAATTGGGCGATAATGAAATTCTTTCAGCAATATCAGAAATTCTGAGTTCAGTGTTTTGGTAAAGCTTCTCATCCTTCATCAATTGCAGGATATTCTTAAAATATAAGTTTATGTGGGAATTGTAACTGTTTATTTCTCTGGCAGATTCAATGGCTGCGCTGAATTGTATGTTAAGGTTTCTCAATCCTATATAAACCACAAGAATGGTCCCCACTACCGCCTGCAGGATGAACAGTATCAGGCTTTTATGTTTTAGGGTACCGGCAAATTCAGGAGTGGCCACGATCAAAATAAGCAAGGAAGTAGCAATGATGATCTCGCGAATCCAACTATACCTTATCTTATCATCATTTGTAACCAGGTTAAACGATTGGGATCTCCGGTTCAAATGCCATAACGTGTAAAATCCAAATGGGAGAAGAAGAAAAACAAAGATTCTTTTGATGTCAAAAACGAATGAAACCATATTTTCGTCAAAACTGCCAGTATAAATCCACGCACCGGTTGGCAAAAGGTTGGCGCTTAACTCAATTATTGCAATAAACAGGATCGTATTTTCAAAGGTTTTGCTAAAAACCCTGAAGGATAAAAACTTATCGAAATAACGCAATAAAAAGAAAAAGGGGAAAAATACAAGATTAAGTGGCAGCAGGATAATGGAGTTGTATTTTGTTAGAAATAAAACATTTACGGCCAGGATATGCAAAACACTCATTCCAAACAGAACAATAAAAATACCCAGGTAAGTGTTGGATTGGCTTTTGGGATGTTTGATGAAATGCAGTAAACCAACAAACGAATTTACAGCGAATAGCAACAGGAGAAGGATTTGTAATTCAGGCTGCATTGCAAACAGATTTTAACTGTGGCGATAAAAACGGGGATTTTTCTTCAAAGTATTCACGGGGTTTCTGTTTTCATTCAAACTTCCTGATTTCCAGATGTAGTAAAGGGTAACCGCATGAAATGCAGCAATGAAGAGGTTGCTGATCACAACAGGATTCATGATTGTACCTACCGTAAAAGGGGTGGTGAACTTATAAACGATTTGAACAAACAACAGGGTGGCAACGAGATTGGGGTTGCGTTTAAGGAAAAGAAGTATGGATGCAACCAGGATTGCAAGGTAAATGGATAGCAGAATACCCCGGGCAGGCGTAAAATCGCCATATCCTTTCTGAACCCAATGTGCATCCATAAGCAAGGCTGTGGTAATGGGGATCAATACCACAATATTCATGACCAGTGAAATTTTTATCAACTTTTGCATGATAGCTTCCATTCCGGTTGTATTTATCGCTAAAGATACCTTTTATTTTATTTCAGTGGTAAGCTGTAGAGCCAGAATGGAACCGGCAGCGGCAAAAACCGCACAATGCCCTCGAGACCAAAGCTTTATTGGAAGCTTTGTGTCCGGGGCATTGCAGTTGATAGTTATCAGAAGCGGAAGTTTTCTTCGATCAGGCCAGGTCGATTTCCTTATTGAGGTACACGTCCTGGATGTAATTCAGCAGCTGTATTCCTTCTTCCATGGGGCGTTGGAAGGCCTTACGGCCGGAGATCAGGCCGGAGCCTCCGGCCCGCTTGTTGATAACGGCAGTTTTCACGGCTTGTTGCAGGTCGTTTTCGCCCGATGCTCCACCGGAATTGATAAGGCCGATCCTGCCCATGTAGTTGTTGATCACCTGGTAGCGGCAAAGGTCGATGGGATGATCGGAGGAGAGTTTTTCGTACATGCCGGGATGGGTTTTCCCGAATTTCAACGCCTGGAAGCCGCCATTGGTAGTGGGGAGTTTTTGTTTGATGATGTCGGCTTTGAGGGTTACACCCAAATGGTTGGCTTGACCGGTAAGGTCGGCAGCAGTGTGGTAGTCGGTGTTCTTTTCCTTAAAATCTGCATTGCGGGTATAGCACCATAAAATGGTTGCCATGCCAAGCTCATGGGCTTCTTCAAAGGCCTGCGACACTTCAATGATTTGCCTGTTGGATTCTTCCGAACCGAAGTATATGGTTGCCCCCACGGCAGCTGCACCCAGGTTCCACGCCTCGTGCACCGAGCCGAACATAATCTGGTCGTACTTGTTGGGATAGGTCATCAGTTCGTTGTGATTTATTTTTACGATGAACGGAATTTTGTGGGCGTATTTGCGCGAGAGCAATGCCAGTCCGCCAAAAGTGGTGGCCACACCATTGCAGCCGCCCTCAATGGCGAGCTTTACGATATTTTCCGGATCGAAATAATCGGGATTGGGAGCAAATGAGCTTCCTGCAGTGTGCTCAATGCCCTGGTCGACGGGAAGAATGGATAGGTAACCGCTACCGGCCAACCTGCCCGAATTGTACAATGCGCCCAGATTGCGAAGCACCTGTGCATTACGGTCGCTGTGGGCAAATATTTCATCAAGGTGATGCGGACCCGGCCGGTGCAGCTTTTCTGCCGGCATGGTTTGCGAATGGTAGTCAAGCAGATCCCTGTCTTTATCTCCCAGCAGGGATGCAATTTTTTCGTAATTGTTGATGGGTGTATCCATAGTATGAAGTTTTTTCTTTGCAGCAGTGAAAAATACATACCATGAATTGCTGCCAACCCTTAGTGTTTGCAGTTGGTTCATAATCAAGCCAATTGCTTTGTTTCCCTGTGAGATGTGCAAGGGCAGGGTGGGGGAAGGATTCCACAATACAGGGCAAAAAAGACAACAGGAAGAGTTTGGGCAGATAACAGAAAGGCAGGCGCTAAAGTATTCTGCTGATCAGTACTTTATCAATCATGGCCCCGTCCATGTCCACGATCTCTATTTTGTAGCCCATATATTCAAAGCTATCGCCAACTTGGGGGATTCGTCCAAACTGGTTTAAAACGAAACCAGCAACGGTTGAATAATCTATTTTATCAAAGTCAACGTTAAAATTCAGGATGATCTCATTGAGAATTTCAATGGACGCATCACCACTAACCAGTACAGTTTTATCATCCCTGATGAATACATCGGGTTCGTATGTTTCCCCTTCTTCGGGGATCTCCCCCACAACGTTTTCAACAATATCGTGCAAGGTTATTATGCCCTCAAAGCCTCCGTATTCATTTACAACACAGCAGATGTGTATTTTCTTTTGGCGGAACAAATCCAGCACTTTATGGGCACTTATATTTTCGGGGACAATAAGTGGCTCAATGATTATTTTATCTATGTTAAAATCTTTTGTTTCAAAATTTTGCTTGTAAAAATCCCTCAGATACAGGATTCCTTTGAAATTGTCCAAACTGCCATGGCAACAGATCAATTTGCTGTGTTGAGCACCCTGCAGCCTGACTATTATTTCTTCTGCAGGATTATCAATATCAATCCACTCAACATCCAATCTATGGGTCATTAAATGCTTTGCTCTTTTGTTGGCAAAATAAAACACCTTTTCGTGCATGATATTCTGCTCCTTCTCAATGATCCCTTCGGTTGAGGCTGTCTTTATCATCTGTCTCAGCTCGGCCTCGGTCATCACGTCTGCTTGTTTTCTGATACCGAGCAGTTTATTCACAAAGCTGGTTGACACTGACAGAATCATTACAAAAGGATAAAACAGGCTACTGAAGAAATAAATGACCGGTGCCACTCTGACGGCAATTCGGTCGGGGTTGTTTAAAGCGATGGTTTTTGGCACCAATTCACCTATTACAATAGAAAAGTAAGTAATGATTACTACGGTAACGATAAGGGCAATCTGGCTGGCATAGTTCTGGGTGAGCGCAAAGTTTTCAAAAAACGGAGCTACATCTTCAGCAATACTTATTCCCCCATAAGCACCGGTAACAATGCCAATCAATGTAATCCCCACCTGTATGGCTGATAAGAAACTCTCTGACCTGTCGAGTAATTTCAGTGCCACTTTTGCCCCATTGCTTCCTTTTATTACTCTTTGTTCTAATCTCGATCGTTTGCTCGAAACCAGTGCAATTTCAGATAATGCGAAAAATCCATTCAGCAAGATCAGGATTGCTAGTATTACAATTTCCATATTTTCCTGTTGTCTAGTTCTTTGATGATCATCAGATCAATCGTGTTTTGTTTAAAGAAATGCGGTCCAAATATAAGAATATTTCACTGCCAAAGAGGTGAAAAATCACGATGTCCCCACTAAGGGGGTCATAGCCTGAACAGAATAAATCTCTTTTACCATGCATAAGCCTTGGGTGCTTCCCCTCCAGGCCCTGGAAAGATCTCATCCAGTTTTTTCAATACTTCATCATCGAGTTCAATAGCAGCTGCCCTTACCGCACTTTCGAGCTGTTCGATGGTTCGTGGCCCAATAATGGGAGCTGTAACGACCGGATTATGAAGCAGCCATGCCAGTGCTACTTCTGCCGGTGGATGGCCAATGGATTTGCACAAAGATTCGTATTTTTCCAGCTGGTCGTGCTTTTCTTCTATCCGTTTAACGTTGTTCTTATCATGGCGTCTACCTTCCTTGTGCTTTTCAAGAGCTCCGCCCAGCAGACCTCCTGCCAGCGGGCTCCAGGGGATTAACCCCAGCCCGTAGTGTTTGCATGCCGGGATTACCTCCAGCTCTATCATCCGGTTTTCCAAATTGTATATGCTCTGCTCACTTACCAAACCTACTATTCCACGTTTGGATGCCTCCTGGCAGGCAGTAGCAATATCCCATCCTGCAAAGTTGCTTGAACCCACATATACTATTTTGCCCTGTTTTACAAGAGTATCAAAACTTTGCCAGGTTTCATCCCACGGGCAGTTACGATCGATATGGTGCATCTGGTAGAGATCTATCCGGTCGGTTTGCAACCGCTTAAGGCTTCCTTCACAATGCTTCCTGATCTTGTAGGCACTCAGGCTTGCCCCATCGCTGTTTACCTCGGGTAAACTGGCTTTGCGGTCTACAGGGTTGTATACTTTTGTTGCAAGAACAACAGCATCACGTCTGCCGCCGCCCTGGGCAAACCACCTGCCGATAATCTCTTCCGTATATCCATGTTCTTCCGACCAGCCATAAACATCTGCCGTATCAAAAAAATTAATGCCCAACTCCAGGGCCTTATCCATGATCCTGAAACTGTCTTCTTCACTGGTATGCCATCCGAAATTCATTGTTCCCAGGCAAAGGTTGCTCACCAATACGCCATGCTTTCCCAGTCTTTTGTGTTTTACTGTCATCATTTACCTCCTTGTTTTAGTTTTAAACACTTGTAAAACCATTTTACTGCTATTCAAATGTAATCATATCGATGAAAAGAGCAATGGTTCTATCTCATTTTGTTGGCAATAAAGGGAGATTTAGAAAATACTTTTCGCAAACTGTGGAAGATGCAACACAATGTACGGGTAAATAAATTCCCACCATTCATCTCTGGTAGCCTATGCCGTATTTCTTGCAGGCCCCTTTCCTGTAGTGAAAAGGACAGATCACAACATTTTCTGTGCTCCTGTGGAATGCAATTTGAAATGGTTTAGTCAAATCTAAAAAATTTTTATTATGAAGATAAAATATAAGTATTTAGTAGGAATGATCATTTCGTCAGTGATAATGATTACAGCATGTGGCCCCACAGGCGATAGAAAAACCGAAGAAACAACAAGGGAAGAAGAAGAAGAAGAGTCTGTTGAGGTATATAGCGCCGAATTGAAAAGCCTGAATAGTGATGTTACTGGCCAGGAAGTGTCGGGATTGCTAACCATCACCGTTGAGGATGATATGGCAACGATCGATATGAACGTATATTCTCTGGCTCCTAACATGATGCATCTGGCACACCTTCACGGTTACGAAGACGGATCAGCAGGGGAATGCGCTCCCGACGCAGACGCCGATGCCAATGGTGATGGCATTGTAGACCTGATTGAAACCAGGGAACACTCGGGAGTTACCATGATTCCCTTTCACAACAACCCGGTAAATCTGGAAATATCTTCAGATTCTTATCCTGTGGCCGATGCACAAGGCAACCTTTCTTACTCAACACAAGTATCGGTGGAGGAACTATCTGCCGCAGTAGAAGAAAAATTTGACATCGAGGATTTTAGTTTCGAAAACTTTGTGGTTTATGTTCATGGTGTGAGTGCAGAGACCACTCTGCCAGAGACAGTTGAGTCGCTTCCCGATGTACCTGCCACGGTAACTCTGCCCGTTGCCTGCGGAAAATTAGAATGATGTTTTGTTCTCCTTTCTGATGGAAATCATCAAAACCTGCAATCTGAATACCCGGTTGCAGGTTTTGTTTATGAGTGGGGAGTGTGGCTGGCGATGGTATGGAGTGGCTGGTTAAATCGCGGCTGTTTGTTGTATAGAATGGTTCCGGGGTCTCTTACGTTAGCCTACGAAATCACTTTTTTTGATTGAAAAGGGGAATGCTTGCCAACGATCCCATACCAACAATCCCTGTTTTCCACTATTAGAGTCAAATATTTCCGTTCATTCTGTCACCAGTAGCACATCAGAATGCCGAGCGGCCCTGTAGGGTGTCATCCGTTTCACAGATTTCCAGTCCCATATAACTGCCAATGATCGCACACCAAAAATTGCCGTTTTGCATTATTATCGTTAATTATTTATTCGTTCATTCTATCACCAGCAGCTCATCAGATAGCAGATAATCAGGCTTTTTCTATGCGGCAGATGAGGTAGTAT
>CAYVQC010000081.1:0-1494 GCA_964453995.1 uncultured Bacteroidales bacterium | reverse complement strand
GAAAATCATTAGTGTCCGGTAAAAAAAATTTCCGGACAGCATCAATAAGGAATACCACCCGGAATGTCTACTTATGAGTTACCACACAGAAAAGATAGACTTATGGGTAACAATACAATTCAGATTTAAAACAAATCCTTAAGTCGAATTGTTACTATGGTAGTTTTTTTAACTGACTGACTATTAATTGAAAACAAAATTGCAGAAATTGTATTCATGCAAGCTATATTAATCATAACATCTGTTTTGCTCCTCTCATTTGTTTTTTGGGATGTGTTTAAAACCATATTCAGCACCCGGGGTGGAGGTCCTTTATCCAATTCATGGACCCGTTTGTTATGGGAATGCTTACTTATTGTCCATAAATGGCGCCCGGTTCATCGTTTACTCACATATGCCGGTCCATTCATGTTACTAAGCAGTATATTGCTTTGGTACATCCTTTTGGGAGTGGGGGTTTTTATAGCTTTTGCTGCTTATCCGGATTCCGTAATAAATAACAGTACCGGTGAATTGGTCGACTTACATAAGAAAGCTTATTTTGTAAGTAGTATAATTTCCAGCCTGGGTTACGGTGATTTAGTCCCATCCAAATACCCATGGACAATCATAGCAAGTTTAGCTACACTGGCTGCAACTGTAATTCTCACTATATCTCTGTCTTACGTTCTATCCGTTCTTCTTGCGGCGATTGAGCGCAGAAAACTTGCCCAGGCAGTATTTGGACTGGGAACCAACATCTCTGAATTAATAAATACTATGAAACTTGATTCCGATAAGGATTCATTGAAAACCCATATTATCAGTTTGTCTTCACATATAGATGCCCATACATTCAAACATTTCATATACCCCATACTCAATTTCTTTCATAATCCTAATCCAACAGCATCGTCTCCCAGGGCGATTTTACTATTGTCCGATACCTTTTTTGTATTAGAGCAACTTCCTGCAGATATACAACCTCCACCAGGAATAATGCGACTGGTGCATAGCAGTATCACCAATTATGCAGAGTCTTTAAAGTCATCTATTGTTGGACCTGAGGGAAACAGTAATGATCCGCCAAACATTATGGAAGCTGCTCATACAATGGGCATTTCGATTGATAATCCGGACTTTAAAGGCAGGCTTAACAAATACATGAGCTTACGGAGGTATTTGGTAGCTCTTTGCAAAGAAGATGGTTGGGATGAATATTGAAATCCCCTAAATAACCCCTTCTGTTGTCAATGTCCATGATAAATACGACCCCAGCCGGGGTCGAATTATATCCCACCCGTATCAACGCTATAAACATGCAATCCCTCTGGGATTGGATAAAACCGTTATATAGCCCCCTGACCACAGCGTGGGCATATGTCTATAGGAAAGGCATTGCAGATGATAACCGAATCAACGCTATAAACATTCAATCCCTCTGGGATTGGATAAAAACATTATATAGACCCCTGACCACAGCGTGGTCATATGTCTATAGGAATGGGCAATGTC
>CAYVQC010000080.1:6342-11480 GCA_964453995.1 uncultured Bacteroidales bacterium | reverse complement strand
CCCTAAAAGAGGGAGCTCAGACAGTGCTGTGAAGATGTGTTTGCGAAAAACAAATGATTTTTTTTGCGTGAACTTTCACCCTTCACCTTTCACCTTTCACCTTTCATAAATTATCTTAGGGGGCTAGTTCTTTTTGTAAACCACCGCCACCAGGGTTTTGTCATCACCCCCCATATTGATGCTTAACCCATAGGGTTTGTTTTTGGGGATTTTAACTTGTGCTTTTTCGGCCTTGCCGGTCAGTTGTTCCCAAATAGTAACAGCCTGGTGCACCCCGGTAGCGCCAGTGGGATGCCCCCAGCCGATAAGACCACCGGTGGTATTGAAAGGAATCTTTCCTTTATGGGATGTATTTCCCTGGAGGATAAAATCGGGGCCCTTCCCCGGAGCTGCAAATCCAATGGCTTCTACAGCCAGTATGGCAGCTATGGTAAAACAGTCGTGGCATTCTACTGTGGCAAGCTCTTCATGGGTAATACCAGCCATTTCTAAAGCCTTTTTCACAGCCACCTCAGTAGTATGCAACCATACCGGATCTTGGGGTGGTTGCGTAAGATCATATTCCGCCTGTCCCAGTCCGATTACCTCAACAGCGTCTTTTTTGTTGATACCGCATTTTTTCAATCCTTCTTCCGAAAGGATGGCAATGGCAGATGCACCGTCGGAAACTTTTGAACAGTCGTAAACATTAAGGTGATCGACAAATGCGTTGGGATTGGGTTCAGAAAAGGCAAGGCTGACCAGGTCTTCCATAGTATTCTCGTATTCTTGTGCTGTGGGACAAAGCCGTGCATTTTCAACGGCATTTTTGTACCATTGCACCATGGCTTCGCGGGTTTTCTCCCGTCCGTATTTGGCAAAATAGGCCCCTGCCCTGTCGCTGAATTTCCCAGGGAAGAAATGGGCATGCCCCTCTTTACGCTCTTTATACCACCCGGCAGCAGAGAGGATATCGGCACCATAAACAGCCTTAACCGAGTTTTGCACTTCTACTCCTACGACCAGCACTACATCAGCCGTTTCAGCAAGGATGGATTTAATACCGGTGGCCAGTCCCAGTCCCCCGGTAGCACAGGCTCCTTCCACCCTTACACAGGGTTTGTAGGTAAGACCCGGATCGATGTAGGGGAAAAAGGCCGCAAGGTTGGCCTGCTTGTTATACCGTGCAGCAATAAAATTGGCAATCACACATTCGTCAACATTGGCAGCACCGCCGATCTGTTCAAGCACTTTTTGTCCTGCTTCCTTGATATAGTCCTCCAGGTCCGGGCGGGGCTTCTTTGGATGAAATTCGCTACGACCGGTCCCCATAGAAACGGTATTGTAACCGGCAGTCATATATACTTTTTTTCTCAGTTGCATATCTTTGGGATTTATGGATCAATTGAATCAGTTATTATTTTTACTTCTCTCAGAAATAATCGGTAACCGGCCCATAGGCATGATGAAAACCGTACACAAGCACAGCATTCACATCATCATATTTAAAGGCAATTTTGTCTTTTACCAGGTTCATTCCTATTTCGCGGAAGCGCTTCAGATAATCCTGGGCCAGTAGGGCTCCCGGAGTGGATTTGGTTTTGAGCTCATCAAAATAGACTCCCAGGAGACTACCTTTGTGCGGATGCCGTATAATCTGTTTCCATGGCATCCATGATACCGGCATGGGTCCCAGGTGCTCATTTACCACCTGCGATGGTTCTTCAATGCCCACATAGCGTTTTTTGCCAAGATCAAACACCCCGGTGATCTTTCCTTTGGAATAGCTAAAGAAGCCATCCTTTTGCGTGCCATCGGGGTTTTGTCCACCCCGGGCCTCTGCAGTGAGCATTTTCACCACCAGCGGTGACTGGATTGTTTCCTTTTGAATGTAAGAATCCATTACCGACATGATGAAATCTACCACATCCAGCCCTACATAATCACAAAGCTGGAAGATCCCCATGGGTCTGATAAGGTAATCCTGAGAAATCTTATTCAGCATATACACAGCCTCGGGAAAGGTAAACTGTCCTTGTAGCTGGCTCAAAACTTTTTCTGCATACAATATATCGCGCATAAAATATCCGTTTCCGATAAACCCTGCCACATCGTAAGAGGGCACAGCTATTTTTCCGGTATTTTTAATGAATTCGGAAACGAAGTAAGAAAGCTCGGGGTTGGTGGTTCCGGTTTTGATCACTTCTACCAGTTTTTGCACAGCGGGTGGATTGTAAAAGTGCACCCCCATAACCCGGCCTTCCAGGCCGGCCCGTTCGTCGAGCCATGCAATGGGAATGGAAGATGTATTGGTAAAAAACCATGGCTGGAGCCTGCTGTTTCGGTTGATGGTAAGCAAGAGATCCACTTTCAGGTCGGGTCGTTCGCTCACGGCTTCAAAAACGATACGGGAATCGAAAGAGGGTTCAATGCGTGTACCGGGCCTGATAAGTGACAGCAGATCCAGAACATATTCCCTTATGATCTGTTCGTTATCCACCAGGTCTTTGCGATGTGCATAGGCTCTTCGAAGAGATACAATATTCTTTTCTGCTGTTTTCAGGGCCTGGTCTTTAATGTAGCGCATCAATCCCTCAAGGGCAGTTTGGCTAACATCCATTGCATATAGCACAAAAGATCTGTTTCTGTTTTCGGGTTTTAGCTTCTGGCGCAACATCTCCATGGCGGTAACCAGCAAAATCCCACTACCCATTTTTCCGGCGGCACCCAGCACAGTTACATTCTCCAGTTTATCTAAATAATTCATTGCCATAGTTTGATAATTAAAGAGTTTTTACTATTAACATCCGCAGATGCTGTTTATCAAAATCAGTAATAAGGTTTCATTTTCTCACCTGGCTGTTGGGTCACCACCCTACTCAGTACCAGTTGGGCTTTCTTTTTTCCATAAAAGCGCTGAGGCCTTCATTGGCTTCCGGCCTGTCAAACAGGCCGGCAAAGACTTCCGATTCCAGCTCGCTACCATCTTCAAAACTGGCAGCAAGGCTTTTACGTGCTAATTCCTTCACTGCTTTTACTGCATACCGGCCATTGGAAGCAATGCGTTGTGCCACTTCAAAGGCTTTATCCATCAGTTCATGGGGTTCTGACACTTTCTGCACCAGCCCCAGGCGCAAAGCTTCTTCGGCGTTGATGGTTTCTGCCGTGGTCATCAGGTATAATGCGGAAGAGTATCCTATGAGCTTGCAAAGGCGCTGGGTGCCGGCAAAGCCAGGCATCAAACCCAGAGATACTTCAGGCATACCAAATTTGGCTGTACGGGAGGCAATCCTGATATCGCAGGCCAGGGCCAACTCGCAGCCTCCACCAAGGGTAAATCCATTGATGGCGGCAATCACAGGAATATCGAGCCGTTCGAGCCGCTCAAAGGCCTGTTGCCCCTTGCGCGAAAAGGTATATGCCATATCGGGTTTCATTTTCGATAATTCCTTTATATCGGCACCGGCAACAAAAGCTTTTCCTTCGCCGGTAATGATCAGCACACGGAGATCCTTGTTTTTCGATAGTTCTTTGATGGCGTTTGCAAATGAGGTTAACACATCAGAATTGAGAGCATTGAGCGATTCGGGTCGGGAAAGCGTAATCAGGGCAATCTGGTTTTCTATTTTCAGTTTCAGACCATGAAAATCCATACAAGGTGGGTTTATCTGTTTGACATTATCCATGCATGGCCACAAGCAGAAGTTGAAGATGAGCCCCAGGGCAGCATGAAAGTAGTTTTTAGGGATTGAAAACAATAAATATCGTCTTTTTACCCATTAAAGATAGTTTAAATGCATTGACTAAGTCATAACGTTCGACAACTTTGAATGTTTAATTTTCTTAAAAAATGCCTTACATTATAGTACCTTTGCCGGGAATTATGCCAACAAAAACAGTAGAATGATTCATAGTGGTTTTTTTCATATCACCCGTTTTCCTAGTCATGAAGTAACCATTGGTAACCGGCCCATGGGGGGAAGAAATCCTATCCGCCTGCAATCGATGACCAATACCAATACCCTGGATATTGAAGCCACCGTAAAGCAGTGCATCCGCATTATTGAGGCCGGTGCCGATTATGTGCGTATGTCGGCACCCAATGTTAAGGCCGCCCACGCCCTGAAAGAGATCAGTGACCGGATAAGGAAAGCAGGATTCACTCATCCGCTCATTGCCGACATCCATTTCAATCCTGAGGTAGCCCTTATTGCTGCGAGGTATGTGGAGAAAGTGCGGATCAACCCCGGAAATTATTATTCTGTGCCATCCGCCAGCTATAAGATCCATTACACCGCAGAAGAGAACGAAAAAGAGAAAGAGGTCATTCGCCAACGGCTCAAACCCCTTACAGAATGCTGCCAGGAAAACGGTACAGCCATTCGTATTGGTACCAACCTGGGTTCTCTTTCCCCCAGGATCATCACCCAGTATGGAAATACCCCCGAAGGAATGGTAAATGCAACGTATGAATTCCTGGAAATTTTCAACTCCCTGGGATTCGACAACCTGGTGATCTCTCTCAAGGCCAGCAAACCGCTCATAATGGTACAGGCCTATGAAGCTATGGTAGAAAAAATGTTGGCCCATGGCATGAGCTATCCGCTGCATATAGGTATTACCGAGGCAGGAGAAGGGGAAAATGGCAGGATCAAATCAGCCCTGGGCATTTGCAGTTTGCTCAACAAAGGCATTGGAGATACTTTGAGGGTAAGCCTTACAGAAGACCCGGAGAAAGAGATCCCTTTCGCCCTGAAGCTTTCCTCACTGCACCAGATCCCTTTTACACAAAATGATTCGAAAACACCCTATACAATTACCCCTTTGCAACCGGCAAAGAAGGATATCTTTTTCAGGGGAAGCAAACTGAAAGCCATCGTTATCGGCAATTATCCCTCAAAAGAGAAGGCTTCTTCCGAAAATGGCTGCAATTTGCTACCTGCCGGGGAAACCATTACACCTCCTCAGACTGCAGAAAGAAAGCCCGACCTGTATTATTGCACAGTCAAGAAAATCGTGCATTCTCATAGGCATGAAAATTTCCTGGCAAATCCAAGTGTTTTTCCGGAGGGTTTGCCCTCGAATGTCGTCCCCTTAATTGCAAGCACACATATTGAAGATTTGAAGAATCTGGCAGCAAATTTCTTTTTGAAAGCTTC
>CAYVQC010000080.1:0-6242 GCA_964453995.1 uncultured Bacteroidales bacterium | reverse complement strand
ATCTTGAAAAGGTGTTGAAAGAGGTGCAAACGCACACCTCCAACCTACCGGGACTAAAGATTGCCGTGATGGGTTGCGTAGTAAACGGACCAGGAGAAATGGCCGATGCCGACTTTGGTTTTGTAGGTACCGGTGCGGGGAAGCTTCATCTCTATCAAAACGGAAAACCAGTTGTAAAAAATATTGAACCCGGCAAGGCGGTATCTGCCCTGCTGGAGATCCTTCACCAGAATGGATACATTAATCGCTGACAACACCATTATGGCCAGTGTTTTGCTTGCGTCGCTCCCTTTTAAAAGGCAATCAGAAAAGATGTGGCAGGCATTACAGCAGCCCTGGAAAGTAACTAAACCTGGAATTATGAATAAACATGAATTTGTAAAACCCCACAAACGGTAAATGAAAAAACTCCTGGATCTGATTTCCTGTTTCTTGTTTTTGCTGTTTGCCATGATCATGGCCATAATACCCTTCGCAGTGCTTTATGTTATTTCCGACGGACTGGCATTTTTGCTAAGGCGAATCTTTCGTTACAGGCTGGATGTAATTAAGGAAAACATTGGCCGAAGCAACCTTGTGGTAAATGGGGAGCAACAGGAAAAGCTGGTACAGGATATATACAAAAACATATCTGATGTGATTATTGAAAGCATCAGGAGTTTTAGCATGAGCCGCAGATCGGTATTAAAAAGGCATCGTGTGCTTAATCCCGGTCTTGTTCAGCCCTATTTTGAATCGGGAAAGAGCATAATCCTTGTTACCGGGCATATAGGCAACTGGGAGTGGGGAAGCCTTTCAGCAGGACTGCAAACACCTTTTAAGGTAATTGGGTTTTATAAACCGCTGAAGAACAAATTCATTGACAGGTTTTTGCGCTGGAGCCGCTCACGCTTTGGTACGCGGCTGATGCCTATTCGCAAGACAAGCCTTACTTTTGAACAGCAACATGGTATCCCATCCCTCTTTCTCATGGCAGCAGATCAAAATCCTACCAAAGTAAAGCTTTCTCAATGGGTCAGGTTTTTGGGCAGGGAAACAGCATTTTTGCACGGGCCTGAAAAACATGCTATGAACAATGATTATCCGGTAGTCTTTGCCGATATCAAAAGGGTAAAACGCGGCTATTATGAACTGTACCTCAGCCTGATTACCGATACTCCGTCACAAATGTCGCCCGGAGAAATTACCCTGCTGTACGCAGAAAAGCTGGAAGAAGCCATTCACCGCGCACCACATAGCTGGCTCTGGACCCATAAGCGTTGGAAGCATAAAAGGAATACGGAAAAAATTACAGAATGATGGCTTTGAACCAACCGGATTCATTCATCATCAGCATACATTTTCTCTACCAGGTCCTCATACATCTTTTCTATGGAACTTCGCCTGAGCTTAAGCGTGCTGGTCATAGTGCCGCTCTCTATGGAAAAAGGTTCGTGCAGCAAAGTGAATTTCACCACCCTTTCGTAGGGAGTAAGTTCCTCCTGCAGTTTCCGGAAGCGGTCTTCAAAAATCGCCAATACTCTTTCAGAACTCACCAACTCCCTGTCATCTGCATAAGAGATGCCTTCGCGGGCTGCCAGCTCCCTGAGCTTATCCATAGCTGGTACTACCAGCGCACTTACATACTTGCGGTTGTCCCCTACCACACTGATCTGCTCCACCAGATCGTCATGCGAAAGCAATAGCTCAAGTTTTTGGGGGGATATGTACTTGCCTACTGATGTTTTCATCAGGTCCTTGATCCTGTCGGTCATGATCAGGTTGTGTTTATCATCCAGGTAGCCTTCATCGCCGGTATAGAACCACCCTTCCTGCAGAACCCTGCTGGTTTCTTCTTCTTTCTTAAAGTATCCGGAAAAAACGGTTCTTCCTTTTACCATTATCTCATTCTTCTCACTGATCTTCACTTCTATCCCGGGCATAACCGATCCGCAGGTACCGAAGAAATATTCATCATCACGGAAACAAGAAACGGTAGCTGTGGTTTCGGTAGCGCCATAGCCATAATTAACGAAAATGCCCACAGCATGAAAAAACTTAAGAATGCCGGTGTTAATAGCAGCTCCGGCACAGGGCATAAAACGGATGTTACCGCCAAATATCAATCGTAATTTCCGCAGCACCAACATGTTGGCAAAAAAATGGGAAAAAGCCAGCCCTAAGGGCAACTTTTTTGAGCGGCATTTGTATTCAATGGCTCTATGCCCTTTTGCAACGGCCCACTTGAAAATGCGCTGCTTCAGGGGCGACCATTTCTTTACTTCGGCCTGGATACCGGCATAGGTCTTGTCGAAAAACCGCGGTACTGTGCACATCAGGGTAGGACGGACTTGGGATAGCACCTCAATAACTTCCCTTGGATTTTCCAGGAAAACATTTACAGCCCCCCGGTAAAGAAGATAATGACTCCACATTCTTTCAAATACATGACTGAGGGGCAAAAAGCAAAGTGATACATCCGACCGGTTGACATTTAACCTTGAATCGTGGATGCGGAAACAGTACATGAAATTGTCGTGGGTAAGCATTACCCCTTTGGGCTCTCCTGTAGTTCCGGAGGTATAAATAACTGTGGCCAGTTCTTCTGCGCTGTACTTATCGGGTTCATATACCAGAGGAGTTATAGTGCCGCGGCTTGCCGATAGTTGTAAAAATTCATCAAACCCCATTACGCCGGGGTGATCATCAGCAGTGCCGTCAAGCATAATAATTTTTTCCAGGCTGCTTTTGCCATCCAGAAACTGTATAGCAGTATCCAGTTGTTCTCTTGCTCCGCAGAAGATGATCTTCATGCCGGTTTCCCTGATGATGTAAGCCAGGGTAACGGCAGATGAAGTAGCATACAAGGGCACCGAAACTGCCTTGCTGGCCATGATGGCAAGGTCGGTCATCAGCCACTCGGGCCTGTTGTTGCTGAAAATACCCACCATCTCGCCCTTTTCAAGATGGATGGCGGCAAGAGAAGAGACTATATTTTCTACGGATTTTTTCAGCTCATCCCAGGAAACAGACTGATATTTGTTGCTTTTATCACGGTAACGGATTACTTCTTTTTTACCGTATTTATTGACACGATTCAGGAAAAGAGGGACGATGTGAGATTCCATGCTTGGAAGGATTAACGGATCACCAAAAATTTAGTCAAATGTATAAGTTTTTTGTTAAAAGAATGCAACGCAGTGAAAATTAATTGATACACTGGTACCCCCCTGCCGGAAGCCATAAAAAAGATGATCCATTCCTAAAACAATTGTCATCAATGATATACAGTAACGGTGATTTTGCGTGCACCGGCCCTGTTGCGGAATTCACAAAGAAAGATACCCTGCCAGGTACCCAGTTTTAGCCGGCCATGGGATATGGGTATAGTAAGCGAAACCCCGGTAAGGGCCGATTTAACATGAGCAGGCATGTCATCAGGTCCTTCGGTGGTATGCTCCAGGAAAGGAAGGTTTTCGGGAACGAGTTTGTTAAATATACTCTCCAGATCAACCCTGACCGAAGGATCGGCATTTTCATTGATCATCAGGCCGGCCGAGGTGTGGTGGATGAAAACATTCACCAGACCCTGATCAGGAAGCTCAGGTAAGGCCTTTGTAATATGGCTGGTAATAAGATGGTAGCCCCTGCTGAAAGGCGGCAATTGTATTTCTTTCTGGTAAATCATATGTTTTCTGTTTTTTGTCATACAAAGGTAAACATTGCTGAATTTAAACCAGGTTGTTTCGAATATCATCGGGGTGTATAATAGTTTTTTTTCATAGGCAGGCTGTTTTTTTTGCTCCGAAAACGTTTGAGTTGGCGACGCAACGGGTAGTTAACGATAAATTAACATTTGATGTTTAAAATCCTTTTACATTTGCCCGCTGGAAAAAAAGTGGTTCAGTTCAATTGTTTTATCCTGAACCGATGTTTCACCCAAAACTAAAATACGATGAGCATAAAAAAACAGGTTCTCAAAAGCAAGCCCGTAAGTAAAGTAACCTTTAAAGTTGAAAAAGAGGCGGCCAATGGTGCTGAGCGCATCCAGCTTGCAGGCGATTTCAACAATTGGAATCCGGAGGAAGGTACCATGAAAGGCCTCAAAGACGGTTCTTTCACCCTTACCCTCGATCTTGACAACGGCCGCGAATACCAGTTCCGGTATTTCGCCGACGGCCAGACCTGGTTCAACGAACCCCATGCCGATAAACATGTGCACAGTGGCATTGCTGATGATCACAATTCGGTGATCGTGCTCTGAAGGCCTTAATAAATTAGCCCCGCTTAGCGGAATTTGTAATTATCCGGATTTCGCTTTTCACAGAAATAGTGAATTGCGAATTCAACAATGCAGAAAAGCGGAATTGCAAATTCCGCTTAGCACGGGGGACCAACGTCCCGGTGGTTGAGTTTACTGAAATCACCACTTTCACTGCCTTTCAAATTCGAGGCCTGCCGACTCCGAGCCCGGCTGGCCACTAGCTTCCCCCTTCTACCTTTTAAGCTTAGAAAGGTCAGTATTTTTCTGATCCCCAACTGAATAACTGTCTCTTTTTACTACCTTTGACAGGTCCCTGAATAACAGGCCCCCTCCCCCTGACTTCTGTGAATTTTATAATTGCAGAGAACGCCATTGAAAAAAGGAAAACTACAAGTAGGATATTATCAGCGAACCAACATAACTCTAAATATCCACCTTAAACCAAATTAAACCATGAACTACTGGCTATTCCAGGGCAAACCTGAACGATATGATGTAGCTACGAAAATAATTCCTGATGAGGAAGAAACGTGGCTCGTAACAAGATACAGAGAGCAGATGTCAGTGGGAGACATCGTGTTTTTCTGGAGATCTGGAAGCAGAGAGGAAAGGGGTATTTATGGCTGGGGAACCATTACCGGAAATCCGCACTTTTTCGAAAATTGGGGTTGGGGAATAAAGGTAAAATACAAAGTACGCCTTACAACACCCCTCAAATACACACCACTGAAAGAGCAAAGCTCTTTTTCCAACAACCTGATCTTCAAAATGCCTATCGGGACCAACTTCCATATCAGCCAGGAAGAATTCAACGAAATATCGGACCTGATCTCACAAACTAATGGCCCTGATGCATCACCCAAAAACCTCTGATCATGAAAAAGGCCCTATTTTACGTGTTGCTTTCAACAGTGATCATAACGGTACTGTTGGCAACGGGGGTGGTAATCTACAATATCCTGGTGGATCCTGAGAGTGAATTTGTACACACCACGAAACTGCTCAATGCTGTTCTTGTGGCTGTGGTTGGCCTGGTATTGGAAATCGCACGGAGGTGGTTCCTTACCAGTAAAACAAAAACAGATGCTTCCACAACCCTCATCGATCTGCTGGGCGCCACCATTGTAATGGCTGCCAATACCCCCGAAGAAGTAGACCAACGAACCAGGGAGCTCTCCGATTACATGGATGACAATCATGACCAGATCGATGAAGAATTAAAAGAAGAACTAAAAGATAAGATCAAACGTAAAATCGGGAAAAATAAATCCATCCGGTATGGAGGAACCGAATCCATACCCGGTACTACCGAAACAAGATGAAACCTGCGCAGATCAATGCATCCGCAAGGGCTATTACATACAAGCAATGTGTTATATCCTGGAAAACAGCAAGAAAAATAACATTTGAAAGAAACCCTTATAACCAAAATCATGACAGCAGATTATTATGCAGGAATTACGGATCGTATAAAAGCCGTTTTAGCAGACTCAATTGTAATGATAGTGTTTATGTTTATAGTAACATATACATTTTCGGCATTTGAACATGTGCCTGACATTGCAAGGATCATTGCATTTGTTTTTATTTTTATTCTTTACGACCCTTTGTTTACAAGTTTTTTTGGAGGTACAATCGGCCATTTCATGATGGGGATAAGAGTGAAAAGAGAAAAGAATCAACAGAAAAACATCTTCTTTCCACTGGCATTGATCCGGTTTTTTGTGAAAATTTTGTTAGGCTGGATTTCTCTGCTAACGGTGACAGGAACAAAAAAAAGAAAAGCAATACATGATTTCCTGGCTGGTTCAGTTGTATTATACACCAACATGCCTGAAGAAAGAAATCCCAACACCATGCAACCCACACCACAGCCTACCGTTTCCGATTCCTGAGCAGGGATTTCGGATAATCAGGATATTTACAGCATATATCAAGAGCAATGGAAATAATGCGACCCCGGCTGGGGTCGTATTTATCATGGACATTGCCTTATCCT
>CAYVQC010000079.1:0-11982 GCA_964453995.1 uncultured Bacteroidales bacterium | reverse complement strand
CCCTGGAAGGGGGAGTTCGCAAACAACAGATGTCTGCGTATGAAAAATAGCGGTATGGTACTTAACATTATGATCTGCTTTTGGATTCTCGATAAAAATTCTTTGTCTCATCATCTTTTTAATCAGGGCGAGGGTATGGAGTCATACCCTGACATCTTCACTATAAAAGCCCTTTGGTGGAAGGCAGGAAGTCTGCTCCTGCTTCGCGTTTTATGGCCATTCGGATGGCGCGGGCCAGGGCCTTGAAGATTGCTTCTATCTTGTGATGTTCGTTTTTACCCCTGGCTTTGATGTAAAGGTTGCAACGTGCCCCTACAGCAAAGGATTTAAAAATATGCTCAAACATCTCGGTGGGCAGCTCTCCTACTTTTTCGCGTTTAAACTTCGCATCCCATACCAATTCTGGCCTTCCTCCAAAATCGAGGAGCACCATTGCAGCACAGTCGTCCATGGGAAGCGCAAAGCCATAGCGTTCAATACCCATTTTATTGCCCAATGCTTCGGTAAACGCCTCCCCCAGGGTAATGGCAGTATCTTCCAGGGTATGATGCTCATCAATATGGATATCTCCTTTTACATCAATAGTGAGGTCGCAACCGCTGTGCCGTGCAATCTGCTCCAGCATGTGATCGTAAAATCCCAGTCCGGTGCTGATATTGGCCTTCCCGTTGCCATCGAGATTGATTTCCACACGAATATCGGTTTCCTGGGTTGTACGGTGCTTAAGAGCTTTCCGTTCTGGTGTAATGAGGTAATCAGCCACTTTAGGCCATTCCTTTTCGATTGTTCCCGTTTTTTGTGAAGACGGGAAATTGCTGATGACTTTCAGCAGGTATTCATTTTGCGCCGGAGTACCCACCGAAATCCGCAAACAGCCTTCGCACAATGGTTCACGTGAGCGATTCCTTACAATCACACCTTGCTGCACCAGGTAGTTGTAAACAATATCCGGTTCATCTACTTTGATGAGAAAGAAGTTGGCATCGGAAGCAAAGACCTTTTTCACCAAAGGAATTTCAGCCAGGGCCTTCATGACCTTATCCCTTTGGGAGATGATCTGGTCAATTCGCTCAAGGGTAACAGTTTGTTGCGCCAACGCCTGCAGAGCCTTTTCCTGGGTAAGGGTATTTACATTGTAGGGCGGCTTCACTTTCATCATCAGTTGGATGATATCAGCCCCTGCAAAAGCCATCCCCAGTCTGATAGCGGCAAGCCCCCATGCCTTGGAAAGCGTTTGGAGCACCACCAGGTTGGGAAATTCATCCAGGGTGCTTACCCATGAGCTTTGCCGGTTAAAATCGGCATAGGCTTCATCCACTACTACCAAACCTGGGAAACGGTGTATCAATGTTTTCATGGAAACATCATCGAACCGGTTTCCGGTGGGGTTGTTGGGAGAACACAGGAACAACAGTTTTGTGTTTTCATCTGCTAAATCAAGTATTTCCTCAACCGGCAGACTGAAGTCCTCGTTGAGTTTCACGCCCTGGTACTCCACCCCGTTGATATCGGCGCTTACTTTATACATTCCATAGGTAGGAGCGATAGACAATACTTTATCTTTTCCCGGCTCACAAAAAGTGCGAAAGAGCATATCGATGGTTTCATCGGAGCCGTTGCCAAGGATCAGGTTGCCTGTTTGCACACCTTTTATTTCAGCGATCAGGGTTCTCAGCTTTTGTTGGAACGGGTCGGGATAACGGTTGAAGGGTTTGTTGAAAGGGCTTTCGTTGGCATCAAGAAAGATGCCTTCGTTGCCGGAAAACTCTTCGCGGGCCGAACTGTAAGGTTTCAGCTTCAGGATTGCAGGTCGTGCAAGTTTTTGTGCGATGTTTGGGTTCATTGCAAAGAAATTGTTTGTTTTATTTATAGTAACAGGGTACCTTAAAGTGGCGTCTTCACTGTTTTCATTATCAGTAGATAGGTTTCATACAGCTCCCGAGACGTCAGTTTCTAACGGGAGGCGAAACAAATGTGCGGACCGGTTTTTATTTTAATGCATCGAGTCTTACCTGAACTGCCAATTTGTGTGCCTGCAGATTTTCGGCATCAGCAATCTCCACAAGCGTATCACCAAGTCCTTTCAGTCCTTCGGTAGTGATTTGCTGGAAGGTAATCTTCTTCACGAAGCTGTCAAGGTTTACACCACTATAGGCTGTGGCAAATCCGTTGGTTGGCAGGGTGTGATTTGTTCCTGAAGCATAATCTCCAGCGCTTTCGGGTGTGTAATTGCCCAGGAAAACCGATCCTGCATTGATGATTTTTTCAGCGACCTCTTCAGCATTTTTCATCGCAATAATCAGGTGTTCGGGAGCGTATGTGTTGACCATCTCTGTCATTTCGTCAACAGAATCCATAACGATGATGCGGGAAGATTCCAGGCTTTTCTCGATCATTTCGCGCCGCGGAAGTTTCAGTAATTGCTGCGACAAGGCGTCAAGGGTTTTTTCTGCCAGTTGCTGGTCGGTAGTAATGAGGATCACCTGGCTGTCAATGCCATGCTCTGCCTGGGAAAGCAGATCAGATGCAACAAATTCGGGCACAGCAGAGTCATCTGCCATCACGAGTACCTCAGAAGGTCCGGCGGGGAGGTCAATGGCCACACCCAGTTTTTGAACGGCTTGCTTGGCAGCTGTGACAAACTGGTTTCCAGGGCCAAATATCTTATCTACCCTGGGGATGCTTTCTGTACCGAACGCCATAGCAGCAATGGCCTGTGCCCCTCCCACCGTATAGATGCTGGTTACCCCGGACATTTGTGCGGCATACAAAATAGCGGGGTTTACGCTACCGTCTTTTCCCGGGGGAGTGCACAGCACAATCTCTTTGCACCCGGCAATTTGTGCCGGTATGGCAAGCATAAGTACAGAAGAAAACAGGGGTGCGCTACCCCCGGGGATATACAGCCCCACCCGCTGTATGGGAACCGGCTTTTGCCAGCAGGTAACGCCCGGAGATGTTTCGAGCCTAACAGGTTCGCATCTTTGTGCGGCATGGAACCTACGAATATTTTCAGCGGCAGTGGCAATGGCTTTTTGCAATCCGGGAGATACTTTTTGGGCTGCTTCTTCTGCCTGAGCGGGTGAAACCTGCAATGCACCAAGCTGCACCCCATCGAAAGTACGGGTAAAGTCTTTTAGCGCCTGATCACCATTTCGTTTTACGGCGAAGAAGATGTCTTCAATGGCCTGGTCGAGGTATTCTGCATCCATGGCCGGCCGTTTGAGTAATTCGTTCCACGCCGAGCGGGGTGGGTTTTGGGTAAGATTGATTTGTGTTTGCATATTTTCAGGGGTATTTTGTGTTATTACTTCTCAATGAACATCGGAATTGAATTTCTGAATCCGGGATTGGGGCCTATCGTGGTACCCTGGTTTCGTTATTCTGTTTTCACACTAGCTCACCATCTTTTCAATGGGAATCACCAACAGCCCCTGGGCACCGGCCTCTTTGAGCCTGTCGATCACATCCCAGAAGCGGTCTTCACTGATTACGGAGTGTACGGCGCTCCATCCTTCCTCTGCCAGGGGCACAACGGTGGGGCTTTTCATGCCGGGAATGATGCTGATGATCTTGTCCAGGCTTTCGTTGGGAGCGTTGAGGAGAACATACCGGTTGGTGCGTGCTTTCATTACTGCATTCAGCCGAAACATAAGCTTATCAAGTATTTCCTTCTTTTCGTCGCTGAGGTTGTTGCCCGAAACAAGTACTGCTTCCGATTTGAGAACCACTTCCACTTCTTTTAGTCCATTGCTCAACAGGGTACTACCTGTGCTCACAATATCAAAAATGGCCCCGGAAAGTCCTATGGAAGGAGCAATTTCAACGGAGCCAAGGATTTCGTGGATGTCGGCCTGAATGTTGTTTTGTTCAAGAAAATTTTTCAGAATACGGGGGTAGGAAGTGGCGATGCGCCTGCCCTGCAGATATTGTGACCCGGTATATTCCTCGTTGCGTGGAATGGCAATAGACATGCGGCAACGGGCAAAATTGAGGCGGCTGATTACACTCAAATCATTCCCCTTTTCCAATACAACATTCTCGCCCAGGATGCCCACATCGGCAACCCCGTCTTCAATGTATCCGGGGATGTCGTCATCGCGCAGGTAAAGGATCTCTACCGGAAAATTCTTTCCAGAAGCCAACAGGGTCCGGTTACCATTGCTTACACTGATGCCGCAATCATTGAGCAACTGGATGCTTTTTTCGCTCAGGCGGCCTGATTTCTGAATCGCTATTCTTAATTTTTGCATGATATGAAGTTTATTACTGTAATAGAAAATTTCTCTTAGTTGGTTTTTGATTTTTAAATCGGGCGAAAACGAAAAAAGGCCCGCAATAACCTGCGAGCCTTATTTCCGGGTCCTCTATGAAATCAGGACATCAGCTTTTACTGCACAGGTATTGTGATGCAAAATGATGATGCAGATGATGGTTGACAGTAAGGGAGTTAGTCCTGTTGATGTTCATTTTTTATGCTTTATGTATTGTAAACTGATTTTTTTGTTGATTGTTTAGGAATATGATTCTTTTGCAAAAAAAAACCGCGGGAAACTTTCCCACGGTTCGTTGTATATTGTGTTCAGCACACGATCATCACGACTCTATTCCGTGGGAATGAGATTTCTATGATGATGATGTGTACTGTATTGTTTCATTTTTGCTGTTTTGAATGGCCACAAAAGTAAATATAATTTTTAAATACACGCAAAAATTTTGAGAAATTTCCTTTTTCCTGCCCGTTGGGCTAGTTGCGGTGGCAGATACCGAATGGATTTCCGGAACAGTGTAGATCAGCTCAACAATGCATTAACGCTGCTTTGCTCATGGCATGTATAGATTTTTTATTCCATTTTTTTGATATCACTTTATTTCCAAATCCTTTTGCGATATTTGTAACTGCATGGTGAAACAACCGACCAATAAGTATGATTATTAATTTAAACTATAAATAGCTATGAATACATTGTATAAGCTGATTATTACTTTTTCCCTTTTTGGGATCACGAGCCTGCATGCAGTTGCAGAAGATTTTGAAAAAGGATTGCTATGGAAAGTAAGCGGAAATGACCTTGACAAACCCTCATACATATTCGGAACTCTGCACCTGATCTGTCCTGATGATTTCACCATATTTCCCGGAACAGAAGAGGCAATCGGCAAAGCAGAGCAGGTTGTACTGGAGCTGGATCTTACAGACCAGAACTTATTGATGGCCATGCAACGGGAGATTATGATGAAAGAAGGCCTTACGCTGAAGGATATCCTAACCGAAAAAGACTATGACATGGTAAGTGGCTTTTTCACAGATTCTCTAGGCATGCAAATACAGATGTTCCAGACCATGCAGCCTTTTTTTATTCAAACCTTGCTCTATCCTCACATGATCGATTGCCAACCCACCAGTTATGAACAATATTTCATTACCCAGGCCAATGCTCATGAATTACCTGTTGCCGGCCTTGAAACCCTGGAAGAACAACTGAATGTTTTTAAGGCGCTCACATACCAGCAACAGGCTGAAATGCTTGTGAAAACCATTAAGGAGTTCGGCAGTCAGTCGAAAGAATTCCAAAAAATGGTAGACGGATATATTGATCAGGATCTCGCCCTGATCATGGATATGTTTGCTAAAATGATAGAAGAAACCGGCGGAGGGTTTGAAGAATTCAATTTCCGCCTGATGAAGGAGCGCAACCACCGATGGATACCCCGCATGGAGGAAATGATGAAAGAAAAACCGGTGTTTTTCGCAGTAGGAGCAGGACACCTGAGTGGTGAAGACGGGATATTGAAATTGCTTGTCGCCCAAGGCTATACAGTGGAAATGGTAGAATAAACTATCCGCCCATTAGCGTGCAGCATTGCTGGTATTATTTACTCTGACGCATCGCTATCGTTAATTATGGTCATTTTTGTTGATGCATAATTTTTGGTGAATGCGGTTACAGATAAGCCTGGAGATTCTATTTTCATGTTAAGATCCATTTCGGTTGTACTCTCAAGGGGGAGGCCCTGATTGATGTCAACAACCATGGTTCCGTTTCCATTCCCATCAGCAGTCATTAGACCGATATCCATGTCAGAATTCAGGGTCATATGGATGGTAATGTCAAAAAAAGCGAGGTTATCTTCGATTTTGTTCAGCAGGAATACTGTCTCCATTAGCATCTCAAACACAGCCATATCACCTAGCGGAACATTTAAAGGTTGGCTTATTGTGAAAGACTCTCCAACACTTATTGACTGATCAGGAAATTTGACCTGTTTGATCACATTGTCCATAAAGTTTGTAAGCGTTTGTTCTTGCTCCTGATCAAAATGGCCGGTAAAGGATTTTACGCTCATTTGCCCTGTTGAATCCACATATCCATTTATTATCACAGAGTCAATTCCTCCCAGATTAATATCCATGCTTTCTCCTTCAATGGTAACATTTGCATCAAACTCTTCAAAATGAATTTGCCAGGGAAATGAACCCTGGGTGTCCCTTGTGCCAGTTTGCATTACAGAAGAGACTTTCTGATCGAGGATCATACCAAAGGGCATATACGCGCCGGTATTTTCTTCCTGCTGCCCGGAATCATCGATCTCTTCAAAAATAACATTACTCTCCACGCTTACCTCTGATTCTGTTACATACCTTGTTTCAGGAAGATACACCAGCTGAAGCTTAATTTGCTGTTGAGCAGACAATGAACCTGCCAGGAGTGATAAAACAATTACAATAGTTTGACTAAAAAGTGTTTTTTTTCCATATGATGGTTTCATCGATTCAGTGTTTTTTGCTTATTAATAGTTTTATTAGGGAAATAATTCTAGAATGTAGCACCCATACCCAGGGATAGAAAATTGATCAGGGTGAAATTATACACTTCGCTCACGTCTGCCCCTCCTTCGAGTAACCGATACCCCGTCTTCACAAAAAAGCGATCGTCAGCCAGAGAATATTTTCCCCCCAGGAAAATATCGAAAGCTCTGCCCGGCCCTCCGGCAAGCCCATCCCCTTCGAAATAAAAAGTAAGCCTATTGGTGTTGTATGCAGCATAAAGATGTAGCAGGGGCACAAATCCCAAATCATTCTTTGCATCGCTGGTTTCACCACCGGACAGTCTAACCCGCGCATCCCTTATCTTTGCAGTAAAACCTACGCCTAATTTCCATTGATCAGTGATGTAAACATCCCGCCGATAACCCAGCCGGTAACTGTTAAATTTGTAGAGCCCATCCATAAAGGTGCCTTCCGGAAAGAGTGTGGACTGGAAACGGATATCGCGGGGAGCGCTGCCCTGGTATTGCAGCGATAATGGAGCAAAAAGCAGGTGAAAGTGATTTCTCTCCATGAAAGAATACCGTAGATAGATACGAAGGGGAACAACGGCCCCCTTTAAAGCAAAATCGCGGTTAAAATCGAAAGTAGTGCCGGTTTCATTGGGGATGCGTACTTCATTGTATCCCGGGAATGGCAGGCCGGTTTCCAGTTCAACAACTATTTGCGAGGAGCCCCAAAAGGCCTGAAGCAGGAGAATTGTTAATCCAATGGTTTTCTTCATCACACAAAATCTTTTTTGCCCAAAAGCAATGGTTTCATCACTCACATGAACCATTTGGAGGTAAGCTCTTCAAAATCCTCTCCTGACACCGGTTTAGTGAGGTAGTCGTCCATACCCCTGGAAATATATTTTTCTTTGTCTCCTTCAAAAGCATTGGCACTGAGTCCCACAATCGGGGGCAAATCATTGTACAGCAGCCTGAGACGCTGTGTGGCGGTAATACCGTCCATTACAGGCATTTGTATATCCATCAGGATAAGGTCAAACATTTTGGGACGGAACAATTCAATGGCTCTTTGCCCATTGTCGGCAAAAGAAACAGAATGGCCCAGTGAGCTAAGGATAAGGCCAATGACTTTTTGATTCACTTCTTTATCTTCGACGAGCAAAATACGGAGTGATTTGGTTTTGCTGGCAGCCAAATCTTCATTCTCGGATTTTCCTATGTCCTCCTGTTTGGCAAAACTTGCCCTGAAGGTGAACCAGAACGAGCTTCCTTCGCCGATTTTACTCTCCAACCCAATTTCCCCTTCCATGAGTTTAGTGAGGTCTTTACAAATGGTAAGCCCCAGCCCGGTGCCTTCGAAATTTCTTGTATCCTCGCTTTCAATTTGCGAAAAGGGTTTAAAAAGCAGCTTCTGTTTGTCTTCGGGAATCCCGATCCCGGTATCCTTCACATCGATGCGTACCATGAAATTCTCATGGTCTATCCAGTTTTTTACACGTGCCTCCAGGGTAATGCTACCTTCCACGGTAAATTTCACGGCATTGGAAAGCAAATTTGAAATCACCTGCCTTACCCTTTGAATATCTGCACAAATGTAAGGTGGCATTTCATCGTGGATTTTCAGTTGGAGCTGAATGGGTTTTTGATTGATGGAGTAAAAAAGTTTTGCGGCACTTTCAAACAGGGTTTGTGTCTCAAAAGCGGCTGGTCTGAGCAGAATTTTTCCCGCCTCAATTTTTGAATAATCCAGGATCTGGTTGATGATCTCCCTCAGATTCTCGGTAGATTGACGCAGGATGTGCAAATATTCTTTCTGGGTTTCATTGAGAGGGGTTGCCGATAAGATTTCGGCAATACCCATTACGCCGGTGAGTGGGGTCCTGATCTCATGGCTCATATTTGCCAGGAAGTTTTGCTTGAACTCGGCAGACTGTTTTGCCACAGCAATCTCGGTTCTGAGCTTTTCGTTGGCCTTTTGCTCACTAAGATCAACCAATACTGCGCGAACCCCGATAGTTTCGTTGTTTTTCAGTACCGGGGCGGAATACATCATCACCGGGAAAGTGGTTTTATTTCGCCTTATTGCCAAAAGCTCAGCCCGGTATATTCCTTTTGCCACCAGGGCAAGGCGGAACTCGTCCCATGCATCGCTGCGGTTTTCGGGAGAAATAAAGCGTAATGCATGTTTCTTACCCATTATTTCATTTTTGTTGACCCCGGTTTGCCTTACAACTTCCTGGTTTGCATAGGTAATGATCCCTTTGGTGTTGATCTCCAAAACCATCATGGGAAGCAGATCAGAAAGGTTGCGGAATCTTTCTTCACTTTCCATATAATCCCTAGTGCGCTCATCAACAATATTTTCCAGATTTTGATTTATGCTTTCCAGTTCATTTTTTTTATCGTTGAGCTGTTGATTGAGGTAGAAGTTTTTCCGGTTAGACAACTCCATGTAGTATGTTGCAAACATTCCTATAAGGTTGGCTGACACATAAAAGAAGTTGTATGCAATGAGCAACTGGCCGGATGCATTTGCCGAAAAGATCATTAAAAGGTTGAAGATAAGAAGAATGGTCCATCCGGCAATAGTTGCAATAAAAAACCTGAGTTGCACAAAAAAATAACCGGCAGAGAATACCAACATCAAACCGCCAAAATACGTTCCGCTTCCCGGGAAACGAGCAATCATATAGCATATGCCCCCACCCGCCAGTACAAAAGCAATGGCAATAAGGTACTGCCATATTTTAACAAAAACTTTTGTATAAGAAAAAACAACAACCAGGATTAGGTAGGGTATTACAATTCCGAATCGGATTACGAGAAAGGTATGCAGGTTTTCACCAACCTCCATGTAATCTAGGTAACCAAATACTGCATATAACAACCCGGTGAGCAAAATTGCTACTCTTGAAACATGCAGCGATTCCTTGAAGTATACTTGCTGAAAAGCTTTTTCCTGCTCTTTATCAAAAGCCAGTGTAATGGGGTGCAATACCATAGAGTTATTTTATTGTATGCGCTGTAAAAGTACAAGTTTTTATTAATGGTAAGAAGATTTCATTATAATACATGAGTAACATAAATTGGGCATGGTGCTGCAATCGTTTGACAAATGCTACTTTCAGCAAAAAACAGATAATATATAGCCTTTTATAATTGGGATACTATTTTAACATTGGATTTTCAAATTTTATTAATATCTTGCACGGTTTTTAGGAAGATAGCATTATTAACCCTTCGTAATCCGAAATCTGAAAAATTATTAACAGAAACCATGGGAGTTAACCAGCCGGTGGCAAGAAAAGTGTTTGTGAGTGAAGAAATCATTGAATTCTTTGAGAGAATTCGTGAAAGTGGTGCGGAAGAGCAGCTCATTCATACGCAAATACAGGCTTTTATAGAAGAGGTGATTTATGCAGTAAAAAACAACTACACCACAGTAAGTGATATTGCTATATTCAACAGGCAGCTTGGAGAGGAATTTCTTGATAATACCATCCAGGGGCATAGTGTAAGAAAACCATATGGTTATGCGGGAGATTTTGAGATCATAGATAAAATTTACACCCGGCACATTACGCCAAATGAGAAATTCAGGATCTGGGACGAATACTTTCATCAACAGGCCGCTCCCAAAGCCGTTGTAAACAGAAAGACCTATTTTAAACGCTTTCTTAAAGACCGGTTAACCTCCTCTGACACGCTGCATATGTTAAATGTAGCCAGTGGACCAGCAAGGGACGTTTTTGAACTTTATACTGAGCTTAATAATCCGGCCGTCTTATTTTCTACCTGTGTTGAAATGGAAGAAAAAGCCATAAGGTATGCAAAAAATCTGAATCACAATTTCCTGGATCATTTGCAGTTTATCAATCAAAATATATTCCGGTATTGTCCCAGTGAAAGCTATGACATCATCTGGTCGGCAGGATTATTTGATTATTTTACGGATGACCTTTTTGTCAGAATATTAAAGCGATTTAAAAGGTGGCTGAAGCCAGGAGGAGAGATTGTGGTGGGAAATTTTAATGAAGATCACAACCCCAGCCGCGATTACATGGAGTTATTTGGTGAGTGGTATCTTCATCACCGCTCAGAAGAAAAGCTGATCGACCTGGCCACAAGGGCAGGATTTGAACAAGCACAGATTACCATTGGAAAGGAAGAGGAAAATGTAAACCTGTTTCTGCATGTAAAAGATTGACAAAACTATCCGTCGTTACATTGTACTTTCCAACCACAATTCCTATCATTATTCCCGCGTTTTTTCTGGCTGTAAACTCTAACCCGCACATTACGACCACACCTTTGCATGATTTCCGCAAGCAGAGATCCGGCTTTTAGGTGCGCCATTTTCTGCCAGATCCATCGTGATGCCTTTTATGGCATCCGTTTAAAGCCACAGGGTCCGGTGCCCATATTCATGAGCGTGGACCCTGAGCAAGCCTTGATCTTCAGAGATACTCTCTGATGCGATACTTTTCTACTACTATTATTTGCGGTAGGATATCCTATTGAGCACCACGTTTTTCACCTCATTTTTATGAATCCTTTCCTGTTGCATGGTATCCCTTTCACGAATGGTAACGGTGTCATCTTCCAGGGTTTGGTGATCGATGGTAATGCAATAAGGGGTGCCAATGGCATCCTGGCGGCGATAGCGGCGGCCAATAGCATCTTTTTCCTCGTAGCTGCACATAAAGTCGTATTTAAGATCATCCATCACCTCTCGCGCTTTCTCAGCAAGACCATCTTTTTTCATCAAGGGCAGAATGGCAGCTTTTACCGGGGCCAACATGGGCGGTATGCCCAATACTACCCTTTGCGATCCGTCTTCGAGGGTTTCTTCTTTGTATGCCTGGCTAAGGATGGCCAGAAACATACGGTCCAATCCGATTGAGGTTTCCACTACATAGGGCACATAGCTTTCATTGGTTTCAGGATCGAAATACTGGAGTTTTTTTCCGGAGTATTTTTGGTGCGCACCCAGGTCGTAGTCAGTGCGGGAGTGAATTCCTTCGAGCTCTTTAAACCCGAAAGGAAACTCAAATTCAATATCAGCGGCGGCATTGGCATAGTGAGCCAGCTTGTCATGGTCATGAAAGCGGTACAGTTCCATGGGCATGCCCAGTGACTGATGCCAGCGCATTCTTTCTTCTTTCCAGTACTGGTACCATTGCATTTCTTCGCCCGGCCTTT
>CAYVQC010000078.1:0-12095 GCA_964453995.1 uncultured Bacteroidales bacterium | reverse complement strand
ACAGCAATATCATATCCAAAAAGGAACCCACCCAATGCAATGATAATAGCCTGTACAAACGTTTTGTTTTTCATAGAATTATAAGTTTTAGATTTTTGAATTTCCTAATACAATATTACTCTAGCATCACCGAAAACGTTTGCGCGCAGGTTACAGTATATTAAAATTATGTTACCTTTTGGCCGATTTTCGTACTATCTGTCATTTATGTTACACAATTTGTAACCTTGTTACATGGCAGAAAGAGTTTGTAAATTCAAACAGAATCGCTGCATTAACATCATTCCCTGTTTTTTTGAGAAGCTTTTGTTTTTTACTTACTTTTGACGTTCAGATTTTCTGACAGGGATACATTCCATAATTTTTTTAAACCATACGCAATACTACAAGTATGATAATCGTAACAGGAGCCGCCGGATTTATAGGCAGTTGCATGGTAAGCAAACTCAACACCATGGGATACAAGGACATTGTAATTGTGGATGACTTTGGCAGGCATGACAAAAATCTCAATCTGAAAAACAAAACCTATAAACAAAAGGTAGACAGGGAAGTATTTTTTGAATTTCTCACTGAAAATCACAAGAAGGTAAATTTCATCTTTCACCTCGGAGCCCGCACCGATACTACGGAATTCAACAAAAATGTTTTTGACAAACTCAACCTGAATTATTCGAAGCAATTATGGAAAGCCTGCGTACGATATGATCTCCCCCTGATTTATGCATCTTCGGCAGCAACCTATGGCGATGGGGAACTGGGTTACAATGACGATCATGAAATAGTAGAGAAGCTGAAGCCGCTGAATCCCTATGGGGAAAGCAAGAATGAGTTTGACAAATGGGCACTGGCACAGGAAAAGAAACCTTATTTCTGGGCAGGGTTGAAATTTTTCAATGTATATGGCCCCAACGAGTACCACAAAGGCCGCATGGCGTCAGTAATCCTGCACGCCTACCACCAGATTAAGCAAACCGGAAAAATGGTGCTGTTCCGCTCACACCGGCCCGATTACAAAGACGGTGAACAGCTCAGGGATTTTATTTATGTAAAAGATGTTGTCCAGGTTTGCTTTTTCCTTATGATCCACAAGCAAAACTCAGGTATTTACAACCTGGGCACCGGCCAGGCACGCACGTTCTACGATTTGGCCACAGCTACATTCCACGCCATGCACAAAGAACCGGCGATCAGTTTTACCGATACACCTGCAGACATCAGGGACAAGTACCAGTATTATACCTGCGCCAACATGGAAAAACTCCGTTCCATAGGATATACAAGGCCTTTTTACAGCCTCGAACAAGGCATTACGGATTACGTACAAAACCACCTTCAAAGGGGCTCTGTATATTAATCCTTTTAAGGAATACGGAAAACTACTTTGGCATTATTGTACCAACTTGGCACCAAGGAACTTAACCTGCCCAAGATATTCTTTTACAAACTTGATCAGCTCCGGAAAGAAATCGGAAAAGTCTGCTTCAAAACCCTCATAGTGTTTTTTCAGATCAACAACGGCATTTTCCATACCCGAATTAAAAGGAGTACGGTGGGCAAGACCCTCCATATGCCGCTGCAGACTTTTCAGGTCGGCATAATTTACCAGCCAGTTGGATCCGATCATAATGGGTAAAATGAATTTTGCCCGACCCGGCAACATAAAATAATTCTTGAGCAATACATTATAAGCACCCTGAACGAAACTATCCAGTGGCTCCTTGCTGTATTCATCCCAGTTGCGGGCAAGGAAGTGATCGTAAAACATATCCACCACCACTCCCGAATAATGACGATACTGCTTGCGGATGCGGTTTTTGCTGCGGGTTACATAGTAGTGTGAGTCGGTAAATTCATCAATCTTGCGGTGCAGGCGTATTCCCTTGATTACTTCAGGGCTGTATTTTTCGATCTGACGACCCTTGACCATGTCGGCAATGAAATTGCCCAGCATCAGGTTTTCGTCCTTACCGGAAAGATAGATGTGGGCAAGAAAATTCATATATTTTTTTGTTGAGTTGGTTTTTAAAATAACACCCCTGATTTCAATACCTGCAAAATGGGTAAGATTCTTATTACAAAATTACGTCAAACAAAAGGATTTTATTATCCGAAAAATACGGAAAATATTATAAATCTGTGTTTTTTTTCAGACGGATGCCTTTTCTGAGAATTCCTATCGGATCATAATTTTGGTTTTAAATCAAACCATAACAGGGCTGATCTGGGACATTATTTAAACAGATTCTAAACAGCCTTCCGATACCCGATATTTCCTGCCATATCAGATTATTTTTCTTAGTTTTGCACCACAAAAAAGAGTTATCAAAACATAATTAAATCCTTAAATATCACCCTTATGCAAAAACTTCTTTTATTGGGAGATGAGGCCATAGCCCAGGCAGCCATCGATGCCGGGTTATCCGGAATTTATGCCTACCCCGGCACCCCATCCACCGAAATTACCCAATATGTGATTGACAGCAAAGAAGCCCGGGAAAAGAATATCGTAGCCACCTGGACTGCCAACGAAAAAACTTCTGCCGAGGCTGCCCTGGGGATGAGCTATGCCGGCAAGCGCGCCATGACCTGCATGAAACATGTAGGACTGAATGTTGCCGCTGATGCTTTTATAAACTCTTCCATCACAGGTGCCAATGGCGGGATCATCTTTGTAGTTGCCGACGATCCTTCTATGCATTCATCACAAAATGAGCAAGACTCCAGGTTTTATGGCAAGTTTGCCATGATTCCTATTCTCGAGCCCTCTGATCAGCAGGAAGCCTACGATATGGTTCATTATGGCTTTGAGCTGAGCGAAAGATACCATATCCCGGTAATGCTGCGTCTTACTACACGCCTTGCCCATTCAAGAGCGGGGGTTGTCAGGAAAAATTCACGGGAACAAAACAAACTTCAGCTGCCTGTAAACCTCAAGCAGTTTATCCTGCTACCATCCATTGCCCGCAAACAATACAAAGACCTGCTAAGCAACCAGCCCCATTTCCAGAAAGAGTCTGATGATTCTTCTTTTAATACCTATACGGATGCAAAAGACAAATCCATGGGTATCATTGCCTGCGGACTGGCCTACAACTACCTGATGGAGAATTACCCTGACAGAAATGTACCCTATCCGGTTGTAAAAATATCGCAGTACCCCGCTCCTACCCCTATGGTGGAAAAACTATACGAAGAATGTGAGAGCATATTGGTGCTCGAGGAAGGATATCCGCTTGTGGAAGAACTGCTGAAAGGTTTGCTCAACAAAGGTAAGCTTATTAAAGGCCGCCTGGATGGTACCATCCCACGCGATGGTGAACTTAACCCGGTAATCGTTGGTAAGGCCTTAGGTTTTGACATGCCCGAGCTGCATGAGATTCCTTCACTGGTTGCCAATCGTCCTCCTTCACTTTGCAAAGGCTGCTCGCATATCGACAGCTACAATGCCATGAACGAAGCACTTGAAAAATACGGCAAGGGGCGCGTTTTTGCCGACATTGGCTGCTATACCCTGGGGGCTCTGGCACCTTATGATGCTATCAACACCTGCGTTGATATGGGAGCATCCATAACCATGGCCAAGGGAGCTGCTGATGCGGGCCTGAGACCAGCAGTTGCCGTTATTGGCGACAGCACCTTTACCCACTCAGGTATCACGGGGTTGCTGGATGCCGTAAATGACAAATCAAGCATTACCGTATTTATCCTCGACAATTCCACTACAGGGATGACAGGCGGACAGCCTTCTTCGGCCCTGGGAAAAATTGAAGATATATGCAAAGGACTCGGTGTAGAGGAAGAACATATCCGCGTCATTAAGCCCCTTTCAAAAAATCATCCTGAGAACCTGGCCATAATCGCGGAAGAGCTGGAATACGAGGGCGTAAGTGTTATCATTCCCCGCCGGGAGTGTATCCAGACCCTTAACAAGCGAATGCGCGAAAAATTCAAGGCCAAAGCCAAAACCGAAGCACAAAAATCATGAATTAAGCTCCCTATCTTGTATCAAAACACAAAAAAGAAGAAATAATGAAAAAAGACATCATATTAGCAGGTGTTGGCGGACAAGGGATTTTGTCTATTGCTGCCATCATCGGGTATGCGGCTGTGGAAACAGGCTTGTACCTGAAGCAGGCCGAAGTACATGGCATGAGCCAGCGCGGAGGTGATGTACAGAGCAATCTTCGCCTGTCTGATCAGCCCATTGCCTCCGACCTTATCCCCCATGGAAAAGCCGACATGATCCTGTCTGTTGAACCCATGGAATCTCTCAGGTATCTCCCGTTTCTGAGCCCTGAAGGTTGGGTGGTAACCAATACAAAGCCTTATATCAACATTCCCAATTACCCCGATCATGGGCAACTCATGGCAGAAATCGAAAAACTGCCACATCATGTTGCCCTTGATGCAGAATCTATTGCTGCCGATCTGGGTACCGTAAAAGCTGCCAACATTGTAATGCTTGGAGCTGCTTCACCCTTTATTGGCCTCGACTATGAGAAACTTAAACAAGCTATCGGATTCATCTTCGGGCGCAAAGGGCAGGATCTTGTTGATCTAAACCTGAAAGCCCTGCAAGCCGGCCGTACATTTGCTGAAAACAGCATTAACTGAACCCATCCGAATTAACGATGATTAAGAAAGCCGGTGCCATATTTTCCCATAATTTTGCACCGGTTTTTTATTGAAGAACAGCTTATAACAGCATTCAACACTTGTTTTAATTTCACAGGAAACAACGCCCTTTTTTTCAAACAAAACCTGATGCAGGCTGTTATCACGGTTACAATTTAAGAAACGGATCATTCTATTTTTGTACTCTTAAATCCTTACCATATAAATCTGACTAAAACATGATAACTAACAATTTCATTTCACGACACAACGGACCCCGTTCTGAAGACATTGACAAAATGATCTCCCGCATTGGCGTGTCTTCGGTAGATGAACTCATTGATCAAACTGTTCCCCGTGCCATCAGGCTTCAATCTCCTCTGAATCTGCCCACTGGCCTTAATGAGTATGAATATCTCAACCACCTAAAATCTCTTGGCAACAAAAACAAGATATACAAAACGTACATTGGCATGGGGTATTACAACACCATTACTCCGGGCGTGATCCAACGCAATATCCTGGAAAATCCAGGCTGGTACACTGCCTATACCCCCTACCAGGCGGAGATCTCACAGGGACGACTGGAAGCCCTCCTCAACTACCAGACCGTGATCAGCGATCTTACAGGTATGGAGATTGCCAATGCCTCTCTGCTCGACGAAGCTACCGCTGCAGCTGAAGCCATGATCATGCTCTTCAATTCACGCTCCCGCGAAGCACAAAAAAGAGGAGTAAACAAATTCTATGTGTGCGATAAAGTATTTCCCCAAACCATAGATGTACTCAGAAACCGTGCAGAACCCCTCGGTATAGAGCTGGTAATTGAAGATTGTGACAAGCCCGTATTTAACGATTCCTATTTTGCAGCCCTGGTGCAATATCCCAATGAAAAAGGGAATGTGGTAAATTACAAGCCTTTGGTGGAGAGGATCAAAGCTGCAGACATGAAGCTGGTGGTAGCCGCCGACCTGCTCAGCCTTACCCTGCTTACCCCTCCCGGCGAATGGGGTGCCGATGTGGTTGTAGGTTCAGCGCAACGGTTTGGTGTACCCATGGGCTATGGCGGGCCACATGCTGGATTCTTTGCCACTACCGATGAGTTTAAGCGCCAGATCCCCGGACGCATCATTGGTGTGTCGGTTGACCGTTTGGGCGCTCCTGCACTGCGCATGGCACTGCAAACACGCGAACAGCATATCAAACGCGAAAGAGCAACTTCCAACATTTGTACTGCGCAGGCCTTGCTAGCCGTTATGGCAGGTATGTATGCCGTATACCACGGACCCAAAGGCCTGCGCAAAATTGCCCGCCATATCAATATCCTCACAGGGGTACTTTCGCAGGAAGTGCAGAAATATGGCTACAGGCAGCTGAACAAATACTTCTTTGATACCCTGCAGATCGAATTGCCTGAGAATGTTTATGCGGATAATATCAAGCAGATGGCAGAAGCCAAAAACATGAATTTCCGCATCATTGACAATAAAAAAGTGGGTATCAGCATTGATGAAACCACATCATTGGCCGATATCAATGTAATGCTTGAGATCTTTGCCACTGCCAACCACAAGGAATACAGCAAATTTGTATGCGACCCCGCAGAATGCGAAAAGATCACCACTATTCCCGAAGAGCTTTCCCGTACAACGGAATATTTGCAACAAACCGTTTTCAACAGCTACCATTCAGAAACCGAAATGATGCGCTATCTGAAAAAGCTGGAAAACCGTGATCTTGCTCTCAATCGCACCATGATTCCCCTGGGTAGCTGCACCATGAAACTCAATGCCGCTGCCGAGTTATTTCATCTGAGTTGGCCCGAATTTGCCAACATTCACCCTTTTGTTCCGGCCGATCAGGCAGAAGGATATCTCGAACTGATCCGGAACCTGGAAAAAGACCTGTGTGAAATTACCGGGTTTGCCGCATTAACCTTTATGCCCAATTCAGGAGCTTCTGGTGAGTACACCGGATTGGCCGTAATTCAGGCCTATCACAAAAGCCGTGGCGAGGGCCATCGCAATATTACACTGATCCCCTCCTCTGCTCACGGAACCAACCCTGCAAGTGCAGTTATGGCCGGCACCAAAGTGGTAGTGGTAAAGTGTGATGACAAAGGCAATATCGACATCAATGACCTGAAGGAAAAGGCAGAAAAACACAGCGAGAATCTTGCGGCAATCATGGTAACCTACCCATCTACCCATGGTGTGTTTGAAGAAAATATACTTGAAGTTACCCAGATTGTTCATGACAACGGAGGCCAGGTTTATATGGACGGTGCCAATATGAATGCCCAGGTAGGACTTACCAATCCTGCCATTTGCGGTGCTGATGTTTGCCACCTCAACCTGCACAAGACCTTTGCCATCCCACACGGAGGTGGTGGTCCTGGTGTTGGCCCCATCGGCGTGGCCGGACACCTGGTGAAATTCCTCCCGTCCCATGTAATGGCAAAAACCGGTGGCGAGCAAGGCATACATGCTGTGTCGGCAGCACCATTTGGCAGCGCATTCATTCTGCCCATTACTTACGGATACATCAAGATGCTGGGTGGAGAGGGTGTTACTGAAGCTACACGCGTGGCTATCCTCAACGCCAATTACATCAAATCATCTCTTGAAGAGCATTACAAGGTACTGTATACCGGCACCAATGGCTGGGCAGCCCATGAGCTCATCCTTGACTGTGCTCCTTTCAAAAAAGATGTAGGTATTGATGCCATTGATATTGCCAAACGTTTGATGGATTATGGCTTCCATGCTCCTACCGTGGCATTTCCCGTAGTAGGAACCCTGATGGTTGAACCTACCGAGAGCGAACCCCTTTCTGAACTGGACCGCTTCATAGAAGCCATGATCGCCATCAGGGAAGAGATACGCGAACTTGAAGAAGGAAAAGCCGACAGGGAAAACAACCTGATCAAAAATGCACCCCATACGGCAAAGATGGTTATCAACAGCGACTGGGACATGCCATACAGCCGGGAAAGAGCAGCATTCCCCCTGCCATGGTCAGAGGAGATCAAGTACTTTACTCCTGTTACACGCATTGATGATGCCTATGGCGACCGAAACCTGATTTGCACCTGCGATCCCATTGAATCGTACGCACAGCAGGAATAGCAGCTTTCGAAATAAACATTCAAGAGCCGCCCGGTTACATTTCCGGGCGGTTTTTTTGATTTATGACAACGACAGTCCGTCAACCCTGGAGGGAATTTGTAAAAGGAATTACAGTTTTAAAAAAGTCCACAAAAAAAGCCCCGAAGCGTCAACTTCGGGGCTTTACAATTTCTTTGTTATTCTTTTGGATTACAATAAACTGTAGCTTACGGCAACACCTACAGTAACTACCGATGCCATTACCATCAGTTTGATGAGGATGTTGAGGCTGGGCCCTGAGGTATCTTTAAAAGGATCACCAATGGTATCGCCAATTACGGCAGCCTTATGGTTTTCAGAACCTTTACCACCATGATGGCCTTCCTCTACATACTTTTTGGCATTATCCCATGCACCACCGGCATTGGCCATAAAGATAGCCAGAGCAAAACCACTGGAAATGGTACCTATAAGCAAACCGGTAATTCCAGCCACACCAAATACCAATCCCACAATCACCGGGATCAGCAATGCCACCAGCGAGGGTACCATCATTTCTTTCTGGGCACCTTTTGTGGCTATGGCAACACAGCGGGCATAATCAGGCAACCCCTTACCGGTAAGAATCCCTTCTATAGTGCGGAACTGGCAGCGAACTTCATCCACCATCTTTTGTGCGGCACGGCCCACGGCATTCATGGTCATACCACTGAAAAGAAATACCGACATTACTCCCAGGAAAATACCCACAATAACCTTGGGATTCATCAGGTGGATTTCGAAATGATAAACAAAATCAATAAAAGCAGCTTCGATGGCGGGCACCCCGTTGATCAGCTCATTGGGCATATCGAGGAATTTGACGTACATCATCCGTACTTCCTCAAAATACGAGGCCAACAGTGCCAGTGCGGTAAGAGCAGCACTTCCAATGGCAAAACCTTTACCGGTAGCAGCGGTTGTGTTGCCCAGTGCATCAAGGGCATCGGTGCGGGCACGCACTTCATCACCCAGCTTACACATTTCGGCATTACCGCCTGCATTGTCGGCAATGGGGCCGTAAGCATCGGTGGCCAGGGTAATTCCCAGGGTAGAAAGCATACCTACCGCTGCCACCCCTATACCATAGAGACCGAAGTTTAGTTGCTCAACAGCAAAGTTGAAACCGGTGGCAAAAGAATAAGCCAGAGTAATAGCTACCACAATGATGCCCAGGGGTACTGCAGCAGAGATCATTCCGGTGCCAATACCATGGATCACCAGTGTTGCAGGACCGGTTTTACTGGAAGCTGCAATGCCCTGTGTAGGACGAAATGCCGAGGCAGTAAAATACTCGGTTGACTGCCCGATACCAATTCCGGCAAGCAACCCTATAACAATAGATCCCCAGATACCAATATAATTGGGCATATCGAGGAAATATAAAATGAGAAACGAAAAGATAACGATCAAAACGGCGCTTACATTAACCCCAAAACCCAGAGATTTAAGCAGTTGCTTCTGAGTGGCACCCTCGCGGGTTCTAACCATAAATACACCGGCAATGGAAAGCAATGTACCCACTGCAGCAATGAGCATAGGGGCTATAACGGCATTGGTCTGTACTTCAAGACTAAACCTTAACCCTGTAGCAGGATCAATGCCCATAAAGGCAGCAGCACCCAACAAAGCGGTAGCAAGAATAGAGGCAGCAAAAGACTCAAAGAGGTCGGCTCCCATACCGGCCACATCACCTACGTTGTCGCCCACGTTATCGGCAATGGTAGCGGGATTGCGCGGGTCATCCTCAGGAATACCGGCTTCTACTTTTCCTACAAGGTCGGCACCCACATCAGCAGCCTTGGTATAAATCCCTCCCCCTACACGGGCAAAAAGAGCTTGTGTGGAAGCACCCATTCCAAAAGTGAGCATTACCGCGGTAATGGTCATAAGCTTATACCCATCAGCGGTTTCAGGAATAAAATAATTCAAAATAACAAACCAAAGAGAAATGTCAACCAGCACCAATCCTACCACTACAAGGCCCATAACTGCACCACTGCGGAATGCCAACCTTAGGCCACCATCCAGCGATGTACGGCATGCATGGGCAACCCTTGCTGATGCGTATGTGGCAGCTTTCATGCCAAAGAAACCCGCAAGGCCCGAGAAAAAACCTCCGGAAATAAAAGCCACAGGCACCCAGGGATTCTGAACCCCCAGACCATAAGCCAGAATGCTGAATATCACAGCAATAATTAAAAAGACAACAATAACCACCTTGTATTGCTGTCTTAAATACGCTGATGCACCTTTACGAACGTGCTCAGCAATTTTTTTCATCATGTCAGTGCCTTCGTCGTGGCGCATCATCTGTTTGAAAAAGTAATATGCAAACAAAAGAGCCATCGCAGCACTTAGTGGTACTAACCAGAAAATAATCGGCATTTTTACCCTCCTTTAGTTTTAATGAAACAATGTGTTTTGTATTGGATTAATTTCTTTATTGGGTGAGGGCAAAAATAAAAATTAATCCCATCCCATTAACATAAATTTTAATTTCTTTTTGGGAATTTTTGCCGGGCAACATTTCAGCCTGAAAGATGAATGCAGCAAAACCAACGGAGGTGTTATGAACAATTGAACTGCATGCTATTTTCATTTTTGTGGATCATGAACAGAATGGCCGTGTTTGTGTTTGGTTGATACATTCTTTGGTTTGTGGTTTAGGTATTGCGCTGAAAAATCGGGCAGTGGGTATGTATAAATCATAAAATAAAACTAATTTTGTAATACGCTCACAAGAGCATTACCTTACTCCAGGGAAAGGTTTGGAGATTCTTCCGGTGCCAGGGCACGGCCGGAGACAAAGCAAAAAAGATAGAGAATCGTAAATCCTGTTTGTTTAATGAAGAAAATAAAACTTGAGATTTTAGGCATTTCGTACAGTCAGTCGCAGTCGGGAGCATATGCTTTGATTTTGGGCGAAGATGGGGAAAAAAGAAGGCTGCCTATCATCATTGGAAGCTTTGAAGCGCAGGCCATTGCCATTGAACTGGAAAAGATGAAGCCCTCCCGCCCACTTACCCACGATCTGCTGAAAAACTTTGCGCAGACCTTCAACATCATTATCAAGGAAGTAATTATATACAAATTTGCAGAAGGTATATTTTATTCCAAACTCATCTGTTTTGATGGCATCAAGGAAGTAGAAATAGACTCGCGCACTTCCGATGCAGTGGCCCTCGCCGTTAGGTTCAAATGCCCGATCTTTACCTACGAAGATATTCTCAGCGCTGCCGGTATCGTATTGCAAGACGATGAAAAGAATCCTGCCACAGAACCCATGGCTTCTGATCCTGTATCCTCTACTGATTATGAAAGCTATACAGTAAAAGAACTGGAGGAGATGCTTATGGCTGCCATTGATGAAGAAGCTTATGAAAAAGCTTCAAAGATCAGGGATGAGATCAATAAGAGAAAAAAGGGATAAACAGCACCAGGCAAGGCAGGGATTTAATTTTTAAAAAGCTGCCTTGTCATTGAAAAAAAATTAATAGGTTTGCAGGCGATGTTCGCATCCGCCTGCTTTTTTTATGAGAGGGGCCCTGAGCCACATACAAAAGGACTTTTCAATATCCAAAACAATTACAAATACTGCAAAGCCCATGAGCAAAAAATCACTTTACTACCTTCTACTACCCGCCATACTGGTGATATTTCTTGTTCTTCCCTTCAACAGGGTATCTGCAATACAGGATACAATAACTACCCCTGCAGACACTACAACATCTATTCTTGCAGGGGAAGCAGAAGATTATCCGCGGGATACCATTTATTCCGAGGAAATGGAGGGTGATACGAATGATGCCACAGAAAACATAATTATCAGCGATGAGGCTACAACTTTCTCGTTTAGCTTTACCAATATTTTGCGGGGCTTGTTTGGAATGATCGTTCTCATAGGAATTACCTGGCTATTTAGTTCCAACCGCAGGGCGGTATCGTGGAAACTGGTAGGTATAGGCTTATCCATACAGGTATTGCTTGCATTTGGTATTTTGCAGGTGCCTGCCATTCAGTTTTTCTTTGAGCTGGTGGGAAAGGTTTTTGTAGTGATCCTCGATTTTACCAAAGAAGGCACAGAGTTTCTTTTTGCCGGTTTTCTTGATACTGACACCTATGGGTTTATTTTTGCCTTCCAGGTGTTGCCTACCATTATATTCTTCTCGGCCCTTACCAGTTTGCTGTTTTATCTGGGAGTGATCCAAAAGGTGGTATATATCCTTGCATGGCTCATGACCAGGGCATTAAAAATATCAGGCGCTGAAAGCCTTTCAGTAGCAGGAAACATTTTTCTGGGCCAGACTGAATCTCCCCTGATGATCAAGG
>CAYVQC010000077.1:0-12350 GCA_964453995.1 uncultured Bacteroidales bacterium | reverse complement strand
TTTTTCCCTACAGTTGTAGCAATGAATTATAGCGGTGGATATGACGACTAACCTTGAATCCATGCGGTCTTCAATGCATTAGCGTATGAGTTGTACAGAAAATTTAGTGTATAATCAGTTTTTTATCCAACCACCTGTTGCCCGATAGCACTTTTACAATATAAACTCCCGGCAAATATTTTCCACTGATGCGATGTAAGCCCTCTCCGGTCAGGTTTCCGGAAAAAAGTTGCTGACCGGTAATGGAGAATACAGCCACTTTTGCGTTTTCGCCACCGGAATTATTGATGAGGATATTTCCCTGTGCTGAATATATGGTCAAACCATTTTCACTAACCTCATCCACGGTGGAAACACGGGTAAAAGTGATATCATCAAGCCGGAGCATTGAGCGTGGTCCGGTATCGCCACTGTAGAGGTAAAAGCGCCATAGCAGCTGCACATATTCATGTCCCAGCAGGATGGATGGCAGCGGCAGGTTTTCAAAACTCATCAGATCGCCGTCATTCCCTGCCACGTATTCAACTGGCAAACCATTGATAAGGACATTGTTGAAAGCTCCCTGTGTGCCGATGCGATATTGTAACCTGAAGGCATAGATTCTGCTGTTTTGCAGCATTGTTCCGGCCAGGAAACTCAGGCGCAAGTCGGTTTCCCCAGTTGTATTGAGGGCCACCAGTACCCCGCCCAGATCTCTCTCGCGGCCGGTATTGATAAAGGAAACACCGCCTGTGCCAAGGCCGTTGATACGCGTACGTCTTGTATTATTGTAGGGAAACCCTATGGTTTGCTGGTCGTCGGCATGGTAATCGTCGTGAGGGATATAATAGGGATACAGCAACTCATAGCTTACATCAGGATCACTCTTATCACTTTGAAGAAAGAGCATATTTTCAGGGAAAGCGTATTCGGGTTGGGCATTGCTCCATTCTGAAAAAGTGAAATCACCCTGTTCAGGACTGAAAGCCTGAGGATAGAGCAATACCCTGAATTGATGGATTGTTGGTGTATTTTCGTCATCACTTGCTGTGAGGGTTATGTTGGCATCGCCCCTGTTGAGGGCGGTGAGAGATAATGTATTGCCATTTACCTGAGCCTGCACTATGTCGGGCCTGTCACTGGTCGCAGAAAATTCAAGCGGATCGTTATCGGGATCGGTAAAAATTGCTCCAAGATCAAATTCAGCAGTTTGATTTTCGATCATCTTTTCCAAATCCAGGGGGTTTGCTATAAATGGTGGCAGATTAATAGTATTCAGCGGCATACCATCAAGGCTTATATTGTTGAAGGTAACCCTGTTGTCATCATCAGCAGCCATATTGCTTCCCTGGAAGCGGATACGTACCATAAAGTGTGGATTATCGTTGGCGGCAATGATATTGTCGCCCGAATCCGAGAAATCTACAGTGAAGAGCTGATGATTGTCTTGAAGTGGATAAACAGTGGTGGTAAGCCCATCGCTGATCCATTGTATTTCTGAGGGATGCACTGAATAGTCTATGATCAGCTCCTCGGCGGCGCCTTCATCAACAGCAGCAAACATGAATACGATATTGTTGAAGCCAGTTGTAGGCAGGTGAAAAATCATGGTGTTTTCGCCACCATCGCCTGTAAAAGGTTGTTTTACTTGTAGGCCCCGCATTGTATCTTCATTGTAGGGCAGACCAACATTGGCAATAGGGCGGTAGTTGATGGGAGTGGGGTAGTTGCGCCGTTCCATGGAAGCCTTTCTCCAGTTGGGGTCGTCACTGTTAAAGGGATATCCGGCAAGAGCCGATTGGTATTCAATGGCAGCTGTTTCATCTGTAATGCCGTAGGTGGCATCCAGGCTGGTAAGTGGAATATCGTTGGGTATGGACTCATCAAAATGCCAGAAATGGATAAGGGTGCTTTGGCTGATAGCGGAAGAATTCACCACCATGACAAGTAAAATTGCAATGGCGTATGTATGTGTAATAAAGTAGTACTTGTTTTGCATGATAATCTGTGTTTTTATTTTACCGGGAATTATTGTCAATAAGATATGCGTCCATTGTTTTTTGAAGAAGGTTGGAAAATCCCGGATGGTTTCCAGGAAGCATGGGATTATGATGTTGCAAAGAAACACATTATCAGGCAGAAATTGCCAAACGCACTGGGAAGAGCATGAAAATCCCGATCTCCACACCAGCTCAATCTACCAAAATCTGTATGGCTTTTTCGACAACATAGCATTGAAGTACTTTTTCTCACCTGTAACCTCTTCTCCCAGCCATTCGGGTTTTTCAAAAGCTTCATCTTCCGAGCCAAGTTCAATTTCTGCAATAACAAGGCCTTCATTGTCGCCATAAAATTCATCAACTTCAAATGTGTGATTTTTAGTTTTTACAAGGTACCTCGTTTTATCTATCACTCCCGGTTCGCAGAGGGCTAACAATTCTTCGGCTTCATTTGCCGGTATTTGTTTTTCCCATTCGTACCGGCTGGTACCTGTTGCATTGCTTTCTCCTTTAATGGTAATGAAGCCATTGCTTCCTTTTATGCGCACTCTCACTGTGCGCTCCGGTACCGATGAGAGATACCCTTGTTTAATGCGGATTTTGTTGAATGCATTGCTTTTAAAATCTCCTTTTACCAGGAATTTTCTTTCAATTTCTTGTGGCATCGTTTGGCTATTTTATTAATTACCAACCTTATCATTACGGGCCGTTTCCCAAAATCAAATGACCTTTTGTTATACCTTATTAAAAGGGCAATGGTTTATCAACCAAACCTGTTACCCTTTTTATGGCCTGAAGATAGTTAATGTTTTCAACCCCCGTAAGTCCGAATGCGGATATATTTTGCTTCACATTTTCACTTTCTGTAGATTCTGTGCTAATGGTACAGGTGCGGGCACCATTGATCCATACGAAGCCAAACTCAGAAATAGCATTGTTTACCATGTATCCGAAGCGTTGTTTCTTTACATATACAGGCAAAAGATCAGGGTGGGCTGATACCATTGCCAAAAATGCATCCATAGAAAAGTCATACCTCTCCAGGTTTGGCATCTCCGTTTGAAGGGCGGGGAATACCGTATTCCTCAAGAGATCAGAATTTAGGGGAAACTCTTCTTTCAGCATCGGTTTCCATTGTTCAAGATTATCAACGATTTGGATAAGGGTTTTTATGTCAATATTGCCATCCCGAATTTTAATATTGGTGCTGTTATTTTTGGGCGAAATGATATAGATTTCTTCCGATTCCCGTTCCCGGTATTTTTCAGGTACGGGAACTGATAGTTTTGACATCAGGTAATGTGCTCTGTCAAGATCCTGCCCGAAAGAGCGAAATTCGAAGCGTGATGGGGAACTTCCCTTTGATGCTGGTTTTTTCTGATCCATGGTTAAAAATATGTTTATAAAGATAAGGCTGTTTTCATTGGTTTTGTTTTCAGGATATTCCCAAAGCCATACCAGTACATTTCAGGATACAAAATATGGCACTGTGTCCGGTGCAATGATCAATGAGCTGATTGTAGCGGCATGATCAGATGGGTTGCCCACATACATCCCCAAAACATTCTGAATGAAATACAAAAGTAAAAATGTAAGTACCCCTGTTATTACCGGTGTTATTACCCACCCAAGGGCAATACTACCCAGCGCCGAAAGTTTTATTTCACTTATTCCTTTAACAATTCCAATCCCTACCAGTGCTCCGATTACCAGGTGTGTGCTCGAAACAGGTACCATGGGAAGTGGTGGTAAACCGACAGAGATAAGATATGAGGCAACAGATTGTGATGAAAAAAGAAAAAGGACAAGCGATTGAGAAAGTAATACTACCAGGGCGGCTTCGGGTGTCAGAGAAAGAATCCCTGTCCCGATTCGCTCCATAACCCGCCTGCTGTAGGTAAAGATTCCTGTGGAAATTGCAATGCCCCCAAGGAAATACAGGATCTGGCTTCCTGAGATCTGCAATATGCCTAATGTAAGATGAAAATCGGGTGCTGAATTAACAAATACGCCCATAACATTGGCAATATTGTTTGCTCCCAGACTGTAAGCTCCAAATGCACCTACCAGGACAAGGGCAATTTTTATGTAAGCATACTGTTTGATAATGTGAATTTTAGCTTTATTCAAAAATGCACGAAGCAGCAGAAAGATCAAAGCAGAAAAGATCATTCCCAACAACAGTCCGCTGACCCAGGTGCCGGCAATTTTTCCCAACACACTGTAATCAACTGTATTACCTGTGAATAAACTCCAACCCAGGATGCCCCCAACAATGGCCTGGGAAGTTGATACTGGCAAACTCCTGCGGGTCATCAAAAGCACTATCAATGCTGCCGACAGTGATACAGTAAATGCGCCGGCCAATGTATCTATTGCCCCCAGTTCATTTAGGGTTTCTGTGCCACCCTGGCCCTGGAAAACAGCACCAATAACCACAAAGACCCCTGCAATCCAGGAAGCATGGCTGAACCTGATCATCCTTGACCCTACGGCAGAACCAAAGATGTTGGCTGCATCATTGGCTCCCAATGACCAGCCCAGGAATAACCCGCTGGAAAGAAATAGCAGAAATAACATGGGCAAGGTTTTTACATAGTTCGTTTGATCGCCATAATGGAGAGCAGATCGGCCACATCCTGAGCCACATCAGATATGGTTTCAATGTGCAAGGTAAAATACCTCAGGTGAAATTTCTCACTCAGCTTTTCAATATGAGGCATTTGCTGAAAAACCTTCCGTTTTATGGCATCGGCAAGTTGGTCCGCTTCACTTTCATAAAGATATACCTGGTGTATTTTTTCCTTTACGGCTGTTGGGTCGTTAAAATAGGCCCGTGTGGCAGGAATTACAGACTCCACTGCGGCTATGCAAACCTCTGTCAGCTTAGTGATATCTTCGTTGAGTTCTTCGGGGATGTAAGGTACTTCCACATCGAACTGAAACAAACTTTTCTTGCACTGATTGAGGATTTTATCCAACTCCTCAATGAGCTTCAGAATATCACCCCTTAGCTGGGGCATCAGTGAATGAGTATAAAGAATATTCTCAATTTTCCGCTTCAGTGAATCCGCCTCTGTTTCAAGGCCCGAAACTATATTAAGATTCTCACGGAAACGCTCTTTGTCTTTATGAAGGTAGTTTTTTACACCTTCCTTGAAAACAGCACCTCCCTGTTCTATTATGTTAAGGAAATTATCTATATACTCAATCGATTGATTGGTTTTTTTAAAGGAAAAAATACTCATGATGTAAAATGTTTTGGTTGGTTTGAAGGAATACAAAAATAACCTGATTTTTTAGGTTTTTCAAGCCACTCAACATATCACAAAACAAGGGGATTCAATAAGGGTCGTTTATTCGTTGTAAGAAACCGGGCTCAATGCTGGTAGTTGAAAAAGATAGAATTTGGAGGTATCATTTTACACAATAAAGAACAGTTCATCTTCAACATTGATTACCCAAGGGGTTCGCTCTCCTGGATTAAGACCCAGAGATGGTTCTCTTTGGGGGCGAAATGAATTGATGAGTAATCCCGGGCAAACGACAGGGTATGGGGCTTCAACTGCTTTTTTTACCACTGTTTACAGGAATGGCAGGATCAATCTTCCAGAGTCGAAATATTTCCAGGATCGACACCAAGGGCCTCTGCCTTGAGCACCCGCCGCATAATTTTGCCACTACGTGTTTTAGGCAATTTATCCACAAATTCAATTTTTTCGGGTTTGGCAATAGGGCCTACTTCATGACCAATATGCGCCCTTAGCTCTTCTACCAACTGCGGGCCGGGTTGGAATCCGCTTTTAAGGATAACAAAAACACTGATAGCATTGCCTTTCAGTTTATGGGGAATACCAATAGCGGCAGCTTCTGCTACGGCAGGATGGCTTACGCAGGCGCTTTCGATATCTGCAGAACCCAGCCGGTAGCCAGATACTTTGATCACATCATCTACCCTGCCAATGATCCAGATATAACCGTCTTCATCTTTGCGGGCACTGTCTCCGGTAAGATACATATCTTTGAATTTTGACCAGTATTGGTTCACAAATCGTTCGTCGTCGTTGAAAAGGGTGCGTACCATGGCCGGCCAGGGTGTCTTAATTACCAGGAAACCTTCCTTGTTGGGACCAACAGGTTTACCACATTCGCTTACTACCTCCATTTCGATGCCCGGGAAGGGTATTCCACCAGAGCCTGGTTTAAGAGCCTCCGAAGGGAAAGGAGCGATCATATGCATGCCTGTTTCGGTTTGCCACCATGTATCAATAATAGGACAGCGTTCGTTACCGATTATTTTGTAATACCATTTCCAGGCTTCCGGATTGATGGGTTCGCCAACAGATCCCAATATGCGAAGGGAGGAAAGATTGTGGCGTTTTACCCAGCTGTCGCCAAAACGCATAAAACCACGAATGGCAGTGGGAGCAGTATATAAAATATTGATGCCGTATTTTTCAATCATTTGCCACCAGCGGTTGGGGTATGGATGGAATGGAGCTCCTTCGTACATAAAAACAGTTCCACCATTCAGCAGCGGTCCGTAAACGATATAGCTGTGGCCTGTAATCCAGCCCGGGTCGGCGGTACACCATATACGATCCTCTTCCTGCAGGTCGAGATAATATTTTGTGGTGGCATAGGTGCCCACCATGTACCCACCGTGGGTGTGAAGAATTGCCTTAGGCTTGCCTGTGGTTCCCGATGTATACAGGATGAACAGAGGGTCTTCCGCATCCATAATTTCCAGTTGGCAGGTATTGTGGGCCATAGGAAACTGCACCAGCTCATGATACCACATATCTCTGCCTGATTGCATAAATACTTCCTCTTCGGTTCTTTTCACTACAATAACATGTTCGATAGTACCAGCCCTTTGCAATGCCTCATCGGCAATTTGCTTTAGTGGGACAATTTTACCCCTCTGGTAGGCACCATCAGCTACTACCAGGACCCTCGACTGGCTGTCTTCAATCCTTTCCGTTAGCGATTCCACAGAAAAACCGCCATAAACTACCGAATGGATTGCTCCAATGCGTGCGCAGGCCAGCATTGCTGTTACAATTTCAGGAATTCTGCCCATATAAATAGTAACCCTGTCGCCCTTTTTTACACCCATACTTTTCAGCACATTGGCAAAGCGACAGGTTTCCTGGTGTAACCGAAAATAGGACATGGTTTCGGTTTTGCCATCTTCACTTTCCCAGATCAGGGCCAGTTTGTTACGCCTGAAAGTTTTCAGATGCCGATCGAGACAATTGTAGGAAATGTTGGTTTCCCCGCCGGAAAACCATTGAAAAAAAGGTTTGTTACTATCATCCATTACTTTTTCCCATGGCTTAAACCAATGCAACTCCTTTGCAAATTCCTCCCAGAATTCAAGGTAGTTTTCCCGGGCTTTCCTGTCCCATAAGCTCCGGTCTTTAACTTGTACTTTATTAAGCGTTTCTTCTGAGGGATAAAATACCTCCCCACCTGGTGTTTGTTTTGTCATAGAGTTTTGATTTTTTCAATTGTTTGTTTAAATATAGCAACAAATTGTTGAATATTACGCCTTACATTGTCATTATTATTAACAAGCAACTCAATATATGCTACGAGATAAGAGATCCAGCCCATATAGAAACAGGTGGAATTTAGCTAAATCTCCTTTCCGGGTAAATCAGGAGAGTAACTGGCATAAGATCAATTATTAATGATAACACATCAAGGCAATATGCTTAACAATGTTTTACTTTTAATAAAATATAATAATTATTTCGTCGATTTATTTTGCGGTTTTCCCAAATAGTATATACTTTTAGGCAGTAAAATTCAAAACCAATTAAAAATATAAACAAATATGACTAAACTGAAAACATCTTATATGGGGATCGAACTAAAGAACCCCCTGATCTTAGGAGCATGCAATCTTACCCTTGATCCTGATACGGCAAAAAAGATTGAAGATGCCGGTGCCTCGGCAATTGTATTCAAGTCGCTATTTGAAGAGCAGATCAATCTAGAAAGCATCCAGATGGAAGAAGAGATGCAGGAATATGAGGAAAGGCATGCAGAGATGATCAGCCTTTTTCCCAACCTTGAGCATGCAGGACCAACCGAACATTTAGATAAGCTGGCTAATATAAAGAAGGGCTTAAGCATTCCTGTGATTGGAAGCCTGAACTGTGTTAATCACCCCACCTGGGTTGAATATGCCGTACAGATGGCAGAAACCGGGGTTGATGCGCTCGAGTTGAATTTTTATGCCAACCCAAAAGACCAGACACAAAGTGCTGAATCTATTGAAAAAGAACAACTTGATATTCTCAAGGAAATAAAATCAAAGGTTAAAATACCAGTGAGTGTGAAGCTTAGCTTTTTCTACACTAATCCCTTGCAAATCATAAGCCAGATGGATAAGCTTGGTGTAGACGGCTTTGTTTTATTCAACAGGCTTTTCCAGCCCGATATTGATCTTGATGCACAGAACCTTCACAGTCCGTTCAACCTTTCGCAAATGGGCGACTATAAACTCCCACTACGGTACGCAGGCTTATTGTACAAGCAGATCAAGGGAGATATCTGCAGCAATACCGGGGTTTTTACCGGCGAAGATGCTCTGAGACTTATCATGGCAGGAGCTCAGGCTGTGCAGATCGTAAGTACAGTATACAAGAACAAGATCAGTCACATCACGTCTATGCTGAAGGATATGGAAACATGGATGGAGAAAAACAATTATAACTCACTGGATGATTTCAGAGGCAAAGCTGCCAGGGTAAATGTTAAAGATCCATTTGCTTACAGAAGAGCACAGTATGTAGATTTGCTTATGAAGCCGGTAGAGATCATGAAAAAATACCCCCAGGTATAATACGCCTGGTAACCTGGCAATTTATTGTAATCACTCACAACCACAAAAAAGTCGTATGACAGGTACTCGTCATACGACTTTTTATTTACGTGCATATGAAATGAGTGTAAGTGAATATTGTATTGGGCAAAGCATGAAAAAACCCGGGTTTGCCACCTGGCGGTCCCGGGCTTTTTTGAATATGGTTTGGCAGAAATTACTCCATGCCAACAGTAATTATTCAATTACCATCTCAAATGGCATCTTCATTAATATTCCTGTGTTTTCTGTTGATTGTTGCATCCTTTCAATGATTCTATAGGATTCTCCAAGTCTTCTTTTGATAATCCGTGATTCAACATCTGAAACGTCTTCCCACAATTCAGTAAAGAAGTCCTTTTTTTCGGGGTATTCAACAATGCGATAGGCTTCTACTTCAGCCATCAATGCTGCCTGCTCAATGGCATAGTTGAGTCCTCCGAAGTCATCCACCAGACCAATCCGATGGGCATCAACACCGCTCCATACACGTCCCTGGCCTATGCTGTCTACTTTAGCCACAGGTAGTTCCCTGCCTTCTGCCACATGGTTGATGAAAGTCTCGTATACTTTTTCAATTTCCGATTGAATGATTTCACGTTCTCTTGTTGTCAAAGAGCGTGTCACAGATCCCAGGTCAGCGAGTTCATTGGTTTTTACATTTTCGAAAGTAAGTCCGAGTTTATCATTGAACATTTCCTGCATATTGGGTATCATACCAAAAACTCCTATGGAGCCGGTAATGGTATTGGGATTGGCTATGATCTTATCAGCATAAGCTGCAACATAATACCCACCACTAGCTGCAACATCACCCATGCTCACGATCAATGGTTTGGCTTGGGCAGCCAACATTGCTTCCCTGAGCATGATATCAGAGGCAAGGGCACTTCCTCCGCCCGAATTGATGCGGAATACGATGGCTTTCACTTCTTCATCTTCCCGGGCCTTTTTCAGCGCAGCAGCAATCTTTTCTTCTCCCATAGAGCGGTCACCACCTTCGCCCATGATAATATTTCCTTCACCGTAAACCACTGCAATTTTGTCACGTTTACCCAGGGGCAGCATACTTTCTGGCAGAGGGGTTTTGTTAAAACGTCCGTAAGGCATCATGCTAATTTCCACATCCTCTGCAAGTTGCAACCGTTCTCTTAGTCTGTCTCTCAGTTCATCGTGGTAGGCAATACCATCGATCATTCCACTTTCCAATGCGTCTGACGGAGTGCGTGTAATTAAATCATCTGCTATTTCATTGAGTTGGTTTACCGTCATATTACGACTTTCGGCTATGTCTTTCAATGTTGTATTCCATAAAGAGCTAAGATAAGACTCGATCTGTTCGCGATTTTCAGAACTGAGATCATCTCTGAAAAAGGGCTCTCCGGCACTTTTGTATTTGCCATGGCGAATAACCTGAGCTTCAATCCCAATTTTCTCCAGCATATTTTTCAGAAACATAACCTCGGCATTCAATCCCCGAAAATCGATCGCTCCTTCGGGGTTTATAAGAATTTCATCAGCTGCAGTTGCCAGATAATAGGCACCCTGGGTCATAACATCACCATAAGCCACAACAAATTTCCCACTTTCTTTAAAATCTATAAGCGCTTCTCTTATTTCCCTGATGGTGGCCCATCCGGTTTGAACAGTTGTAAGATCCAGTAATATCCCCTGGATATTCTCTTCCTCTTTGGCTTTGCGGATGTTTTTCAGTAAATCATTCAATCCGATAGCACTGCTTGGCGCGCCTGTCAGAAAGTTAAAACTTTCTAAGGGATTGTCAGACGACCGATCATATATTTCGGCCGATAGCGTTAGATGTAATATTGTATTGGGTTCAACTTTCACTACCTCTTTTCTGCCAAGGGAGGCAATCATTCCAACAAATAAAAAAAGTATCACCAGGGATGTAATTAAAAACCCCAGCATGGAGGCAAACATAAATTTAAAAAACTGTTTCATTTTTCGTAAAGTTTTAAATTATGATTATTGTTATGTAATTTGTTTGGAGTCAAAGTTTTGGTTTGGTTATTGTTTCAATTTTAAATTTGTAGTTTATTAGTCGAATCACTTTAATCTTTGTTACAGGCAAACTCCAAAAAAGAAGGATATGTTTTTTGTCAAACCATTTTTTTTATGGAATTTTGCCCCGCTATATTACTAAGGAATACCATGCAAAAAAACAGCAACACAGTTTATTTACTGCTCGGAGGCAACCTTGGCAATGTCAGGGAACTTTTTCAACGTGCCCTAAATGAGATTGGTGAACTTGTCGGTGTTATCACCCGGCAAAGCCCGGTTTATAAAACGGAGCCATGGGGCTTTCATTCCGAGCATCATTTTCTAAACCAGGTTGTATGTGTTGTTACCCGGCATACACCCGAAAGAGTTCTTTCAGAAATTCTTACGATTGAGAAAAAGCTGGGAAGACAAAGAAACGGATCGGAGTATGACTCAAGGCCCATAGATATTGATATCTTGTTTTACAACAATTGTGTTATTCACACCAAAAACCTTACAGTACCCCACCCCAGGCTCCACCTGCGCAATTTTGCGCTAAAACCTTTGAATGATATTTCCCCGCAATGGGTGCATCCTGTGCTTGGAAAAACCGTTTCTGAGCTCCTGTATACATGTGAAGATACAATGGTTGCCGAGCCATTGGGAAGATCATAAATAATGCTTGTGAGGGAATTATGATGCTATACCGATGAAATATAACTATATAGCCATAGAAGGGAATATCGGAGCGGGCAAAACTACCTTAGCTACCATGATCTCTTCTCAGTATAATGGCAAGCTGATACTGGAACAATTTGAAGACAACCCTTTTCTGGCGCGCTTTTATGAAAACCAGGAACGTTATGCCTTTCCTCTTGAACTGTCCTTTCTCGCTGAGAGATATCAGCAACTGAAGACAGAACTTGCCAACCAGGATCTTTTCAGGGATTTTACCATTAGCGATTACTTTCTCAACAAATCGGTAATATTTGCCCGCAAAACCCTCCATGAGGACGAGTACCAGTTGTTTTTCAGGTTGTTTAATATCATGAATGCCAACTTGCCTAAACCTGATCTGTTGGTGCACCTTTATGTAAAAACCGAACGGCTGCAAAGCAATATCAGGAAAAGGGGAAGAAACTACGAACAGAATATCCCTGATGCATACCTTAACAATATCCAGGAAAGCTACTTTGAGTATCTGAGGCAACAGAAAAACCTTAAAGTATTGTTACTTGACATCAATCACCTGGATTTTGTGGAAAACCCTGAACATTATTCCCTGATCATGGACACCCTCAATAAAGAGTATCAGCCAGGAATAACAAGGGTTGTACCCGAGTTGTAGTCTTTACCGGGAGGAAAGGGCACCTCCCTGTTATAATAAAAATCAGCCTATTAAGTGCAGACCCTCAGACCTCTGGCAAATTCATGTGATATTTTTCAAAAAAACCCTTGTCAACAATAAAAAACCTTTTACCTTTGCAGTCCGCAAA
>CAYVQC010000076.1:0-12422 GCA_964453995.1 uncultured Bacteroidales bacterium | reverse complement strand
CAAAGCCTTTATGGTTTTGGCCCTGTCGCTGGCAGAAATCCCTGTGGAACATCCAAAACCAATAAGATCTACGGATATGGTGAAAGGGGTTTCGTGCAATGCTGTATTGTGGGGAACCATCAGGTCGAGGTTGAGTTGATCACACCTTTGCCGGGTGATTGGGGCACAAATGAGGCCACGCCCGTGGGTGGCCATAAAATTTACAATTTCAGGGGTGATGGTTTCAGCAGCAGCAACAAAATCTCCTTCATTCTCCCTGTTTTCATCATCAACAACGATAACAACCCTACCAGCCTTAATGTCTTCAATAGCTTCTTCGATGGTATTAAGCTTAATTTGTTCAGGCTTGGTTTCTTTTGGTTGGTTTCCAAACATTTGATTCTATATTTTTTAAAGATTTAAAAAAACCTGTCAATAAGGCCAGGTTCATACTGTAAAAATGGGTGATAAACCTGAGTATACCTATATTTACTTGCAGTTTACGAAGCAAAAGGTCCAACAAAGGTAGTACAAACAATAAGCAGTGTAAAATAAAAATGTAAAAATAAAAATTGCTTTGCGTGGCAAGCAATGCATTGGCCAGTAAGGCGAGCAGCAGGAAAAACGGCCCGGTCCATCGCATTACCTTGTGTGAAATAAAACAAAATGAGATTCCTTTGGTTTTATGCCAGAGCAAATTTGAGAACCGGCGAAGGTTCTGGAAGTTTCCGGTTGATATGCGTACTTTACGTCTGAATTCGTCGCGCAGATTGTTGGAAATATCTTCATAAACTTTCGCTTCCAGATTATTGATGCACTCAAACCCTTTCTCCAGTACAATCATATTCAGGTAAAAATCATCTACCAGGAAATTCCGGGGTACAGGTTCGTACAGGTCAGCCCTGATGGCGAAACACCCCCCAAAGGGTCCCATCATGGTTCCCCACAAAATACTCTCGTGTTGTTTGATCCATACCTCGCGTGATATATAAGCCTTTTCCTGCATGGAAATGCCACCCGGGTGAATATGGGTATTGATCATTCGTGAATCAACAAGGCCAATCTTAGGGTCTTTGAAATATTTCACAAGCTGAAAAAGTGTGTCTTCATCCAACAATACATTCGCATCGGTAAGGATCAGGATATTCCCCTTGGCCTCTTTCCACAGATCATTGATCACATTTCCCTTGCCCCTTCTTTGAGAGAAAGGAAAAAACTGAAGCTGCGGATATTTTACAGCCAGTGAAGCAACAATTTCGTTGGTACGGTCAGTACTTTTATCTGACCCTATGAGTACCTGGATTTTATCTGCAGGATAGGAGGTATTGAATATGCTGTTTATTTTTTGCGCAATTACTTCTTCTTCATTAAATGCTGAAATGAGCATACTCACCAGGGGCAGATCATCTTCTTTTGCCCATGAGGGTTTGTTTAGTTTTTTACCACGAGCCAAAAAACCAAGGATCAGGGGGAAAAGTGCATAAGAATAAAAAATATATCCCACACTTACCCAGAACAGTGCAGCAGAGATCCAGAACAGGGTTGGGTTTTGCAGTAGCATGATCACAGGTGGTTTTTATAAAATTCGGCTAATGAAACAGAAATCCGTTGATTGTCATAATGCTCCCTGACAAATTGCACAGCATTGTTTCCCATTTGATCAAAGAGATCCTTGTTCTGAATCAGTTCACTGATGCGCCGGGCAAACTCACCGGGCTGATCTTCCACAAAAATATTTTCACCATGCGAAATATCGATCCCTTCGGCACCAATGGAAGTAGTAACTATGGTTTTCCCCAGTGCCATCCCTTCAATGATCTTCACCCTCATACCACTCCCCGAAAACAAGGGAGCTACCATTATGGCGTGTTCACGGATAAAAGCATGAGCATCATCAATCTCCCCCAGAAAATTAATATTTTTTACATTTAAAAGTTTATCCCTAAGCCAGGGAGGAGCATTTCTGCCGGCAACGTGAAAAATAATATCAGGGTGCTGGCTGATCACAGCAGGCCATACCTTCTCGATAAACCAAATCAGGCCTTCCTGGTTGGGAAACCAATCGAGTGTGCCAATAAAAAACACAGAAAGGAACTTTATTTGTTCGGGTTGTGATTGAATGGCCGCAGTATCAAAGCCGGCAGGCACCACAAGTGATGGTTTATTATTGCCAAAGAAATCAAAACTTGATGCATCGCGCCGGGTTATGGGCACAAGCAGGTCGTAAGAGTTTATTACATCGGTTTTAAATCGCTTGATCCTGCGGGCAAGATTTTTCAGGTACAAACTCTTTAGAAATGACTTTTCCTGCTCTGCATTCCGATACCATATTTCGTGTTCTATGTTGTGGGCTCTGAGTGCAACAAGTGCCTTGCTGTATTTCCTGATGGTATCGATATACCAGGCCATGTACAAACCTTCCAGCTGCACAACATCAAAAGACTGCTCCTGAAGCAACTCTTTCAGTCTGTGCCGGTAATTCTGACAAAAAAACCGTTGGGCATTGTAAGGAAGCTTTGAGAACAGAAGATTCTGCAGGGCTTCGAAAAAACTTAATTTTGTATCAAGCTTCACCTCTTTAAAAGTAATTTTCTCCGACAGCTCAGCGGGTATATCTTTCAGATCTACATAATGTTTTGTTGTATTCATTCCCAACAGGGTAATCTCATGGCCAAGATTGGCCAATCCTACTGAAAGATTGAGCGTTGCTATAGCTCCACCATCTTTGGGTGGATAGGGAATTTTATTGGTTAGTTGCAATATCTTCATGCTTACGATTTTGCTTCTTAAGGAGAGAAAAACCTGATGTTTTAATGCGGCCAAGCCGTGCAAGATAGCTGTCCATATCCATAAGGGAAGAGTCGGTAGTAGCTTGTATGATCAGCAATATTGCCACAGGCAGCAATACCACACTAGAAATCCACATACCCTGCCAGGCATCCAATACGCCTTCACGCACAAATTTTTCTCCCGTAATAGAGATCACGTGAAATACAACAAAAAACAGAACCGAAACCACCACCGGCAAACCAAACCCTCCTTTACGGATAATAGCTCCCATGGGGGCTCCTATCATGAATAAAATAAGACAGGCAAAAGAGAGCATAAATTTCCGGTGAAATTCGATCTTATATCGTGCAATGCTTTTTTTGCGGATTCGGGTATCTTCCTGGGCAAAATGGGCATTTTCTTTCAGTTGCCTTACATTGTTCATGGCATGTTCAAGGGTAAGCTTTTTAAGATTGGAGGTGGCCATGGCATCAAGATCGGGCAACCGGTGCAGTTGAACCGTATCAATGGCCAACCGGGCAGCACTGTCGAGAGCATTGTAAAAGCCCAGCCGTGTGTAGGCATTTCGCACAAATTCATCCTGACGGCTCTTCATGGCAGAAGTAAGGGAATCTTCAAAATGAATGAGCTGATTGATATTGAGCATGCGGAAGTTAGAGCGGAAGAGATCTTCATCGGTGCGCTCCAAAGTAAACCCGCTGAGGTCGAATTTACGCACCTGTTCTTCAAAATAAGTGCGTTGAAAAGGACGCGATCTGTCGCGGGCATCCCGCGGCTCCACTTCCTGATAATTAGCACCATTGTACAGTGTAAGTACAAGGTAATTTGTGTTTTCGGTTACCTGCATAGTACCCCACTCAGCTATGGTTACGTTTGTATTGCCTTTGCGCTTGGTATGGTCATAGATCTTGATCCTGCGCAGGATGCTTCCATCACCGTCTTTCTCCTCTACCCTGATAACAAAATTATCAATCCCCTTGTAGTAAACTCCTTCAAGAATATTCAGGGCAGGCCTTTGGTGGCGAACATCGTACAGCAAGGAGCCCATTTTCAGGTTGGCAACCGGCAGCACGTTATTGGAAAAATAAAAAGCAGCCAGAACAAAAAACAGAGAGATGAGTACCAGTGGCCACATAATACGTATCAGCGAAATTCCTGCCGATTTTAGGGCTACCAGTTCATAGTTCTCACCAAGACTTCCCATCGTCATGATAGAAGAAAGCAGTATAGCAAGGGGTAAGGCAAGGGGTACAAAAGTTGCTGAGGCATAAAACAACAATTCTCCAATGATATACCATTCCAGTCCTTTTCCCACAAGGTCATCCACATACTTCCACAAAAACTGCATCAGAAGAATGAACAATGCAATAAAAAAGGTCATTACAAATGGCCCTATGTAAGTTCTGATGACAAGAAAATGCAGCTTCTTCACTGGTATTGATTCTATTATTACGGTAACTGCAAATAGCTCCTTTTATTTTCCCTGGAGCTAATAATAAAAGCTAAAGCATTGGTTATTTGTGTAGTGTTACATTTACCTGACTTGAACAGTGCGATTATTGGTTTATTGCAAACTCAGTAAGGCAGTGCAAATATACTATTTCATTGCTGATATAACGTTGCATTTTTAACCTGCGCCAATGAACAGGATGAACGAAAAAATATTTATTTTTAAAATTGCATGGTATACCTGCTATACATACTGTCACAACGTATGAATTGCCAAAACAAACGCATAAACTAATGTAAACAGGTATGCACCTATGACAAAACACCTGCTATTTTACGTGTTTTGTGTACTCCCTTCTGATATCATTTTACTATTTTTGAAAATTAACCAAACCGCGAGTCTTTTTTAATTGTTATGGTTATTAAAATACAGCGGTTTATTCCTGACTTCAAATCATTTACCAATACAAAACTTTATTATGCGTACCCGTTTTCAATTTTCTTTTATCTTTTCACTAATTACCATTTTATTCTTCTTTGCCTCCTGTGCCCCCCAATACAGGTATCTGGGACTTGAGAAAGACAAGGTTCATCATTTTAATATGGTAAGAATTGGGGGTGAAAGACAGGCGATAATGATCAAGGGCACCCATCCCAACAACCCTGTATTGCTTTATCTTCATGGAGGGCCTGGTTTTCCCATGCTTCCCTTCGAGCCTTTTAATGATAACATGAAAGAGCTGGAAAAAAACTTTACCATAGTATATTGGGAACAGCGTGGTACAGGAAAATCGTTCAATCCAGCAATGGATATTTCGACCATGAATGTAGAGCAATTTGTAAATGATACCCGTGAAGTGGTGGAGTATATAAAAAAGAAAATGGATGTAGAACGGGTTTTTCTGTGGGGCCATTCCTGGGGAAGTAACCTGGGAGCTATTTATGCATCGCGCTACCCCGAAACACTCCATGCCTATATTTCTACCGGTCAGAGTGTAAATCCATTCCGCAACGAACAGCTGGCCTATGAATTTGTAAAGGAACAGGCCATGGCTACCAAAAACAAACGGGCAATGCGTCAGCTGGCCAAAATTGATACCCTGCCGGACAACTATACGGTGAGTGATGCTCTTACCATCAGAAAATGGGTATACCGGTATGGGGGTATCGTACACAATCTGCAAAACGAACGACCCTATGTTGATATAGAAGAAATAAGAGTAATTCTTTCAACACCTGTATATCCTTTAAGTGTAAGAATAAACCTGCTGCTGGATCCTTATTACTCCATAAACAACCTTTGGGATGACCTTAAAGAGCTCGATTTAATTGAAAAAGCACCCCGAATAGAAGTACCCGTATATTTCCTGGTGGGAAGACATGATAAGATTGTATCCCATATCCTGGCAGAGAAATATTTCAATAAACTGGAAGCACCTTACGGTAAGAGTCTGATCTGGTTTGAAAAATCGGCTCACAGGCCCTACGATGAGGAAAGCAATAAATTCAGGGAAGTAATGAAGCAAATTCACCAGAACCACTGGGAAGGGGGATATTCAAGGAAAAACCAACAGATAAGGCAACATTAACTCTTCTCCTTTCTGATTCGTAACAACTGTTTTTTGACCGTATCAACAAAGCAATCGCCTCATTTCCGGTGGTTGCTTTTTTTATCCAGGACTGCAAATAAAGAAGCAGATTCCGGAGACCCGGAATCTGCTTCCTTTTTTAGTTTTGTTAATCATAAAGAAACCTTAACAAAACATAACAAACCCAAAAACAAAAACAAACGAAACAAACAAACAAACAAACAAACAAACAAATCAAACAAACAAATCAAACAAACAAATCAATTAAACTAAACTTCCAGATTCATGGTAACTCTTTGTATTTTTTGCAGTATTATTTCCCTGTCATCATCAAGGTTGATCTGCACAATCTTTATATCTGGATATCTGCCTAACAGATAACCCATTAGCTGGTGGCTGAAACGATCGGTGATCATAGGGCCAAGTACTACCAAATCGTGCGGTATTTGATCTACAAGACTACACAGGTGATTATATTTTATTGCTTTTCCTACAATTTGCAAACCAGGGCTCCCTTGCAGGAGCTCGGTGATACCGTTTAGCATGATATCACTACTTTCTGCTATGATAATTTTGGTATCTGACATATCGGATAATTTTTATTCAAATTTACGGCCCATGTGAATATAAGAAAACCGTAATTCTACGTGATTAATATTGGTGGAATACTGATTTTTTACCATGTAAAAGCACTGCATGTAAAACACATTTTTCTCCTTATCATTAAAAAAGAAATATCTATAGCCTTATTGGGAAAAAACCGGTGGTTTATTTTGCCACTTTCTGGAAATCAAAAAGTCCCCAGAGTCAAAACCTGATCCTGAGGACTTTATTGTTACGTGAATCACGTAATCTATATTTCGATGATTTTATTTTTAATGGCAAATTTGATCAATTCTACAGAGTTTTTCATATTGGTCTTCTGCAGGATGTGATTTTTGTGCGATTCGATGGTTCGTACACTTAAAAATAATTTTTCAGCAATTTCAGAATTGTTGAAACCTTCGGCAAACAATTGCAACACTTCCAATTCGCGCCGGGTAAGCTGAGGCAGGATCGTTTCACTTTTTTGCCGTTTGTTGGCGTAGTTCTTTACAATCTCATCAGATATGGTTGAATGAAAGTAATTTTTTCCCCTGGAAACAGTATGGATGGCTTCTACCAGTTCTTCTGATGAAACATCTTTGGGAACATAGCCATCAGCTCCTGCATCTATTGCATCAGAAATATTATTATAATCTGAATGCATCGACAGGATCAGAATCTTAATATTGGGATATTTCTTTTTGATTGCCTCTGTCAACTGGATGCCTGACATTTCGGGCATGCTTATATCCACAAGGATTACATGCGGAGTGGACTTTTTAAGCAGTGACAAGGTATCCTTTCCACTATGAGCAACCCCAACCACTTCAATATCCCTTGCTCCCTTCAGAAAAAGACCTATGCAGTCTGTTACCAGTTTATGATCGTCAACAATAATTACCTGAATTATCTCTGCCATTTGGTTTTGTTTTATTTTAAAATTTCTATATAATAAATATATATGAAATCTATACTGCTGCTTTGCAGCATACATTGAATTACAAATTAACGACAAGTTTGTGAAAAATACAAAATATTTTTATTTACATGTAAAAAAACACCAGGCTTAGTCTTTTCTTTTATGAAAAATGCCTGCTGCAGCCTGTGCTGTTGGCATAACAAGCATGTCGTCAATATTTACATGAGGCGGCAATTGGCTGCAAAACTCAACACATGCTGCAATATCTTCTGCAGTAAGAGGGTCGTAGCCTTTGTACACGCTTTTGGCCTTCTCTTTATCGCCTTTGAAGCGTACCATTGAAAATTCGGTTTCTGTTGCCCCCGGACTTACCTGTGATACTTTTATGCCATAGCTCACCAGCTCTATACGCATTGCCTTGGTAATACTGGCAACCGCATGTTTTGTAGCACAATACACATTTCCATTGGGGTAGGTTTCTCTTCCAGCTATACTGCCAATATTTATTATATGGCCGCTTTTACGACGGATCATGACCGGGGCTACCGCTTTGCTCACATAAAGGAGACCTTTTACATTGGTATCGATCATCTGATCCCAGTCATCCATATCACCATCCTGCCAGCTGCTCAACCCCAGGGCAAGCCCTGCATTATTGATCAACATATCTATTTGCGAAAATTCTTCAGGAATAGAAGCAACAGCCTCAAACACGGCTTTCCTGTTTCTTACATCAAACACAAGTTCCAGCACCTCTATGTCAAACTGTTTTCTCAGGTGTTGCGATATTTCTCTCAGCCGTTCTTTACGACGGGCATTCAGTATCAGCTTATACCCTCGCCGGGCAAATGTTTCGGCACAGGCATAACCTATGCCGCTGCTTGCTCCCGTAATAAATACTGTTTTTATCATTTGAAAATGGAATTTTTTAATAAAATATCATTTTTGTTGGGTCAGAATTAAAGACTATCCACATCAAGCATCAACTACCTACTTCCGGAAAAATACAAAGAGGCTCCGGGGCTGACTGCGCCACTTTCTTTTTATGGAATGAAATACCACTGTTTTGTATCGTTTTCCACAGCAAGTAAATCCAAAATAACCCTGGTATTTTTTTCATTTCTCATCGCTGCATTTTTATATACGAAAAATTTTCTTCAGGGTTTTGGCTTTTTCTTCATAGAGAAGGGAATAAAACCATAAAAATATGAAATGTCTTTTGGCAGCTTTGCCATATGCACAAAGAACACCCACAGGAAAGGAAGCGCAGGAATCTTGTACCTTACCAACCCGCCATGGGCAGGTGACACCATACCAACAAAACCCATAAGCAATATTACAAACCAAAAAGACATCCAGGCCACCGGGTATTTCCCCGCAGATGCCACATCGGGTCGAATCATCAAATACACAATCATACCCATGATAAGAGTGTTCTCCAGTGCGGCCAGCAAGGTTACTGCTGAGTATACTTCCAGCAAATGCGGACGCGTGAGCGTATGTAGCAATCCTACCCAGAATTCCTTGGCCAGGGACCAAAATTCCGGAGACAGGTATCGTTCATGGATCAGACTCCCCGCATCCTGCACCAACGAAAAATCAATAAACTCTTTTTGTTTTGATACGATCAGCTGAAGCAGATCTAATGTGGGGTGCAGCCTGCCGAACAACAAACCCGCACCCAACAGCAGTGCAGTAGCCAGAAAAAACCCCAGGTTGATTCTTACCACTCCCCTGCCCTTCACAAAGTAAAAAGCTATCATCAGCGGAACCCAGAACACCATGGTATAGGGCTTGAGCAATATGAGAATGAAGCTGTAAAGCAGGGCGGCAGGCCATTGAACCCATAACTGACCCATGCCCTTAACGATCCTGTCAACATGATACATCCAGAATCCGAAGGCCCACAGCAGCAAAGCCTCCTTCAGCAATCCCGACCCCCAGAAAAGCAGGCTGGGAAAAAGAAATAGACCCGGGGCTATCCAACCCACTTTACCCGGATCGCTGTAGCGCAACACAAAACGGTACATGGCAACCAATCCGGCAAACGAAAGGAAATTGATAAATACATTATGAGCCCAGATGCTGCCCAAAGAAAAAAGCATGAAAAAAGCATTGAAACGGATCACCAGCCGGTTGTCATTGTAAAGGGGAGAATCCCAGGGCCGGTCCCAGAATTTCATCTGGTCGTACCAGGTGTTCAGGTGGGGTGCCGAAGCATCTATGCCGGTCAGCATACGAAAATAATCTGCCGGACTTTCTGCCAGGGCCGAATACAGTATCTGCCCATCATTGAAATATTTATATACATCGGCAGTGGAAGGATCGGGATAATACCAGGTATATACCATGATCAGCACCGTACCGGCCAATACCTTGGCAGCAAAAAAAAGAAGCAGCACAGGGGATTTCAGTTGCCCTGCTCCCCTGAAAAAGGGAATGTAGTGCACAAGAACCCCAAAAACCATAAACCAACCCAGTGCAATGGCAATTTCCATTTTTTTTCGGACAAAGATAACGGTTATATATCGTATCCTGTAAAGGGTTTGAACTTTAAATTGCTTTGGTCTGTTAGTTGCCTGTGATCAAAACAGAAATGTCATGAAAGTATTCATCAAAAATATTCTGCCACTCATGCTTATATCTTTGATGGCATGCGGCACAACAAAAAGTAACAAACACTCAGAAACAGCTATGGATAATACCGGAAAAAACCTTGAAACAGCAACCCTTGGCGGTGGATGCTTTTGGTGCATCGAAGCCGTATTTAATGAAGTAAGAGGAATACATTCTGTCACCAGCGGCTATAGTGGCGGCACCATAAAAAACCCGGCCTACCGCGAGGTAACCACAGGCCGCACCGGGCATGCCGAGGTGGTGCGCCTCGAATTTGATCCCCAGGTAATCTCTTACCGTCAGATCCTTGAAATCTTTTTCCATCTGCACGATCCTACTACCCTAAACCGACAGGGTGCCGATGTGGGAACGCAATACCGCTCGGTGATCTTTTACCATAACGATGAGCAGGAAGCTACAGCCCGCGATGTTTTTGCCGAGATCGATGCCTCCAACCTGTGGCCCGACCCATTGGTAACCGAGATATCTCCTCTTACCAATTTCTATGTGGCAGAAGATTATCACCAGGACTATTATGAAAAAAACCCCAACCAACCCTACTGTACGTTTGTGATCGGGCCAAAAATGGAAAAACTCAGGAAGCTCTTCAAAGAAAAACTCAATGAATAAATATACCTGATTGTTGGGGTAATGCAGCAAAGGAGCCGGAAGAGAACAACAGTGCTCTGCCGGCTTTTTGATATTATTAAGACATTGCATTGATGGTTCTGTAGCTGCTGAAAAATCTTTGTACCTTTACATCTCCCCACTCCACCTGTTTCAACCTCAAATCCAGCACACCATGACACAAAATGTCCGATTCATCCTGGATGTTCACCTTGGCAAACTGGCCCGGCTGCTGCGCATGACTGGGTTTGACACCCTCTACCGCAACGACCTGGAAGATCAGGAGATCATTAGCATTGCCGAGTCCGACAACCGCATTGTATTAACCCGCGACAGGGGCATTCTGAAAAACAAAAGGGTGAAGAGGGGGCACTTTGTCAATTCACCCTATGCCAAAGAACAATTGCGCGAGATCATCAGCACCTTTCAACTGGGCGATTCCATAAATTTTCTCAGCAGGTGTATTGCATGCAATGGTACCATCGAAAAAGTAGAGAAAGAAGATATTCTTGAGGAGCTCAAACCAGGTACATCCCGGTACTTTAATGAGTTTTTCCGCTGTCGCGACTGCGGCAAAATCTACTGGGAAGGCTCGCATTTCGAGCGGATGATGGATTTCTATGAAAAGATAAAAGAGGAAATGGGTTTGGACAAAAACCCCTAACGAGCCCGTTTTCTATGAAGCCAAACTCTCCTGTATCGACACTTCCTACCCTGATTGTTGGCCAGGGCATTGCAGGTACCCTGCTGGCAATGCGCCTGTGGCAGAACCACCAGCCTTTTATGATCTGTGACCGCGGTGCAGGCAACACCTCATCGGCCATTGCTTCCGGCCTGATCAACCCTGTAGTGGTGAAACACTTTGGCCTCACCTGGATGGCCACCACCTTGCTGCCCGAAGCCGATACTTTTTATTCCTACCTGGAAAGACTTACCGGTGCAAGGTTTTACCATACCCTTCCCATTTTTCGCATTTTTCATCAACCCCACCAGGCAGAGCTCTGGAACCGGCGCCGGGTAGAAGAAAATGCCGAAAGCTTTATGAGCAAAGCTTCCGCTGACGTACCACCTCACATACATGCTCCGTTTGGTGGAGGATGGATTCAAAAGGCAGCGCGCGTAGATGTTGAAAGTTTCATAAAAGCTACCCGTAACTTTTTCATGAACAATAACGTGCTCTCTCCGGGGCAGCTCGATGAGTCGCAGTTGCAACCTGTAGCCGGAGGATGGAAGTATAAAGAGGAGGTATATGCCAGGGTGGTCTTTTGCCAGGGAGCACAAACCCCTGCCAACCCATGGACCGCCAAACTGCCCGTAAATCCGTTGAAAGGGCAACTTCTCAGCATCGCCACCACAGCCTTCAGTCAGCAATATGCCCTGTCGCGAAAAGTCTTCGTGCTGCCCCAGGGAGGCGACAGCTTTAAGGTGGGAGCCACCTGGGAACACACCCAGCAACCGGGCACTACCCCCGAAGCAGAGCAACAGTTGCTGCAGCACCTGAAAAAACTGACCCACCCCAACGCTTCTGCCTCACCTATAAAGATCACCGGCCACTACTATGGTTTCCGGCCCACCGTGCCCGATCGCCGCCCCCTGCTGGGGCAATACCACCATCATCCCGGCCTCTACATCTTCAACGGCCTGGGCTCCAAAGGCTATATGCTCGCCCCATGGCTGTCGAAGCACCTCTACGAACATATCTTTCTGCAAAAGAAACTCATAAGGGAAGTGGATGTGGAAAGGTATGGGGGAAAAAAGTAAAAGGGATCATCTAACAGTTGGTATTCCTAACTTAATCCTCTCTTATTCAGCGTCCCCCCTCACCCTGAGCGATTTGAGTTTGTCCACAATATTCTCAGAGGCATCCA
>CAYVQC010000075.1:0-12803 GCA_964453995.1 uncultured Bacteroidales bacterium | reverse complement strand
AAACCTTATTCAAAAAATCCTTCAACCTTAGCAGAAAAATCAACCCCACAAAAAAACCTTATTCAAAAAATCCTTCAACCTTAGTAGAAAAAAGGAATTGAAACACCACCAGCAACCTTATTACCTTATTAACCATTTTCATAGCTATAGATCAGCAGGCCTGGTTAAAATCCAACAAAACATATAGTTTCGACTTCAAATTCTTTTTTCAAGACACCCACCAATTGATCGTATATTTACCTGACAATCTAAATTTCAGGCTAGAATTACTCCATCGATGATATTTCAGGAATCAGAGGCTTGTCATTCTCCTCCCTGGTATTTTTCGACTGATATTCCTGGAAATCGCGAATTATCCTGCGTGCCTCATCAAATCCGTTTACCGACATCATTGCTGATCGCAGTGCAGAAGCCCCCGGAAATCCATTGAGATAGATCTTGAAAAAACGGCGCAGAATTACGAAAGGTTTCTCATTGCCCCAGTTTTTTTCAAAGAGGGAAAGATGCAACAGCAGGGTTTCCAGCTTTTCTTCTGTGGCAACGTGGTCTTTACCGGGATTGAACAACCACGGATTGGCAAAGATTCCCCTGCCGATCATGGCTCCATCGGCCCCCGATTCATTTATACGTTTTTGTGCATCATCCCTGGTGAGTACATCCCCATTACCAATAAGGCGGATGTGCGGTGCCATCTGATTTCGTAAATTCACCGCCTTCGCAATCTCATCCCAGCGGGCCTCCCCTTCCGACATTTGTTTCTGGGTGCGGCCATGCAGGATAAGGGCATCGATGGGCTGTTGCAACAGAAAGGTGATCCAGCGTTCGGTGTCGATCTTTTTTACTCCCAGGCGGGTTTTTACACTCACGGGAAGGTGTGTTGCCTCGCGGGTGGCAGCAATGATCTCGCCTGCCAGGGGTTCGTTGTCGATGAGTGCCGAACAGCTCCCCTGAGCCACCACATTGCGCACAGGACAGCCCATGTTGATATCGATGGCATCGAATTTAAATTCGGTAGTAATATATTTTACTGCTTCGGCATACTTTTCAGGATTGTTGCCCCAGATCTGGGCAACAAGCTTTATATTGTTTTTCTGCAGTAATTCTCGTTCGCTCTGCGATACCTTCAGGCGCTGTTCCACCCTTGGGCGCCCCACCGGGTGGCACAATCCATCGGTTGATGTAAACTCGGTGTATAACACGTGTAATTGCCCCGGCTGCGAAATGCGCATGACAAGCTCGCGGAAAGCCGTATCGGTAACGTCTTCCATAGGGGCAAGGATCAAAAGAGGATGTTGGGTCTGATGCCAGAAGTTGGCTGTACGGTCAGTATGCATTAAGAGATAATTCTTTGGGTGTAATTGTTTGATTGCAGGCAAGATAATTCCGGGTGCATAGCTCAGTGCAGCAACCGGCATATTTTTCCCTGCAGGCATCGCACTGGATGAAAAGCTTGTGACAGGGATCCCAGCGACAATTGTCGTGGTTGTCGCAAGGACTACCACAGGTGTGACACTTTGCAATGATGTCGGGGGTTACCCGCTCACCCAGGCGCTCATCAAAAACAAAATTTTTACCAATGAACCGGGAAGGCAATCCCAGGTTTTTGATCTCTGATGCATAGGCGATGATGCCCCCATGCAGCTGGTTTACATCGCTAAAACCATGATGACGCAACCATGCACTGGCCTTTTCGCAACGTACACCCCCGGTGCAGTATAAGAGAATTTTTTTATCCTTTTGATTGGCAAGCTGGTTCACGACAATTTCCACTTCCTCACGAAAGGTATTCGCATCAGGACAAAAGGCATTCTGAAAGTGGCCCACCTCGCTTTCGTAGTTGTTGCGCATATCCACCACAATTACGTCATCACGGGCACTGAGTTCATGAAACTCAAGCGGAGAGAGGTGACGCCCCACATTGGTGGTATCAAACACCTTTTCATCCAATCCATCAGCCACGATCTTTTTCCTTACCTTGATCTTAAGTTTGAGAAATGATATCTGCTGCTCTTCCAGGGCCCATTTCAAGGGCATGCCCTGCAATTGGGGCAGGCTTTCCATAATACTGAGGAAATCGTCAATACGGTTCTCGGGAATATTCATCTGGGCATTGATGCCTTCGTGCGCCACGTAAATGCGGCCCAGACACCCGATCCGGTCCAGTTGAAAATAGAGCATATCCCTGAATTCATAGGGTTGATCAATTTCCACATAGCGGTAGAAAGAAACAGTTTTACGATGAAAGGGTTCTGCCTTTAACCTGGCCAGCAGCTGCTCCTTCCCTAATCGGTTATACAAAAACATAGATGATTGCTTATAATAGTTTTCTCGTATAAAGTTACGAAAAAACCAAGGATAGTAAAAAGGCAATCATCAACACAAGGAAAGGCAGTTAAGGAAATAATTATGCTTCAGTTGATGCCAAAATGCATTACCTGTATTCACCTAGGATAGGAAAGAGAAAGACGGACCGATTTGGTCAGTTTACGGTATTACAAATCTGTACCCCTTATTTGCCGATACATATCCACGGCATACACATCCGTCATGCCGGAAATAAAATCCGTAACTGCTCTTGCGCGGGAATAGAGATCATCATGAAGAGGCTGATACTGCTGAGGCATCAGTGAAAGTATCTTTTGGGAGTAGTCCTCCCTGGGCGTTATAATGGCCTGGTAGAACTCCTGCAAAAGAGCTCCCAGGATGTTGTATCCGGAAATTTCGATCTTCACTACCGAAGGGTGTTTGTAAACCTGGTGCAGAGCCACCTGCTCACATTCCTTCATGGCTGATGCAAGATTGGGAGTAATAAGTTTGAGCAATTTGGTATTGAAACTACCCTCCATGATACTCACATAGTTTTTGGCAAAAACCTCAGCAGCCGCGTAGGTAAGCTTTCCGATAACCATGGCCCTGAGGTAAGCGATCTGTTCGTTGGGATCGGTCACTTCGGTGAGGGTTTGATGGATTTTGTCTTCTTTACCAGAATCACCTGTCAGGAAGTTCATAAAAAGTTGTTTGACTGTTTCGCGGCTAACAATACTCAATTTCTGTGCATCTTCCAGGTCCATCACCTGGTAGCAAATATCATCTGCAGCTTCTACAAGATATACCAGGGGATGGCGCGAAAAAATTCCTTTTTGTTCATCCTGAACCGGAATTTCAAGGTGAGCCATGATTTGCTGAAAGGTTTCTTCTTCGGGCTGAAAATGTCCAAATTTCTTTTTATTACCGGTGGCAAGCGAATTCCACGGATACTTGATCATAGCCCCCAGGGAAGCAAAAGTGAGCGCATAGCCACCCTTGCGACGACCCTGAAACTGATGGGTAAGCAATCGCAAAAGGTTTGCATTGCCTTCAAAGGTTAACAGGTCGGCGTACTGTACTTCGGAAAGTTGATCCTTCAGTTCCTTGTCTAGCGCTTTCGAAAAGAAGTATGAGATGGCTTTTTCACCGCTATGCCCAAAGGGTGGATTACCCAGATCGTGGGCCAGGCAGGCAGTAGCTACCACAGTACCAATCTCACGCACCAGCTCCCGCTCTTCCGGATTGAGCATATGACGGATGTTTGCAAATACCAGATTGCCCAGTGAGCGCCCCACACTGGCCACTTCCAGGCTATGGGTAAGGCGGTTGTGTACGAAAACACTCCCCGGAAGAGGAAATACCTGGGTCTTGTTCTGCATCCGGCGAAACGGAGAGGAAAAGATTAACCGGTCATAATCACGCTGAAACTCACTGCGGATATCATCAGGATTGGTATTGGTTCTGGGTTGTTGCCCAAAGCGGGCGGGTGACAAAAGGGATTTCCAATTCATATAGGGATCAATTTGGGATTACTGTGCATGCAGAAGCCACAAAGGTCAAAGATAAAATGAATTTTCGTGGGAATATAACCTCAGGTTTCGTTATCTTCGTAGCATCAATAAAAACAGTATGTGAACATGCATCAGCACGAAAAGTTTATCAGGGAAGCCGTGAAACTTGCCATTGAAAATGTGCCCTCCGGCAAGGGAGGTCCTTTCGGAGCCCTCGTAGTAAAAGATGGAGAAATTATCGGGAAAGGGGTAAACCAGGTAACATCCACCAATGATCCAACTGCCCACGCAGAAATAATGGCCATTCGTGATGCCTGTAAAAATCTTGGCGATTTTCAACTTACCGGTTGCACCATTTATGCCAGTTGCGAGCCTTGCCCCATGTGCCTGGGAGCCATATACTGGGCCCGTCCTGACATGCTTGTATTTGCAGCGTCTAATAGCGATGCATCAAAAGCCGGATTTGATGATTCTTTTATTTATCGCGAGGTGAGCCTGCCCATCAAAGAAAGAAAAATCCCCACTAAAAATATAAAACCGGAGAATTTCTTTTCTCCCTTTCAGCTTTGGTTGGACATGGAGATGAAGAAGCCATACTGAGAAAAAAATATCGTTGCGGGAAAGCCCTCCTAAGGTACTTTGTTGATTGACTGGAGCAGCCATAAAACGACCTTCCGCAATTGTTGTATTAATGGGGCATAACTCAAAATCAGGTCTTTATCATATTAAACATCCGGATTTTAGCCTTTCCATTCCAAAACTTTCTGAGCAATTATTTGTAACTTTATTACAGAGAACAATAATTGGTGGCAACTGCCGCTTTACTCTAAAACGCTTATCCGGTATGCACGATATTGAACCTTTTTACAACTGGCGCAACCTCTATATAGCTTCTGAAGATGAACGCTCACCCCTTTATGGAAGGGATTACAGTGAGTTTGAATTTACCCATGCCATTTACAATTACCTCATTCATCCGCAATGGGATGAAATGGGTTCCCCTACCCTCTTCATCAAGATTCTTTATGCTGATTATGAAACCGGGGCTGCCATCATCGAGTTCATTGGTGAATGGAACGACTGTCTTCACAATGACATCATGTACCTGAAGCGCAATATCATAGAACCAATGATGGATGAAGGGATCAACAGATTCATCCTTATGGGAGAAAATATTCTGAATTTTCACTATTCTGATGATTGTTATTACCAGGAATGGGCCGATGAGGTGGAAGACGGATGGATAGTGGGAATAAACTTCAGGGATTTTGTCATCAGAGAGTTTGAAACTGCCAATATCGATTATTATATTGCCTTCGGCAAGCATTTCAACGATCTGAACTGGCGAAAGTATACCCCCCAGCAACTAATAAGCCTGATCGACATGCACATGATGCGAAGGCTCAATCCCCATGTGGACTAAAGATGATTTTTTCTGCCATTGGCAGCAGCCAATGCCCTGCTGCGTTCCCTGATCATTTGGGCAGTTTTTTCGGCCTTCACATAAAGGCCTTCCTCGTCCAGTTTTGTAAAAACCCTATCCTGCATTACTATTTCACCATCAATGATCGCTGTTTCCACATCGCTACCTTTCATACTGTAGACCAAAAGTGAATAGATATTATAAACAGGGTGCGCATGAGGCTGCTGCATATTTAAAATGATCATGTCAGCCTGTTTACCCACTTCCAGCGAACCAATCTTATTGTCCAGTCCAAGTAGTCTGGCTCCTCCAATAGTAGCCATTTCCACCACAGTGCGCGCATCCAGGACAGTGGGATCATTGCTGTTGAGCTTATGCAACATGGCGGCGGTGTTGATCTCTTCAAAAAGATCGAGGTTATTATTGCTGGCCACACCGTCAGTACCAAATCCAACCTTTACCCCTGCCCTAAGCAGCTGGGGTACAGGAGCTACACCACTGGCAAGTTTCATATTGCATTCGGGATTGTGGGCCACAGAAACTTTTTTCTTTGCCAAAAGCTGAATATCGTCGGGAGTAAGATGTACACCATGTGCGGCAACCACATTCTCTCCCAATACTCCCAGTGAATCGAGATAAGCCGCCGGGGTAAAACCAGTGGTTGCCAGTGACTGATCATATTCCCTACGGGTTTCGGCCAGGTGTATATTAAACGGTACATTATACTTATCGGCCATAGCCTTGGTGGCTTTGATCAGCTCTGCGGTGCAACTGTAAGGTGAATGAGCTGACATGGAAACAGTAATCCTGGGATGGTCGGCCCACTTTCTTATGAGTTTTTCGCTGTTTTGCAGGCAATGCTGGGGTGTAGGATTGTTGGGTGCCGGAAAATCAATCACCGTTTCGGAAAGCACCGCACGCATTCCTGTAGCATCCACCACAGAGGCAATCTCGTCAGCAAAGTAATACATATCATTGAAAGTGGTGGTGCCGCTTCGTAGCATTTCGGCTATTGCCAGCCGGGTACCAAGTTGTACATTCTCAGCATTCACAAACTCCGATTCAATGGGAAAGATATAATCATAAAGCCATTCGTACAGGGGCATGTCATCGGCATAACCCCGGAAGATGGTCATGGGCACATGGGTATGGGTATTGATAAGACCGGGCATCACCAGCTTACCCGTACCATCTATGACTGTTGCTCCAGGAAAGGATTGCACAATATCCTCCAGTGCACCTATTGCTTCAATCCTGCTCCCCCGGATCACAATGCTACCATTATCCCACAGATGAAACTCTTTATCCATGGTAAGGATGAGTGCATTTGTAATGATCAGTACGTTTTTTTGTCTGCTATCGTGCTTATTGAGTGTTGCTGGAGTCATATTCCTGGTTTTGTACTTTTTTGTCTGAGGTATATCAATCGCCACCTTCGTCCTGCTTGAAACCCCAGGGATAATCCTTGCTATGTATTGCTGAAATTTATTAAAGGAAACGCATTTTGTTTCTAAAAGTTTTTCGTTACCCTTATGGAAAATTTCACAAAATTAAGCAATATATCCGAAGATCAATTTTTATTACCTTAGCATTTTAATAAGCAGACACCACGAACTATTTAGACAAGACACATAAATAAAGACAGTATGATTGAAAAGATAAAATCGACAGCAGCATTTCTGAAGGAAAAAACCAACAGCAAACCCATTGCAGGAATCATCCTTGGCTCAGGATTGGGGGGGTTGGTAAATGCTATCCAGGTGAGTCATAGTTTTGATTACAGTGAGATACCCAATTTCCCCGTATCAACGGTGGAAGGACACCATGGCAAGCTTATTTTTGGTTCTCTCGACGGAAAAGAGATCGTGGCGATGCAGGGCAGATTTCACTATTATGAAGGATACACAATGCAGGAAGTTACCTTTCCTGTAAGGGTGCTGAAATTGCTGGGAATAACTCATCTTTTCCTTTCCAATGCTGCCGGCGGCCTCAACCCTGCTTTTGAGGTGGGCGACCTGATGATCATCAAAGATCAGATCAATATGTTTCCGGAAAATCCATTAAGGGGAAAAAACCTTGATGAACTGGGAACAAGGTTTCCGGAAATGGGAGAGCCATTCAGCAAAAAACTAATTGCACGTGCAAAAGAAGTTGCACGGCAAAACAACATCAAGTTTCAAACTGGTGTGTATGTGGGCAGTGCCGGACCTACGCTGGAAACTCCTGCTGAGTATCGTATGTTCAGGATATTGGGAGCAGACTCCACAGGCATGTCTACCGTTCCTGAGGTGATTGTGGCCAGGCACATGGGAATTGAGTGCTTTGGTATTTCTGTGATCACCAACCTGGCTGTGGGTGAAGATATGGACAAAGGTACCACCCACGATGAGGTGCAGGATGCCGCAGCAAAGGCAGAACCTCATATGACGTTTATTTTCAGGGAGCTGATCAGGTATTTGTAAACGCATTCTTTCCCGGATTACGGGCAATTGCAGGCAGTATACAAATCATTCCGACACGAATTGGCGAACCCTGTTTTCACAAAGTAAAAAACCAAAGCCTATGAAAACTATCTTCTTTACCTTCGCCCCATTGCTGATCTGTGCCATGCACGTTTCGGCACAGATTTCCATTACACAGGATGACCTGCCGGCAGCCAACGATACACTTCGTTTTAGTATTGCACTTGCGCAAGAGGAATATGACTTTTCAACTACCGGCGAGAATTATAACTGGGACTTTTCTGACCTGCAGTTTCAAACTCAGGGGCTTGATGAGTATTATACCGTATCCTCGGTGAATTTTCTCATGGGTTTCATCTTTCCCGGATCCATTGCCCAAAAAATGTCGGGCCAGTTTCCCATAGACGATATCGATCTGCCTGTAGAAGACTTTTATGTGGTATACAATAAGAACAATGCACGATACATGGTGGAAGGATTTTTCTTTATCGCATCGGGATTTCCGATCCATCTCGAATATACCTCCAATGATTATGTTTACAATCTCCCACTGCAGTACCAGGATACCGACAGTACAGCTTTTGCCGGCGAACAATCGCTGGGCGATACCGTAAATCTTACCCGTAGTGGCTACAGGATCAATGAAGTTGATGGATGGGGAAATATCATTACTCCCTATGGCGAATTTGAATGTATCCGGGTAAAAACGATCCTGTACGAATATGACAGTTTATTTGTTGCTTCCTTGCCCGAGCCCATGGTACTGGAGCGTAAAACCCTTGAATATAAATGGCTCGCCAAGAATGAAAAGATCCCTGTTATGCAGGCCTCCTTCCTTATGCTCGAAGATGGAGATCAGATGCCACTTGATGTCAGGTATAGGGATATTTACCGCGAACCCGAAGAAATACAGGCTCCTGTAGCATCATTTCACGCAGACAAGACCAACATCTCCGCCGGGGATACGGTAAGCTTTTTCAATTCAAGCACCCCTTTGCATGAGATTAATACCTATCAGTGGAAATTCAACCCTGCTACAGCTGCTTATCATCAGGATACCGATTCCATAAGTATTGAACCGGTTGTAGCTTTTCCTGAAGCTGGTGAATATTCTGTAACCCTCATTGCCGAAAATACTGCGGGAATGGATTCACTGGTTCGGGAAAATTACATCCTGGTAGAGGCTGAAGAGCCATCAGATATAGGCGATGTTGCCGGTGCAGAGGGTAAGGTTATGGTTTATTTAAACGACAAGGGTACGCTGCTGCATATAAAAGAATTGACATTTGAAGGTTTCCTTTACATTTATGATATAACAGGGCGGATGGCATTGCAGCAAGAACTCGCAGGATATTCAAATCATTCTGTTAACACATCTGTACTTCCTGCCGGAAGCTACATTATACAAATTGTTAACGAAACAAACACGCACCCACCGGTAAAGGTTAAGATAGTTAAACACTAAAGTAGTACATATACATCTATTAACTCATAAACTTCAAATACAATGACCTTGAAAACCTCCCCTTTAATTTTCGTGTTCTTCATCTTTATGATTACCGGATGTGATCAGAAACAAACCAGCCTTGATTTTCTGGAACAGGAGATGAAACAAATTGGCTACGAAGGAACCTTTGAACGACCCAAAGGCGTGATACAAAAAACGGCACTAAGCCTTATGGGAGTGAATGACGTGATCGTTTTCAACTCCCCGGGATCCACCCTTCTTATTGCCCAACTAAGTGAGGGAAATAACAAAGATATGACAGAGCAGCTTGAATCTTTGTTAAGCATTGCAGAGCCTTATATTTCGGAAAAGGACAAGGACAACCTACACCGTTCCAAAGAAATGATCAGGGAAAGAAGCATACAACATAATCAGATTGTGCTGATGTGGCAGGATCAAAAGCCAGAAGATCTGGTAAAACTAATCCAACGCAATTACTAAGAAACCGGCAATTTCAACCAGGCAAGTCTAACTCTGCCTGATTGGTGGGATTGAATGCAGCTCTTGCAAGGGGTTATAAAACAGGAAAAGCTGTCTGCAATCCTGGTGGGTGCAGACAGCTTTTGTATGTGAGCATTCCCTTACCCCGAGGCAAAGGAGATAACTTTATTAAGCCTGGGCTGTGGGTCCTCCAAAGTTCATAGGGAGCTTTCCGGGTTCAATGTCTTTTATGGGACCATACACTGACTCAAACTTGGCGATGTTCTCATTGAGTGCCCTGAGAAGCCTTTTGGCGTGTTGTGGGGTCATGATCACCCTCGATTTCACTTTTGCCTTGGCAACTCCCGGCATCATCCTGATAAAGTCCATCACAAACTCTGTATTTGAGTGCGTAATCATGGCCATATTGGCATAGGATCCTTCAGCTACTTCTTCACTAAGCTCGATATTCAACTTAGCCTGTTGATTCATTTTATTTTCAGCCATATCTGTTAGCTTTGGAGGTTTAACAATAAATTATTCTTCCTGCATTTCAGTTTTCTTTTTGGAAGCCATCAGCAGGTTATACTCATCCATTGAGCCTACGATGATGTTCTCATAATCGCGTAAGCCGGTACCGGCAGGGATCAGGTGGCCAACGATAACGTTTTCCTTAAGGCCCTGCAGGGTATCAACTTTTGCATTTACGGCAGCATCGGTAAGCACTTTGGTGGTTTCCTGGAAGGAAGCAGCAGAAATGAAGCTCTTGGTTTGCAGTGATGCTCTTGTAATACCCTGCAACTGCTGCCGGGCAGTAGCTCCACGGGCATCGCGGGAAACCACAAGCTTTTTATCCTTGCGCTTAAGCATTGAGTTCTCATCTCTCAGTTTACGCGCTGTAATGATCTGGCCCGACTTAAGCGTAGAGTCGCCCGGATCTTCCACCACCTTCTTGCCAAAGATGGAGTCATTCTCTTCCATGAAATCGATCTTGTTTACAATTTCATTCTCCAGGAAGCGGGTATCGCCGGGATCTTCGATGGTTACCTTACGCATCATCTGCCGTACGATCACCTCAAAATGCTTATCGTTGATCTTCACACCCTGCATACGATAAACTTCCTGTACCTCATTCACAATATATTCCTGAACGGCAGTGGGGCCTTTGATGGCCAGGATATCGGCGGGAGTGGTAGGCCCGTCGGAGAGGGGAGTTCCGGCTTTTACAAAGTCATTTTCCTGTGCAAGGATTTGCTTGGAAAGAGGAACAAGATAGCGTTTCTCATCACCTGTTTTAGAGGTAATGATCACCTCACGGTTACCCCGTTTGATCTTTTTACCAAAAGAAACAACACCATCAATCTCAGAAACAACAGCAGGATCGGAGGGGTTACGAGCTTCGAAGAGCTCAGTAATCCGGGGCAATCCACCGGTGATGTCACCAGATTTACCAATGGCCCTGGGAATTTTGGCTATGATAGAACCTGTGGTAATATCGTTTTTATCACTTACAATAATGTGTGCACCCACCGGCATATCATAATTGCGCAGTATATCACCATCTTCATTTACAATGCTGATGGATGGGTTGCGGGTTTTATCCTTGGTTTCAATGATTACCTTCTCATAGTAGCCGGTTTGTTCATCGGAATCGGTACGGTAAGTTGCTCCTTCAATCATATTATTGAAAACAATTTTACCGCTCACTTCCGAAACAATCACAGCATTGTAGGGGTCCCATTCGCAGATCAGATCACCGCTGGCCACCTCACTGCCATGCTCGGCATACAGGTTGGCACCATAGGGAATATTTTGCGTGGTTAGCACCATACGGGTATTCTTATCGATGATGCGCATTTCTGCCGAACGGCCAATAACAACGTAGTAGCTCTTTCCTTCGGCATTGGTATAGGGAACCGCCCTTAATTCGTCAATCTCCAGGATACCGGCATATTTGGCGTTGATTTTGGATGCGGTGGCAATATTACTTGCAGTACCCCCTACGTGGAACGTACGCAGTGTAAGCTGAGTACCGGGTTCACCAATAGATTGTGCTGCAATCACCCCAACGGCTTCTCCTTTTTGTACCATGCGCCCTGTAGCAAGATTACGACCGTAACACTTGGCACAAACACCATGCTTGGATTCGCAGGTAAGCACTGAGCGGATCTCAACAGCTTCTATGGGGGAATCTTCAATCTTCTGACTGATTTCTTCGGTAAGTTCATCGCCTGCATACACGATAAGATCACCGGTTGTAGGATGCATAATATCCTGCAGGGCAGTACGACCCAGGATACGATCATAGAGAGATTCTACTGTTTCCTCATTGTTTTTCAAGGCTGTAGCTGTAAGACCCCTTAAGGTACCGCAATCACTTTCAGTAACGATGACGTCGTGGGAAACGGCTACAAGCCTACGGGTACGGTAACCGGCATCGGCAGTTTTAAGCGCCGTGTCAGAAAGACCCTTTCTTGCTCCGTGGGTAGAATTAAAGTATTCCGCCACAGTCAACCCTTCTTTAAAGTTGGAAATAACGGGGGCTTCAATAATTTCACCGGATGGTTTAGCCATCGGACCGCGCATACCTGCAAGCTGCTTAATCTGTGTTGCAGAACCACGCGCACCAGAGTGATACATCATATAAACAGAATTAACAGGCTTGCTTGGATCAGTTTTTGCAATTTCCTTCATCATTGAGTTAGAAATTTTTTCCGTACACATAAACCAAGCATCAACCACCTTATTATAACGCTCTGCATTAGTGATCAAACCTTCCTGATATTGATTTTCATACTCTTCAACCTGCTGCTTAGTTGCATCCACAATCTTTTGTTTTTCCTGTGGAATTAACAAGTCATCTTTTCCAAATGAAACACCGGATTTTGAAGAATATTCAAACCCTAAATTCTTCAGCTTATCACAGTAAATAACAGTAATTTTCTGTCCGCAGTATCTGTAAACCACAGATATGGACTTGGAAATATCACCCTGACGCATAGTCTTATTAATAAGCGAGAAAGAAACCTTTGGATGGCGCGGGAAAATCTCTGATAAAATCATTCGTCCCGGAGTTGTATCTACTTGCTCAACCACCTTGTTTCCATCATTATCCACCGTTTCATATCTCGCCTTAATTTTGCTGTGCAGATTAATTTTGCCGTAATGCATAG
>CAYVQC010000074.1:0-12814 GCA_964453995.1 uncultured Bacteroidales bacterium | reverse complement strand
AAAGAAGTTAAAGCCAATGCTGCCAAAATTGTTGTAAAGGAAATTAGGCTGGGGCCCAATACCGATGATCATGATTTTAACTTCAAACTCAAGCATGCCCAAAAATTCCTTGAAGATGGAGCAAAAATAAAGGTTTATGTTTTTTTTAAAGGTCGATCGATCGTTTACAAAGAACAGGGCGAATTGGTGCTGCTGCGGTTTGCCAACGAACTGGAAGAATTGGGTAAAGTTGAACAAATGCCCAAACTTGAGGGCAAGAGAATGATCATGTTCATCTCTCCCAAAAAGAAAAAGTAAAAGACTCGTTTATTTATATTTATTAACCCGTAAATTTTTTTTAGTAATGCCAAAAATGAAGACCAAATCCGGTGCAAAGAAGCGTTTTACACTCACCGCATCCGGAAAAGTAAAGCGTAAGCATGCTTACAAAAGTCACATCCTTACCAAGAAATCCAAAAAAAGGAAAAGGAATCTGACACAAACAGGCCTGGTACATAAAAGCGACCAGAAGAATGTAATAGCAATGCTTAATGTATAGTACAAAGTTTTTAAAGTTCATTATTTGTTCAATCTTTGTTTAGCAAGAAAAGACTTACCCATCGTGAGGTAGGCGCTAAATGAAACTAAAACCTTTTAAAAAATGCCTAGATCAGTTAATAACGTCGCTTCAAGACGTAGAAGAAAAAAGATACTGAAGTTAACCAGGGGTTACTTCGGTGCAAGAAAAAACGTTTGGACTGTAGCCAAGAATACATGGGAAAAAGGACAAACTTACGCTTACCGCGATAGGCGTACCAAAAAAAGAAATTTCAGAAAACTCTGGATTCTGCGTATCAATGCAGCCGCCAGAACCCATGGCATGAGCTATTCTAAATTTATGGGCGAATTGAGTAAAAACGATATCCAGATCAATCGTAAGGTGTTGGCCGATCTGGCCATGAATCACCCTGAAGCCTTCAAGGCTATTGTGGATAAAGTAGGTAAATAAACGAGAGTATTGAATACCCATCTGAAAAGCTTCTGGAAACCCCAGGAGCTTTTTTTTTAACGCTTTTGTATTGTCGTTAAAGATAAATTGGCGCAATATTTTGTGTATTTTAGTCCGTCTAAATATTGCACAATGAAAAATTTCCCTCTTCTGCTATTATTCGTCCTTTCATTTTCACTGCTTGCTGCATTGCAAAGTTGCAGATCAAAGCAAAATGTGCCATCAACACCTCAAACCCAAAACCCACCCGTACCACCTGTTCCTGATATCAATGATGATCTTCCCGGTGGTGTACCCGCCATGCCGGGTACCATTGAGTACAAGCTACCCGACGGGTACATCCTTTTGATTACTATTCAGGGCGACGAGCATGAACATATTGCCAAAACAGCTGATGGCTTTCGTATTATTATGAACCCCGATGGATATTATGAATATGCCATTTATGATGACCAGGGTTTGCCACAACCTACCGGTATTGTTGCACGCAACCCAGAAGATCGCACCAAAGAAGAGTGGCGTATCATCAGGAATACCCAACCATAAAATGAAAAAATACCCTTAACTTGTTTTAAACCAATTTATTCGCACATGACTTCCAGCAGACTATTCATTTTTTGGCTTACCGTAATGACTATCCTCATTGCAGGCACTGCCTCTGTGGTAGAGAGTGCTCCTGCTTATCCCGGGCTGATTACCTATTCCCAGCCCGATGGTACCCTCATCGAAATTTATCTTAAAGGAGATGAAAGAATCAATTGGGCCGAAACTCCCGATGGATACACACTTTTGGTTACCCGCCAGGGAGAATACCAATATGCTATGCATGATGAATCAGGTGATCTCGTTTTTTCCGGTATTGCTGTTTCTCCCCACGGGGAAAGATCGGATTCTGAAAAAGACTTTCTCACTTCTATTCGCCCCGGTTTGCGTTACAGCGAAGCGCAAAAGGAAATGCTTCTTTCGGTGTGGCAAATGAAAGGAGAGGCCATAACCAGGAGTTTTCCCACAACCGGCGAACGCAGGTTAATTTGCATACTCATGGAAACCCCAGATAAACCTTTTGTGAAATTGAAGTCCGATTTTGAGGCTCTTTTCAACCAGTTCAATTATGTTGAGGATGGAGCTTCCGGAAGCGTAAGGGATTACTATTTGGAGAATTCCTACCAGCAGTTTGATTTGGTGGTTGATGTAGTCGGACCATTTACCGCAACCCAGAACATGTCACATTACGGATCTACCTGGGAGGGAGCCCGGGAGCTGGCTACGGAGGCAGTTAACATGGCTGCACCACACATAAACTTTGCCGATTATGATAACGACGAAGACGGATGGGTAGATGGTGTTTATATGATTTTTGCCGGATACGGTGAGGAGGCAGGAGGAGGCTCTAATACCATATGGTCGCATGCCTGGAGTATCGACCCGGTACAATATAACAATGTTTGGATCAACCGTTATGCATGTTCTCCAGAATTGAGAGGAAATTCAGGAGCGAATCTAACCCATATAGGTGTGATTGCACATGAATTTGGTCATATTTTGGGAGCTCCTGATTTTTATGATACCGGTGGAAACGGATTTACTGGAACTGGTGGGTGGGATATGATGGCTGGCGGAGTCTGGAACAATTCAGGGGCAACACCTGCGCATCACAACCCTTACACCAAAACACATGTGTTCAATTGGGCGGGGCAAATTGTCCTGGAGGAGCCCCAATCAGTATTAATGTTCAATTCTGTTGACTACCATAATCATTTCTACAGGATCAATACAACTACTCCAGGGGAGTATTATATTCTGGAAAATCGCATGAAAACAGGGTTTGATGCTTATATTTCCGGCGAAGGACTGTTGATTTATCATGTGCACTCGGGAATAGATGATGTTGGAAATAACATCAATGCAGATCACCCCCAGCGAATGTATGTAATATCTGCCGGGGCAATGTCTGATCCCGATGAAAACCCCGCTTCTTATGGAAATATCAATTCAGAGGAAACACCCTTTCCTGGAAGTACTTCCAACAGCTCCTTTACCGATATAAGCACACCCAGTTCCATTTCATGGGCAGGAGCATATACCAATAAACCCATAACCAACATTGCCCACTATGATTTCAATGGAACTGTTACTTTCGATTTCATGAATGAAGAATTCATGACCGAATTTTTACATTGGGATAATGGGGTTAACCATTCTTCCATAGGGCTGGAAGATGAGGGTAAGTTCCAGACCGCAATTAGGTTTGAACCCTCCGATATTGATTTTTCTACTGCATACCAGATTACCGAAGTACATGTATTTGTAGCCCAGCCCGCAACTTCAGCCAGGATTATTATATGGCAGGGCGAGGATCAATTGTCGCTTGAAGAGATGGTTGTGCGCAATTTTCAACAACCAGAAAACCAATGGGCAAGGGTAATGCTGGCTCAACCTCATGTAATAGATCCTTCTAAAGAACTCTGGATTGGGGTAGAATATGATGATCCCGGCGAAGGTGTCTTTCCCGCAGGCATCGACAACCAAAATGAAAATGATGGCAAAGGAAATCTCTTTCGCAATAACCTGGAAAGCCATGATAACTGGCTAAGACTAACGTCACTGGATATAAGTGGGACCTGGAATATAAGGGCTCTGATTGAAAAAACGGACCAACCTACAGATATTACTGAAAATCCGGATTCATATACTTCCAACATGTTGGAATTATACCCCAATCCAGCCAGTGATCAGATTCATGTTATGGTGAAAAGGAACCTTAATGCCAATGCCAGGATTTCAGTGCTTGATATCAGTGGAAAAGTGTTATTCTCAGAAAGGTTACCGGTTTTTCATACCAGTGGATCAGTTCTCAGTATTGATCATCTCAGTCCGGGAGTTTACATGGTCAGGGTAGATGATAAAGCAGGAAGTTACGTGAAACGATTTATTAGAAAGTAAGAAGGATTTGGAAATGTTGTGCTGGCTAAACTGACGCCAGAATAATAAAATTCCCCCAGGCAATAAACCATTTTCCTTTCCGGATTGCATATACAAAAAAACATTAGCCGAAATCAAGCCGGCTAATGTTTTTGTAGGTTTTGCGCTTACAAAAAATTTCTACCAGATTTCTGCTCTGAGTTCAGGTGCAATAAACCTAGAAGAATTGTTTTCTTCCAGTCCAAAAGCGTCATAAAATTCCTGCATATTGTAAACGATTCCGTTCACGCGTGCTTCACCGGGTGAGTGGGGCCCCAGACGAAGTTGCTCAATCATCCTCTGTTCGCGCATATGGTTTCTCCATATTTGTGCGTACGAAATGAAAAATCTTTGTTCAGAGGTAAAGCCGTCAATTTCTGCAGGTTTACCATCTTCATTGAGTTTGTTTTGTAATGCATGATAGGCAATGGTCAATCCGCCCAGGTCGGCAATATTTTCGCCAAGACTTAGTTTCCCGTTTATGGTCATGGTATCCAGCATTACATAATTATTGTATTGGTCAATCAAGGTAAGGGTTCTTTCTTCAAACCTTTTGCTGTCATCTTCAGTCCACCATTCGGTAAGATTTCCATCTAAGGCATATCGTCTTCCCTGGTCGTCAAAACCGTGGGTCATCTCATGGCCTATCACCATCCCAATAGCGCCAAAGTTCACTGCATCATCACCATCGGGGTAGAAGAAGGGAGGTTGAAGTATGGCAGCAGGAAACACAATTTCGTTCATTGTAGGGCTGTAGTAGGCATTTACAGTTTGTGGGCTCATAAACCATTTGTCGCGGTCAACAGTTTGTCCGATCTCTGAGAGGTTCTGTTCAATGTTAAAACGTCTTGCTTCCAGTATATTCAGCACGTAGGGCTGTTCTTTGATATCCATAGAAGTATAATCGATCCACTTATCGGGGTAGCCAATTTTTACGTTCATAGCCTGCAGTTTGGCGAATGCATTTTCTTTGGTCTCAGGGCTCATCCAGGTAAGGTTTTCAATCCTGTTGTGGAACGACTTGCGAAGATGTTCTACCAGCTCTACCATACGTTCTTTTGACTGTGGAGGAAAGTAGGCTGCTACATATTCCTGGCCAACTGCTTCACCCATTGATGAGTTAAGAGCGGACAGTGCAAGTTTCCATCTTTCCCGTTGGGTTTCACTACCTGTCATAACACGGGTATAAAATTCAAAATGGGCTTTTTCAAAGTCAGTGCCAACGTAGGGCGCTGCAGAGCGCAGAACATTCCAGGTGAGGTAGTATTTCCAATCGGTTACATTATTCTCTTCCACTACCTGGTTGAGGGTTTGGAAGAAGAGGGGTTGGCCCACATTGAGCGAATCGATTTCAATTCCAAGCGCTGTCAAGTAATCTTCCCAGGAGAAGTAGGGCATTTGTTGCTGCAGCCCGTCCACCGACATTTTATTATAGGTTGCATATGGATCGCGACGTTCCAGGCGGGTCATAGATGCTTCGGCCAAACGGGTTTCCAATTCCATGATTGTTTCCCGCGCCTTTTGTGCTTCCTCTGCTGAATAACCGGCCAGGGAGAAAATCCTTTCGATGAAAAGCTTGTAGTTGTCACGAATCTCAATACTCCTGGAATCTACATTGATGTAGTTGTCGCGGTCAGCCATCCCAAGGCCGCCCTGGTTGATATTGGCAATAACCACTTCTGTGTTTTTGCGGTCCTGACCACCCCATAAACTAAACGCAGGAGAGAACCCGGTTTTATGCAACCATCCCACCAGCTGAGGCAGATTTTCTTTTTGATCCAGATTCTCAATTTTTTCAAGAACAAAGCTGATGGGGCCGATACCATTTTCGGTTTGTAGCATGGTATCCATTGCACTGTTGTAAAAATCCCTTATCTTTTGCCGGTTGGAGCCAACGCTTGCACTGTTGTCATTCTCGATCTGGGTCAACAGTTCAAAAAGTTTTTCTTCATTTTGCTCGGCAAGTTGCTCAAAAGATCCGTACCTGCTGAATTCATCAGGAATAGGATTCAATTCAAGCCAGCCACCATTGGCAAAACGGTAAAAGTCGTCTCCTGGTGTGATCTTGGTATTCATATTTTTGAGATCAATGGCCGGAGGGGTGGTTGCCCTTTGGCAGGAAAACTGAATTACCATCGTGGCAATCAGAAGAGTCATCAATACTTTTTTCATTTTAGTGGTTTATTTAAACAATAAAAATAAGGCATCTGCAAGCAACCTATGTCGGTAAAGCGTAAAAACTTTGTTTATAGACATTTCGGCCTCTTTTTGCCTGTTTTAAAAGAGGTTGAAAATAGTACAATTCCTTCTTATGAATTGTAGGTACATAGTCGATTTAACAAAAATTGAGGAACGTCAAGTCTATAGGCCGGGCATCTGCCCGTCAGAAGTTCCCTTTTAGTTTAGACTCTATCCACGCTGCAATAACTTCGTAGGTTTGGATTCTGATGGTGGGAATTTCATTGAGCAGCTCATGGCGTCCCTCGATAAGCCTGAGGTGAGTATTAAAGTACCCTTGTTGTTTATACTTCTCTTGTAGCATCCTGGGTTCTTTTCCATTTTGGCCCACCGGGTCGTGTTTGCCTGAAATGATTAGTGAAGCAAGATTTTTTCTGAACCTGAGTTTTCGTTCGGTTTTGAGCATTTGCATTGTACCCTGCAAGAGGTTTTTGAAAAAGCCAAGGGAAAGTTGAAATCCGCAGAAATCATCCTGTAAATATTTTTCTACTTCAACCGGGTCGGAGCTTAACCAGTCGTAATCTGTTTTGGGATGGGCTATTGCTTTGTTAAATTTTCTGTAAAAGAAATTGTTGAGCCACCTGCTTTTGTGTTTTTCGCCCTTAAAAAAGCTCATTACTTTGACCAAAGTCAGGGATGCTTTGAGAGATGTCAAATCAGGGTTGCTGGTTCCTGATAAGATTATGCCTTTGAAATACATGGGATAGATGGCATTGTAATGCCTGGAAAGTAAAGACCCCATGCTATGGCCAAATAAAAAGACAGGAATGCCCGGATGGTTCTTTCTGATAGATTTGTTTATTCCATGGATAACGTCGAGCATACTGTCCCAACCCTTTTCCCAGGGTAAATGTCCTGCCTTACTTTTATTTCCGGCGGTTTGTCCATGCCCCGGATGATCGTGAACATACACTGCATATCCCTTTTGACAGAGGTAGCGGGCAAAAACCTGGTATCTCAGGCTGTGCTCAGCCAAGCCATGATTGATCTGTACAATTGCAGCGGGAACTGCGTCAGGCATATAGACAGTAAGAAAGACTTTGTGTGTTTTGATACTGAGAATTTTGGTCTTCTCTGTCATAGGCAATGAAATAAATGATAAAGAATGGGTGATATTGTGGAGATATAAAAAAAAGCCTTACAATGTGTAAGGCTTAATAAATTCTTAAATGAGCTATGTTGTTGGGCCCATCAGGCCAGTCGTACATTCACTGCATTTAATCCTTTTTTGCCTTCTTTCAGGTCAAATGTTACTTCGTCATTTTCGCGGATCTCATCGATCAGCCCCGTAGCATGTACAAAGTATTCTTTGTCTGTTTCGCTTTCTTTAATAAACCCAAAACCTTTGGTTTGGTTAAAGAATTTTACTGTTCCGTTATTCATGTGTCAAAAAAATAAAAAAGAATAATGATTTAAGTTCGACACAAAGATAATATATTTCCTGTATTTCCAAAGAAAACAGGAAATTTTTACATCATTGATAATCAAATATTCAATCCGTGGGATTGATGATTATTAATGACCATCTTTGCCTGTATGTACATGCTTGTGTTCAATTTCCTCTGGAGTTGCCTCGCGCGAAGTAAGGATCTCGCCTTTAAAGTGCAGATCGTGTCCTGCCAGGGGATGGTTAAAATCCATTTTGACTGATTCGTCATTGATCTCAAGGATTCTACCCTGTAAAGGTTTTCCATCCTGGCCCCTCATGGGTACAATATTGCCCACAAAAAGCAGATCTTTAGCTTCTTCGCCATCAACAACAAAAATACTGCGGGGTAAGTCTACCACGGCGCCGGGGTCACTTTGGCCATAAGCATTATCAGAGTCGATAACAAATTCAAAGGTTTCCCCTTTTTCCAAAGGCGTAATTTGGTCTTCAAATTCTGATATCAGATTTCCAACGCCAAAAAGAAATTCGGCAGGATTATCTTTTCCAACAGATTCAATAACTTCTCCTTCAGAGTCACCTGAACGGAGTTCATAGGTCAGTGCAATTACTTTTGGTGTGCTCATAAAATCAGATAAATTTTGTAAAAAAATTATGGGTCGCTCTCACTGGTTTAAATTTAAACAACTGAGAACCGACCCTGGTATTGAAATTATTGACGAAGGTAAAACAAATAATACAGATTATCAAGTTTCTGGGGTATTATTCTCCTCCTGAAAAACCCATCTTATTATCTGTATTTAACCTGTGTATTTCTACAATATAATAAATCTTACTGTTTCACCTTCGTTGCTTCTGAAAGAATACACTCCCGGTTCAAGGTTGCTGGTATTGATGGTGTTCGTTTCATTTGCATCCATGGTCTTTTTGCCCTGCATATCAAACACTGCACCGGTGACGATTTTATTGAAAAAGATCACGTTGCTGTTTGACGGATTGGGAAAAATTTCCAGCGGCGTAATGCCTGGATCGCTGCCGTTATCAGGAGCGCTTGTGGGAAGAGCTGATACTTTCACCTGGTTTAATGCCAGCATATCTCTTGCATTGTTATCCATGTTGGTTTGGTTTCCGGAAAAGTAATAGACCCATCGAAGCTGCAGGTAAGGTATACCCAATAACTTTTGTGGAAATGGAATATTAATATAATCGCGGGAGTGTCCGGGGATTTGATTACGCTCATATTCAATTATTTCTCCGTCTGCATTTTTCCAATCCTTCCAGTTTGCATCAGCATTTTTGCGGTATTGCAAACGGATATTGTACATCCTTGAATTCGGAATAATCGTAGACGCTTTCCAGGTAAGCCATGCCTGGGTAAGATCCCTGGTATCAACAGCCAGTATTGCAGAGCCCAAATCGCGTTCCCGGCCCGTATTGATAAATGAGATCCCATTGTTATTTAGTCCGTTGATCCGGGTTCGTCTTGTATTGCGATAGGGAAAACCAATATTCCCCTGGTCTTCGGCAGAATAGTCATCCGGTGGGATGGCATAAGCATAATGGATTTCACTATTCAGTAAAGGGTCATCGGCAGTGCTTTGCAAAAATATCATGTGGTCAGGAAAGCTCCCTTCTGGTTCATCGGGGCTCCAAAAATCGAACACAAAAGGTTCATAGGCTATCCGGACCGCTTCAGGATATACAAGCAAATAAATTTTCACCGAGAGTGGGGTATTATGACCATCTTGTACCGTTAGGCCAATATGCCCACCACCCCGGCTTGTGGGATGGATAGCAAGTTGATGGTTGTTGAGAGTAATACCGGCAAAAGCCTGATTAAGATCATCGATAGAATATTGAAGGGGTAACCCGTCAGGATGTGTAAAGTATTGTGAAAGATCGAAGCTGACAGGCGCCTGCCCGGCGATCATTACAACGGGGTTTGTAAACATTCGGGTTTGTACCGGGGGTCTTATGGTCTCATCTGAAGGTTCGGCGTCAAGGGCAATATTGTCAAAACGATTATTTCCTGCATTACCGCCAGGATGACCGGCATCATAATCAATTGTTATTTTGATTGTAAGTTGGGCATTGTCACTAACGTTTTCACATCCAAACAAGTCAACAGAGTACACTTTCGGAGATTCGGTTATCAGGAAAGTGTCGAGAGGTAAAAAGTTCTCCCCGTCGGTGGAATAGCTGATGCGGTGAGAGTTTGCCCCTTTGGCTGATCTGCGTGCTTCCCATGAAAAAACCGGATCACTGTAACCTGTGGAAGGTAAATGGAAAATAACCTGAGTACCAATGGGCTTGTCAATGCGGAGATGAGTGGCGGGCAAATCCCCAGAACGGCCGTTATTGGCTTCAAATTGCTGGCCCTTTCCCCAACCCACTATACTTTGCGGACCTTCAACTATGGACAACTGGCCACCACCCAATGACCATGTGGGTGGAAATTGGAGATTCTCATCATTGAAGTTCCAGTAATGCAACATGGTAAAGGGCTCGCCCAGCTGACTGTCCATCCAGCTTAGTCTTTGTCTTACCCATTCTTCCATCCACATCACTTCATCATCGTAGGTATCACCAATAAACCAGTTGGGCCAAATGTATGTGCCCAAAATATTCCATCTTTCAAAGTTTCTTTCTTGTGCCTCCCCGAGGATGTCATAGTTGTTCATAATCCTGTGGTTAAGCCGCAGATTTGAAAAAACAGTAACCCGGAGACTTCTGTACCTCCGATTGTAGTCGCTCGAAAAAGCGGGATCCTGGAAAAGCCTGGTATACCAGCCAAATAAATAATCGTCTGGGGAGAGGTTACTATAATACCATCCATTTGGGGACCACCCCCCAAGGTAATTAGCATTACCAAAGGAAAGGTTAAAATCCCAAAGAGGTCCTGATTTGAGTTTTCCTAATCTGTCTTTATGAAAGAAAGTACTTAAACGGTAACCATCGATCTCCTTGGATAATTCGGTAATGAGGTGCATGTCAATAAATGATCTTGTATCTATAAAAGCATAATATCCTTCCTGAGGATCATTGAATTGAGGTCCAAAAAGTGCTGTTTCCAGCGAATCGAGCCAGGCAATAAGCCAGTTTTCCTGTTGGTAGGAAACCGTTTGTTCACCAGGCTCAACCCAAACAAATTTGGTACCCCGGGCGGTAGTAAATCCTGATTCACCGGGGTTTAGTCTGTCAATTTTAAAAATGTATCCTCCTGATATTTCAGGATAGTCGTTTTGCCCTGGTTCCAGTTTTTCAATCTCCACTCTTCCTGCAGCAGCCTTTATGCGTTCTGTAAGTACGTATACCCCGTGGTAATGTGAGGCATCCAGGTTCTGGTTGCCGTTGTGGAGCAGGAGTTCAAAAAACCTTGTCCGCGGAGCGTAATGTCCTGCGTCCCTTGCAATGGCGTAGGACAGGGCATTGCGCATGAGGGTTTTATCTGAGTAAGGCCCGTGCAGTACCCAGTTATGCTCCTCGGGAAGGTTTAGCAGAGATTCTTTCCTGTTGCTTTGGTCTTCATTAATGATATGAAATCCATACCCGTTTTTGGGAAAACCCATTGAACTCGACCCCCTCATATTGATCTTAATGCGGCTGCTGAATGCCGGCTCATGGAAAATTTCGTTCCTTCCTCCCTGTGCCTGACTCCACAAATTCATGTATGCTGGTGTTCTTTCGCCGGGGCTAATAGGAGTATCAAAACCCTGCAGCAGAATAAGGGGGAGATTTGAAGAAAATTCATTCATGGTTTCGTTTGCCACCGCAAAGGAACCTGCCGTAACTTCACTGGTGAGCCAACCCGTTTTTATGGCAACAGCCCTGATGTAGCGGGTGCCGGATACGGAAAAAGGTCCTTGGTACAATGTTCCGTTGGTGAGTGAGGGCATAGTGCCGTTTGTGGTATAATAGAGCTGAGCCTGGGGGTCGGGCGAAATGAGAGTAACCTGCAGGGGTTCTCTATACACCCCAGGCAGGGGCGATAAAACGGGTGCTGGGGTGATACCTTCGGCACCGGTTGCAGGGTTAAGGGTTTCTGGGGTAGGGCGGTCAAAGAAATACCAGGTACTATCACCGTTGTCTAAACGGCCGTACGACACATTTGAAGGAATAGGTATTTCAGGCATTTGGTCAATAATTTCTCCGTTGGCATCGGTAAGTATCAATGTTTCTCCTTCAGAAGAGAGGCGAAAATTTGTATGCCACCGGGCCTGCGGTATGAAGCAATGTGCTGCCGAGATAGGTTCTTCAATAAAACCGTCGGGCAAATGCCACCTTACTGTAACATGATCTCCGCCATTACCTTCTTTCATCAGCACAGAAAGATAATAGTTCTCCCCTTGGGTTAAATGTACAAGACCTGATAACTGGTGTGGATATTTTGTCCATTGGCGAGGATTGGTCCACCCGGGAACTTGAGCAATAAGAGATAGGTTGTGCGGGGTGCCATCAAGTCCGATAAAAAGTTGGGAATTGTCATCGCTGGCAATTTGAAATCTGTAATCTCCGGTTTGAGGGGCTGTGATCCAGGTGTAAAGGTGCTGACCATACTCATCGTCTATATCTGCCGGGGCATCGAAATTACTGATCATTACCTGTCGGGTTGCCGGATGATGGGGAAACGATTCATGGTTCTCAAGGTCTTCGATACCAATACCTGGTATTTCCGGATAATAATTTCGCATAATTCCCTTTGTCATGCTTCGGGGGACGGGTTTTTTGTCTTTTCCTGATGCCCATATCAACAGGTGTTCTCCTGGTTGAAGGTAGTATTCCGGGAAAACCCATTTGAAAAGATCCCCACTGTCATCAGAAAGACCGAAGCCCTGCAGGTTAACAGACTGATTGCCGGGATTAAGGATTTCAATCCAATCCTCAAAACTACCATCATCATCAGAAATGTACTCATTGTTTGATGACATTACTTCATTGATCCTTACCAGTTGTGAAAATCCCCTTGATCCACAAAAGATTAATAAAGACATAATTAGGATTGCAGTAATTTGAGACTGGTGGTTGATCTTCATGTGGATTGTTTTTAGTCAATGAAGAATTTGCTCCTGGACAATTATTCGTAGCCCTGATCTTTCATTTTTAAATGCATTAAAAGGTTGTGATTGGTGCAAAAACATCAGATTTTTGCCAGGAGTACGTAGTATTCTGTGCAAATGTAAGTAAAAACCATTGAAATGGGTGTGATTAGATACAGGAGTAAGTGTGTAAGTAGCTTAATT
>CAYVQC010000073.1:0-13547 GCA_964453995.1 uncultured Bacteroidales bacterium | reverse complement strand
AGGCGGGTTCATCAAAAGGGCAGCGGTAAAATGCACTGCCATGATTTTTTACAGAGGTATAATGCAGTTCAGACTGCTACATCTGTTTAAGGGGGTTATGCTTGGCGGATGAACCATCCTTTTTGGCATACCCAACCCTGATAGGGGGAGGTAGTGGTGTGCATCAATGAAGATGCATGTATGAGGGTTGTCGGATACAGTCAGTAAATATACAGATTTGTATGTTTAGAAACAATTTGCTTAAGCAAAAAGTTTTCTCCGGAAAAATAACAAATGGAACACCTGTAGCAGAGGTGATTATACAAACAGATGCCAGAAAGGACACAAACTTCAAAAGGTGTACCCTGGAGATAACCCTTATTATTTCCGCTTGAAAATCCCTTCCCGGATGCCAATGCCTTTGGGTTGTACAGGGATACCAAAATAGCCTTCCTTCACAGCTTTTACCTCTTCAATGGTATAAAATGCATGGGGATTGTACTGGTTGATGGCATGGATCACTTTATGGATATGTTTGCGTTTGATAATGGTAAAAAGAATCTTTACTTTAGTACCCATTACCCCTTCGGCCTGAATCTGTGTTACCCCGAAGCCCTGCTCCTTCAAATGCAGAATAAGCTCAGTGGTATCTCTTTTGGGAATCACACGCACAAGCAAAGTCCCCAATGAAAGCTTTTCCTCTATGAGAATGCCAATATAATTGCCCATGGCAAAACCAGCTCCATAGGCGATGTACGACATGGGGTTATTGAGATGCTTCATTACCTGAGCCACGGCAAGCAACCAAATAATTACTTCGAAAAAACCAAAAAAGGGTGCAAGGTTTTTGAGCCCCTTTGATACAAAAATAACCCGCAGGGTACCGATGCTCTGATCCAGTATCCTTGAAAGAAAGATCAACAGGGGCAGGATTACCCAGCTCCACCAGAAGGAGTCCGTTACAAAAAAATGCTCAATGTTCATAGGGATAGCGTATTTGGGGTCCGGGAAAAAGAGTTATTGGATGCAGGTTTTCATTTGTTTCTTGCCAGGTATGGATATAACAGATAATTTACCGGGACAGCTCAGGGGATATGAGTATTTTGCACTACAAAAGACATGGTGGTAATGAATCACACACAAACAGCTTACTGCCGCAGTTTATACTCCTGCCGCAGTGTGTAATTCCGTGATGGTCCACGCCCGGCACCATGAATAAATACTTCGGAAGATACCAATCGCTGTTGTTCATCGAAGGTTCGTTCTACCTTGCTGATGAGCTCGCCGTTTTTATCAAATTCCTCCTGCAGGATTACATTGCCTGCTGCATCGTAGCTCATATTCACCGTATTTTTTTTATGATGGGTTTCTTCTGTCATTTGCACAGGTTGCCCTTTTTCATTTTCTCTCAGTGAGATTTTTTCCACCAGTTGCCCTTTGCTGTTATAGGTGAGTGCCAGCTTGCGGTTTCCCGATGGATAATACTCCATTTCCCGCCTCAGTGTTGTATCTTCCGATGCATCATATTCGGTCAGCTCCACAACATTCCCATCATCGTCATAAACCATGCTTTTTTCGGTCAAAACCTCATCATCTCCATCTTTCAGGATATAGTGGGTAAGCCTGCCACCGGTATAGGTATACTCTTCGGTACTTTCTGTATCACCATCGGGATCAACGGAGACTTTTTTGCTTAGCAGGCCTTCCTCGTTGTAGGAGCAGGTGATGGTATCAAATGAACCATCCATATAATGGCGCATTTCTTTGGCAATTCTTCCCTTTTCGTCTGGTTCAAAGGTTTTATGCTCGGCTACAAAGCCATCCTCTTCCCTGAGCATTTCTTCCAGCAGAAAACCATTCTCATCGTAGGTATACAGATGCTCCTGGCTTATATGGCCATCGGAATCATATTGTATCTCAGAAATTACACGCCCTTCCTTGTCGAAAAGAGTGCGTGAGAGGAGGAACTCATTTTCTTCCAGGGCATCTTCTGTTGTTGATTTCAGTATCAATTCCTTTTTATATACCAGGGTTTCCTCCAGGGAGAACTTTTTCATAAAACGAATTTTTTTACACCTTCAGCCCATTTTGCTTTCAGCCTGCGGAAAAAAGAACCTGAAAATCAGCGCAACAGCCTGCAGGTATTGGTTTTTTTTAACGATTAGGCAAAGATACGGATTCTGAAAATAATTCTAAATTTACGCCGCTTTTCAAAAACAGCTATTTTTCTAACAATCACTAAACGAAAACATTCCATGATGAGAAAGATTGCATTTTATGGTTTTTTATTCATTGCACTTGTTTTTATGACACATTGCAAACAGGACAACCCTTTGAAATATCCCGAAACACGGATGGACGATATAGTTGACAACTATTTCGGCGTTGAAGTTGCAGACCCCTTCCGCTGGTTGGAAGACGACAACTCTGAAGAGACCAAAGCCTGGGTAACAGCACAGAATGAAGTAACCTTTGGTTACCTGGAAAATATCCCATACAGGCAAAAAATCAATGACAGGCTTAGCACACTGTGGAACTACGAGCGCTACAGCACTCCCTGGCGCAAGGGAGATTATTATTTTTACTACCGCAATGACGGTATGCAAAATCAAAGTGTTTTGTATGTAAAAGAAGGACTCGACGGGGAACCCCGCGTATTGCTCGACCCCAATACCATGTCGGAAGATGGTACTGTTTCCATTAGCCGTTTGGGAATCTCTAACGATGCACGCTACCTTGCTTATAGCATTTCGCGTGGCGGCTCTGACTGGAACGAAATCTTTGTAATGGAGATCGCTACGGGCAAACAGCTCGAAGATCATATCCAATGGGTAAAATTCAGCGGTATTTCATGGGAAGGCAATGGTTTTTACTACAGCCGCTACGATGCCCCTGCACCGGGAGATGAGCTCTCTGCCGCCAACAACTTTCATAAAGTATACTATCACACCCTGGGAACCAGCCAGGAAGAAGATCGCCTGGTATACTGGAACCCCGACGAGCCCAGGAGAAATTACGGAGTGGGCACTACCGAGGATGAACGTTTTGCCATATTGAATGAATCGCAAAGTACACGCGGAAACGCTGTGTACGTTAGAGACAACAATAAGCGTGGAGACGATTTCGTGAAGATCATCGACGGTTTTGAATATACCAACAGCGTAGTGGATCATATCGAAGGCAAACTGCTTGTGGTTACCAATCATTCGGCTCCCCGATACCGCGTGGTACTGATTGACCCTGTTAATCCTGCCCCATCACAGTGGAAAGAAATCATCCCCGAACAGGACTATGTTTTAAGAGGTGTTACTCTTATCGGAGGAAAGATCATCAGCACATACCTTAAGGATGCACACAGCAAGGCTTTTATCCACAGTCTTGATGGTACAGTAGAATCTGAGATCGAACTTCCTGCACTGGGAAGCCTGGGTGGTTTTTCAGGCCAGAAAGATGACCCCATCGCTTTCTTTTCCTTCACTTCGTTCAATTTCCCCACCACCATATTTAAGTTTGATGTTTCCTCCAATACCTGGGAAGAATATATTGCGCCTGACCTGGACATCAACCCCGATGATTTTGAAATCAAGCAGGTATTTTACACCAGTAAGGATGGCACACAGGTACCCATGTTTATTGTACACAAAAAAGGGCTGGAGCTTAACGGCAACAACCCTACCCTGCTTTACGGCTATGGCGGTTTCAACGCCAGCCTTACGCCCAACTTCAGCACATCGCGATTGATTTTGCTGGAAAACGGTGGTGTTTATGTAACGGCTAACCTTAGGGGTGGTGGCGAATATGGCCGCGAATGGCACGATGCAGGACGCCAGCTCAACCGCCAGAATGTGTTTGATGATTTTATTGCTGCTGCCGAATATCTTATCGAAAACAAATATACTTCTCCTGAAAAACTTGCCATCCAGGGAGGGTCAAACGGTGGTCTCCTGGTGGGTGCTGCCATGACACAGCGTCCGGAATTGTTTAAGGTAGCATTCCCGGCTGTGGGCGTGTTGGATATGCTGCGTTATCACCTGTTTACCATTGGCTGGGCCTGGGCCGATGATTATGGCACCAGCGAAGAAGAGGTTCATTTCCACAATCTCTACAGCTATTCGCCATTACACAACCTGGAGCAGGGTGTAAACTATCCGGCTACCCTTATCACCACTGCCGATCATGACGACAGGGTGGTGCCTGCCCATAGTTTTAAGTTTGCAGCCGAGTTGCAGCGCAAACATCAGGGCAGCAATCCTGTGCTGATCAGGGTGGCTGTAGATGCGGGTCATGGCGCCGGTAAACCCATCTCAAAAATTATAGAAGAACAGACCGACATCTGGTCATTTATGTTCCACAACATGGGAATAGAACCTGAGTATTGATCTCTTCACATCAGTTTTATCCAGCAAAAAGAGGCTGCCCGGGTTTAGGGTAGCCTTTTTTTTGGGGGGTAGTGTTGCAAAATCCACCCCAGCGGCCTGCGGCTTTGTCGGTTTGCTACAACCACAAGATGCGCCGAAACACAGTGCATTTTCCCTGGAAACAAAGACCTGCTTCAGCAGCTGATCCCTTTATCTCAATCATCGCATATTGACTGAAGCCTGCGTGCAATAAAACCGGGCCACTGATTTAAGCGGAAGATACCACTATGTGATCGCAAGGGGCTACACAACGGGCGGGGAAATAAAAATCTCTTTCCCGAGGCAAAAAAAAAGCGGTGGGACCTTTGACATTGGCCCCACCGCTCCGGGTTTTTCAAAATTGCCAGGCCGATTACCTCACAATGGTCATTTCGTCAATCAGATGGCTTGCACCGGCAAACTTATCAATGACAAACAGAATATAGCGTGCATCTACATTGATACACCGTTGCATCTGGTGTTCAAAGAGAATATCACCGCTCATGGCTTCCCAGTTTCCGTCGAAGGCAAGTCCAATGAGGTTACCTGCTCCGTCAATCACAGGACTTCCTGAGTTACCACCGGTAATATCATTGGTAGAGATAAAGTTCACAATCATGGTACCATCCTGGTCATATTCACCAAAATCAGAATCTTTGTGCAATTGGGTGAGTTTCTCAGGAACAACAAACTCATGGTGATCAGGATTTTCTTTTTCCATTACACCTTCCAATGTAGTGGTATAATCATAGTAAACGGCATCGGAGGGCCAGTACCCCTGCACCGAACCGTAGGTGAAACGCATGGTAGAATTGGCATCGGGATAGAACATTCCTTCCGGATCCATTTCTTTAAGTCCTCTGATAAAGAGCCTGCGTGCGGTAGCCAGCTTTTCGCTGTAAGGCTTCATTTCTGTTCTTACCCGGGAAGCACTATCGTAAATGCCACTTACAGTGCGGAAGGCCCAGTCTTTCTGCAATTTCTTCAGAGACGGATCGGCAAGGAATTCCTCAAATCTTTCAGGGGAGGAAAAGATGGAGCGGGAGTATACATGATCGGCGAAGCTGTTAAAGTTCCCTTTGAATTTCCTGTTGATATCCATAAATATTTCGGGTTGCAGTTCCATGGGAACATTTTGAAAGAATCGTTTCATCATGGCTGCCCAAAGTTTTTCATCCACACCGGCATCATAATTCCGGAAAGTTCTCTCGGCCACGGTTTTGAGGCGGCTGATCTCGTCCTGGATTTCCTCTTCGGAGACTTTCTCTTTCATAAGCTTCTCAAGGGTTTCCGCCTGGCCTGCCAGTCGTACCACATCGGGACCGGTAAGGATGGCCTCCTGGAAAATGTAATTGAACGACTGGAAGCTTTCGTAACCCTTCAGGGCCTCAGAAAACATATCCATTACTTGTCCGTATTGTTGCTGGCGGCGAGGATCCTGCTGCACCCATTTTACAAAGTCTTCTTCAATTGCCTTTTTTGTGCTGGCAACATCGTGCTTGCGAAGGGCATTGCTCATACCGATAAAGTTTTTCCAGTAATTGGCAATCCCCGACTGGCGTGATGCATACATAATGCGAATGGCATCGCTTGCGGCCATCTCTGCTTCAATAATATCGAGTTTTTCGCGTCTGATATTGATGCGGATGGGAAATTCATTTTTCAACCTGTATTCTATTCCCATGGAAGTGAGGTATCTGTCGGTAGAGCCGGGAAAGCCAAGGATCATGGCAAAATCGCCTTCTTCCACACCCTTGAGGGAAACAGGAAGATGATGCCTGGGTTTAAGGGGCACATTGTCGGGCGAGTAGTCGGCAGGAGTTCCGTCGGGTGCGGTATATACCCTGAAGAGGGCAAAGTCGCCGGTATGGCGGGGCCACATCCAGTTATCGGTATCGCCACCAAACTTGCCAATGGAAGAAGGGGGAGCACCTACCAGCCTTACATCATTGAAGCGCTCATAAACAAAGAGATAAAACTCATTGCCTGAAAACATCGACCTTACATTGGCAGTATAATGATTTCCTTCGGTTGCCTCTTTCACCAATTCTTCAGAGATCTTACTGATGGCTTCATTCCTTTCGCTCAGGCTCATTTGTTCGTTAAGAACGCTTTCTACCTGTTGGGTAACATCGGTAACGTTTACCAAAAAACGTACAAAAAGGCCTGGATTGGGAAGCTCTTCCTCTTTGCTCATGGCCCAGAAGCCATCGGAGAGGTAGTCATTTTCGGGAGTACTGTGATACTGAATACGTCCGTACCCACAGTGATGATTGGTAAGCAGTAACCCCTGAGAAGAGATGATCTCGCCGGTGCAACCGCCACCAAAACTTACAATAGCATCCTTGAGGCTGGATTCATTGAAACTAAAAATCTGTTCGCGGGTGAGTTCAAGACCCATCTCCTGCATTTGCTCATAAAGCATGTCATTAATCATAAAGGGGAGCCACATCCCCTCGTCGGCTTTTGCTGGTCTGCAAAGGGCAACCAAAAGCAAAAGCAGCAATAGTGATTTTTTCCTTATCATGAAATTGTTGTTGTTAAAAATGTTAGTTAAATGGTATGTAAAAAATCAGGAGAGATTACAGGTATTCCTCTCCCCTGGTTATCTTTATGTCGTTAACAAATTTCCTGATCTGCTGTTCCTGGCTCATATGGCATATGAGCAGTGAATTTTCGTACTCAGAAACGATATATCCGTCGAGCCCCTGCAACACCATGAGTTTTTCATCAGGTACATTCACAATGCAGTTGGTTGAATCGTACATCATGACGTTTTCGCCATTTACTGCATTGTTTTTCTCATCCTTTTCCATGGATTCGAACAACGATCCCCAGGTTCCCAGGTCAGACCAACCAAAGTCAGAAATAAATACGTGCACATTTTCTGCTTTTTCCATAATGGCATAGTCAATGGAAATACTTTTGCAAGCGGGATAAGCTTTTTCAATGTATCCTTCTTCCTGGGGAGTATTATACAGGCCGTTGGCTTTCTGAAAAACATCACTGATTTCGGGCTGGTACATATCAAAAGCATCGATAACAGATCTTGCTGACCAAATAAATATTCCTGAATTCCATAGGAAATCTCCGCTTTGCAGGAAAGATTTTGCCAGTTCTTCGTTGGGTTTCTCGGTGAAGGTTTTCACCTTTCGCAGCAATTCGTTGTTTTCGAAACGGCTTCCGGCAACATACTGTATATAACCATAGCCGGTATCAGGGCGTGAAGGTTTTATACCCAAAGTATAGAAATTGGATGAGTTGCCTGCTTCTTTCAAGGCAGCGCTGATGATGTCGCAAAAGACATCTTCCCTGAGGATAATATGATCGGAAGGAGCCACCACCATTACCGCATCAGGATTAAGATCATGGATCTTGTAGGCGGCATAGGCAATACAGGGGGCTGTGTTTTTCCGCGCCGGCTCGCAGATTACCTGGTTTTCACCAATACCATCGAGTTGGGAAAGCACCAGGTCGCGGTATATTTTATTGGTAACAATGTAGATATTTTCTTTTTTGCATACCCTGAGAAATCTCTCATAGGTTTGCTGTATAAGGGTTTTCCCGGTTCCCAGGATATCTATGAATTGTTTTGGCCGGCTTACTTTACTCATGGGCCAGAAACGTTCTCCCACACCACCGGCCATGATTACGACATAATTATTTTTGTTCATAATAATTGGGTTGATATTTATACTGCATAATTTTCTCTTCTTCTACCGGTTGCACCACAGCCATGGCATGAAAGAGGTATCGCCGGTGATTGCTCAGACAGTAACAGCGGTAACGGGTTCTTATTTTGTCTTCTCTTTTAAACAATCGCCCGTTGGCTGCCACAAACAAGCCGTCCAGAGGAATATCTTCTACCATAACCTGTTGCAGGGATCCGGAGTCAATAACCCGAAGGGCCTTCCAAAGTGCCGGATGAGCTGCAAAAGTAGCCTTTATATTTTTTGAAAAATCCAAAACCTGTTCCTTCAAATGCCCCGGAATCAGGGCATGATATATTGCATTTTGCAACAGGCTGGCAAACTCCTCCTTCCATTGCCTGCCATGGGGCCGCGCTTTATTGCCATATTTGTTCCATACCAGCAAATGGGCTAATTCGTGCAAAAATACAAGATAAATCATATGCCTGCCCAGGCTGCCATTAATGGTGATACGGTGCCCTTTGCCCCGCAGAGGAGGACGATAGTCGCCAAGCTTGGTGATTCGTGTGCGGGTGAGTTTCAATTGGATAGCGTGTCTTAGCAGGATGGAAGATACCTGGTCAACGGTTTCCTCAGGAAAGTAGCGATGTAGGATTTCTTTATGCTGTAGGTCCATCTATACTATTGAATTCAGGATCATAATCAGGATCAACATTATCCATACTCCACTGCGGGCAATCGCATTTTCTACCCCGCAATACGGAGCAGGAAGACATTAATATCATTACTACGAACCCAAGGGTAACCAAACGAATTCTAAAGGAGAAATGCATATATATAGCTGTATATCAATACTCTGTATTAGTGCTGTTGTCACATTAACAGTTTACAAACCTACTATTTTTTTTGCTAATGTCAATAAAAAGCCGATACCGTTTGTTAGTATAACAGATTCTAACACATCATACCATAAAATATAAGTACTTTTGCATTGATTCCTCAAAGATGTGAAACCTAATAGCTAATAGAGTAAAAGGACAACATCCATAAAGATTATTAAAGACAGTAAAAGCGACGTATGAAACTTTTTCATCATATTGGCAACTACCTGGTTTTGCTCACCACCATCCTGCGAAGGCCGCAAAATGCCACCATATACCGACGCCAGATTATTGTAGAAATGGACAACCTGGGTTTGGAGAGCCTGGGCATTGTGGCCATCATATCGGTCTTTATGGGTGCAGTGGTCACCATACAAACGGCCTTCAATACCGATCACCCGTTGTTGCCCATCTATGCGGTGGGCTTTGCCACCCGCCAATCCATCATCCTGGAGTTCTCCCCCACCATTATCAGCCTTATCCTTGCCGGAAAGGTAGGCTCGCGCATTGCTTCAGAAATAGGAACCATGAGGGTTACCGAACAGATAGATGCCCTGGAAGTGATGGGAATCAACTCGGCAGGCTTTCTTATTTTGCCCAAGATCATTGCCAGCATGATTGTAAATCCCATGCTGGTAATAGTGAGTATTTTCCTTGGAATATGGGGTGGATGGCTTGCATCATATTTTACCGGCGTTTTGCCCCTTAGCCATTACAGTTACGGGATCTTGTTTGAATTTTCACAGTACGATGTGTTTTATGCCCTGATCAAAACAGTAGTATTTGCTTTTCTGATTGCTTCCATATCGGGTTATTTCGGCTATATTACCCGTGGTGGTGCTCTTGAAGTGGGCCACTCCAGCACCAAAGCAGTAGTTTTCAGCAGTATTTATATCATTTTCTTCAACCTGATCCTCACCCAAATTCTTCTGGTATGATAGAGATCAAGAACCTATACAAAGCATTTGATAGCAAACCCATTCTCAAAGGGGTATCTACTACATTTAAGGAAGGAAAGACCAGCCTTATCATTGGACAAAGCGGATCGGGTAAAACCGTGCTGATGAAATGTTTGGTAGGCTTGCTTGAGCCCGACAGCGGTGCCGTGCTCTACGACGGAGAAGATTTTACTTCGCTGAGCAACCGCGAGCGTACCGGCATTCGTAAAAAGATTGGAATGCTATTCCAGGGCAGTGCACTTTTTGACTCGCTCACAGTAGAAGAGAATGTGATTTTTCCCCTGGATATGTTCAACAAGGGAATGAGCAAAAGCGAGAAAATAAAGCGGGCGCACTTCTGCCTCGACAGGGTTAATATTCAAAATGCCAATCATCTTTACCCTGCAGAAATCAGTGGTGGAATGAAGAAAAGAGTTGCTATTGCCCGAGCCATAGCCAACAAACCCAATTACCTTTTCTGCGATGAACCCAACTCGGGCCTCGACCCCCAAACGGCTATTGTGATTGATAAACTCATCAGCGAAATTACCCGCGAATTCAACATCACCACCGTGGTAAACACCCACGACATGAACAGTGTAATGGAAAGTGGAGATCATGTAATTTTTCTTTATAAAGGTGATCTTTGGTGGGAAGGTAACGCGGAACAGATCCTTTCCTCGGGCAACAAAGAGGTTGAAAGCTTTGTTTATGCCTCTGAGTTGATGATGAAGCTGAAATCCGACTAAAAATTAGTCCTTCAATTTTCGTACTTTTGCACCATTAAAACTACACCCGGCAAATGATATTATTCGTCAAGCTTTTCAGGGAAAGTGCCCTCTTTGCATGGGGAAGTGTCGTATCCAACAAGCTGCGCACTATGCTTACCCTGCTGGGCATCACCATTGGTATTTTTGCCATCATCAGTGTTTTCAGCGTGGTTGATGCACTGGAAAGACAGATCAGGACTTCAATTGCATCGCTGGGCGATAATGTGGTGTATATTGAGAAGTGGCCCTGGGAATTTGGACGTGATTACCCCTGGTGGCGCTATATGAACCGGCCTACCCCCCGCCCTTCTGAAGTGGATGAGATCATGCGCCGCACCAGCATTATTGAGTCTGCCGTATATACCGCATCCACATCAAGAACTGTAGAATACCTCAATAAAAGTGTGGAACAAACCACCATCTTTGCCGTTTCGAATGATTACAACCGGGTAAGAAGCTTCGAACTTCAATCCGGCAGGTACTTCTCCCCGGTGGAGTCTGTCAGCGGACGAAGCGTGGCCATGCTGGGTAGCCAGGTGGCGGCCAATCTCTTTGAAGAAACAGAACCCGTAGGAAAAACCATAAAAGTCTTTGGCCGCAACATTAGGGTAATTGGTGTTTTTACCCAGGAAGGCAGTGATACTTTTGGAAACAGCCACGATGAAATGGTGGTTTTGCCCCTCAATTTTGTTAGCTCGTTTATTGATGTAACCAGCAATCGATACAGACCCGCCATTATGGCAAAAGGCAGAGAAAACTTTGGTATTGACGAACTAACCGATGAACTCAGAGGAGCCATGCGATCGATAAGACGCATCAAACCCGCTGCCGAGGACAACTTCGCCCTCAACCAAACCAGCCTGCTTTCCAAAGGCTTCGACGGGCTGTTTTCTATCCTTAAACTGGCAGGATGGATTATTGGTGGTTTTTCCATCCTGGTGGGCGGATTTGGCATTGCCAACATTATGTTTGTTTCTGTAAAGGAAAGAACCACCATCATCGGCATTCAGAAAGCCCTGGGAGCAAAAAACTACTTCATCCTGTTGCAGTTCCTGGCAGAGGCAGTCTTGTTGAGTCTGCTGGGGGGTATTATTGGACTGGCACTGGTTTTTGCAGGTACATGGCTGGCCTCGGGCATTTTTGACATGGACCTGATGCTGCAAACCAGCAATATTCTGCTGGGGGTTAATGTATCAGTGATCATCGGCCTGGTAGCCGGGTTTATTCCCGCCTATAATGCTGCACAGCTTAATCCGGTGGATGCTATCAGGGCCAATACATAATCATAAATTTATAATCTTGTAATAAAAACATCTATTTTGGAAAGGAAAAAAATGGAACAGAAAAAAGTAATTCTTGTTATTATGGATGGCTGGGGCCAGGGCAAAGGCGACCAGTCAGATATCATTGCAAATGCCAACGTGCCCTTTACGGCAGGGCTGAAAGACAAAGCAGCCTTTAACCTGTTGAAAACTTCGGGTGAAGATGTAGGATTACCCGCCGGACAAATGGGTAACTCAGAGGTTGGCCACCTGAACCTGGGAGCAGGAAGAATCGTATACCAGGACCTTGTAAAAATATCAAAAGCCATAAAGGAAGGGAGTTTCCACGAAAACCCCGAACTTACAAAAGCGTTTACCTACGCCAAAGAAAACAATAAGAAAGTACACCTGCTGGGCCTTGTTTCTGATGGCGGCGTACACTCTGCTATGGATCATCTTTTTGGATTGTGCGATGTGGCTAAAAAACACGACTTCAACAATCTTTTCATCCACGCCTTTACCGATGGGCGCGATACCGACCCCAAAAGCGGGCTGGGCTTTATCAACCAGCTGGAAGAACACCTGGAAAAATCAGCCGGAACTATTGCTTCTGTTTGCGGCCGCTACTATGCTATGGACCGCGACAAGCGCTGGGAACGTGTGAAATTGGCCTACGATATGCTCGTTAAAGGTGAAGGTGAAAAATTTGCTACTGCCGGGCAGGCCATTCAGGCTTCTTATGATGCCAATGTTACTGATGAGTTTATTAACCCCAAAGTGATTACCGGCAATGACAAGCAACCCCTCGCCACTATTGAGGAAAATGATGTGGTGATCTGTTTCAACTTCCGCACCGATCGTCTGAGAGAGATTACTGTAGTGCTGACCCAAAAGGATATGCCAGAACATGAAATGAAAACCCTGCCTTTACAATACTTTACCATGACACGCTATGATGACTCTTTCAAAAATGTGAATATCATTTATGACAAGGACAATCTTAGCCAAACCATGGGCGAAGTGCTGGAGCGCAATGGCAAAACCCAGCTTCGTATTGCTGAAACTGAAAAGTATCCCCACGTTACCTTCTTTTTTAGCGGCGGACGCGAGCAAGAATTCAACGGGGAGGAGCGTATCATGATCTCATCACCCAAAGTGGCAACCTACGACCTGCAGCCCGAAATGAGCGCTCCGGAAGTAAGAGATGCCGTATTGGCCGAAATCAGGAAGCAGAAATTCGATTTCATCTGCCTCAACTTTGCCAATGCCGACATGGTGGGCCACACAGGGGTGTATGAAGCCATAAAAACAGCAGTGGAAACCGTGGACGCTTGTGTGAAAGACGTTACTGAAACCGCCCTGGATAACGGCTATTCGGTGATTATCACTTCTGATCATGGCAATGCCGATTTCGCCTTCAATGAAGACGGATCGCCCAATACGGCACATACCACCAATCCCGTTCCCATCTGGCTGCTCGACAAGGATTACAATAAGCTCAAAGACGGCGGTCGCCTGGCAGATATTGCTCCCACCATTCTTCACATGATGCGGCTGGAAATACCTGAAGCAATGGACGGAAAAGTATTGGTTGAAAGAGCTGTTATCTTCTAAAATATAATAAAAAAGGCTGTCTTAAAGGTTGGATTTTGCCCGGACGCTGAGCCTTT
>CAYVQC010000072.1:0-14592 GCA_964453995.1 uncultured Bacteroidales bacterium | reverse complement strand
TTTTTTTCATATGTTTGATTTTAGGTATGGCATTGATTAGATATCGTCAAATATATACAAACAGGAATTATTATGCAAATGCTATCCATTCGAGATGGAACGCTGAACCTTTCACAAGCTCAGCGCAAATGAGGCTGAAGATTGCAAAAAAAATGGCGGGGTCGCTTGAAGAGGCCCCGTCGCGATAGGTTGTCTGAACCTGACGGAGTCACTTTCAGTAACCCCGCTACCAGAATAAACAGGGAGTTGCCCTGTCAAGACTACAAAAACAAATGTCCACTTCCGAACAATTACCCCCCAAATGCGAACACTTTTTCGACCACTTGAAATACAAATGTTTAAAAATATCCTTCTATATTACTGTTATTATGCTTGTTACAACTTTTGGCACGTGATTAGTTATGATTTGGGCGTAACACAGCAAATAAAAAAATAACCTATAAAACCCTTTGTATCATGAAAACAAACATCTTAACTTTCGCCGTTCTCTTTTTGATGACTATCAGCATTGCTTCAGCCGATAATTTCAGAAGTTTTAAAATGTCAGACCGTTACGGCCGTACCATGGAAGTACTTGTAAAAGTTGAACAAATTCAGGAAACTTTCACTTTCAATACCCGCGAGGTTTACAATGAAGTGAAAAGCAACAAGGCCAGCCAACGCATCGATATTACCCCATTCGTAAAGCCCGAACAGGAAGTATCCGAAATTCATCCGGTGTATAAAAAATAATCTGCAATCCTTGCCACCAGGCAATACCCACCACGCAATCCACAATTAATTATCTCTTCATAGTGTTTTGGTTTTGAACGGGCTTCCTCCCCTACGGGAAGCCCGTTTTTTTATTGTATTTTTTCTTTAAATAATGTCTATATGCCTTCTTAGGTCATAAAATAAAAATATTTGTTAATAAGTTTCCTCCATATATATATTATGAATTGCTGGATTCATTTCATTGACTATCAAAAGATTAAACTATAATATAACACTGCTGACATTGCAAATTCCTTTGCGAAATGTGATTATTTTACCACCAAATAAATTTACAATTCATTAACTTATTAATTTTGCATCCAGTTTACAGAAATTTCTCCCTATCTCATCTGGAAAAAGCATGTAAACTTTAAAATATGTTTAATTTAAACATTATTATTTATTTTCTTTTAATCCATTCCAAAAATTATCAACTAAAACCAAAATTTTATGAAAACAAAAGCACCATGGATCTTTATGATCATTATCGGATTGTTTACTGTATCCTTCCTTTTTCACGGTTGTGATAAGGAAGAAGATAAAGATGAAGTTAGATTTACCGAGGTTGACAGCGACCTGATGGATTATATCGGTATTGCTAATACCAAGGAAGTTATAGGTTTTAATGTAGATGCCACAACTGAACTTCCTACTGATGTTTTTTATCAGAACGATGCCGACCCCGGTATGCATCTGAGATTAACCCCCGAAGGACTTCCCGACATGTTATACCACAACGGGGTTTTTATCATTTACAGAAATATTCGCGAAGACATGGTGGATGTTGGTGTGGTATCAGCAGAAGGTGATGTGGAGTTATTCAGAGATATTGAATTTGATGCCTCTTTCTTTTTTAGCGAAGAATTTACCAATCCTACCAAAAGTACAGAGGGCTGGAAATCTACTACCCTAAAAGTTGTGGGTCACAGCCTGAACCTTGCCAAGTGTGTTGCCAGTATTATGGCCACCAAAGCATCAGCAGGCATTTCCTTAAGCCTGGCCAAAGTTTTCTGCACCAGTTTTATTACGGGGATAACTATGGAAGCTGCCACGGCCGTAGTCGACAACCAGGAGTTTACCGATTTTTGTGATGGCGTAGGAATGGTTAATATTTCATCTCCGGGTGATGTACTGGTTACCATTGGAAGCGTTGTGAGCAGAATGGAGGATGATGAACAGGATCAGGCAGGTAATATCAGCACGGCAACAGCAGCATTGTTTACCGGCCATGGCGATATTCAGTTTACCCTTACCTGGGACAGTATTTGCGATCTTGACCTTTGGGTGACTGACCCAACCGGATTCCAGATTATCTATTATGATCCCGTTTCTCCAAGCGGTGGTGAGCTGGATTATGACAATACCTATGGATATGGCCCTGAAAATATTTACTGGCCCGAAGGAGTGGCTCCTGCAGGAGAATACCTGGTACAGGTTCATTATTTCTCCGGAGATGGTGTTTCCAACTATAACGTACTCATAACTACCGATGGTGGTACACAATCGTTCTCAGGAAGTATTACTTATGACGAAGTTCATACCATAGCAACGGTTACGCTTGAGGGTAACAAAATTCAATCTGTTGTACCCCACAACCTGGTAGAAACCAAGCAGGGAGCTAAAATTCCCAAGTAGTATCCGGTCATATCTTTATTGATTTTTTCTCGCGGAAAAACAATAAAAACAGTTTCATTGAATTGATGAAAGTTTTTGTTAATTATGCGAAACCAGGACAGAGCCATCCATCAGGCTCTTCCTGGTTTTTTCCATAAGGCGCAGAAAAATTTAGCATGCTGCGATCACTACTCCCCGCTAAAGGATCAAAGATCAACAAACAAATCAGCCGCTATACCATCGGCAAAGAATTTCCCCTTTTGCGAAACTTTTAAATGGCTGAGAGTTTCCTGTAACATACCACTTTTTAAATATTTAGCGGCGCTGCGCATCATACGTGAAAGATAGTGACCGCCAAATCGTTTTTCTACAAAAGCCTTATCTACACCCCACATGGTGCGAAGTGCAGTCATCACATATTCATTGAATTGTTGCTGTTTATCAAGTATCTCGTGATCATAAGGGATTGTGCCGCTGGCAAGGCTATCGATATACTCACAGGTATTGGCGATATTCCATTGTCTTTTACCAGGCACAAAGCTGTGCGCCGATGGGCCAAGTCCCAGGTAAGGTACTCCCGACCAGTAGCTTATGTTGTGACGGGAAAAAAAACCGGGCTTACCAAAATTGGATATTTCATAATGTTCGTAGCCATGCATAGAGGCCAGGTAACACAGCATCTCAAACTGTCGTGCAGCCTGTTCCTCATCCACCGGGGCTGCTTTTCCCTTTCGGATGAAAACTTCAAGAGCGGTTTTCTTCTCCACTGTAAGGCTGTAGGCCGAGATATGGGGCACTCCCATGGTGATTAATTGCATCACGTTCTGCTCCCATTGATCATCATCGAGCGTGGGTATGCCATAGATCAGGTCAGCGGTAATATTGTGAAAACCCACGTCAAAAGCCCTCTGCAGAACAGCTCTTGCCTGCTGTGCATTGTGTGAACGGTTCATATAACGGAGGTCTGCATCGTTAAAACTTTGAATGCCAATACTTAATCGGTTAACTGACAGCTCTTTGAGCACATGCAATTTTTCAGTGGTCAGGTCGTCAGGGTTGGCTTCCAGTGTAATTTCCACATCAGGAGAAAAGGTAAAATGGTTGTACAACCGGTTGAAGATTCGCTCCAATTCATTCCTTTCCAGCAGTGATGGGGTACCACCCCCAAAATACAGGGTTGTAATACTCCAGCGGTCAAAGCCCGCGCCATACAAAAAATCCTTCCGGATTTCTATCTCATTGAGGAGGGCTTCTACAAATTCAGGACGCCTTTTCTGGGATACGGAAAAGTGAAAATTGCAGTAATGGCACGCCTGCCGGCAAAAAGGTATATGGATGTATATTCCTGACACGCTGATGGTGATTATGCGATATTGCTGGATCGAAAACAGATAATTTTTTTACTGATTGATTAAAGTGCTTTTTCGGGACAATTGTTCAACAGGTCAGAACCAATGCCCGCGCCTCAGTGCATTCAGGCGGATACCTGCCATAAAGATTCCTGATCGTTCCCTTCCGCCCTGCAGCTCCTCCTGCCTTACAACATATTTTGTTTCCAGCCACAGGTTGGGTTTCCATTGCCATGATACGGAAAATTGCGCAAAACTAACTTTGCGTTGCTCTCCCTGCAGAAAGGTATGCCCATAATCTCCCACCCTGCTGGTATAATCGCGAAAAATATCTCCTCCCATATTGACCCCTGCCGAATCTACTCCCTGTTGTGCATTAAACAACACACTCCTGATATGCCAGTTGGGATGAGGATGGTAGGAAACGACAGCCATGTACTCCCTTAGATTAGCCCCCATGGGATGTGCCAGTGGCTGGCTGTAATGGCTGTAATTGGATGAAGGACGCAGCCCGGAGCCATCGGTAGCATAGTGGCTGTAAACAAAAGGGCGGATCCAGTTACCCTCCAGTTGCACATCAAGGTTATCAATACCCAGGAAGTCTACCCAGTGCAATCCCTGCTGCAGTGCATATTTGTGGCGGAAGGAGGCATGCAGATCATACTTGCGCTCTGAGCGAAAACCCATGTAGTGAAGGAATTTGTCCAGATCATACTTCAAATCGCCAACATGAAAGTCGTCTGCATAAAACTGACCATACAATGCAATACGATAGCCCATTATCCATCGCCAAAAAATGCCCAGGGAAATTTTGTCGGGATCACCGATGTGGTGTTCCACGGCCCGGTAAAAGATGACCGGATTCAGGTAATGGGGATCGAACTGTCGTGGTACCAGGGTATCGGCACGGCCAAACACTACATTTTCGAACACTCCCAGTTGAAAACGATCAGAAATCTTAAAGGAAAGCGTATGTGCTGCCATGTATTTGGGATCGAAGCGGCGGCCGCCATAGCTCCGCAGGGGCCAGTCTACCAAACGTGCAAATACATTCTGGTAGTGAAAACGCCACACCCGGGTATTGATCTTTAGAAAGAGATAGTTGTTGCCATAGTCGGAAAGCAGCAAAGAACGCTGTCCATAACCAATGAAATTCCTGTCCTGACCAAACTGGAATCCAATGTTTTTTGTGGCCTGGAAGGCAATATGTCCGCGGGCAGTAAAAAAATCGTGCCCCTGCACACCAAAAGGTATGTTCCACCCTTCGCCCGGGATAGCTCCCTCCTGCTGGCGGATCTTTTCCCTCACATAGAAGGGAAACCGCGCCTGGTTATCGGCCATGAAGGTATAAAAACCCACTTTTCCGTTGATCATTCCCCTGATCTCCAACCCACGGGTATTGAGGTACAATGGGGAGGAAGTTTGCTCTTCAAAACCGGTTTGCAGATGCAATACCGGGTTGATCACCAGGAACAGATCCTCGTTGTGATAGCGGTAAAAATCAGAAGGATGCTTATAAAAGTGCCTTAAAACCGGCCTTCGGGAGGTATCATTTTCGAGCGTATTCCACTCGGCATTGCTTTGGGCAATGGCCTGGATCTTCTTTCTGTCGGTGGGGGTAATCCTGCGGGCACTGGTATCGGCCGCCAGCAAAAATTCCATCATATCTTTCCGCGCCAGCGGACGAAGGGCAAGATGGAAGGGTGCACCGCCTCCACCCGATTTGATCTCCATGCGCTGCACAAAGTCGTGCCACTGGTGTCCTGCAGGCAGAAAGGTGCTCTGGGCAAAAAGCCCCGCTGAGGCTATAAAAAAAACAATGATAAAAAGGAAGGCTGAGTATATCTTTCGCATGAGATGGTATGGATTAATGCGATTTATGAGGACGTCTTTGAAAGAGTATGCAAAAATAGCAAATAATGTTTCATGGATAATTATTGACAAAGAGGTAGCATAAGTAAGGAAAGTAAGATTTCTAGCCCATACAGTCCCCTTAATTTAGAATGAATCTAAGTTTACGGTGCTAAAAAAAAATATATTTTTACAAATTAATTAACGTTGTTTGTTTACAATCCTCATATGAGCTTTGCTGCACGGGAAATCAGCAAAATATTCAATAATCGGAAAACAATAAAACCAAATAACGCAAAGAATCTCTTTTACATTTAACTCAACAATCAATATCACCTAATTTGGGCGAACCCTGACCTTTGAAGAGCCGTTTAAGTATTTATAACCTACCTTTGTAGGGTCAATGACTCCACCAATCTTCATCCTACCCTTTCCATCCCCCTTTTACCCATTCAGCAGTCAATTTTACGCTTTCAGCAATAATAATTTCACCACTTCCCCGGGCATCTCTACTTTTGCACCGAAACAATTATTCATTCCTTAAAACAATTATTGCCATGATCAGAGTAGTTACTTTTCTGACAGTCTTTCTCCTGGCTTTCCAGGCTGTTGTTGCCGAAACCATCATCACCCAAACAGTGCGTGGCAGGGTTATCGACCGCCAGACCCTTCAGCCTCTGCCCGGCGCTAATGTGGTGATCCTTGATACCGACCCGCTCCTTGGCGCTTCCGCCGACAGCAACGGTTACTTTGAAATCCCCAACGTACCGGTAGGCCGTATTGACTTGCGCATCACCTTTATGGGGTTCAGACAGGTTGACCTTAGCAACATCAGCCACATCTCGGGCCGCGAAACCATCCTGGAGGTCACCATGGAAGAATATGCCATCACCGGGCAGGAAGTGGTGGTAACTGCCCAACAGGACAAAACTCAGGCCATCAATCCCCTTGCCACCATTAGTGCGCGTGGATTTACTGTGGAAGAGACCGAACGTTTTGCCGGCTCTCGCAACGATGTAGCCCGCATGGCCTCCAATTATGCAGGTGTGATTGTAAACAGCGACGACCGCAATGATATCGTGGTACGAGGCAACAGTCCTTCGGGCCTGTTGTGGCGCCTGGAAGGGATAGACATTCCCAGCCCCAACCACTGGGCTGCCTTTGGCTCTACCGGTGGGCCAGTGAGCATGCTCAACAACAATGTGCTGGCCAACTCCGACTTCCTCTCCGGTGCATTCCCCGCAGAATATGGCAATGCCACGGCCAGCGTATTCGGTCTGCGTATGCGCAACGGCAACGAATACAATCATGAACAGATGTTCCAGATCGGCTTCAACGGCTTTGAACTGGGAGCTGAAGGACCCATGTTCAAATCAGCCAACGGTTCTTACCTGGTTAATTTCCGCTACAGCACCATGGAAGTGTTTGAAATGGTCGGAATGAACTTTGGTACCAGCGGTGTTCCCAAATACCACGATCTTAGCTTCAAGCTCAATCTTCCCACAACAAAGTATGGTAGTTTCTCCCTTTTTGGCCTGGGCGGACGCAGCACCATCGAATTCCTCGACAGCAAACGCACCGATGAGGATCTGGATTACTATGCCGGAGAAGGATTCGATCTCTATAACAGTGCCGATATGGGTGTATTGGGTCTGAACCACATCTACAGCCTCTCCCCTTCCACCTATACACGCAGCACCCTGGCCCTGAGCCATCGCAATATGCGCACCCTGGCCGACAGCCTCATTCCACCACAAATGACCCCATTTACCCTCTATGGAAATGATTTTCGCGAAAACCGGGTTTCTGGAGCATTCTCGCTAAATGCGCGCCTCAGCAGCCGCAACAGCATGAAAGCCGGTATCAATCTTTCCATGCGCAACCTGCAGCTCAACGACAGTGTGTACAGCAACACCTACCAGCGCATCATTGCCATCAGGGAAACCGAGGGAAGCGGCTGGCTCGTGCAACCTTATCTGCACTGGCAGCACAGGGTAAATAACGATCTTACCTTTAATGCAGGGTTGCACTACCAGCAATACATGGTAAACAACACCTGGTCGATAGAACCCCGCCTGGGCATATCCTACCAGTTTTTGCCCGGCCAGCGTATAAGTGCCGGTGCAGGCCGCCACAGTCAGATCCTGTCCGAAACGGTCTATTTCACTAAAGTCTTTGACGGAACACAATACCATACTCCCAACAAAAATCTGGAACTGCTCAAAAGCGACCACCTTGTGCTGGGTTATGACCGCAACTTTACCCCTACCACACGTATGAAAGTAGAACTGTATTACCAGAAACTGTTTGACGTGCCTGTAAACGGCGGCAAAGCTGACAGCTATTCCATGCTCAACGAAGGAGCCAACTTTGGCGTGTTCAACCCCGATACACTGGTAAGCAACGGTATTGGCCAGAATATGGGTGTGGAACTCACCCTGGAAAGATTTTTCCACAAAGGATTGTATTACCTTTTCACCGTTTCCGTGTTCGAATCCAAATACCGTGGCTCCGACAGAGTGTGGCGCAATACGGCTTTCAGCAACAATTACATTGGCAACCTGCTGGCAGGCTATGAATTCAGGGTGGGAAAATCAGACCGCAGGAAAAGTGTTATCGACATCAACCTCAAGGTAATGTATGCCGGCGGGCAGCGCTACATCCCTTTCAATACTGTATGGGATGAACAAAACGAACTTTACGATCAGCAGCTGCTCCACAACAGGGCTTTCGAAAACCGCTACGACGATTACTTCCGCACAGATTTCAGCATAGGCTTCAGGATGAATACCGGTAAAGTTACCCAGGAATGGATCATTGAGATCACCAACCTGCTCAACAATGAAAACATTCATTCCATGAGTTTCGATAAGCGCACCGGCGAACAAAAAATCGTTCCCCAACTGCCCATGATGGTAATACCGCAGTGGAGAATACGGTTTTAATTGTTAATTACTTGATGCCAGGAACTTCCAGCTTCCGAAGGAACTGGAAGCTTCCAGGGGATGAAACCTCCGCTGAGCGGCATTTGCAATGCCCATCGGGGAATTGTTGAATTTGCCGTTAATCAGTTATGTTTACATGACTTTATGTAGTAAAATTTATCCGGTGTTCGAAGCGGAAATGCAAATTTCCACTTAGCCGGTTGTCAGCGCAATTGCAAACGAAATCCACAATAATAAAAATAAGCACCCATGAAAATTACCTTACTGGATGGAAATCAACGCATGGAAGGGAATGACTTTTCGCAATATGCCAATATCCTGGCAAAGGAGGTAGGCAGAAACCATGAGATCAGCTATTTTCCGTTATACAAAATGAACATCAGGCAATGTACCGGTTGCTGGAGCTGCTGGTGGAAAACGCCCGGCCAGTGCGCCATCAAAGACGATTCCGAACAGATATTCCGGGAAGTAATCCACTCTGATCTGCTCATCTTTGCCTCACCCATAATAGCAGGTTTTACGAGCAGCACACTAAAAACCCTGCAGGACAGGTTGATTGTTTTGCTTCACCCCTACATAGAGCTGATCCAGGGCGAGTGCCACCATCGCAAAAGGTACGACAGCTATCCCGATTTTGCACTGCTGCTTCAAAAAGAGCCTGGCACCGATGAGGAAGACATTGAGATCATTACTGATATTTATAAAAGACTGGCGATCAATTTTCACTGCCGGTTGCAACATGTTTGGTTTACAGAAACGCATAATACGGAGGAAATAATCCATGACCTTATCCATCATTAACGGCTCGCCACGCGGCCACAAGAGCAATTCAAAGATACTTGCAGAACACTTTCTCAAAGGATACCGCAGTAAAAATGACCAGGAAAACGTGATCACATCCTACCTCATGGGAAGGGAGAATGCAGTCGAAAGCCTGGAACTGTTCAGGCATTCAGAACAGGCTATAATCATTTTCCCCTTGTATACTGACTGCATGCCCGGCATTGTAAAGGACTTCTTCGAAAAACTGCCAACCCAGGAACAATCCGGCAAGAAAAAAGATGTGGGTTACATTGTGCAATCGGGTTTTCCCGAAGCCATTCATTCGGTGTATGTGGAACGCTACCTCAAAAAGCTGACCCAACGGTTGGGATATAATTACCTTGGAACCGTAATAAAAGGGGGCGTAGAAGGAATACAGGTGATGCCACCGGCAATGACCCGAAAGCTCTATACAAACTTTTTTCAGCTGGGAGCTTATTTTGCCCAACACAAAACCTTTTCAGAGGACATTAAAAAGAAACTCAAGGGCCCGCTTCGCATGAGCAAACCGAAGCAGTTAGGTTTCAAAATTTTTAGCCTTACCGGTTTGCCCAACTTTTACTGGAACAGCAACCTGAAAAAGAATGGAGCGTGGGAGAAGAGGTTTGAAAGACCGTTTGGTTAATTTAATCAATGTCGTTTAGTTAACCATAGTTTTTTATACAACGCAGATGACGCAGATACAAAGTAGCGCAGATTTTTTATGATTAATTTCGCATAAAAGTGATTTAACCATTGACATCGGAAATTGTAAAACACACTGACTGATATTATGCGATTAAAAACCAAGTACTATTAACTCATAACATTTAACTTATAACTAACTACCATGTTCCGATTCCTGAACGATAAATGGCTCCTGATCATAGGTATTCCCTTTTTGGGGCTGGTCATGCCGTTGGTATTCAACAAGTTTTCACTTGATTTTTTGTTGAGCGAGGGCTACCGGAATGCGGTGATGAGCACACTCACCACCATTTCCATCTGGCTGGGAGTAAGGGGCATTGTTATTTTTCTGTGGAACAGGTACCCTTGGGAAAAATATCCTGCCAAACATCTCATTTATGAAATCGTAATGGTAACAGCATATACGAGCGTAATCGGGTACCTGAGTTACGTTATTGCACGGTATACCAATTTTGTAGAACTCGATCCTGAAATGAGTGTTACCATCTCGGCTGCTATTACACTCATTGTAACTTACCTGATCACGTGCATTCACGAAGCCTGGTTTTTTTATACCCAATGGAATGTAAGTCTTGTAAAGGCCCAGGCTTTGGAGAAGGAAAACATCCAATCGCAATACGAAACCCTTAAAAGCCAGATAAATCCACACTTTCTTTTCAACACGCTCAACACCCTTACCACCCTTATTGAGGAAGATTCTCAAACTGCAGTGAATTATGTGGGAAAAACTTCCGACTTTCTCCGTAGCATCCTTAGCATGAAGGATCGGGAGGTGATCAGTCTGCAGGATGAGATCAAAATCATTGAAACCTTTTACCACCTCCAAAAGGAACGCTTTGGCGAAAACCTCAGGTTACAGATCAATCTTTCCCCTCGTGCTCTGGAAAAAAACATCCCTCCTCTCTCTTTGCAAATGTTGGTAGAAAACGCCATTAAGCACAATGTGATATCTGCAGAAAAGCCTCTTACCATTGTCATTGATGAAAAACCAAACGGAACGATTGAAATTTCCAACAATCTCCAAAAGAAAAAACAGGAGCACCTTTCCAACGGCATTGGACTGCAGAATATCCGCCGACGCTACCAGTTTCTTAGCGATAAAAAGATTGATGTTCGCGAAGATCAAAATACCTTCAGCGTAGCCCTGCCATTGCTGGAGGACTGAAGCAAAGCCAGGCTTCACAAAAAGGGCTTATTGAATAATTCTCTATCTTTTCATATTGTGATTTTACAGGAAACTTTAAGTCAACCCCGAAAAGTATATTTCCCCCAGAACTTCTGAAAGAGATAATATATAATTTCATTAGTGTCCGGTAAGTAAATATTTCGTCCCTTACGGGACTTAATGTGGTTTCTTAAATATTTATCTACCAACATATTGTCCCTATAGGACAGTCCCGTTAGGGATTACATACGGGTAGAAAAATTATAAGCCCTAAAATTGCCAAGTCCCTTAGGGACGCGATAGAATCTGTGCTTGCGGAGTATTAAGTAGTTTTTACCGGACAATGGAGAATCGTTGGTGGGACCTGGGAAGGGAAAGATACAATTGCCTATGGGTTTAAAAGACAAGAACATTAACCATGCCTTGCTACCACAGTTTATCTGGTTGCGATCTTTATCCGAATGAATGCTAGCGTGCCCCGTGAATTTCGATAAAATCTCTAAAGAAGGCCCCTTCAGGCCAGACTGATTGATTGTTAACATTTCATTACTTGAGGTCTGATATAGTGATGGTATAATATATTTGGCAAAACTCATTTATCTAAAAATAGTAAGCCACTATTCCATGTTTTTTGTAACTTTAAAATAGCCGGCAACCTTTTTTAAAATCCTTCCTTTAAATTTCGGGACCTATGGTACTTCTCAGGTCCTTTTCTCATTGTTCAAAACAAGAAAAGAAATCATTCACAAAAACCCAAAAGTATGAAAGCACTCAGAAACGGTGATAAAGGGCCTGATGTAAAAAAATGGCAGTACTTCCTCAATGGCCAGGGCTACACAGAAATTGTGGCAGATGGCCATTTTGGTACTGAAACCGAAAATGCCACAATTCAGTTTCAGCAAAAGAACGGCCTTTCAGCCGATGGTGTAGTAGGAACTTTTACCCTTGCTACAGCAGGAACACTTGGTTTTGAACTCGTAAAAAATCCGGTTGATACAAATCGGGATGGCATTCACTGGCCTGCAAAACCAGATTTCAGATCGCTCACCCAAAGTCAGTACAGGGAGAAATTTGGCAAGTTTAGCTACAGCATGAAACCGGGCAACAACCCGGGCCGCGAAATCATTGTATCTCCCGAATGGGAAACAGAAAATCTCGTATACATCAACACACCCATCCTTCAGGGTTTGCCTCCCTACCGGGCTGGTAGGATGCGGGTACACAAGCGGGTGGCAAACCAGTTTCAGGGGTTGTTTGAAGAATGGGAAAGAGCTGGCCTGAAAAACCTGCTGCTCAGCTATGATGGTGGCTACTATCCAAGAATGATAAGGGGTAGTGAAACCAACCTGAGCTCACACAGCTACGGCATTGCCTTCGATATTAATGCAGCATACAACGGATTGGGAATAATACCGCCCAAAGCAGGAGCAAAAGGCTCGGTAAGACCCCTGGTGGAAGCGGCACTGAAATTTGGATTTTACTGGGGAGGCCACTTTTCCAGGTACGATGGGATGCATTTCGAGGTGGCACGGATAATGGATTAACTCAATCTCATATCGCTACGGCAGACATCAATTCACTGGGAGATCATTTCCAACACCTGAGGTTGGGTTTCCTCATCGCCGTTAAGGATCAGCCACTTCAGGCGCTCGAGGATAAACTCACGGTATTTGATCTGTAAAAAATGTCCTTCCTCTTCCAGCAGGTGGTACTCCACAAACCTTGAATTGGTAAGCTTGCTGCGGGCAAAATCTACATTTTCAGGATAGATGAGCCTGTCCCTGGCTCCCTGCAACATGATTACCGGATTGGTTATGCGGTACCAATAAGGAACCATTTCATTGAGTGCTTCAAAATGAGACAGTTTTTCATCATTGGCTACCCTGATCATACCTGGCAGAATCCAGCGAAAAGGTGGATGCTGCAACAGGTAGCTGATGTTGTAGGTTTTTTCTTTGCCGGGAGCCAGTGAGGCAGAAACCAGCACCATACCATCCACCTGGTCGGGGTGTAACATGGCCATCTTGGCTGCTACTGTTCCCCCGTAAGACGAACCTATGATATACAAGGGAGAGGGGAATCCTTCATTCTCAAGTATTTTCCACATACTCTCCGCCTGCCGTCTTACAGATTTTTCCGATCTTCCCAGGTCAGAAAAGCCATAGCCCGGCCGGTCTGCTGCAATGATATTGGCCCACTGTGCCAGTTGTTCATCTTCATAATATACGTTGTAAACACTCATACTGCTGGGCGATCCGTGCAAAAAGAACAAGGTGGGAAAGGTATCATTGCGATGCAGCGTCATATAGCGGATGTTGCGCCCCTGGTAATCCACTACTTTTACCTGTGCTTCAGGAAATCTTTCAAGGATAAACGAGGTAGCCTCACGGTATTGCATGCAGGCATTGAGCCCTATGAGCAAAAGCAAAAATCCGCTAATGAAAATGGCGATTTTCTTTTTCATATCTGATTTTTATGAACCTATTAACAATGAGCTGTATTCCCAGGTTTAGCGTACAAGTGCCAAATCTTTTTAAACAAGGTGGTACAGGTTATAACGTAACCCGTCTGCAAGGCCAAACGGTCATTGCTCAGAGATTTTCCGAAACAGAACAATATTAAATCATTGATAAAGTTCCTGATATATTCATAGATTTGTACAAGATTTTTATTCGTGAAGTTATGAAAGGTGTTTTATTCGTGTTGTTTTCCTTATTGCTTTTTGTATCTGCTCAATCGCAGGGAACCCGCAATGTAGGAGTAATAGTACTGATCCAGGACAGTTTAACCCATCATTATATTGGAGGTTCTCAAAAGGATCACTTTTCCCGGAAATATGCCGCTCCTGCAGATTTCCAGAGCTTTGCCTCCGACACAACCCTTGCCTTGCTGGAGGAGAATTTTCACAAGTGGGAATTTTGTACGATGGACCACAGCCACTTTTTGGTTTACGAAGAAAACAGGGAAAAACTCAGGGCAACCGATTTCAGGGATTTCAGGGAAAGCTGGTTCAATACCCTCACGGAAGAATATGAGGTGGATGCAATACTTGTGATCCGCAATTTACCAAGTTTCTCCGATGCCATACACTGGAGCGAATCTACATTAACAGGTTATGGCATATACAACGGCCCCAGGAGATCATACAACAATGTTTATATTCAGCTTGAATTTTTGTTTTTTACCAGTGGCCGGCCGTTAACCCATATCCAGGGCCCCATCTACCAGAGGGAAAAAGACTATCCGAGGGCAGATAAGAAAGAAGATGTATTGGATGAGAACCAGCTCCGGATGGTGGAGCAACCCTTGAAACACCTGATTATAAGCCAGATTGAAGCAGCCATCAGCAATGCCAATTTATTGCGGGCGCTTAGGTAATGATAGCGCCTCCGCATCACATCAAAAA
>CAYVQC010000071.1:0-14951 GCA_964453995.1 uncultured Bacteroidales bacterium | reverse complement strand
CTCAAACACTCCCAGCCCAAAAAGGGCAAAATCGTACTTCACGGGATCCTCAGGATCGAGCTCCCGCAGCTGAGTATCGAGTTCGGTCACTGCACGGGCATCATTCTGTTTTCGGGTGAGCAGGCCCAGCTTACGGGCAACATTACCTGAATGTACATCCAGCGGGCAGGAAAGTATGGCCGGGCTGATGGATTTCCACAGGCCGAAATCCACTCCCCGTGCATCGTTGCGCACCATCCAGCGCAAAAACATGTTGATACGCTTGGCTGCCGAGCCCCTCACGGGATCGGAGATATGTTTTTGTGTGCGGGCAGGATGGGGCAGAGAGAAAAACGTGTTGCGGAAGGCATGGATGGCAGGCTGGGTAGAGGTTTGCGAAACGGCTTCAGCAAACACTTTTTCCATGCCACCACAATGGGTGTAGATATGCCGCAGCGCCTTTACAAAATAGCCCAGGTCTGTGGCATTAAATGTGCGATGCACAAATGTTTCAAGCCTTTCCAGGTGATGCTCCCTGTGTTCCATCACAAACTCGTAAGGGGCACATCCCAGCAGTTCCATCATCTTCAGCCCGTTTTTTACTATGGATACCCGGCTGCCCCAGGCAATGGTGGCTGCCAGAAAACCTGCTGTTTCGATGTCTTCCTTACGGGTAAAGCGGTGGGGAACCGCAATGGGGTCGGATTCAATGAAACCGGGATGATTGTACAAAAGTACTTTCTCGTCAAGGAATTGTTTTATGTTAGAGGCAATATCTGTCACTGATCATTTTTTTTTGTGGAGACAAAAGTAATACGACCTGATGGATTTTCCCGTTGAAGCGGATGCATAATTCAAATGGATCCTGTTTGGTTAATGAGTACATTTGTAAACCCTCTTCCCCAGGTATGATTAAACAGAGAAACCCTTTAGTCCATAAGGGTTGACAGACTTTAAAATCATTCACAAATCAAAGCACAATGTTATGGAAACAGAAAAAAAAGCCTTGGAGGTATGTTGTCCCAGGTTTGATCCTGCACCCTGGGATGACAAAATGTTGGAATGGAAAGACAAAAAGTTCGTAAAAGAACAGGTATTTACCCTGTTTTATATGCCTTTAAATTTTGCGCAGGTAATGAGACGACTTGACAAAAAGTTGCGTGCATCAGGGGTGGAATATACAGATGCCATTTGCCTTTCATACCATACCTCAATGTGGAACATGGACCTGTATCTTTCGGTAGACAAGGAAGTGATGGGGGGCGAAAATACTGTGTTAAGCGGCAACTACTACAGCCGGGTGTATGAGGGTCCATTCAAGGATACCGGCAAATGGAGCCGTGATTTTGCAGCTTACGCCCAGGATAAGGGCATGACCCTGGAGAAGAACTATATGTGGTACACCACATGCCCCGGATGCGCTAAAAAATATGGTAAGAATTATGTGGTGCTGATGGGTAAATTACAAAACAGCAAAATGCCTGCATAGCGCCAATGGCTCTATCCGTCTTTTCCTGAATATATTGTTGTAACGTTGTTCATTTTAAGGTTCCATAAATTCTTTTTCTTTCTACTTTTGCGGGCAGAAAAGCAAAACTGAACCTTAAAATTTACTCTGTTATGGCAGCTTATATTTCCCGGGAAAAACCATTCACTATCAGGTGGTTGAAAGCTTATGGTTTCATAGTGCTGGGCACTTTTATCCTTTCTGTTGGTTACGTTTATTTTATTACCCCATACAAAATTGTACCGGGGGGGGTGTATGGCATTTCCATAGTGTTGCACCATACCTTTGGAACGCCTGTAGGGCTTACGGCACTTTTTTTCAATATACCACTGGTTATTATAGGCATAAAACTGCTGGGTCCACGGTTTGGGGCCAAAACCATTACCGGTTTTGTGCTTACCTCAGTGTTTGTTGATGTATTGAGCTATTTTTCTCAGATGCAACCACTTGTAGAAGACAATGCATTGCTTTCTACGGTTTTCGGTGGTGTTACCATGGGTGCGGGTGTAGGCCTTATCTTCAAGTCAAGGGCTACCAGTGGTGGCACCGATGTGCTGGCCATGATCATTGGCAAATACAATCGCATGCCATTGGGTCAGCTGATGATCCTTATCGACTCGGTCATTGTGATTTTGGGTTTGGTTGTTTTTGGAGAATGGGAGATTCCGTTGTATTCCTGGATTGTTATTTTTATCATGGGCAAAGTCATTGATGTGGTATTGCAGGGGGTAAGCTATGATAAAACCCTTTTTATCATCAGCGACAAGCATGAAGAGATTCGTGAAAAGCTTATTGTCGATATGCGTCGTGGTGGAACGTATATTGACGGGGAAGGGATGTTCAACGGGCAATCCAAAAAGATCATCTTTACCTCTGTGAGCCGGCGCGAAGTGGCCATTTTGCAGGACTTTATTCACCAGGTAGATCCCCGGGCTTTTATGACGGTGATAGAAGCCAATGAAATTCTCGGGGAAGGCTTCAGGTCACTCAAAGAAAAGCTCTCTGACTAGTTGGTTTGAAAAGTGGCAAAAGCCACAAATAAAAAGAGGCTGACTCAAAATTTCTTTCTGTTTGAGACAGCCTCTTTTTCTGTTGGATGGTTTCCCGGAATTATCTTCCTGGCATTCTTAGTAACCATACTGGTTTCCAATACCCGGATTGATCTGGGAAAGGGGTTTTTTGAGTTTTGTACTTTGCATTGTAACCCCCATGCGCTTTTCAATGAAGTTATCTTCATTTTCAAAGTAACAATTGTACATTGATACAGCGTTACCTTCATTGTCAGGCAATTGTGGGAGTCCGATCATGGCCCTGATTTTTCCGGTATTGCCGGTTGAATCAGAAAATCCTCTAACTGACATTGGTTTGTTTGGGAAAGTAACCTTTCTCAGTGTTCTCATGGGCTTGTCCTCCGTTATTAAAAATCAGAATGTGTTTTATGATGTGAGAATTGTAATGTTCCGTCAAAAACAGTTAAAGAAATGACAAGTGAAACCATTTAAGAATCCGGACTTTAAAGTTACTTTTTGTAACAGTGAAAACAAACAGAAAATTACTTAAATAGAAAGAAATAATTCGTACGGTTTATTAAGGGAATTTACGGATCCACAGGCAGATAAGTATTTCTGTTTTATACTTTCCAAGGTCAACTTTTGGTTTACCTCAAAACCGAGGCAATACGGTCCAGCTCATCGCCCGAAAACTCTTTGTTTTTAAGGCTGTCGATATTGTTTTGCAATTGTTCCACGCTGCTGGCACCAATGAGCACCGAAGTAACGCGTTTGTCTTTCAGCAGCCACACAATGGCCATTTGTGCCAGGCTCTGCCCGCGTTCTCCTGCAATTTCATTGAGTTTTCTTACTTTATCGAGTTTTTCATCGGTAATTTGCTCGGGTTTTAAAAATCCGGTAGATTTTCCCGCTCTTGAATCTTCGGGAATTCCTTTGAGGTATTTATCGGTTAGCAATCCCTGTTCCAGCGGAGAAAATGCAATACAGCCCATACCTGTTTCTTCCAGGGTGTCGAGCAGGCCATCCTCTACCCAACGGTCGAGCATGGAATACTTGGGCTGATGAATCAGGCAGGGGGTACCCAGGCTTCTGAGGATTTCGGCGGCGCGGCGCGTTTGTTCCGGGTTATAACTTGAAATGCCTGCATACAGTGCTTTGCCCTGTCTTACTGCCTGGTCAAGAGCCATCATGGTTTCTTCCAGGGGGGTATCTGGATCGGGGCGGTGAGAATAGAAAATATCCACATATTCCAGCTTCATACGCTTCAGGCTCTGATCGAGACTGCTGATGAGGTATTTGCGCGATCCCCCGTCGCCATAAGGTCCAGGCCACATGTAATAGCCTGCCTTGGTAGAGATGATCAGTTCATCACGGTAGCTTTTCAGATCCTGGGACAGGATATGGCCAAAGTTCTCTTCTGCACTGCCTACCGGTGGACCATAATTGTTGGCCAGGTCGAAGTGGGTGATGCCGGCATCAAACGCATGGTGAATGATCTTTCTTCCGTTTTCCATTACGTCGACGCCACCGAAGTTGTGCCACAGACCCAGTGACAGTGCCGGCAGCAAAAGGCCACTGCGGCCGCTGCGTTGGTATATCATGTCTTTGTAACGATTGGTATTGGCAAGGTATGTCATAAGCTTATTTTTTTGGGTTTGGTTCTATGCAAAGGTAAGATTTATTCCTGGACCGGTTTGCTGCAAAGAAGGCAAACAGAACCCTGGACCGGAGGATATGCATGTTAATAAAAGTAAATAGAATTTATTAAATTTGGCCTGTAAACCCAAAAACCTTACATCATGAAAACAATTTTTACATTTTTAACAATTATTGTCCCGGTAGTTCTGGCTGCCCAGGATCAATGTAAAGTGAAGCCGGATTCCTTGCAGGGAACCTACACTGGTGATTGCAAAAACGGCCTGGCTCATGGCAGTGGTATAGCAATAGGAGAAGATCAGTACGGGGGAGAATTCAGGAAAGGGTTGCCCCATGGAGAGGGTGTCTATACCTGGAGCAATGGCGATGTTTATGAAGGAAACTTCAGAAAGGGGCTTATGCATGGAAAAGGAAAGCTGACCCGTATTATTGGAGGTAAAGAGGTTGTGCTTGCCGGTGTCTGGCGCGCCGGAGAGTATACGGTAGAACAGCAAAGGGAAAAAGATTACATAATTGAGCGGCAACGGTCCATTGATTATGTTAGGGTGAGCGAAACCGGACAGGGACAGAAGGTGAGAGTGAAGATCTGGCGTTCGGGCAGCCCCATGGAATATTTCAACCTTCGTGCGATCAATAGCAGCGGTACGCAGATGATCGAGGACAAAGATATACTTTTTGATTTTGTAGATTTTCCCTTTACATTTACTGTTTACTACACCGCGCTCAATAAGATGAAAACTGCTGAAATGAATTGTGAATTGACAATGACCATAAACAAGGAAGGAAGTTGGGAGGTCATTACTGTGCATTGATTGTCCTTTTAAAGCTTAGCTTCACAACAGGAGCCTTTTGCTGTAATGTCTTATAAACACTTCGGGAAATGTCATTCAAAGCGTTGATCATTGAAGATGAACCTGCTGCTTACCGCCGCCTTGAAAAGATGATCAGGGAAGCCGATCCGGCAGTGGAAATTGTGGGTATTCTGGACTCGGTAAGTACTGCAATAAGATGGTTCGGGGAGAATCCGGCCCCTGATCTTGTTTTTCTTGATATCAACCTGGGCGATGGGGTAAGCTTCACCATTTTTGATCATGTTGATTTGCAGTGTCCCATAATTTTCACTACCGCCTACGATGAATATGCCCTGAAGGCTTTCAAGCTCAACAGTATTGATTATCTGCTTAAACCCATCAAGCAGGAGGAACTTGTTTTCAGTATCGAAAAGTTTAAAAGACAATACATGGCCGGCAACACGGCCATTAAGGAAAATCTGGCAGCCATGCTCGAGCAGTTGAAGCAGCCGCAGGATCGCTGGAAAAAAAGATTTGTGGTTAACTTTGGCGAAAAAATAAAAGCGATCGATACCAACCACGTCGCATACTTCATGATTCTTGAAAAGAATACTTTCCTGGTCACCCTTTCCAACGACAGTTATGGCATTGGGTATTCGCTGGAGCAATTGGAAGAGCTACTTGATCCTGCCTTGTTTTTCAGGGTGAACCGGAAATATATTGTAAGTTTCTCCTGTATCAGGAACATGTGGTCTTATTCCCGGTCCAGGGTAAAATTGCAGCTTGATCCCCTGCCTCCCGATGAGGTAATCGTCAGCACCGACCGTTCGTCGGGATTTAAGCAGTGGCTTGACAAATAAGCAATTGAAATTTCTGTGCATAAAAAAAGCCCGGATCGGCCGGGCTTCTTCAGTTGGTTTCATAGGGCCGGGGCCTCATTTTTCACTGTTTTACAAAATTGATTTTAAACCTCTGGGCTGTACCGGGTTTCATAACCTTTGTCAAAGATGATTCCAGTCTTTTTATCTGCTTCTCCACATTTTGGGAAAGCCTGGTGTTGCTGGCAGAGATGGGGAAGAACTCAACAGAATTGTTTTCTTTCACGCGCAATTCAAAAGCAACATAGGTGTTTTCATTTTTCAGATTAGCATCATAAGGAGCATTGATCTTTTTTTCCAGCAACCTGGCTGCCGGAGTAGGGATTTTTACATCATCAGTGTTGTTGACTCCTGCCATGGCAGCACCAACTACGAACATAAACATTGCAGTAAAGACTAAGATTCTTGTTTTCATGATTGATAAAATTTAAATGAATAATTAAGTTATTAAGGTTGCTGACCGTTTATGGCAACCTGTGTGCCGAAAGTTCCAGTTGGTTGAAAAACAGAATGTAAGGGGGTTGTGTGACGGGTGTTAGCCGATCTGCCGGATGTTCATACCTGAACAAAATTGTATTGAAAGCGGACGCAGAAAACTATGGTTACTCCCATAGTTTTATCCTGAGGTTTACCGGTTGCAGACCACCCTGAATTCGCAGGTGATGCAGTTTTCTTCTTCCTGTGTGCGGCGAAAGGGTTGTTGGGGATCAAAGATTTTCCGGAAAAGCTGCTGCAGCATTTGCTCAAAACGAACAATAGCTTCGTTATCAATAGTACCATCCCCACCGGGGTAAGTCAGGGTCATCAGTCCTTCGGCCAGGCTGCGGAAGCTGATGATACCCGGGCTCAGGTTTTCCGTATTGGTGTAGTTCCGGGTGTAGAGCAGGGCATACATCATCAGCTGAAAGCTCTTTCCCAGCTTTGTATTTTCAATGATATCCTCCCATTCCTTTACCTGCAGTTCGACTTTTTTATCTACTTTACCGGTTTTGTAATCTATCACCCTGATGGTATTGCCTATCTTATCAATACGGTCAGCAAAGCCCCTGATGGTGATGTTGTGCTCCGTATCCATTACCCTTACCTGCAGCTGGGCGGTCATTTCCTCTTCGGCCCGCAGGTAGGTTATGACGGTATTGTGGCTTTGCAGCTCTTCTATCATCTTCTTTTCCAGGAGCAGGAAATTTTTTACGTAGCGGGTAGCCACCTTAGCCAGCAGCAGGTTTTTTCCCGAGCTAATGTCGCCACCTTTATATACCTGTGCGAATTTTTCTGCAATGGCCTTTTCCACTCCTGAAAGCATGTTGTCAATATGCTGCACCTGCAATACCTTTCCCGGCAGTTTCTCATCATTATAGAGCTGCTCCAGTACTTCATGAATCACTGTACCCAGGGTATTGGCCTGGATGGTTTCTTCGGGAGCTACGGTTTCTTCAATGCCGGCTACATGCCTGAAGTAAAAATATAGCGAACATTTGATAAAATGGTTGAGCGTAGTGGGAGAAAAGCCCTTTGCATTGATCTTTTGCAGGGCCGCCATGATCTCCGGGGTTTTGCGAATCACAATATCTGCCGGGGGTTCCTGTCCGGCGGGTGGAAGGGGAATGATCTGCTCGCTGATGTGGATATTGGGGTTCCATTGTGGCATTTCCATTTGCAACTGTGTAATGTAGCGGCTTTTTTCGCTGCTTCCCATATCCTGCGATTGGGTGTTGTAGATGATATGTATATTTTCGGCACGCTGCAACAGGCGGTAAAAGTGGTATGCGTAGATTGCATCTTTCTCTCTGAAAACGGGCATGTTGAAATGGGCCCTTACATCAAAAGGGATGAGAGAGTTGTTGCTTCTGGCTGCGGGGAGTATATCTTCATTGGCCGAAAGGATGATGAGATGGCTGAAGTCCAGGTTGCGGGTTTCCAGCATTCCCATAATCTGCAGGCCTGCCAGGGGTTCGCCCGAAAGCACCAAACGGCTTTCCCGTGCCATTGACTGGAAAAGCATGTAGAGCAGGCGCAGCCCGGGTTCCATTTTCTGCTCCTGGCTATATTGCAGTAGTTTACGGATTACGATGCCCACACTTAAAAGCGACTCATAATCAGTAAACCAGGGCGCATTTTCCAATGCTACCTGTTGCTGCTCTGCCTGTTTGCGATAGGCATTGTCAAGGCGGTGTACCAAGCTGTTCAGGGCAGGCAGTAGCTTTTGGGGTTCCCGGGCATATCCTTCCAGCAACAGGGTAAAAGTGGATGTAAAGGCATCTGCATTTCCCCAGAAATCTGCCAGATTCTCTGTGGTGAGAAACATCTTTTTCGACTCGTAGATCCTTCGGATAAAGTCTTCCGAAGAAAAGTGACCTGTTTCTGCTTCCACCATGACAGCCAGGGCAGGATGCCTGAAAAGCCTTACCAGGTCTTTAAAGTAAAAGGCCGTATGCATTCCGCCCGCTGCGGTGCGCATGCGGCGTGTGGTAACATGGAGCCTGAATACCGTATCAAAAAGGCTGTAAATATTGGTTTTTCGTACCGGGTAACCCATGGTAACATTTACCTTGCCGATATTGGGTGGCAACGAGTTGAGCATGGGCAGCAACAGGTCTTCGCTGGCCATTACCACAGCAGCCTGGTGGGTGGAAAAAATCTCCTGCGGGAAAGTAGCAAGGATATTGGCTGCCAGCTTGGCCTGGTTTACATTCTTTGCCACTCCGTAGATCCTGATGTTCTTTTTGTGGAGGCTGAAATGGTCCCCGACAAAGGAAAACTCTTTCAGGTTCCAGTGTTTTCGGTACTTTCTGATGAAGACACCTGCTTCGTGGTTGGGGTTGGAGAGGTAATACTTATCTGCATCCCACAATACTTCGGCCCTGGATTGTTTTACCAGGGTGCGCAAAATGGTTTCCCCAGACTCGCTCAGGGCATTGAAACCCGTAAAGATCGTCATTTCCCAGGGCAGTGGCAAGGTAGGGGAGGCCGTTAGTTTTTGAGCTGCCACCCGGTAAGCCAATCCCTGCCAGGCGGTTTTTTTCTCCAGCACATAAGTGGTAAGCTGCTGGTGCCACTGTTGAAATTTCGTGAAGAAGTTTACATATTTCTGCTGAAAAGCGGTGGGAGGTTTCCCATCGGGATTCCATGACTCCATCCTCTTTACATCGGTAATGCTTTCAAACAACTGAACTGGTTCTGAAAGATAGTCATCAATATCGTTGAAATCTTTCAGCAGCATAGGCGCCCATTTGAGGAATTCTTCCAGCGGTTCGGCCTTTTCTTTTTCCGTTTGCCGGTATACATGGTAGAAATCGAGCAAAAGGGCCACGGGTTCCTGAATAGTGAGCCCGGTAATCTTTTCAATGAAATCCTCCATGCTCATAATATCGGGAGCCCAGATGGGTTGGTTTGCCCGGTTGGAGAATGATTTTTTAAGGAACAGGCCAGCTCTGCGGTTGGGAGTGACCAGGCAAAGGCTGTGCAGGTGCGACTGGTGATCGTTCAGGACTTTTTCTGCTACCTGGTCGAGGAAACTTTGCATGGCTGTGATTTTTCAGAATTTTTCCGGGTGATTGTGTACCATCTCTTGTGCCTTTTGCAGCTTCTCCGGGGTACCCACATCGGCCCAGAAATCAGGGTTGTGCCGGTAGGCCACAATAGGATGACGGGCTGCCAGGCGAAGATAAACCTTATTGATGGAAAAAATGCCGTTTTCGGTCATGTATTCAAAAATGCGCGGACTGATGATGTGGATACCGCTGAATGCCAGGGGTTCAGGTTCAGCTGCTGTGGAAAAGCTGGTGATCTGGTCGCCGGTTTGCATATTCTTCCAGCCGCACAACCTGTTTTTGTGCCATAAGAAATAGCGTGATGTTTTGCGGTTGCACACTGCCAGGGTTGCCATTGCCCCTGATCTGGTATGCTGCTCATACATTTTATCAAAACTGATGTCGGAGATCACATCCACATTATGTACCAGGAAAGGGGATTCACCCTCCAGGTATTTTGATGCTTTCAGCAACCCGCCCCCGGTATCCCGCAGCAGATCACTTTCATCGGAGATTACCACTTCTGCATGGGTTTCAAGTGCATTGATGGCTGTGCGCATGAGATCAGGAAAGTGATGGATGTTGATTACGATGGTACGGATGCCAAAACGGGTAAGCTTGTCGATGGTAAACTGAAGCAGGCTTTTTCCGGCCAGCTCCACCAAGGCTTTGGGCTTTTGATCGGTGAGGGGTTTGAGGCGGGTACCCAGGCCGGCAGCAAAGATCATCGCTTTGTCCATCATCAGGTTCAGTTTTCTTTGGGTTTGCAGAGGTTTTTCTCCTTCATGGCAGAAAGGCCACACTTTTTGCAGGAAAACTTACCTTTCCTGGACCTTTCTTCCTTGCTTCGTTTGCATATTTTTTTTGACATGGGAACAATATTGTAATATCAGTTTGAAAAATGAGTTGCCACGGGAAATGCGCCTCGTGGTTATTGCGGCCAGGAAAGTTCCTCGCTATGCTGCAGGTCGATGGCAACATCAAATTTGCTGCTGAGTCTTTCGGCCAGTTTTTCGGCGCTGTATACCGAGCGATGCTGACCACCTGTGCATCCGTAGCAAACCATCAGATGGGTAAACCCTCTTGCCAGGTATGTACGCACAGAGTTTTCCACCAGTTCACCGGTAGTATTTACAAAATCTTTCACGGCTTCTTCCTTTTCCAGGTAATCAATCACCGACTGGTTTTTGCCGGTAAGCCTTTTGTACTGCAGTTCGCGACCCGGATTGGGAAGGCTGCGGCAGTCAAAAACAAATCCACCGCCATTGCCTGAATCATCAACGGGGAATCCTTTTTTGTAAGAGAAACTGCGAATGCTCACCTTTAGCCCTGAGGACGGCTTGTCGTATTTACGCAGTGCGGGCGAGGCAATAATCTCATAAAGGATATGCCGCAGGTAGGGCACATTTTGAGGTACCTTGTTGTTTTCCAGCAGCCAGTGCAGGTTGCGCTTGGCGTAGAAAATGCTCTGCAGGAAAAGGGTTTTCTTTTCGTAAAAGCCCCTGAAGCCGTAGGCTCCCATGGCCTGCATGATACGGATGATGACAAAGCCGTAGAAATGGTCACGGAATTTTTCCTCATCCACATCAATGTGTTTCTTCACCGAACCGATGTAGTACTCCAGCAATTCTTCCCGTTGCTTCGGATGGATATTGGCTTTGGCATCGTAGAGCAGAGAGGCAATATCATACTGCAGGGCACCCTTACGGCCTCCCTGGTAATCGATAAACCAGGGCTGGCAGTTGCGAATCATAATGTTGCGCGACTGGAAATCGCGGTACAGAAAGTAGTTGCTGTCGGCTTCCAGCAGGTAATCGCAAAAGGCCTGGAAGTCGTCTTCCAGCTTTTGCTCGTCATATATTATGCCTGCCAGTTTCAGGAAGTAATATTTGAAGTAGTTCAGGTCCCACATCATGGAGTTGCGATCGAAGGCATGGCGGGGGAAACAGGCAGAGAAATCGAGACCTTCGGCCCCCATGATCTGGAAGCGTGGCAGCTGATCGAGGATGCCGCGGTAAAGGTCCATTATTGTATCGGTAAACATTACCTGGTCGCGGGTGTGGGGGAGCAGTGAAAACAGGGTGGTATCACCCAGATCTTCCTGCAGGTACACAAAGTTTTCTGTATCTTCGGCCAGGATACCGGGTACAGGCAATCCCTGCTTGTGAAAGTGCCTGGAGAAAGTGAGGAAAGCATGATTCTCCTGCTTTATAGGGTTATAAGCTCCTATCACAGTGCCTTTGGAATACTGTATGCGGAAATATTTGCGATCGGAGCCCGATGGCGGCAGGGAGATGATCTCCAGAGGCTGCTCGCCGCTCCATTGGGTGAAAAGATCTGTGATGAGTTGTTGTTGTTCGCTATGATTGTGCATAAAGGAAAGTTTCGGAAATTGTAAGGATGCAAAATTAATATTCCTGAAAGAATGTTGCCTAGTTAATGGCATTTTTTTATAGAAGGCAAATGATGCAGATGCAGAGCAACGCAGATTCACTAGCATTTATTCTGTGCTCAGGATTTAGCTTCGCTGTTATTTCGGGTTCCCACACTTAAAGCGTGCAGCATAAGACGAGATAATGACATGGCTATAACCAGTCACACTACTATTTTTTTCTTTCTTTCACGTTTTTGCTTGACCAAAAGTGGCAATTCCACAATTGGGGGTACAATGCTTCGCATCGATCCGGTCATAAAAAGCAAACCTTATTTTCCCGTATGTAAACCTTAGTAGCAATGTGAGGTGGTATACATCCAGAGCGCCGGCCACCAAAGGACATTATTGGCGTAAAAGTTATTGACGGCGCAACAGGAATGTAAGTAAAACAGAAAACCAAAAAAGGGAACCGTGGGATATTGTTGGGTTTATAACACATCCGCATACAGGGGTTTACAATGATGTCATGAGTATGAAGTGAGAAATCTACATCCTGGTTGCACAGCAGAACTTCATTTTTACCAGACAACAGTGAAAAAAGGGATTACAATGCAAATCAAAGACTTTATGGAAAACAGGTACTCATAAAATCACTACATTAGCAAAACAAACCCAAAAGTATAGTATCATGTACAATAAACTCATTCAAAACATTAAGCCCCTGGGGTTTATGTGGCCCACGGGCAACCCCTTCATATTCTGCGTGCATCATGTAGACAAATATCCCCGTGGCAATGAGGAGCTGGGCCCCGATGCATCGTTGGCCGGGCGTTACCTGGGGCAGGATTTCACCTTGAAAGATGGCTGGCGCATGTACCATGGTGAAAAGATTCCAGGGTTTCCGGCCCATCCGCACCGCGGTTTCGAAACCATAACCATAGTGCTGGAAGGCTTCGTTGATCACAGCGACAGCCACGGTGCAGCCGGGCGTTATGGCATGGGTGATGTGCAGTGGATGACCGCCGGTGCCGGCCTGCAGCATTGCGAAATGTTTCCCCTGCTGAAAAAGGATGCCCCCAATCCGCTGGAGCTGTTTCAGATCTGGCTCAACCTTCCTGCAAAAGACAAATTCTGCGATCCCCATTTTAAGATGCTATGGTCGGAAAATATTCCCGTGGTGACCCATCGGGATGATAATGGCAAATCGGCTACCATAAGGATTTTTGCCGGCGAGCTGGATGGGATAAAAGCCCCGGCACCTGCGCCTGACTCGTGGGCCGCCAATCCCGATAACGGGGTAAACATCTGGACCATTAAGCTGGAAGCCGATGTCCGCTGGACATTGCCCCCCGCCGCCATGGAGAAATCGCGCATGCTCTATTTTTACAAAGGTTCTGCAGTAAGCATGGCCGGCATTGATATAGAAGCCGGCAAGGCTATTGAGCTGCTGCCCGACCAGCCCGCTATTATCGACTGCCACAGCGAAGATGCCTACCTGCTGCTGCTGGAAGCCATGCCCATTAACGAGCCGGTGGTGCAGCACGGTCCATTTGTGATGAATTCGCACCAGCAAATCCAGCAGGCCTTTGACGATTACCGCAACACACAGTTTGGCGGATGGCCCTGGGAACGCTACGACCATGTGCACCAGCCCAACGATGGGCGCTTCGCAAAGTATAAAGACGGAAAGACAGAGCGGCCCGGCTAAGGGGATGACACAGCGTGGCCGCAACAGGGCAATCCCCGCCTTGATAGCAGGGTATCGGAGAGAATGAGAAATTAAAGCGCAATTATGAATAAAAAATACATCATCAACGAGGGAAGGCTTAAGATGGGGTTGGTAGGGCAGCACCGTGAACTGGCAAGGAATCATACTACCACCGTAGGTGGAGGATGGTGGCACCGCGACGATAAGCAGAAAGCCATATGGCTTTATGGCCGCAGCCAGCTCTTTGGAAGCGTATCGCCCATTGTGCTGCGCCAGGTTATCCAAAATGGTATGCACGATTTTCCGGGCTATACCTTTTACTACCACCGTTCTTCTCAGCTGGAAATTGCCCTGGCAGAAGGGGAGAGGCTCTAAGCAAATCCATTGCAGATGCCAGCGGTTTCATGCAGGTGGGTTGCCAATAATGCAAAGCCCGAGGCAACAGGCTTTCAGGATATTATCCCTGGCTGACGCGGTCTGCTCTTCGGGTTATCTCTCCATCAGATCAAAGGGATTCAGGAATTTTTCTTCACTTATGTCTTCCTGGTTTCCTCTCCACATCTTCTCACCAAAGGGTTGATCGGAAATATCCCAGTACAATTCCACCATAACACCATCAGGATCGGGGAAATACAGCGACAGGCTAACCTGGTTGTCCTTGATCACATAAGGGATGTCAGTTTCCTTTATGTGGTTGTAATAGTCCACAAGGATTTCGTGCGACGCAACCTCGAAGGCCACCTGCTGCAGTTGCCGATGATCGACATGGGGAAACTCTTTTACCCTCGACTCCAGCAGCACCAGCTCATGATGCTTGTCGGAAGCGCTCATGAAGATCCTTCGCAGGCCATCGTAAACAACCTCTTCTACAGTCTTGAAGTTGAGGTGTTCTTCATAGAACTGTTGTGTACGATCCAGGTCGGTAGCCATCATTACGATGTGTCCGGGCATTATCCGTACTTCAGGTGCGTCGGTGTTTTGCGAATCCGGGTTTTCAACCGGCTGCGAATTTTCTGTGCCGGCATTGGTGGCGGCAGTGTCTGCTCTGCCCGGTTTTCCCTGGCAGGCCTGCAATAGGATAAACAAAGCCGGCAGGATTGTAAAAAGGAGTATGTACTTTTTCATAGATTAGGGTTTATTTATAACAACAACAGAGCCTTTGGAATTGTTTTTCAGGCATTTCGGGAAAAAGTACTGACTTCTTCTCTTCTCCTGCACCGGGGAAAAAAGAATACCGGGTTTTGTAGAATAGTTTCCCCATATATTTCTCTTTGCAAATCCCGGATATTCGATTTGGATATGCAATGTTTTATTAAATAGGTTTTTACGGATTTGGTTTTCGTTTATCAATACTATGGCACACTGTTTCCTTTTCCCTATTCTTAAATACCTGATGCATGGAAACCATAGCCAGAATAAAAAAGGTAGTAAAAAAATATCCCAGTGGGGATACTGAGATAACAGCCTTACAGGAAACAAGCCTCGATATCAGGGAAGGAGAATTGGTACTGATCATTG
>CAYVQC010000070.1:0-15163 GCA_964453995.1 uncultured Bacteroidales bacterium | reverse complement strand
ATGTCTACGTTTTCAGCTGCCATGTCGGCAGAGTTGTGAATGATCTGGGCACGGGCGAAAACCGGCTCATCTTCAGGAACCAGCACTGCATCAATAACGTGTACCACGCCATTATCAGCTTCAAGGTCTGCAAGAGTTACTTCTGCATCATTAATAAGTACAGATTCATTTGTTATTGTAACTACAACATCTTGTCCGAGCAAGGTTGTAATCTCCTGTCCGTCTACCAGATCACTTGAGAGGGCGAAGGCGCCAACAACATGGTAGAGGAGAATGTCAGTAAGAGCACCTGAAGGATCGTCCAATAAATCATCCAGCAGACCGTCAGGCAGTGCATCAAATGCATCATCGGTGGGGGCAAATACGGTGAAAGGACCTTCTCCCTGCAGTGTTTCAACCAGTTCGGCAGCAGTAACGGCAGCAGTCAGGGTTTCATGATCGGGGCTGGATACTATAATATCAACCACAGTGTAAGGAGGAGCTTCCATCATATCAGGAACAGGAACCGGCCATACACCAGGAGAAGGTACACTAACGCCTTTTGTTTCACCGCGCATATCATCCTGTCCGAAGTAATACAACGGCCATCCTTTAAAAGTTAACTGAGATTCACCAAAAACATCAATAACACCAAAATCGTCAGCATTAAGTGTAGAGGGAACAATCATTCCTTCTGCATCGAAGATAGGCCATGCAGAATTATTTGAAAAATCCGGTGCAGTAAAGAGATTGCGATTGTTGCGGTCATTTGTCCAGGTATAGAGAGTATTACCATAAGCATCAACAAGATATTGGGTGATTTCATCTCCTTCGGTGTAGTCGCCGGTGTAATTTATTCCATCAGCACCCACCAGTTGGTTATCTGTAAGCATTACAGTATAATCAGGTTTTGCAACAAACCATTTATTGATAACTCCTTCACCGTTCACATCGCCTGCTTCATTGTCATTTACAAAGTAATATAATGGCCATCCTTTGTAGGTAGTTTGCATAACTCCATCACCACGGTCAATAGAGTCAAAATCATCAGGATCGAGCCCTGCAGATAAATAAAGGTTTTCATCATAAAAAACAGGCCAGTTATCAAGACAACCGTCAACACAAGCAGATGAACCATCAGCATCTAATGAAAAGAAATACAAAGTATTACCATCACCATCGGTAAGAATATTGCCGTAGGTATCATTTTCAACAATTTGAACGTCATATGACGGGACCAATACAGCATCAATTACATGTACCACACCGTTGCCTGCTTCAAGATCAGCAAGAATTACTTCTACACCATTTATAAAAACAGATCCATCGGTGATGGTAACAACTACATCTTCGCCAAGCAGGGTTGTAATTTCCTGTCCGTCAACCAGGTCAGTTGAAAGGGCAGAAGCTCCAACAACATGATACAATAAAATCTCGGTAAGTAAACCGGTTGGGTCATCAAGCAAATCATCAAGAAGTCCTGCGGGAAGTGCATCGAACGCATCGTCGGTGGGAGCAAATACGGTAAAGGGGCCTTCTCCCTGTAATGTTTCAACCAAACCGGCTTCGGTAACAGCATTAGCTAAGGTAGTATGAATATCACTACCTGTAATAATGTCAACTACAGTAGCAGGCTCTTCTTCATAAACCGGAAGAGGTATCAAATCACCACCTGCAGCAGTAGCCACATAAAGTCCGAAAGCAGGACCATCACTGTTATTGTCAGGGTTCAGGAATCCGCTTGCAAGAACAGTTATCGCAGCATCTTCCAGGTCGAGAGTTGCAAGTGGCGCCTGGTAAGCGGCCACAGTTGTGGTTCCGGTTTCGTCGCGTACTTCAAGTATATAATCTAACGTTTCAAGTTCAAGATAGCCTGCAACATTGCTGTATGTCAGATCGTCAACAATCAGACCGGCGCCAACCCCCGTTTCATAAACATCAACTGTTGGGGCGTCAGTAGCGCCATGCACAACCAGAACATCTGTGTTTCCTGGCTGGGCGGCGAATTCACGGCCAATAGGATAAACTTCTACATCGAATGTTGGTGAAGGAGAGTAACCGGATGTACTGGTGATGCCCTCGGCAACAGCAATATAAGTTACATCTTCAGTCAGTGAAACTTGTTTTACGCTAAAAGACTGGGTCCAACTGGTGCTGTTGGACGGTGCAATACCAATGTTAATAAGTTCACCGGCAGGTGCAAATATAAAAGGTGTAGCTGTTCTGAAAGCAAAGTTATCGAGCAGCTTGGTTTCGTTAAGCCACACATCAACTACTGATGCGGATGCATCAGCTGAATTGTGAATGATCTGCAGTCTTGCAGTCTGTGCACTCGCTGTTCCCATAAAAACAAACAGGAATAAAGCGAGTATCCAAAAGTTTAGTTTTGTTTTTCTCATGATAATAAAGGATTTAATTAATACTATTTTGGTTTGTGAGCCACTGATAAACCTGTAAACAATTTTATTGTTCAACAAATACGCGTAAAGATTAAACAAAAAACGATGAATAATTTTCTTTCATCTTAATTTGTTTGTCTAATAATTTGATGCTTAGAGCGTAATTTGTTAATTGTGATTCAACCATAATATTTGTTAATAGCCTGAAAATATTTGACTTATCATCAATTATCAGGAATGCTTAAAATTGTTTATTGGTTCATTCAAAACGTTAGACAGGTTAATATCCTTATTCCCTTATTTTGGCACTGTCAAAAAATGTTAAGTTAAGGGAGGCCTTATTCTGATCGTAATTGCTGGGGTACCACAGGGTGGTTTGCGCCTGAATATTTTTATTGTCGTCCTGTGTTTTTTTTTGAAATGTTGAAAAAAATCCCGTAATTGCAAGCCAAAACCATCACCAAAAACAATCCATGCAAAGAATCAAAACACTTACTCAATTTATTGTTGAGCGCCAGGCTCAATACCCCCAGGCCAAGGGTGCACTCACGCGATTGCTCAACGATCTGGCTACTGCTGCCAAGATTGTAAACCGTGAGATCAATGCCGCCGGCCTGGTAGATATACTGGGCTACGAGGGAACAGAGAATATCCAGGGCGAATCGCAGAAAAAACTTGATGTATATGCCAATGAACGGTTTATTGAAGCCCTTAAAGGTGGAGGTGAATGCTGCGCTATAGCATCGGAGGAGAATGAGAAGATCATCTCATTTCAGAATGAGTTTTCTGAACAGGGCAAGTATGTGGTTGCCATTGACCCTCTTGATGGCAGTAGTAATATAGAGGCCAATGTTTCCATAGGAACCGTTTTCTCCATCTACCGCAGGAAATCGGATATTGGCGGAGGAACCCTTGAAGATCTTCTGCAACCCGGTATCAACCTTGTAGCTGCCGGTTATATCATTTATGGTTCGTCTACTATGCTGGTTTACACCACCGGACGAGGCGTGAATGGATTTACCCTCGACCCCAGTGTGGGAATTTTCTGCCTTTCCCACCCTGATATGCGCTATCCTGAAACTGCCAATATTTATTCCATCAATGAAGGAAACTATATTTACTTCCCCGAAGGGGTAAAACGTTACCTCAAATATTGCCAGGAAGATGATCCCGCAACCCTCAGGCCATATACTTCCCGGTATATTGGTTCCATGGTGGCTGATTTTCACCGTAATCTTATCAAAGGGGGCATCTTCATCTATCCCGGAACCACCAGGAGGAAAAGTGGCAAGTTGCGTCTTCTTTATGAATGCAACCCGGTGGCTTTCCTTGCCGAGCAGGCCGGAGGAAAAGCTTCTGATGGTTTCCGCCGTATTATGGAAATAGAACCCCAAACCCTTCACCAGCGTGCTCCTCTTTTTATCGGACCCAAAGCTATGGTGGAAAAGATTGAACAACTCATGCGAGAATACTCCCCCGAATACGAGAAGAATTAGGGTTGCTATGGCTGCTGCCTTTGCGGGCTTCCGATGAAGGTTTACGTAAGGTTCCCGGTACCACCCGGATTTGCCATTGAGCAGGGTATTGAATATCTTTGCAGCTTTATAATTCAATACACCCCTTGTGAAACCTTCAGAATTTCTTTCTCTTTATAAGGACAACGATATCGTACAGGAACTGGTAACGGTTCTGCGAAGCACTGACCGGCAAATGGTGGGCCTTACAGGCATGGCAGGTTCATCAGCTTCGGTGGTTGCTGCTGCAGCGTACCGTTCTCTGCCCAAACCGTTTGTTTGTATTCTCTCTTCGCGCGAATCAGCAGCCTATTTCTTCAATGACATTGAAAACCTACTGGATGAAAAGGATCTGCCCTACGAGCAAAGAAGTATCTTTCTTTTTCCTTCATCTTATAAAAAACCTTACCAAACAACAGAAACCGACAATGCCAATATCCTGCTTCGTGCTGAAGTGATTAACCGGCTTTCAGCAGAATCCAAAAAATTTCTCCTGGTAACCTATCCTGAAGCGCTTACCGAAAAGGTAATTTCCCGAAAGGTGTTGCGCAGCAACATCCTGGCTCTGCATACGGGTGAAGCCACTTCGGTGGATTTTGTCCTGGAACTGCTGCTGGAATATGGCTTTCAACGGGTCGACTTTGTGGTGGAGCCCGGCCAGTTTTCGCTCAGAGGTGGAATTGTTGACGTTTTTTCTTATTCCAACGATTTCCCGTTTCGCATTGAGATCATGGGCGACCAGGTAGAGAGCCTGCGTACCTTTAATCCTGAAAACCAAATCTCTGTAGAACGACTGGAAAAGATTACCATCCTGCCTGATATCAACCGATTGGCTGAAAAACACCAAAAGGAAGATTTCTTCGCTATTCTTCCCTCGCACACTGTTTTCTGGAATGATGATGTGGTTTTTGCCCGGGAATCCATCGCTCAGTCTTTCGAGAATGCCAAAACGGTTTTTGAAGGGTTTACTTCCGGTATCAGGCATTCCACACCCGATGAACTTTTTGTAAGTGGTGAGTTGTTTTTACAGAAAATCACCGGCTTTACCAATGTTGAGTTCCGGCGTCATTTCTTTACCGATCTGCATACGGCATCCTTCGATTTCGATTTCAGTCCGCAACCCTCATTCAACAAAAATTTCGACCTGCTCATCCGCAACCTGATGGAAAAGACCCATCAGAAATTCAGAAATTTTCTGTTGTCAGACAACCCGCGGCAGTTGAGCCGTATTCATTCTATTTTTGAAATTGTGGCAGAGGAAAAGCAGCAGGAAGGCTATCTGAAACACGAAATTTTGCCCATTGCGCTGCACGAAGGGTTTATCGATCATCATGCCCGTGTTCTGTGCTATACCGATCATCAGATCTTTGAAAGATACCACAGGTTTCGCATCCGCGACAAGTTTCCCGGCAAAAAATCGCTCACCCTCAAAGAGATCAACAATCTGCAGCCTGGGGATTACGTAACCCATATCGACCATGGCGTAGGCATCTTTAGCGGATTGGAAAAAATTGAGGTAAACGGCAAGTTGCAGGAAGCCATCCGCCTTATCTACAAGGGCAATGACATCCTTTATATCAGCATTCACAGCCTGCACCGTATTGCCAAATACTCAGGAAAGGAGGGAACGGAGCCTACCCTGAACCGTTTGGGTTCGCCTGCATGGGCCAATCTGAAAAAGAAAACCAAGAGCAGGGTAAAGGATATTGCCAAAGATCTTATCAGGTTATATGCCGAACGCAAAGCCAAAAAGGGTTTTGCATTCTCTCCTGACACCTACCTGCAAAACGAGCTGGAAGCTTCTTTCATTTACGAAGACACTCCTGACCAAATAAAAGCAACAGCTGACGTAAAGTCCGACATGGAGAAATCTTATCCCATGGACCGGCTCATCTGTGGTGATGTGGGTTTTGGCAAAACCGAAGTGGCCATCAGGGCTGCTTTCAAATCCGTTACCGAAAGCAAGCAGGTTGCTGTATTGGTACCTACCACCATCCTTGCCCTGCAGCATTACCATACCTTCAAGGAAAGACTAAAGGATTTTCCCTGTACCATTGATTATATCAACCGCTTCCGCACCCAAAAACAAAAGACTGAGATCATCCGGAAGGTGAAGGAAGGTAAGATCGATATCCTCATTGGCACCCATCGGCTGGTGAGTGGCGATATAGATTTTAAAGACCTGGGGTTACTTATTGTGGATGAGGAGCAGAAGTTTGGTGTTTCCACCAAGGAGAAGCTCAAAAAATTAAAGGTGAATGTGGATACCCTTACCCTAACCGCAACACCCATTCCCCGCACATTGCAGTTCTCACTCATGGGGGCGCGCGATCTTTCCCTCATCAATACGCCGCCGCAAAACCGCTATCCCATTGTTACTGAATTGCATGTGTACAACGAGGAGCTGGTGCGCGATGCTGTGATGTATGAGATCAGCCGTGGCGGGCAGGTGTTTTTTATCCATAACCGGGTACAGAATATAGAAGAGGTTGCCGCAGTGATCAAACGACTTTGTCCTGATCTGCGAATTGCCATAGGCCATGGGCAAATGCCAGGCCCCAAACTGGAGGAGGTGATGGTAGATTTCATCGATGGCCATTACGATGTTTTGGTTGCTACTACTATTGTGGAATCAGGCCTTGACATCCCCAATGCCAATACCATCATCATTAACAATCCTCATCATTTCGGCCTTAGCGACCTGCACCAGATGCGGGGCAGGGTAGGGCGTACCAACAAAAAGGCATTCTGTTACCTGCTGGCTCCACCTCTTACTACCCTCACGGAAGATGCCCGTAAGCGACTGAAAACCATTGAAGAGTTTTCCGACCTGGGCAGTGGTTTTAATATTGCTATGCGCGATCTGGATATACGAGGTGCAGGAAACCTTCTCGGCGCCGAGCAAAGCGGATTCATCTCTGAAATTGGCTTTGAAATGTATCACAAGATCCTCGATGAGGCAATCCTGGAGCTGAAACAAACCGAATTCAAAGACCAGTTTGCAGCTGAGGAATTGGCAGAACTGGATTATGTGAAAAATTGTGTGCTGGAAACCGACCTGCAGCTGCTGATCCCGACCCATTATGTAGAAAGTACACAGGAGCGGCTTATCCTTTATAAAGACCTGGATAATCTGCAAAGCGAAAAAGCCCTGGATGAGTTTGCCGCAAATTTACTCGACCGCTTCGGGCCTATACCGGAAGAAACCCAGGGCCTCTTCCAGGCCATCAGGCTGCGCTGGCTGGCTGGAAAACTGGGCTTCGAAAAGATTATCCTTAAGGCAGGAGCCTTTATCGGCCATTTTATCTCCAACCAGGAATCGGTATTTTACAACAGCCCCACCTTCCCGGCCATCATTGCCTTTGTGCAGCAGCAGCCCCGCAAATGTCTGCTGAAAGAATCGGAAAAGCGTCTGATCCTTAATGTAAAAAATGTTGAAAGCATCGATGAAGCCTGCACATTTTTGCAAACGATGAAAGAAGGGGTGGAAAGTGTGAAGGATAATTGAGGGCAATCGTAATCTTCCCGAAGCTTCTTGTTTTTGCCCGCTCACTAATTATGATCTGCTGCTTTTCACTGTCATCAAAAGAAAACTTCTGAAACCTTAATTTCCGGCGCAATCTGAATTACCGATTTTTAGTCCACGGGCTCACACCCGTGGCTATTGGTTTGTCGATCACGTCGGGGCTTTTCAGTCTAATCAACTTTTCACCCGGAAAAATAATTTTCACAGCTTTGTTGATCAGGGCACCATTCGGCATTGCAGGTTTCCCGGTAGCAAAACAGGACTTGAATTTTTTCAGCGAAGAGACCGAAGTTTTATCAGGAACCGAGCCTTTAAGGCGAGCTCATTGTGATCTAAATAATCAAATTATTACCACATTAAAACTGCGAACCCTTGTCCCGCCCAAATGCGGGATTGCCATTTTCTTGTCAGGGAAAAAGTGGAAGAAAGATAATAATATGTAGCATGTTTGATGGTAGCTTTCTGATTACCGCATCTTACGCAGGATGTGCAGTGTCGCGGGAGAGATTTGGTTTTAATAAGGCAAACACCATTCATCGACCCACAACAAATAATGACATTGAGCCTCTTCATATCCATCAATTAAGCGATTTCTATTGCTTATTCCTGCCGTAAATTCAGTATTTAACGTAAAAACCACTGTATTACAACGCGTATTTTTACCCCGGGAAACAATGCTCCCCCGTGGGTGGCACTTAATGTTGGGTTACCGGATAAACATCGGAGTATATTATTGATAAGCAGATAATTATGTGTTTTCCCGCTGCAACAGATCATTTTCAAAAAGACCGTAAACCATAAAAAATTATACAATGAGACCATCTGTACTTTTTTATTTACTTTCTGCCCTTTTTGTAATCTTTTCCCATGTAATACAGGCGCAATATATGCCTGAGCCTTTTATTCCGGAAGCTTATGCTGAAACGGAAGGGCAGAATAGTTTACCCCGCAGCGGAAATGCCGTTATCTGGCACGAAGATTTTGACGGGGAGTTGCCCGAAGGTTGGACAAGCGAAAATGCTAATGGCTTTTGCGCGTTCCAGCACACCTATGACGGCCCGCAAGGACCTTTTTCCGTAGGAATGCCACCGCTGGATTCTGAAACTGCTGCCAATGGTTTCATGATCCTGGATACAGATCTGTGTACTTCCCAGGACGATACCAGTTTGCTGGCAGATGCCTGGCTGCAGAGTCCACCTATTACCATTCCCGATAATACCAGCCTGATGCTTACTTTTGAGCACAACTTCAGATATTGTTGCTCCCTAAACCAAACAGTGATGGTGGCAGAAGTAAGTACTGATGGTGAAAACTGGACCAGCTTCGATGTTCGCAACGGATTATCGCCCAACAATACCAGCCCTAATCCTGTGTACCAGGCCATCAATATCTCTCATCTTACACAAGGTGAAACCCAGGTATGGATCCGTTTTCGCCAGGCCGGTACTTCACACTACTGGTGGATGATCGACGATGTGAAGCTTTCTTCTTTTGTAGAGAATGACCTGGAAATTACCCATACCACCGGTACCGATGGATACGCAGTAATCCTGGCCGGCCAGCAACAGCCCATGGCCCTGGGAGCAACGGTAAAAAATACAGGCGGAGAACCCCAGACTGACGTGGAACTTAGCCTGAACATCAACGAATATCTTTTACAGAATACACTTACCCATGCTGCCATTGATCCCTCGCAGCAGGTAGAAATGGTCTTTCCGGAAACATTTACTGCACCCGGCAGGGGAAACTATACCGTAAATTTTTCTATCGACCAGCTGCAGGAGGATATGGTGCCCGAAAACAACAATGCATATTTCTCTTTCAGCGTAATGGATACGGTATACTCCCGCACCTTAGGGAAGCCCGTTGCAGAAGAAGTTCTGGTTTCTGAAGCAGGTTCAGAATTTGGGGCGGGCAACCGCTACCAGCTTTTTGAAGCAGCAAAGGTTACTTCCGTATCCTTTACCCTTGATACAACCACGGTGCCGGGCACACTGATCTATGCAAAGGTTTATCGTATCAACGAAGGAACTATGGAAGAGATCATTGCTTCAGAACCTTACCTTGTGGAAGAGCCAGGTACAGATGAACCTGTTGGTATTGTTCTGCCTTTTGCCGAAGCTGATTCTCTGGAAGCCGGCCAATACCTCGCCGCGGTATATGCTGCTGCGCAGGATGGTACTGTTGCCCTTTCTTTGGCTAATGCCCAGGATCAGCCCCAGGATGCCTCCTGGATCTTTGATGGTGAGCAGTGGCAGCCTTCCACCTACCTGCCTTTTATAGATATGCATTTTGGCAGTAATTCTTCTGAGTGCAGCCCGGCTTATCATTTTGTCATTACCAATAGTTTGTGTGGTACAGAATCTGGTTCTGTTGAGGTGATTCCCCTTACCGGGTTTGCACCATATACCTTCACCTGGGATACCGATCCCGAAAACAACAGCAGCATGCTGGAAGGGCTTATGGCAGGTTCATATCCTGTCACCATTACCGATGCCAACGGTTGCGAAAGCACTCATTCTCCGGTAGTAGAGGATGAAGATATCAGTGTAAGCTTTACCATGACCCCAGCCTTGTGCGATGCCGGCGGCACCATTGAATTGGCTCCTGTCAATGGCACAGCGCCTTATGTTTTCTCCTGGGAGCATGACCCTGCCCTGGAAGGAGCTATTGCTACAGGGTTGTCATCAGGGATTTATAATGTAACCATTACCGATGCCAACGACTGCAGCATTCTCTTGCCCATCGAAGTAGAAAATATTACCGAATTGCCGGTAACTGTAGCCCATACCAATGCTTTTTGCACCTCTTCCAGCGGTAGTATTGAGCTTACCCCTGAAGCTGGTGAAGCTCCCTACACTTACCATTGGGAGGGATATGATAACGTAAACCAGCCTGTGCTGGAAGATCTGCCTGCCGGAACCTACTCCTTTACGGTTACCGATGCCAACAATTGTCAGTTCAGCGGCTCGGCCATTGTAGAACAGGATGAGTATGAACTGCAGTCTTCCGTTGATCTTACCCATGCGTCATGTGGCCTGGAAAACGGAATGGCAGAAGTACAACTCTTCAATGGACAGGAACCTTTTGTTTTTCAATGGTCAGATGGAAGCAGCCAGCAGGTGGCCTCAGACCTGGCTCCCGGATTCTATGAGGTAGTGATTACCGATGATTTCGGATGTACAGCAACCCAATCTTTCGAGGTGGATAACTTCGGGCAAATGCCTGAGGTGGTTTGGGAAGTAATAAACTCTGAAGATTGCGGAATGGCAGGAGGATCTCTTACCATACAACCAGCCGATCCGGAAGCAGTATATGTGTATGAGCTTATTGAAGAAGAGGGTGGGGAAACCCATCAACGCTCCGGGTTGGATTCTAATGGCTTTTTGCTGGATAGTCTTGCGGCCGGCCAATACCTGGTAGGTATTACCAACGATGATGGTTGCCAGCTTGTAGTTGCTGTTAATGTGAGCGATGCAGGTGCTCCGCAGGTTACTGCTGATGTTCAGAATGTTACCTGTTTCGGTTATGAAGATGGTGCCATTTCGCTCTCGCTTGAAGGTGCCGACCCGCAGTTTCAATGGGATAATGATGACAATAGTACTACTCCCTCAATTGAAAATCTTGCAAAAGGAGTGTATACAGTGATGGTAACCGATGGTGATTGCACATCTGTTGTGAGTTATACCATTGAAGAACCCGAACAATTGCTGGCTACAGCTACCATCAATCATATTATTTGTGCCAATGAAGATACCGGTAGTATTTTGCTCGATGTGGCGGGGGGAACACCACCCTATACCTACATCTGGAGCAATGGCCAAAGCGAAAGGGATTTGCTGGACGTGGATCCCGGTAATTATTCAGTGTCTGTGCGCGATTTCAACGAATGCCTGTTCCAGCAGGCTTACGAGCTGGAAGGCAATGAGCCACTGGTGGTAGAAGCCGTTGTAAATCATGCCGATGATGGCGAGGACAACGGAATGATCGTACTTACCGTAAGCGGAGGTACAGGTAGTTACACCTTCAACTGGTCGCATGGTGCGCAGTCGTCGGTAGTTACAGACCTTGCCCCGGGAGCGTATACTGTAACCATTACCGACGAAGCAGGATGTGAGGTAATTGAAACATGGCACGTAGGTACCCTTGGTACCGACCTGCTGTCTGATCCTGGTGAAAGGTTTGCCGTGTATCCCAATCCTGCCAGGGAAACGATCCATATAAAAGCCAATACCGCTACAAACCATCAAGCGGGAACATATGAAGTGGAGATCATGAATGTGCTGGGCGGCAGGGTGTTGCTGCAAGAGGTAACCCTGGTTCCCGGGCATGAAACTGCTACCATCGCACTCTCTCAGCTTCATAAAGGAGTTTATATCCTGCGTATCAGTGGCAATGGAAACATTTGGCAAACCAAATTTGTGAAAAAATAAAGCTCTTGCTGGTTCTGCTCCATAAAGCACGCAGGATCTTATTACTGTGATATTTTTTGCTGCAGGCGAAGTAACGCAAAGCTTGCTTCCTCGTTACACCCCGATGATCCTGAAGGAGGATGATCGGGGTGTATGGTATTTTGCAATCAGGTTAATTGGTGTATCTTTGCCTGAATAAACTTTCAGAGCACGATGATCAGAGAAACCATTAACCTGATGCAAAAGGAGCTGCAGCTTGAATGGCGGCAGAAACATGCCCTGGGCGGTGTGCTGCTTTACCTGGTATCCACTATTTTTATCTGTTACCTGGCATTTCAGGGGATCATGACACCCCAAACATGGAATGCCCTCTTCTGGATCATCATGGCTTTTGCTTCCCTCAATCTCGTCCTCAAGAGTTTCAGTGAAGAAACCACAGGACGTAAATTTTACCTTTACACCCTGGCGCGGCCCGCTTCAGTTATCTTTTCAAAGATCCTGCTCAATACCCTGGTGATGGCAGTATTGGGCACCCTGGGGTATCTGCTGTTCTCTCTTTTTATGAGCAATATGGCAACCAATTTGCCGGCCTGGTGGCTGGTGCTGCTGACAGGAGCCGCAGGATTTGCAGCAGTGCTTACCATGGTGTCAGCCATTGCCGGCCAGAGCCGCAACAATTTTACCCTCATGGCTGTGTTGGGCTTCCCCCTCATACTGCCTCTGATACTTTTGCTGATAAGAGCATCGGCAGCGGCTATTGACGGGCTCTCTCTCACTACGGTGCTGCCCGATGTGCTGGTGATCGTTCTTTTGATATTGATTGCTTTAACATTGTCTTATGTTTTGTTTCCGTATCTTTGGAAGGAATAGTTTGGAGTTTAGAGTTTTGAGTTGACAGTTGAGAGTTTGATGCATGATCTCTGATAATAACGCTTAATGATATAATTACGATAATGAATACCAAGCCTTTCTCATACATCTGGAAAACTGCCACCATCCTGATCATGTTGTATGTGATTATAGGAGGGATGCTGTTTGAGGTGCCTGCCCTGCCGGTAATCCATCAAACCATCCGCAATGTATACTTTCATGTGGGCATGTGGTTTTCTATGATCTTTGTCATGTTTCTGGGAGCTGTTTTCAGCCTGATCTATCTAAATAAGCTGGATCTGCGTTACGACCGCATGGCCAATGCCGCTGTAAAAACCGGGCTGGTCTTTGGTGTGCTGGGGATTGTTACCGGGATGATCTGGGCACAATTTACCTGGGGACGGTTCTGGGTGAACGACCCCAAGCTCAATGGCGCTGCGGTGGGCATCCTGGTATATCTGGCATATGTGGTATTACGCTCCTCGCTGGAAGATCGCGAGAAACGCGCACGCCTGGCTGCGGTATACAAAATATTCGCCTTTGTGATCATGTTTACCTTTATCATGATCCTGCCCCGGCTCACAGGTGCATCCATCCATCCCGGTGTTGACGGTAACCCGGCCCTGGCCACCGGCGACCTGGACCCCGCCATGAGGAAAGTCTTTTACCCGGCCATTGCGGCCTGGTTTCTTTTCTCCTATTGGGTATATTCGGTGGTGTACCGCAGCGACAGCATCAAAGAAAGAATTCATCAACTAATGGCAGATAAACACTAATGGAAGCTTACGGAAAAATATTTGTTGTAGTGGCCGTGCTGGCCCTGATCTTTGCCGGTATCGCCGCATACCTGTTTTACCTGGATCAGAAATTGGGTAAGATGGAAAAAAAGCTCAAGGAGATGGAGGACAATGAAAAGGTGAAATCATAAATCAATGTTCTTTGATTTGCGGAATAAATATGACTCCTCCGGAGTCATATGTTTACAGAAAGGCTTTCTTTCTATAAACATCCGACCCCGGCTGGGGTCGAAGAATCTAATCTAAGCGACATAATCATAAATCATAAATCATAATCTGAAATCTCCAAATTCATAACTCTCTAACCGGATGAAAAAAACACACATAGCCGCCCTGATCTTTATCGTTATTGCGATTGCAGCCATCCTGTCAACTGTATATGATGCCGATACCTACTCCAACTTTGACGAAGCCCGGGCAAACCCCGACAGACAATTTCATATCATTGGCGAGTTGAATACGGAAAAACCCATCGATGAAACTATCGAAAACAATACGCTGATCTTTTCTTTTTATATGTTTGACAGGAAAGGCGACGAAAGCAAGGTAATCTATTTTGGGCCACGGCCCCAGGATTTCGAAAAGCTCGACCAGATCGTGCTGGTGGGCCGTCATAAAGATGATATGATCGTTGCTTCAGAATTGTTGCTTAAGTGCCCATCAAAATACCAGGAAGATGCCTTTGCCGATGGAGAAGCGGTGCCGGCGCAATAAATCATCACCCTTTGATTTTTCAGAATTTTACAAAGCATCCTTGTGCTGCTAATGTCCAGATTGGCAGAGGTTTATCACTTTCATAAGCCGTTATTGCAGCCTAATACCTGTTTTGTTGCTACCGTATCCCTTGATTTTCCTTTAAAAAAATGCTTAGGTTTGCAGGGTAAACCAAAACCTGTGGGCCATGAAAAATCCAGTATACCATACCGACGATACCATTTGTGCTTTGGCCACTCCTGCCGGAACAGGTGCCATAGCCGTGCTGCGCGTGTCAGGAAAGAAAACCTTTTCTGTGTTGTCAAAGCTTTTTCATCCCTATGGAGAGGCAGATTTTAATGCCATTGAATCGCATAAGGTTACCCTGGGACGGATGATCGACAACGATAAACCGGTGGATGAAGTGATGGTGACCAAATTTGTGGCCCCGCATTCCTATACCGGCGAAGATGTGGTGGAGATCTCATGCCATGGTTCATGGTACATACAGCAAGAGATCCTCAGGGTACTGCTCGACAACGGTTGCCGCATGGCAAGCCCCGGAGAATTTACCCTGCGTGCTTTCCTCAATGGCAAGATGGACCTTTCCCAGGCCGAAGCTGTGGCAGACCTTATCGCCTCCAACTCGGCCACCTCACATACCATTGCTTACCGCCAGATGCGCGGCCATTTCTCCAAACGCATACAGCAACTGCGGCAACAACTCCTTGACTTTGCTGCTCTCATTGAGCTGGAACTCGACTTCAGCGAAGAAGATGTGGAATTTGCCAACCGCGAAAAGCTCAACACCCTGCTGCAAACCATGAATAGCGAACTGGGGCAGCTCATCAAATCTTTTGCCCTGGGCAATGTGCTTAAAAATGGTATCCCCGTAGCCATCATCGGCAACCCCAACGTGGGAAAATCTACCCTGCTCAATGCCATCTTCAACGAAGAAAAGGCCATCGTTTCC
>CAYVQC010000069.1:0-15447 GCA_964453995.1 uncultured Bacteroidales bacterium | reverse complement strand
CGCTGTAAGCTATTTGTTTACAGCGATTTTTCCTTTGTCGGGGTGAGAAGACTCGAACTTCCGACCCCTTGCACCCCATGCAAGTGCGCTAGCCAACTGCGCCACACCCCGATTTGGAGATGCAAAAGTAATGCTTTTTATTTATTTACAAAAAAACTTTCATAATTTCTTTTTCCGAGGCCTTTACTCATCAGTGGTTCAGTATCTAAAGGGTTTCAGGAGAATCGGTAATGGAAACATCAATGTTCCATGCTATTTTCCTATTTTTGTATCTCAGACATTGAACCCGATCCGGGCTTTTTTGGTTTGTATTATTTCAAATGGAAGCATGTTGTTTTTTTGAGTAATGAATGGTTCATTTTCAGGAATCAATAAGCTCTGTCAGAAGCCAATAAGTGATGGGTAAAGAAATTTACAATTTAGGTAAAAATACTATTGTGCTATATTTCTCTTCTGACTACTTTTGGCTCCACAAATCAGCAATAATTGTCGATTAATAATCAGCCGATGTATCGCTGATTTTTAAGATTTACATCCGGTTGCAATAAATACCAACACGTAATGAAAAACTACCTTATATCACTATGGTTTCTGATCCTGTTTATAATTTCAGTGTGGCATGCATCGGCTCAGCCCCCTATAGGCCATAGGAATAAAATGAAAGTTAGCTACCGGGGAGAGATGCTCCGCAATAACCGATGGGAGACAGGTTTATCATTGGGTATTGCCAATGCTATGACAGATATTGCTGCTGGCACTGCCAACAGACAGGCTGCTCTTACAGATGTTTATTCCAGGGGATTTTCGCCGGCACTTTCTCTTTACAGCCGTTATCGTTTTGGCGATCCTTTTTCTTTGCGACTAAATGCCTCAGCACTTATGATCAGAGGCAATGACAGGTGGTCGCCGGATATTGAAGTGGTTAACAGAGGGAAATCTTTTTCCAATACCTTACTCGAAGGCTCTATCCTTGCAGAGTTTTATCTTCCCCGTGAGCGAAAAAAAACGAATAAGGATTTTACTTTAAAGAATTTCGACCTGTTTCTTTTTTCTGGCCTGGCAACTTTTTATAATTCTCCTGAACTTAAGGGGCCCATTATTGATGACTATGACCAAAGTCTTATTGAGGCAGACAATTTGTACTCCCCAATGCAGGTAGCCATACCATTTGGTGCCGGATTTCTTTTTAATCTTGGTAGCAGAACAATTATGGGTATGGATTTCAGTTTTCGATATACCTTCTTTGATTACCTGGATGGTTTCAGAAGACCTTACAGCACCAGGAACGATTTTTATTTTACCAGCAGTATTACCGTGGGATACATTCTAAGCACAAAAGCAGACCGGACAAGTAACTCCACCGTTCCCCATGTATTCAGGCGCTGATTTTGGCGCGGAAAATATTTCAATAAAAGGTAAATCTATCCCGGAGAAAGGTTCCAAACCACAGGTGAATGATTATTCACATTGGCGGGCTTTCCACAAAACATCCTCAACGCCGTTGTCGTAAGCAAGCTTGCGGGCCAGTACAAAGAAATAATCCGACAAGCGGTTCATATACCTGATGATAATTTCCTGCACGGGGTGTTTTTCTGATAAGGCGATAATGATTCTTTCTGCCCTGCGACACACGCAACGGGCCACATGCGCATAAGAAACTACGGTATGGCCACCAGGCAGAATGAAGTTATGCAATTCGGGCAGTACTTCATTCATCTGATCAATTTCCTTTTCCAGTTGAGTTATGTCTTCCTCTTTCAGGCAGGGAAGTGGTCTGTGAGAAGGAGTGTTTTCATCCTTGGACAAAAGTGACTCTGCAACGAAGAGATTTTCCTGAATACGAAGCAACACTTCCCTGTAATGAGCATTTATGTCCTGGTCTCTGATAAGACCAACAAATGAGTTCAGCTCATCCACTGTGCCATAGGCTTCAATCCGCATGTGGTACTTGGGTACACGCGTTCCTCCTATGAGTGAAGTTTCACCTTTATCGCCCGTTTTGGTATATATTTTCCATTCTTCCATGTCTTGTACAGTCTTTTCAGCCCAAACGAATCCGGGCATAAGTTTTATAATTTTTAAATCTGTTTAATGGTATGCAGGTGGTCAGGATCAGTTCATTTCCATCATAATTCCTCCTGGCTTACCGTTTCTTTTTTGGGTTTGAGGGGATTGGGATTGATAATATCTGACTCAATCTCACCATCCAGCAGGCGAATGATCCGGTGGGCATGCAAGGCAATATCTTCCTCATGGGTAACCACAATAATGGTGTTGCCTGCCTGGTGTATTTCATTGAACAAAGCCATAATCTCAACCGAAGTTTTAGAATCGAGGTTACCTGTTGGTTCATCAGCCAAAATTATAGACGGCGAATTTACCAGTGCCCTGGCTACGGCAACCCTTTGGCGCTGGCCCCCTGAAAGTTCGTTGGGTTTATGGTCAACACGGTCGCTCAGGCCAACCTGATCCAGTACTTCGAGGGCCTTTTGCTGACGGTTGCCTTTTCCTATTCCGGAATATACCAGCGGAAGCGCAACATTGTCAAGAGCGGTGGAGCGGGGTAGCAGGTTAAAGGTTTGAAACACAAAGCCAATTTCCTTGTTTCTGATCTCTGCCAATTCATTGTCGGTCATTTTGCTTACATCATGCTGATTCAGATAATAGCTGCCTGAAGTAGGACTGTCAAGGCAGCCCAAAATATTCATCAGTGTTGATTTACCCGATCCGGAAGGACCCATAAGAGCCACATATTCATTTTTGTAAATGGATAGGGAAACGGATCGCAGAGCTTTTACAACCTCTGTTCCTACTTTGTAGTGCTTGGTAAGTGCTTCCAGACGGATAAGTTCTTGTTGCATAGTGATATTTTTTTCTTGAAATACTGTTTCTTTGAAGTATGTTGATTTCAAAGATCGAAGGTACGCAATTTAGGCAAATGTAGAATACAAGTATAAATCTTCATCGAAACGGTAAATTCTATTGCTGTTGTTGACCATAATTAATTTTTGTGTTGAAAATGCCCAAAGGGATCTCACCGCACTGTAATAACTTTCAGGGGAAACGAACAGCAATTTGTTCCTGGCTAAGATTGGGATTCAAAAAGACTATTCCCATAAAATAAAGATCTAAAGAAATGGTTACCTTGGGATGCGATACAATCTGATTCCAGGCATTATTCATGGAGGAAGACCACCGGATATCATCAATGACTACAACACCTGCTGGTGGTATATGTTTGACCAGAAGGTCAAAATACTTCAACACTTTTTCTCCTTTGTGATCTCCATCCAGAAAAACCATGTCGAAAGTATTTTCTTTTTGCAGTACATCCGGCAACTGGCTTTCGAAGTTTCCCCTAATGAGGGCAATGTTTGTTAAACCAAGATTGTTAAAAACCTCTGAGGCCTTTTCTGCGACCGGTTCAGCTCCCTCAAGGGTAACTACCCTGACTCTTCTTCCTGCTTTGGCAAGGTATGAAGTGGTTATTCCCAGGCTGGTGCCCATTTCCAATACTTTTGTATAGTTAAAATACCTGATCATCCGGTAGAAAAGCCTTCCATAAGTCGCCGAAGTAAGGGAGGAAGAAGTAATTTGTGCCACAGAGCGGGTTATTGTTTTATTTTCTGCGGGTATACTTCCTGAGGGACCCGCACCGGGATCGGAGTAGGAGATTACTTCACGTGAAGTGGCAAGGCGCTTACGTTCTTGCTCTATGTCTGTGAAAAGGTGACGGGAAGTTTTGGCATACAGGCACTTGTCGATAAAATCATAAAGGAAAGGGCTGTGGATTCCATGACGGTTTCGGGCCTTCAGGTACCATGAAGGATATTTTAGTACCATCTGCAGTTTATGTATCATTTCTGTTTTATTCAATAGCAAATAAGTAAGTCGAATTTTACAGGCAAATTAATAGTAAGTTTAAGTATAAAAAAAACTATAGCTTCGATATTTTTTATTATTTTGCAAAGGTTTTATAATTCAGAAAATGTGTATCTTTTCTGTTAACAAGGCCCTGTGTTTTGAATATTTTGATGCTAATACCGGTGCCAGATTTGAATATACGCAATTAGCCATACTGAAAATTTAACTACCATGATCATGAAGAGAATTTTAATTTGTCTAGCAGGTATTTTATTGCTGTTTACCTCTGCTACACAGGGTGCGGTAATGGATACCGTGCGCATTGGCCAACAGCAGGTGATGGAAGCTGAAAAACTTTATAATGAAGGAATTGATCTTTATGAAAAAGGAAACCTGGCACAAGCGGTACAACGCTTTAATGATGCCATCAGTGAGCGTCCTGACTTCTACCAGGCATACTATAACCGCGGTGTGGTAAGAGCAGCAATGAATAACCACACGGCAGCCCTGGAAGATTTTAACCGTGTAATTGCCGAAACTCCTGATTTTACCATGGCCTATTTTGCCCGCGGGCAATCGCAGGAAACCCTGGGTCTTATCGACGAAGCTATTCAGAACTATACCCAGGCGTTAGACCTTAATAAACGAATGTACCTGGCATTCTACCACCGGGGAGCTTTGTATTATCAGAAAGGAGATTTCCTAAAAGCTATTGAAGATTTTACTGCTGCTATTAATATCAGGGCTGATTTTGCTTATGCTTTCAATGACAGGGCCAGTGCCTACCGTCAAACAGGCAATACCCAGGCTGCCATCTCTGATTATCAGCAGGCATTGCTTTTTGATAATACCATGCACTTTACCTACAATGACTTTGGCACCCTGCGCATGGAAATGGGCGATTATAATGAAGCCATTGAACTGTTTACAACAGCAATAAGGATATCGCCTGATTATATCCCCGCCCAGGTAAACAGGGCAGTTGCCTACAAGCATACTGACCGCCTGCAGGATGCACTGGCAGATATCAATAACGTTTTGGAGGCTCAGCCCGATAACTTTAATGCCTATACCATTAGAGGCAATATTCATTATGCCATGAATGATTACCAGGCTGCCTTCAATGATCACTCAAAGGCAATTGATCTGAACCCTGATTTTGCAGTGGCTTTTCTCAACAGGGGTATTGCCAGGGAAATGCTCAGAGATTTGGAAGGTGCCCGCCTCGACTGGGAAAAAGCCTATCAACTCGGCTTGGAGAGGGCAAAGGATTATTATTAAAAAGTAGCTGAGAATCCTTGTTTTATTATGATACATAAAAAAACGGTGTTATGAATCACGCAGAAAAAAATATTACAGGTATCCCGGTGTGCGGGCAAGGAAGAAACAAGGTTGCTGTTTCTGCTTTAACCCTTTTGTTGTTGGTTTTTATGCTTCTGGTTGGATCTGTTAACTTTGGTGTTGCTCAAAATCGTGAATTTACCCGGGCATTTTTTCCGGATGATTCGCGCGGGCTGAAGGAAGCAAGAAAGAACCTCGCCGAGGGAGATGAACTTTATGAACAGGGGTGGGGCAACTTTGAAAAAGCCCTGGAGTATTACCTTAAAGCATACAACTTTAACCCTGATAATGCGCTGCTGAATATGCGTATTGGCGAATGCTACCTCTATACCCCCTATAAAGACAGATCGCTTGATTTCCTTGAGAGAGCCGTAGAGCTCAATGTGGGTTCGGTAGAGGTATATTATCTCCTGGGGGTTGCTTACCAGCAAAATTACCAGTTCGATGAAGCCATGGAACAGTTTCACTTTTACCGTCAGTCGTTGAGCCCGCAGGAGGCAATTCAGCAACGCGACCGCATTGAAAGACGTCTTGCTGAATGCACCAATGCTAAAGCAATGGTTGATAATCCCATACGTGTATTTATAGATAATGCCGGCGCCATGATCAATACCGAGTATGATGATTACAGCCCGGTAATTTCTCCCAATGGAAACATAATGTATTTTACCAGTCGCAGGCCGGTTGGGAAAAACCCCAAACAAGACAGGATAGACCACAAATTTTTTGAAAATATTTTTTATTCCCGCTATAGCAATGGTCAGTGGCTGCAGTCCAAGCCCATTGAAGGAGCGGTAAACTCCCGCACCCATGAAGCAACGGCAGGTATCTCTACCGATGGTATGACGCTTTTTATATACAGGGGCGATAAGGGGGGCGATCTTTTTGCCAGTACACTGAAAGATAATGAGTGGTCGAAACCCGAACGACTTTCCCGTGATATCAATTCCAAAGGCAATCAGGAAACAAGTATTGTCTTCTCCCGTGACGGACAACGGGTGTTCTTTATCTCCGATCGTCCGGGTGGTTTTGGCGGAAAAGACATCTGGACAGCCATTCGTGACTCACGCGGCCGCTGGGCCGAACCCACCAATCTGGGATCTACCCTTAATACCCCCTGGGATGAAGAAAGCCTGTTCCTTGCTCCCGATGATATTACCCTCTACTTCAGTTCGCAGGGCCATAATTCAATGGGAGGTTACGATGTGTTTAAATCAGAATTCAGAAATGGCCGCTGGACACAACCCCAGAACATTGGCTATCCTGTAAATACTCCCGGCGATGATCTGTTTTTTGTCCTTGCTCCCGATGATAATACCGCATTCTATTCCACTATGCAATCCGGTGGATATGGTGGCAGTGACATTTACCAGGTTACTTTCCTGGGTCCTGAAAAACCTCTTGAATTCCCGGTAATGAGAGAACCTATTGCTGACAGGGCTCAACCCCTGGAGCACAATCTTTTAGAAGAACAGGTTGAGGTAATTACTATTCCCATGACCATTCTCAGGGGAAGAATTCTGGATGATAAAGATGGTACACCTCTTCATGCCCTCATAGAATTGTACGACAATGAAACGGAGGAATTGCTGGCCAAATTCAACTCAAATCCCGAAACAGGGCAATATGTTATTTCCTTGCCCGGAGGAAAGAATTATGCTATTTCTGTAACTGTGGAGGATTATCTTTTCCACAGTGAAAATATTGATATCAGCGAAACAAATGTGTCGCGCGAAATCATCAATGATATTACCCTGAAGAAAGTAGAAATTGGAGAGAGCATTGTACTGAATAATATCTTCTTTGATACCGGAGCTGCCACCCTAAGGCCCGAGTCCTTTGTGGAGCTTGGAATCCTTTACAAGCTGCTGGTAGACAATCCATCGCTTAAGATTGAAATCTCCGGCCATACCGATAATGTAGGCTCTGCGGCTGTAAACCAGCGTATATCTGAGCAAAGGGCACGTGCGGTAGTAGATTTCCTGGTGGGCCGCGGGATAGACCGCGACAGGCTCACCTACAGAGGTTATGGTTTTGAAAAACCCATTGCCAGCAACGAAACCGCCGAAGGCAGGCAGTTGAACAGAAGAACAGAATTTGAGATTATTGAGAAATAAAAAAAAGGGCTTCGGCCCTTTTTTTTATGGTTTTTATTGCGCTGCTAATCCCTGCTGCAGCTAAAAAGAATCCGGTATGACAAATTGTAGATATTGAGCCAAAATCCCGAACTATTTTTTTGCATTTTCATAAACAAAATTATATGCACCTGTGTTACAAAAATTCAGTTAAGTCTAAATTGAGCATGTCTGAATTTTTTTTTTTAGCGTAGTGTTACAAACAGATGATTCATTATCCGGTTCTGCCGGATTTTTTGTGTAAAATCTCATTACTCATGACCACAGGTTTATTTTTGCTTGGATTGCTGCTGGTTGCTACGGTGGCCCCTTTTGTGAGAAGATATTTAAAGAATCATGCCGGCTGGGTTTATGCATTATGGCCTTTTGCCGGCTTTCTTTATTACCTGAGCCTGCTTCCTTCTATAAATCAGGGAAGCATTATAGAAGAAAGCTACACCTGGCTGCCCGCCCTTGGCATTAATTTTAGTTTTTATGTGGATGGTTTTTCCATGCTTTTCAGCTTACTGGTGCTGGGTATTGGGACTTTTATCCTGGTTTATGCCGGTTATTATATGCGGCCCTATCCGATGAAAGGAAGATTTATGGGCTATTTGCTGCTTTTCATGACAGCCATGCAAGGCATTGTGGTGTCGGGCAATCTGATCACCATGTTTGTATTTTGGGAGCTTACCAGTATCAGTTCCTATCTGCTGATCGGATATTACCACGAAAAGCCTGAAGCCAGGGCTTCGGCGCTGCAGGCGTTACTGATCACCGGTTTGGGTGGGCTGGCCCTGTTGGGTGGTTTTGTTTTGCTGGCCATTCCCTATGATTCATATGAATTGTCCTATATATTAGCCAACCCCGATGTGATCAGGCAGAGCAACCTTTATATTCCTGCTTTCATCCTTATTGCCATTGGCGCGTTTACAAAGTCGGCCCAGTTTCCTTTCCACTTCTGGCTGCCTGGTGCCATGACTGCACCTTCACCGGTAAGTGCTTTTCTGCATTCAGCTACCATGGTCAAGGCAGGTGTGTTTTTGCTGGCCCGTTTAAATCCGGTGCTGGGGGGCACTGAACTCTGGACCTATACCCTCAGTATTTTCGGGGTTACCACCATGTTTGTCGGCGCCTGGATCAGTATTACGCAGGTAGACCTGAAGCGTATCCTTGCCTATACTACTGTAAGTGCTTTGGGTACGCTGGTACTGCTCATCGGAACGGGTACGGAATATGCCATCAATGCCGCCATTATATTTTTGCTGGTACATGCTCTGTATAAAGGAACATTGTTTATGATGGCCGGTAATATTGAAAAGAAAACCGGTACACGCGATATTCGTGAGTTGGGTGGTTTGTTCAGGTACATGCCCTTTGCTGCCGCAGTTATGATTATGGCCCTGGTATCCATGGCAGGCGTGCCGCCTATGCTGGGATTCTTAGGAAAAGAACTTATTTATGAAGCCAGTGCTGCCGCCCCCAGGGCGCACTTGTTTATCCTTAGCCTTGGTTTTATTACCAACGTTATTTTGGTTTTCCTCTCCCTGAGGCTGGCAGTAGATATTTTTTGGGGAAGGGAGCCTGCCTATGGTAAAATACCACAGGAACCGGCTTTACCTCTCGTCCTGGGCCCCTTTTTGCTGGTACTGGCAAGCTTCGTGCTGGGTCTTTTCCCCGCTACCATGGCAAATCCGCTTACATCAAAAGCAATTACCTCTATCAGTCCGGATAATGATGCCATTGTTTTAAAACTGTGGCACGGTTTCAACCTGGTGCTTGGGTTAAGTGTACTTACCCTGGTCAGCGGCTTCCTGATTTTCAGGTATCGGCGCAGGCTGTTGCCCTTGCTGGATAAAATCAATTTCCGCTACTTCCGAAGAGAATTTACCAAAGTATTTTTTGCAATGCTGGATGGATTTCTTGTTTTTACCAAGCAAAAAACCAAAACCATGCAGCACGGTTACCATCGGTTTTACCTGATGACCCTTTTTATAGTAGCCTCGATGCTGGTATGGGTTATGATCTGGCGTGCCGATCCGGTAACCCTCGAACTCAATTTTTCGGCCATGCCCCTCAATCTTGTTGCCGTGGTGGTATTGATCATTGCTGCCACAATATCGGCAGTAGCGTCCAATTCACGCATTATTTCGCTTATCTCCATGGGTGTGATAGGGTTTGGTATCACCATCATATTTATCGCATACAGCGGTGTAGATCTGGCCATTACCATGATTATGGTTGAAACGCTGCTGGTAATCCTGGCCATGACAGTGGTATATCACCTTCCCAAATACCAGAAGTTTTCATCTACTGGAGCCCGGATGCGCGATGCACTGGTAGCTACCCTGGTGGGTACTTTCTTTATGGTTCTGGTAATGCAGTCAGGTACATCATCCTTAGAAGAACCTATCAGTGAATATTATAAAGAGGTGAGCTATTCTCTGGCGTATGGTCGTAATATTGTCAATGTAATTCTGGTAGATTTCAGGGCTCTTGATACGCTTGGCGAAATTACTGTTATCTCTGTAGCCGCCCTGGGAATTTATGCAATGATTAAACTAGGAAAAAAATCATAACAACAATGGAATCAATTATTCTGCAGATTGCTGCCCGGCACATGCGGCCTATTCTCATCGGCTTGTCGTTGGTGGTTTTGTATCGTGGACACAATGAACCCGGGGGGGGATTTATCGGCGGGCTTATGTTTGGTGCTGCCTATATTCTTTATGCCATGGGTTTTGGTGTGGAGAAAACCCAAAAATCTACTTTTATAGATCCCATCAATCTCACGGCCTTTGGTTTGTTGATAGCTGTGGCCAGCGGGCTGCCTGCCATTATGCTTGGCGAGAGCTTTATGACAGGGGAGTGGGTTACTCTTTTTAAGGATACCATGTTGGAGTTGAAACTGGGTACACCTTTGCTGTTCGATGTGGGAGTTTATTTAACTGTGGCTGGTATGCTCAAGTTGGTTATGTTTTCAATAATGGAGGAATAATATATGCTTTTCTTATTTGCAATTCTCGTAGGGGTATTGTATGGCGCTGCTGTTTACATGCTGTTGCGCCGCAATATTTTTAAACTAATATTGGGGTTGATCTTTCTTGGACATGGCACCAACCTGCTGCTGTTTGTTGCGGGAGGCCTTACCAGCGGAAAGCCTGCCTTTTTGCGCGGTCTGCAGGATGAAACCATCGGAATGTCTGATCCACTCCCCCAGGCTCTGATCCTTACAGCCATTGTTATCGGGTTGGGGGTTACGGCATTTGCCCTTACCCTGGTGTACCGATTTTATAAAGTAACCCAAACAGTTGATTTCGACGAACTCTCAGAAAACGAATAATTATGATACTGGTATTACCCATTATATTGCCTTTGCTGTTCATGGTGGTGTTGGTCTTCACGCGCCGGTGGCTGGTTTTCCAGCAAGGTTTCAGCATTTTTGCAAGCATCATGCTCACCTTTGTCAGCTTCCTGATATTGATGGATGTAGAGCAAAATGGTATTATGGCGGTTCAGCCCGGTTCCTGGGAGGCTCCCTTCGGGATTACGCTGGTGGCTGATCTGCTGTCGTCCATCATGATGATCACAACTTCTTTTGTTGCCGTCATTGTAATGATTTATTCCCCGGGATTTATTGACCGTGAGCGTCAAACCGCAGGATATTATCCTTTGGTTTTTGGATTGATCATGGGGGTAAACGGGGCCTTTATTACCGGCGACCTCTTCAATATGTACGTATGGTATGAGGTAATGCTTACCTCTTCCTTTGTACTGATAGCTCTAGGAGGTAGTGCAGATCAGCTTCGGGGTTCCATAAAATATGTTACCATCAACTTTGTGGCTTCTATTTTCTTTGTTGGGGCCATCGGTATCATGTACGGACAGGTAGGAACCCTCAATATGGCCGACCTCGCCGCAAAGATGCGCACCTGGGATGATCCTGCTTTCATCAACAGTGCCCTCATGCTGTTTTTTATTGCATTCAGTGTAAAATCGGCGCTGGTGCCTTTCTTCTTCTGGCTGCCTGCATCATACCATACACCTCCCATAGCCATTACTGCACTGTTTGCCGGAATGCTTACCAAGGTTGGGGTATATACCATGTTCAGGTTTTACAGTTTATTTGTGGTGTTCGACACACAATTCTGGACCATTTTTATTCTGGTGCTGGCGGGACTTACCATGTTTAGTGGTGTGCTGATGGCTGCTTCCCAGTTCGATATCCGCAAGATCCTTTCTTTTCACATCATCAGCCAGGTGGGCTATATGATCATGGGGCTGGGAATCTTTACCGTGGCAGGAATTGCCGGGGCAATTTATTTTACGGTACACAACATGCTGTCCAAAACCAATACATTCCTTGCCGGTGGCCTGGTGTATCAGCGTTCAGGAAGCTATGACCTTAAATATCTGGGAGGGTTGTATAAGGCAAAACCTTTCCTGGCACTCCTGTTTTTTCTCCCTGCCCTCTCACTGGCGGGCATTCCGCCATTGCCTGGTTTCTTTGGCAAATTCTTCCTGATTAAGGGGGGCTTTGAAGCACAACAGTATTTCATTACGGGGGTAGCTATACTTACCGGCTTGTTCACCCTGTTTTCCATGGTAAAGATATGGAATGAAGCCTACTGGAAAAAAGAACCTGCAGAGGCAAAACAGCCTGGTGCCGTAAATCCTTCTACCACCATAGCCACTGCATTGCTGGCAGTGGCTGTAATCCTGCTGGGAGTATTTGCAGGACCGGTAGTTGAAGTTTGCCTGCAAGCCGGCGAACAAATTGTAAATCCGGAAATGTACATTAATGCGGTGCTGGGTCGATAGTTCTTCCCGGTTAAAACAAAAGAACATTAATTAAAATGATATTGAAACAATGAAAAAGGTGTTGCGCTTTATAATAAGGATTTTCAGGTCAATCCTCTTTTTGGTGTATTATCTTAAGGAGCTCATCGTTTCCAGCCTCTATGTGGCATGGGATATTATTACACCTACAGACCTTATGAAGCCCGGGATTGTGGAAGTTCCCGTAGATCTGAAAAATGATACGGCCATCATTGCCTTTGCCAACCTGATTTCTATGACACCAGGCAGCTTAACCATGGATATGAGTCCTGACAAGAAAAAGATATACATACACGCTATGTACCTGCATGACAAGCAGGAATTTATCGACAAGATAAAAAACGAACTGGAGTATAAAATCAGGCAGATCTTTGAATAGCTCACTGCAATGATTTGCAGGAAGACAACTGGTGATTCAGTGTTTCCTGCTCATTAAGATGAGGAAAATATTATCGCGGCTCTGATTCTAATAAAAAGAATTTCTGTGCAGCGATAATATTAAATAGCCTGGAAAATAAACCTTTTCCGGGCAATAGTAATAAAGAGTACAGAAAAATAAATGATATAATAACAATATTGCATTATGTTATGGAAATAGTCGCTTCACCGGTACTTACCTATGCTATTTATTTCAGCTTCTTTTGCCTTACCATAAGTTTGTTCATGGGGCTGTACAGATTACTTACCGGGCCAACCCTGCCCGACAGGATCGTGGTGATGGACCTGGTGGCATCGCTGTCAATTGGTTTAATCATCGTTTATATCATGGCCACAGGGCAAACCGTATTTTTGAATGTGGCAGTGGCCATTGCCCTGCTCGTATTCATGGGCAATATTGCTTTTGCAAAATATTTAATCAGGAGGGATCAAATATGATTGAATGGATAGCTGCTTTTTTTCTTGTTTTCGGATCGTTGTTCATGCTGGTGGCTGCCATTGGTGTGGTAAAGTTGTCGGATGTTTATATGCGCATGCACGCCATTACCAAGGCCGCCTCATTGGGAGCCATTCTTATGCTTGCTTCGGTTTCATTGATCTATACCGAATGGATCGTATGGATTGAAGCATTAATGGTGGTTGTGTTCATTATCCTTACTGCCCCTATTGCTTCGCACATGATTGCCAAGGCTGCCCATAAAACAGGCATGCCCAAAGGGCCAGGTTATGTTATGGATGAACTGGAGGGTGTGGATAATGAAATTCCGGCCAAACAGAATGAATAAGATCACTTGCTGATTATCAGGCCAGCTTGATCCAACTCACCGGCCGGTCGAATACCAAGCCGAGTTTTTCCAAAAGGTTTATGGATTGCTTGTTTTGCGGCTCTACATTAACAAACACCGGTTTTCCTGCTGCCTGCTTTGCGTTGATAAGAGTACGAAATACTGCCTCGCCAAGACCTTGCCCTCTGTATTCGGAGATCACATTGAGAAAACCCAGGGAGCCATCATCATGCGTTAATCCCCATGCAGCTAGTACATCATTTACCCATATCCCTGCTGAAATATCTCTTGCCAGGCGTTCTGAGATGTAAAGCTCCGAAGTATAGTCCTTGTAGGCCGAATTTTGAAAAACATAGCCCACATGCGACTGATCCAGGGGAGCCCATGATTGCTCTGTTGGTTTTACTTCTGTATCTTCCGGAAGATAATACCGGTTGGTAAGCAATTTCCATTCAATCCTGCGCTTTCGTGTAAGCTGTGGAATCATCCATTCTTCCACATTGGCAAAATAGAGGGAGGTATAAGCGAATTTTTCCAACAGTCCTTCCAGATCATTGTGGTTGGGTACGGAAAGGTATGCCCAGGGATAATCACTGGTTCCTGTAAGGATCATGGATTCGTGATATTTCACTACATCGTCAAGGGGATAATTCTCAAAAAAACCTATGACAGGAAGATTGGATACGGGGTGTTTGCGCAGTTGGTCCAGGAGTTCTGGTTGCATAATGTATTTTTTTTAAGGGATAAAAATAAATACTTTATGGTATAAATGCAATGGATGGGTGTGATTTATTATGAAAATCACGAGGTAGCCCTGTCGATTACTTCCACAATCACTTCGCAGGCATGAACCATTTGTTCGTGAGTGATGATCAGGGGCGGGGCAATGCGGAGGCAATGAGGTGCAAACAGGAACCAATCGGTAATAATCCCCTTCTGAATAAGCTGATCAATGATACGCTTATTTTGCTCAAAGCTTTCAAATTCAACAGCGAGCATCAAGCCCTTTCCGCTTATGGATTTGATGGCCGGATGGTGAAGTTTTTTCCGGATCAGCATTTCCATTTCGGAGGCATTTTGCCACAACTGCCGGCTGATGATCACTTCCAGGTTGGCTTTGGCGGCGGCAGCGCATACGGGGTTGCCACCAAATGTTGTGATATGTCCCAGCACCGGGTCATGGGTCAGGGACTGCATGATCTGTTGTGGCGCAATGAAAGCACCTATGGGCAGGCCACCACCAAGACCTTTGGCCAGGGTAAGGATGTCGGGGGTTACGTTGAAGTGCTCGAAGGCCCAAAGTTTGCCCGTACGTCCGCATCCTGCCTGTATCTCATCCATAATCAGCAGGGCACCATGATCGTTGCAGGCTTGCCGCAATGCTGCCAGAAAATCAGGGTGGGGGAAACGCGCACCCGCTTCACCTTGTATGGTTTCCACCAGCACACAAGCTGTCTTGTGTGAGATTTGCTCCAGGTGACCGGGGTTATTAAACTCCAGAAACCGCACATCGGGCACCAGCGGCCGAAAAGCATTCTTCATGGTTTCATCGCCCATCACACTCAGCGAGCCGTGGGTGCTGCCATGGTAGGCATTCTTGAAAGCAACAACTTCGGTTCTTCCCGTATGGCGCTTGGCAAGCTTCAGGGCCCCTTCAATGGCTTCGCTGCCTGAATTTACAAAATAAACATTATTGAGATGCTCAGGCAGGTAGCTGCACAGCAAATGAGCCAGCTCCACCTGCGGGCTTTGCACAAATTCGCCGTATACCATCAGGTGCATGTAGGTTTCAGCCTGCTTCTTTACCGCATCAACCACGTGGGGATGGCAATGGCCCACATTGCTCACCCCGATGCCCGATATCAGGTCCAGGTACCGTTTCCCGTCGGGGCCATACATGTATACCCCTTCGGCTCGTTCAATTTCGATGGCAAGCGGCGCCTCCGATGTCTGCCCCAGGAAATGATAAAAAAGCTGGCGGTTGTTCATGGTTGTCGTGTTTTGCTGTGAAGGTGCAAAATTAGGGAAAATCCAACGATATGCCATATCCGTGGCTGAGCGGAATT
>CAYVQC010000068.1:0-16735 GCA_964453995.1 uncultured Bacteroidales bacterium | reverse complement strand
TGAACATGACTCCAGAGGAGTCACATGTGTATAGCCCGGCAATGATTTCTGTAAGCACACGACCCCGGCAGGGGTCGAACAATCATATTCCGAAACAAACACAATTGCAATAATTAAAAATAGTACCTATGAATATAGACAGTATTACCCTCAGATTGATCCACCTGGCCCTGGAAGAGGACCTGGGTACCGGCGATATCACCACCCGTTGCGTGGTACCTGACGATGCACAGGTAAAAGGGCAATTTATTGCCAAGGAAAGCGGGGTGATTTGCGGGCTGGAAATAGTAAGAAAGGTATTTGCCCTGCTGGATGAAATGGTGATCCTTACCTTAGGTGTAAAAGATGGTGACGAAGTATCGGAAGGAACCGTATTGGCCGAAGTTTCTGGTCCTGCCCATGCCATACTATCGGGTGAGAGAGTAGCATTGAACTTTTTACAGCGCCTTTCGGCCATTGCCACCAAAACCTCACAACTGGCAACAGTGCTGATGGATACCAAACTCAAGATCGTTGACACCCGCAAAACCACACCGGGCATGAGGGTGTTGGAAAAATATGCCGTGCGCTGCGGGGGTGGTTTCAACCACCGCATGAACCTTTCTGATGGAGTATTGATCAAAGATAATCACATAAAGGCTGCAGGGGGCATCATCCCCGCTGTGAAAGCTGCCCGCCAAAATGCGCCACAAACCCTGAAGGTGGAGGTGGAAACCGAAACCCTGGAGCAGGTGCAGCAGGCCCTGGATGCTGGCGCCGATATCATTATGCTTGATAATATGGACGTAGAAACTATGGCAAAAGCTGTAACACTTGTCAATGGCAGGGCACTCACCGAAGCATCGGGCAATATGGATCAAAAGGATTTGCTGCAGGTGGCCCGTGCCGGAGTAGACCTGGTTTCGGTGGGTGCGCTTACCCACTCCGTAAAAGCGCTGGATATCAGCCTTAAATTTTTATAATTTGGCCGAAACCGACATCAACACCAGTTTTTTCCGTTCAAATTCATTGGCAAGATCGAGCATTTGAAGCAAATCGGGCCAGTGGCTCACCGGCTCGTAAGAATGGGTGTAATATTTCCTTGTTTCGATGATGAACGTATTCCCATCGGTTTTACCGCTGCTGAAGAATCCACCCGTATGGTTTTCGATGTGCAGGTTGAAGTCATCGGGGTTGCCTACCTCGAAACCATCGGGAATATCAATCCTGAGGAGCCAGGAGAACTCACGGGGAAAACCACTGTAAATGTCGGTATCTCTTTCCCGGTCACGGTCAGAGAATTCTACATTCTTACCAATGATACTTCCCACATCCACCACAAGATAATCGCCCGCCCGTTGTATCAGATCCGGTGTTGAGAATGACATCTCCCCGGTCAGATTTGGTGCCACCTTCCATCGACCGGTTTGAAGGATCGTGATCTCACCAATGGTAACATTGCTGATGTTGTGGTTTTCCTTGAGCCACTCGCTGATCATATCCTTTTGCTCATCATGTTTTTCCTTATTATGACTTCTTTCCTGCCTCATCCTCTTCATGATGATATCCCGCTTCACCCAATTGGATAAATGGTGGGTATTGGCAAGCTCGTCGGTACTGTATTCCTGGAAATAGGAAAACATCACTCCAATTATATTCTTTTGCATTCCGCCTGCTTGAAATTTCTGACGAATATGTAATGTATCTCTTGTACCCGGGGCCAATGAGATATGAAGGGTATCTTTCTGGAAATTGGTAGGATATGGTTCCAGGGGAATGGAAATGTTTTTCCGGGTGGTAGGTCCTCTGCGTTCAACCTGCCATGCAATTGCCTCAGTACCTTCCAGTTGATTGTGCTGTTGGCCAAAGACGCACGATACTTCCGGAGAGAAGATATAGACCGGTTCATCGTCAATAAACACCCTGATGGCAAAGGTCAGTTCAGAAAAGAACAGGGCATCTCCGGGCGTTCCCATTTGTTTATTCATCCCCACCACAATCTCGTAGGGAACGCGGGCCCGCCAAAGCCCTATTGAGAAGGCATTGATAAAGTCATATTCGTCATACATGTAATGGGTAGGAACCTGGTAACCATAATAATTGATCGTAGTAAAATACAATTGATGGCGCAAGAAGTAAAACAGGTCTTCGGCAATGTGGTTTACGTCTGATTGTCTGCGATGCCACCGGGCAAACCGGTTGGCCTGGTTTCTCAGGTTGGTGCGGTGTTTGAACAGGTAGTTGACCATTTCTTCATACTCCCGGTCGATGATCCTGGTTTTGGCAATACCTTCCCGCCCGATAAAATAACTTCTTCCTGATTCCAGCATTCTGGGGAAAAGGATCACCTGGAATTTAACGTGCGGCACATCGCGAAAAAGTGAACTCCAGTGTGCACCCCTGATACGGTCCTTGCCGGAATACTCTATTTCATATTTATAGGTGTTTTCGGTGGAGGTTCTGATGGGCTCGGGTGCGCCATTCATTGATTTCATATTGAGGTAGATCCCATTGTGCCCAAGAAATTCTATTTTACCTTTTTCTACGGGAAACTCCTCCTGTAGAAAAATGTATACCGGATTGATTGCATGTTTATTCAGGTCGATCTGCCGGAAGGTATTGATATTAACCTGGAAGAAATCAATAATGTCACCAGGTTCAAGATCCTCTATAGCAATTTTATATTTGTTCTGCTCATCAGGGGTGCGTCTTCCTCTTTCTTCCTGCACGGTAAGGGTCGTTTTATTCTTCAGGTCAACAATCCTTTCTGTACCATCTTGTTTGATGACCCTGATTCCTAAGAAGCTTCCACTGTTTCCTGAATTATCATAACCCAACTCTCCAAAGGTTAGTTCAGAGAAACGTTCCAGGTTCACATGATCCAGCAGCAGGATACGTCTGCGATGAAACACATGCTGCCTGGTTTCCAGCCTCAGATTCTGGGTTCTGTGATACTCATGGATCTGACCTGCGAAAAGTGTTACGGCGGATTCATCCGGGTATTTTTCCCTCATAGCTTCGTAGTCGGGCAGTTCGTTGTGCTCTCCCCACATGCGGGCCTGAAGATGATTCTGCGATAGCCTGGGTTGGGCCCATGCTGATAGAGCTAAAATGCAAATAAGCGAAAGGGTGAAAATAGCTTTCATTCTTTGGGGGATTAACGGGTTCGTTTTTTTCTTTTTTGATTCAAAAGGTCATGGGTATGATGTTTTCTTTGTATTATCGGTTGTTTTCCTCATAATCTGGTTCCGGAATATTTTCAATGGTTTCGGAGCGGGTGATCACTACCATTTCGCGGTACGCTTCCGCGAGGATGTCGATCAGGTTATTCCATTGCGAAAACTGCACAGGTTGTATGATAGGAGAATTAATACCGAATTTCCTGGTAACATACAATGTCTCTTCATTTTCATTGTATTGAAGCAGGAACTCCATCACATCGATATTCTTTGCAAGGTTTCCTGGTATGTTCTTTATGCGATATCCTTCAGGAATAGTCAACCTTATATGGTGAGCAGAACGGCGTCCAAATCCAACGTCGTAATTAAATATCCTTTCGGGTTCAATCTTTTCTTCCCTTAGCCCCCTTGTAAAATTTACAGGAAAGATCTTATCATCTCCCACACTGATCACTGCATTGGAAACCAGCATTTCATAGTCGATGGTAAACTTTTCAGTGGCTTCATCTACAGGGGAATGGTTTACTTCTATGATCTCATACCGGTTGCTCAGGCCTGTGAGAAAATACCTGATAAAATGATCTTTGTCGTAGCGGGGCAATGAACTGATGAAATGTTGAAAGCGAAATTTCTCGATGCCGGTAAGAATAATCTGCCCCCTAAGACGCATTTTGTCACCTTCCAGGGTGATCATGGTCTCGGATTGCTGATTGTTTTCATTGATGCCTGTTTCCGGTATACCATATTCCAGCCAGCCCTTTTCACCATCTTCAATAATGCAGAGTTTTCCATGAATACCGGGTGGAACTTCATGGATCGTATGGTACTTTACTGTAGGATCAAGGAAAATGAAGGTGTCGTTTTGTTTTACCGCACAGATCATATGATTGTGCTGCGCCAGCGAGAGGATGGAATCATGATAACAGTAAGTGCCTGTATACACCCATGCCAGGCGTGCATCAAAGCCTGCATGGGTAAGCATAGCCCGCAGCAGGTTGGCTTTGCCTTTGCAGTCACCATATCTTTTCCTGAGCACTTCTGCTTCCGTATCGGGGACAAAGGCCGCCAGCCCATCCAGGAAAGCAATATACCGTATATTGTTCTGCACCCAGCCCAACAGGGTCGCCATTTTTTCTTCTTCAGATCCTGCATCATTGATCAGCCTGTCGGTAAGCTCAGCTATTTGCGGGGAGATCTCAGGTTCTGTTACCAATGATACGTACCAGTTGTAAAGATTTTCTTTTTGGTGCATCACTTCATGCACTTCACCGGCTTGTGATTCCCAATGGCGGGTCTGTATTTTGAGGTGGGACAGGTAACACTGCATCTGGGGGAGGTTTTGGGTGTTGAGAGTGGGTGGCAGGTTTTGCAGATTGTACCTGATCTCCCTGATCTGATTCTCCTCATTGAAAATTTCGCTGGTGGTAAACTCCATCCCTTCCAGATTCATTTCATGCAGATCCACGGTGATGTTTGAAGGAATTTGAATGGTAACATTGAGGTTGGCACTTCCGTATTGATAATGCAGGGGAATGGTAGTGAAATACTTTACATCCAGGAATTTTTTTGTTGCTTCAAATATCACCCGGTGTCCTCTATTTTCAAAGGGTAGGTTGAAACGGCAAACCTTCACGTCATGGTGAAAGATATTTTCTCTTTCAAAATCTCCGCAGACGGACCTTACATCACGGCGCCTGATGTGATCGCCATAATATATTCTGTCTTCAATGATCGAGTAAGAGTCGTAGTAAAGAAAAAGAGGGGCTGATACCTTTGGTTTAAGAGAAAGGAAAGTATGCTGTATCTTCTCGGTTACCTCTAAAGTTTGATCAACCTCGTTGATGCTGAATTCATAAACGATGTTGCTATTCTCAATGATCACATCTTCATTGGGAAATACTTCCTTTAGCTGTTTGACGGGAGGTGGTTGTGCAGTGGCGATCAGGGGTTGCATTGCAAGAATCAGCAGAAATGTAAATTTGACTGTTGCGATTTGGGATTTCGATTTCATTGGTTTCCCTTTTTGTTATGGTTTTTTCATTCTTTCCGCTCAATACCCCCTGACCAAAATGGTTTTATTAAAAAACGGGTCCGGAAAAACTAGCTCCCCGGACCCGGCTCACAAAATTATTAATCAAATCCCGGAATGAATCAGCTATGAGAAAAACAAAACAAAATTAGTATTCCGGGATACCTTAAAATCCATTTTTAAACCAGTCCGGCAAATCCCATAAAAGCAAGTGCCAGAATCCCGGCTACTACCAATGCTGCCGGGGCACCCCGCATGGCTTTGGGAAGGTCCATCAGTTCCATATGTTCGCGGATACCGGCAAACAGGATGATGGCCAGCGCAAAACCACAGGCATGGGAAATAGCAAAAACCACTCCCTGCAGCAGGTTAAATTCATTCTGTACCGTAAGCAGCGCCACACCCATTATGGCACAGTTGGTAGTGATCAGGGGAAGGAATATCCCCAGGGCCTGGTACAATTCCGGGCTCACTTTTTTGAGGATGATCTCTACCATTTGCACCAGAGCAGATATTACCAGGATGTATGATATGGTTTGCAGATAGGTAACATTAAAGGGTTCCAGCACATAATTGTATATCAGGAAAGTAACAATGGTTGCCAGGGTCATTACAAAAAGTACGGCTCCCGACATTCCCACCGATGTAGAAACCTTTGCCGATACTCCCATGTAGGGGCAGATGCCCAGGAACTGCGCAAGCACGATGTTGTTGACAAATATTGCTCCGATTACGATTGCAAAATATTCCATAGTTTGACAGGTTTAAGCCATTTTTTTCTTCATGTAATTGAAAAGGATGATCAGGTAGCCCATGCCGATGAAAGCTCCGGGAGCAAGCACAAATACCAGCATTCCATCAGTAACACCGGGCACGAGGCTTATGCCGAAAATGGAGTATGCACCCAGGATTTCACGCAATCCGCCGAGCATGGTCAGTGCCAGGGCAAAGCCAAGGCCCATTCCCAATCCATCCACTATCGAGCTGAAGGTATTCTTCTTACTGGCAAAAGCTTCTGCACGCCCCATCACCAGGCAGTTTACTACAATCAGAGGGATGAACAAACCCAATGATTCAAACAGCTCGGGCATGTAAGCTTCCATGGTAAGCTGCACGATGGTTACAAAAGATGCTATGATCACAATGAAACTGGGGATACGTACCTTGTCGGGGATCAGGTTCTTGATCAGGGATACTACAATGTTGGAGCCCAGCAATACAAAAGTGGTGGCCAGACCCATACCCAGCCCGTTGAAAGCCGAAGTGGTCACCCCCAGTGCCGGGCATAAACCCAGCAGAAGAATGTAGACCGGATTTTCTTTAATAAAACCTTTGGTAAAATTTTGCCATTGATTCATGATGCTAACCCTCCTTCTTCTGTATTTTCTTGTTGTGAAAGAAATTGTTCCTTAAATGTGTCGAATGCCCTCTGGATAGCATCGATATATGCCCTTGAGGTGATGGTTGCTGCAGTGATGGCGTCAATTTCGCCATTGTCTTTGGAAACTTTTAGATTTGCCGTTGCAGGATCCAGCCCTTTAAACTGATCGCTCCAATCGCTTTTGTCTTTCTGGATTTTGTCTCCCAGTCCGGGTGTTTCGGCATGTTGCAGATGCACCACATCGATAATGGTTCCGTCGGGGGCAAAGCCTACCATGGCCGTGATGCGTCCTGAGTAGCCCTTGTTGGTCCATGTGTTGACAGCAATGCCTACAAGTTGATCATTTTTGTAAGCCAGGTTGAATTCAAGAGAATCACCTCCGCCCGGGGGGAGAAAGTTTTTGCTCTCCAGCCTGTCGAATTCAGGAACCACCTGGCTGATGGCGTTTTGCCTTTTCGCCTCGCGGGCCTGGGCAATAGGTTCAGCGGTTAGGTTGTACACTGTGGCAAGGGTAAACGATGCTATGGTTGTTACCAGGAAAAGGGTAAGGACCATATTGAAAAAACTGGATTCTCTTTTAGCCATTTTTCACCTCCTCTCCAAAACGTTTGGGTTTGAATCCGCGGTTGATAAGTGGTACAAAAGCATTCATGATCAGGATGGCAAAGGCCACTCCTTCGGGATAGGCCCCAAAAATGCGTATCACTATGGTAAGGAAACCGCAGCCAATGCCATATGCAATCATTCCCCACCGGCTCATAGGGCTGGTAACCATGTCGGTGGCCATATAAACGGCTCCGAGCATTACCCCCCCGGTAATAAGATGAAATAGGGGATCTACATAAATGGTGGGATCGACCTGCCAGAGAATTCCGGCAAAGATCAATACCGATCCCAGGTAGGCAATGGGAATCTCCCAGGTAATGATTCTTTTTATGAGCATGTAAATACCACCCAGCAGGATGGCCAGTGCTGATATTTCGCCCACAGATCCTCCCATGTTACCCATGAGCAGGTTAACATAGTCGGGCACTTGGGGCAGCAGCTGCGAAACCTGTTCTCCCTGTGCTACACCTTCCTTTACAATGGCCAGGGGAGTAGGGCCACTAACAACATCGGTAAGCTGTGTGCTCATAGTGGTTGGTTTGGGATACATATTCATCTCTACCGGGAAGGAGATCATCAGGAAAACCCTTCCTACCAGGGCCGGATTGAAAATGTTTTTTCCCAGGCCGCCAAAGGTCATCTTGGCCATGCCGATGGAAACCAACGAACCAATGATTACCATCCACAAAGGGAGGCTTGCCGGAACAATGAAAGCCAGCAATACCCCGGTGATGATGGCCGAACCGTCAAAAACAGTTACCGGCCCCTTGAGGAGGTATTTCTGAATGATGTATTCGAAAAACATGCAGGAAGCCACCGCCGTGAGGGTAACCAGGATCGCGGCCAGTCCGAAAAAGTAAAAGGACACCAGGGCAGCGGGAATGAGCGACAGCAGCACACCATACATGATCTTGCTCACAGAGTCTTCTGTGTACACATGGGGTGAGCCTGAAACGGTAAGTAAACTCATATTTGTCTTTATTTACGTATGCTTCTGTGATTTAGGGTTTTTATAATGAAATGGTTAGTGTCTTGCCCGGATCATTTTACCTACTGCATTTTTTCCGTTGCGGATATGATCCAGCAGCGGTCTTCCCGAAGGACAGATGAACAGGCATGAGCCGCATTCTATGCAATCCATGATACGTTCATTTTCGCAGTCTTCATAGCGTTGCTTATCTGAGAGTACCGCCAGCAGGTAAGGCTCCAGGCCCATAGGGCAAATGCTTGCGCAGCGGCCACAGCGAATGCAGTTGAGTACCTGCTTGCGGGGAGTTTCTTTGGATGAAAAGATCAGGATCCCGCTGGTACCTTTGGTAACGGGAGCATCAAGGTTGCTCAGGGCTTTGCCCATCATAGGGCCCCCGTTCACTACTTTACCCGTATCTTCTGGCAATCCGCCCGCAGCTTCAATGAGGCTGGCAACAGGCGTTCCGATGCGCACCAGGAAGTTGGAGGGTTCACGAAGGTTCTTGCCTGTTACTGTTACTACCCTTTCCACCAGGGGTTTGTTTTTTTGTACGGCTTCATAAACAGCAAAGGAGGTTCCAACATTATGTACTACACAGCCAACCTCAATGGGAAGCTTACCGGAGGGAACCTCGCGGTTTATCAATGCCTTGATAAGTTGTTTTTCACCGCCCTGCGGATACTTTACCTTCAGGGGTTCTACCTTTATACCGGGATAATTGGGAAGCAGTTTGCGCAAATGTTCTATTGCGTCGGGCTTGTTGTTCTCTATGCCGATAATAGCTTTGTCCACACCCAGGGCTTTCATCTGGATCTGGATGCCCACAAGCATCTGCTCTGCCTTTTCCAACATCAACCGGTGATCGGAAGTGAGATAAGGCTCACATTCCACACCATTAATGATCAGGTACTCTGCTTTTTTCCCCTGGGGTACCATCAGTTTTACGTGCGAAGGAAAAGTAGCACCACCCATACCCACAATACCGTTTTCGTTCACTTTTTTTACGATCTCTTCTGCAGATAGCGTGATCTCTTTTACCAGGTCGCTGCTCAGGTCGATCCCTTCTTCCCACTGGTCGCCTTCCACCTTAATGATGATGGCTTTTTTGCGGTAGCCACTGGTATCTACTACTTCGTCAATCTTTTGTACCACGCCGCTTACCGACGAATGGATATTGGCAGAAATAAAGGCCTCTCCTTTGGCAATGAGTTGTCCTGTTTTTACGGTATCGCCTTTGTTTACCACAGGGTTGGCCGGCACGCCCAAGTGCTGTGACAGTGGGATTGAAACAACTTCGGGCAGGGGAAGCTCCCTGATGGGGGCGTCTTTCGATAGTTTATTCTCGGGTGGATGTACACCGCCTAATTTAAAAGTCTTCAATTTTGGTCTCCTTATTTGATTTACACAAATGGATAAAAAAATCAAAAAAAGTACTATGCCTGGGCAGGTTCGGATTTTGCTTCGGCTTTGGGTTTCCTCGGGGGGAAGTTGAGCTCGTGTATGGCATTGGTGGGGCATACCGGCGGACACTTACGGCATAAAGTACATTTGTTGTAATCGATGTAGGCCAGGTTGTTTTCAAAAATGATGGCCTCGAATTTACATTCTTTTACACATTTGCCGCATCCGATACAGGCTACCTGGCAATTTTTGCGTGCCACGCCACCTTTTTCCCTGTTGATGCACGAAACATATATCCTGCGGTCTTTCTTACCACGTTTTCTGATCTCGATAATGTTTCTCGGACAGGCTTTGACGCAGGCACCGCAGGAAACGCAGTTGTCTTTTACTACGGGAAGGCCTGTATTTTCATCCATGTAAATGGCGTCAAAGTCGCAGGAAACCACGCAGTCGCCACAGCCAAGGCAACCGTTGGGGCATCCACCTTCACCGGAGAAAAGGCTGTGTGCAAAAGCACAGGTCATAGCACCTTCGTATTTAACCTTGGGAGGAGCATTTTCGCGTGTTCCTGAGCAACGCACCACTGCAATGGTGGGCTCCTGCTCAGTAGCCTCCAGGCCCAGCACCGCTGCGATCTCTTTAATGGTATCGTTTCCACCGGGAGGGCAGCTTACCCCTTCGAGGCTTTCTTTTCGCACGATTTCTTCGGCCAGGGCGCGACAACCCGCATATCCACATCCACCACAATTGGCGCCGGGTAGTTTTTCGGCAACGATATCGATACGGGGGTCTTCTATTACTTTGAATTTCTGGGCTACCATGTAAAGAACTACAGCGGCAATGGTGCCAAGGGAACCCAGTGAAATGACGGAGATAAGTGTGATTTCGTTCACCTGATAATTGTTTTGTTAGTGAATGAAAAAGTTAGTGTGTTAAGGATACATTAGTTGTTATCCGGGCAAAAATAGGAAACATAATCCAATCAAACTTTATCATTTGTTAAGATTTAACCGGGGTTTTAACGCTTTTGGTCTATGGATTATGGAATAAAGTGCAGATATATATTCACAACGTATTGCCGCACAGTCTATTATAGCCTTATTTAGAATTTGTCTAAATTTTATCGTTGTTAATCTATTAACAACTCACGATTTGAAGCATACAGGTATCGAATTAGATAACCCATGGGCGAAAAATCATGATACACCCCAGTGAAACTATTATATGACGTTTAATATTGCTTTACCTGCTAACCTGCCATAAACTTGTGAATAATCCACCTGAGGCCTTGAATGTAAAAGGTCGCATTGGGCAATACCCGGGAGGTTTTTTTCAGATGGGAAAAATTAATTATTGTTTGATATAGAACCGGAAGGACGATTTGATTGCCTCTTTTTTCCAATACAGTATGGTGTAATAGGGAATGACCACCAGCAGCGATAAAACAGCTGAAAGTGCCTCGTTGCCGGTGATGCTGAGGGTGGTGATGAGAGTAATCATAACCACCAGGAAGGGGAGAAGATAGCCAAGAAACAGTGCCCGGTAGCCCAGGGATCTTTTCAGACTAATAACAACTTTTTGGCCAGCCTTGTATTGTTGGGCTGTTGATTTGGGTTGTACCTCCACAATCTTTTCGGCCACTTCGGCCATGCCACAATAAGACTTTGACTGACAATTGCCACAAGCTGACTGCGGCATAATAGATACCCATATCCTGTCTTTTTCAATCCTGTCTATTATGCCGGGATGTTCTATGTTATTGTGAGGAGAAGTCATTTAGATTACATTAAAAATTCCGGGGGCAAAGATAGAAAAACTGGAAGGGAATAAAAACATCAGGGAGTGGAAACGGCCACGGGAAGAATTTTTCCATTGAAGGTTTTATAACCGTTCAGGGCAAAAGCTGCAATAAATTCTGCCATATCTTTCGGATTTATCCCAGCAGGGTGGCCGGGAAAAGCCTGCTGAAGCATTGGGGTGTCAACCGCACCAAGTGCAAGGGCGTTGACATGGATCTGCCGGGGTTGCAGCTCCATGGCCAGGCATTCGGTAAGCACAGTAAGCGCACCTTTGGAAGCAGCATACAATGAAAGCCCCTCAAACTTCTGGCTTCCCTGAAACCCCGCCATGCTGCTGATGTTTACAATGTGTGCAGGTTTGGTAAAGTAGGGCAACAGTTTGCTGGTGAGAAGATAAACTCCCTTTACATTCACACCAAACATTCGGTCGAAATCGTTGGGTGTGTACTCTTCAAAAGCTTTCCTTACCAGCACCCCCGCATTGTTAACCAATACATTTACAGATCCGTTGAAAAAGGAATCGATTTTCCGGGTAAGGTCATCCATGCTGCCAGGATTGAGCAGGTCCAGCCGGAAGGATTGAATACGATCATTGGTCAGCAGGGGCTCAAGAGGGGTAAGATTCCGTGAAAGAGCAAGTATCCTGGTAAAAGGCAACTGCGCCAGTGTTTTTACCAATTCAAGACCAATTCCCTGTGAAGTACCGGTAATGATAACGTTCATGAGCTTATACCACAGATAAATTATTCTTCAGAACTTACCGATGCAGGTTTCCACATCAACCACAGGTAAAGGCTCATGACCAGGGTGCTGGCCAGCTGTATCCATAATGAGAATTCAAAAAAACTCTCATAGCCAAGGGATTGCATAGCTTTAAGGGGTACAAAAAATTTCACGGCAAAATAGAATACCTTACTCAACACGATGGCACTGAAAATGGCCCCGAAAACATGAATGTAATTTTTCAGAAAAGAAAACACTCCCACCATGATCATCAGTTCCAATGAGATGATGACTGCTTTAACCAGGATGGGGTGCCCCGACATGGCAAAGGAAAAGAGAGGTAATGCCAGGGCCAGCAGCAAGGCATTGTTGCGGTGGGTATGTACCATGGCCAATACTACCATCAGCCGCATGGGTTCTATATAATAAAGCGGAAAAGCCAGCATATGTGAAAATGCAGGCATCAGGAAAATAAAGGCAAGTGCCACAATATCAAGAATCGCGCTTCTTAATGCAATGCCTGGTAAGGAGATTCTAGCGGTTGCTGACATAGTTATAAGATTTTGTAATTTATAATGTTTTTAAATAAGCCCCATGCGCCAAAGTTTCGCTTTCAAAAATAAGAAAATAATTGCAGAAATCTTATTTTTGTGGGGTTGCCGCAGGTATAAACGAGTTGAAATAATGCCCCAACAAATCTTTCAAACCTATACCCGTGCTTAGGATCAGCAATGTAAGCACAAAGGCAGGGTTAATAGATTACGGCAATATCATTAAAAGAAAGAAAACATATGGACAGAAGAGATTTCCTGAAAAAAGGATTGGTGTTTGGTACTGCCACGGGAATGGGTGTATCAGGCCTTACCGGGGCAACACTCAACATGGCTGCATTCCAGTCTCCGGCAACCAAAGGCAACTATGATCTTGTGGCTGTAAGGGGTGAGAATATCGTACAAATGTTTGACAGCGCAATGAAGGAAATGGGGGGGATGTCGCAGTGGGTAAAACCGGGGCAATCGGTAGTGGTAAAACCCAACATTGGCTGGGATGTAGTACCCGAAAGGGCTGCCAATACCAATCCCGAGCTGGTGGGTGCTATTGTGCGTCACTGTTTGCAGGCCGGAGCACGCCAGGTAAATGTATTTGACCATACCTGCGACAACTGGCAGATGAGCTATTCCAACAGTGGTATTGAAAAAGCCGTGGAGGATGCCGGAGGACGCATGATCCCGGGTAATTTTGAACGCAACTACCGCGAAGTAACCATTCCCGGAGCCAAAAAACTTACCACTGCCAGGATACATGAGCAAATCCTGGACAATGATGTTTTCATCAATGTACCTGTTCTGAAGCATCATGCTTCTACCCAACTCACCATCGCCATGAAGAACCTAATGGGGATCGTTTACGATCGCCGCTTCTGGCATCGCAACGACCTGCACCAGTGTATTGCCGATTTCTGCCTCTACCGTAAGCCCGATCTCAATATTGTGGATGCTATGCTGGTGATGACCCGTAATGGCCCCCGCGGCACATCTACCACTGACCTGGTGCGCAAAAACAGTCTGCTGGTATCTTCCGATATTGTGGCCATAGATGCCGCCAGTGCCTTGATTTTTGGGTTGCAGCCCTCAGAAGTGGGGTATATGGCTATTGCCGAACAAATGAACATTGGCAGCATCGATCTCAGTAAGAAAAACATTAAGAGATTGTACCTCTGATGTTCCAGTGCACAGTAATCTCAAACAAGGCAAAGATCAGCCAGGTTTAAACCCTTTCTCAATGAAATTAAAACATCTCAAAACCATCCGTGTAGCAGTATCTCTTGTTATCTTTTCCTTTTTACTGTTGTTTTTTCTCAATATTCACAACAGCTGGATCGATGCCCTCTCTACAGTTTTCCTGCGGCTGCAGCTTTTCCCTTCATTTCTTCGCTTTACTGCATTGGCTTTTTCTGTGGCCTCACTGGGATTTTTGCTGATCATTATTCTGACCGCACTTTTTGGCAGGTTCTATTGCTCTTCTCTATGTCCTTTGGGTACTTTGCAGGACATTTTTATCAATATTTCGGGACGTTTCAGGAAAAAATCCAAAAGACGTTTCGTTTACAACCCTAATAAAAAAAGGATATTCAGGTATTCTATACTGGGTGCAACACTTCTTTTCTGGATACTGGGAAGCCTGTTTTTGCTCAATCTGCTTGATCCTTTTTCCAATTTTGGTAAGATATCGGTTACCATGATCCAACCGGTTTTTAGCAGGATTAACAATGGTATTGCTTTTCTGCTTCAGGAATTTGATATTTATGCTGTGTCCCCAATGTTGCCTCAGGCCTTGCCGGCAAATGTGGTGTTTGTTTCGGTAGGCATATTTGCTACGTTACTCATCATGAGTGTTTTACGGGGTAGGTTTTTCTGCAACACACTCTGTCCGGCTGGCTCAGTGCTGGGCCTTTTTTCTGCCAAAGCACTGTATCGCATCGGTTTTAAAGACGAAAGCTGCACCCTTTGCCGTCGTTGCGAATTTGCCTGCAAAGCAGAGTGCATCGATAGTAAGAACAAAACAGTAGACTACCAGCGGTGTGTTAGCTGTTTTAATTGCTTGACTGCATGTTCTAACCAGGGTCTCACTTTTATGAACTCACTGAAAAAAGATCCGGTAAAAAATCCCACCCTTACCCAGGACGGTTTGCGCAAAAGAAATTTTCTTGTTACCATGGTTGCCGGAATGCTGAGTATCCCTGCCCTGAAGAAATTATCAGCAGCAGGTACACCGGGCGAACCCGGGATGATCCCCGTGGAAAGCAAATTACCGGTAACCCCTCCGGGAAGCATCAGCCACGATCATTTTACCGGGAAATGCATCGCCTGTTATTTGTGCGTGGGAGCGTGTCCCACCAACGTGATCGTACCCTCATTTTTCGATTATGGATTGGAAGGGTTTATGCAACCCAGGCTGGATTTCCATAAAAGCTTTTGCAATTACGACTGTGTAAGATGCTCAGAGGTTTGCCCCACAGGTGCAATCCGCGAACTTTCCAGAGAAGAAAAGCACCTGGAGCAGATAGGAGTTGCGAAATTTACTTACGAAAGCTGCGTGGTAACCGTAGATCGTACCGACTGTGGTGCCTGTTCAGAACATTGTCCTACCAAGGCAGTTTCTATGGTGCCCTACAACGGGCTGTGGTTGCCCGAGGTAAATGCTGACCTTTGTATAGGATGCGGTGCCTGCGAGTTTGCCTGCCCTACCGTGCCCTATAAAGCTATTTACGTGGAAAGCAACCCCACGCATGCAAAGGCTATCCCTGTTGAAGAAGACAAGGGACCAAGAGATCATGATCAGGATGAGTTTCCTTTCTGAGGCAGTGACAGGGTGTCGGGAGTGGCCCTGCTGCCAGCGGCTGAATGAAGAATATTATTCGGCTTAACCTTGAAATATGTGATTTTCGACACTGCGTTTCTTGCAGCTCTGCGAGGGGATAAAGAGTGAACTACGAGCCGGGAGCCGACAGACAAGAACTGATTGTGATTGGGACACTTTTTTACTATACTTTCTGGCATAGGTATAAATATCTATGATAATCGGTGTTTTTACTATGGTTTTTTGATAAAGGAAATCTTTTATTTGAGCCATGGATCTTTTTCCTTGTCAAAAGAAGGTTATTTAAAGTTTATTAGGAAAAATTCCCTTTAAAATCAAGGGTTGTAATTACTGCTAAACTTTTGTTAACTTTTTCACAACCAAGGATATTTTGCCCGGGATTCATTACTTTTGCCTTACAAAAACAAAGCACACACATTATGAGCCGCCAGATAAAAATCCGCGACCTTACCCTTCGTGATGGTCAACAATCTCTTTTTGCCACCCGCATGACCCAACCCCAGGTTGACAGAGTTCTGCCCCTGTTCAAAGAGGCAGGATTTTATGCCATGGAAGTTTGGGGAGGAGCAGTACCTGATTCGGTAATGCGCTACCTCAACGAAGATCCCTGGAAGCGGCTGGAAAAGATCAAAGCGGTGATCGGCGATAGCTCCAAACTTACCGCCTTATCCAGAGGCCGCAATCTCTTTGGCTACAACCCCTATCCAGACTCAGTAATAGAAGGTTTCAACCGTAATGCGATACAATCAGGTATCGATATCATGAGAATCTTCGATGCCCTGAACGATGTGGAAAACATACGTTCTACCGTGAAGTATGTTAAAGAAAACGGTGGTATTGCTGATTGTACCGTTTGTTATACCGTTGACCCCAGGTTTTCTAAAAAGGAGCGACTGCTTGGATTTCTGAAAGGAAAACCCTTGCCCACAAAAGTTTTTACTATTGAATATTTTGTAAATAAGGCCAAAGAGCTGGAAGCTATGGGAGCTGATATGGTGACCATCAAAGATATGGCAGGCCTCATTCCTCCTGTTAAATCCGGGATTATCATCAAATTGATGAAACAGGAAATCTCTATTCCAGTTGACTTTCATACCCACTCCACCCCAGGATACGGGCTGGCCTCCATGCTCACAGCCATTATGAATGGTGCCGATATTGTTGATACGTGTATCCTGAATTTTGCCGGCGGACCTGCTGCACCTGCTTTTGAGATCATTCAGATCTTCTGCAACAAGCTTGGTATAGATACGGGAGTGAATATCTCCGCCATAGCAAAGATCAACA
>CAYVQC010000067.1:14541-17952 GCA_964453995.1 uncultured Bacteroidales bacterium | reverse complement strand
GTGCAACCTACGGTAACGGATTGATAACCACGTATGGAACCCTGAAGGGGTTCAATAAATTCCTTTGGACTATTGCGAAGATGTAACCCAATTCCACATGTTTATGTGTTTGATTTTGAAAAGTTCAACCCCTTCAGGGTTGCCGTTTCTTCGCCGATCGTATTCCACGGGTTTCACCCGGGGCTATTGTTGTTCAACGCTTTCAGGGTTGTTGTTTCATCATCGTTCTTTTACCCCGGGTTTCACCCGGGGCTGCGGTTGTTCAATTCTTTCTGGGTTGTTGAATTGGTATGGCGGGATACTATAATCTTTTGCTGGTTACTCCTCCCTTGGCGCTATCCACAGTTACTGTGATATCGCGGTTGCTTTCCACAATCCATTTCACCCTTACCGTACCCATGCCCGGGATGTTTTCTATCTCAATTACAGATGGATTTACTTCCTGCTCTTCAACAACATTGAGGTCGGGGTTGTGTACGATCATGCCTGCCACTACATTGGCGCCTTCCAGGCTGATGTAGTTGGGTCTGTCGATGCCAAATTTCAGGTTCGCCCCTGAATGGGTGGGGATGAGCCGGTTGTTGACAATTACAGCGGTTACTTCGTGTAGTCCTCTTCCCACGCGCTTACTGGAGAGCTCAGCAATTTCCAGCTGCGGGGTGTGGTAAGCATGAAAAAGAGTAAAAGCTGTTACCCTGTGGGCTTCCTGTTCAAGCAAAAAACCCGGGTTTGTTCTAATATAGTTCTTTTTGAACCCGCCCACTTGTATTTTTCCAAATTGGGGATGATCATATTCCTGCCACGGCACAAATGCATCCTCAAACAGAAGGTATTTGTCAAAATCGTATAGCTCACTGCTTGCGCCTGAGCCACGCTGTGGGGTTTCATGAAAAAGAAAATACCGTGTGAATATTTCGATGGTAAAGGTAAAAGCTCCGCGCATCAGGTGCAGCCAGTCTCTCTGTCCTCCATAAACGGTATACAGATCTTTGTAACTGACAAGATACCGGTATCCCGGAACCAGCTCTTCTCCTTTTTCTCCCAGGATGTCGTAAATATTGAGGTCTTCCCTGAGGTAGTATTGCAGGTCATTTTCAACCCCGGGGCCACGCAGGAACATACCTCCGGTATTGTGATGGGTGAGTGCACCTGCTATGTTGGGGTGGTTGATGATAAAATCGCTTACCGCCCTTGATTCAGGCAATGAAAAAGGATAGTGATATGCTCCCCGCTGCACATAATCGGGTTGCCAGTTCCATCCCCAGTCGCGGTTATGGTCATAGTAGCCCACATCGCGGTCCTCATTGTGGCGGGTATCGCCATCACGGTCTATACCTTCCCATCCAAGAATCTCCCATTCTCCAAATGTACCGGGTTTTGCCGGGATCATTCTGCGTGGGTCGTCAGGATCCTCCTTCCATTGCCCGTAGGGATTGCGGCGCCGCATTTGGGTGATGTGCCCGTCGTCGTTCAGATCGTCATAACCATCTTCACCGATTTCCCCGTCACCGTCATCATCCAGGGGTAGGGTACCGCTTCGGGGCGAGCTGGATGTGTTGGGAAGGTTCATGTAGTTTTCACGTCCATCGGGGTTCATTACCGGCAGGATGTAAAAGACCTTGTCATGGAGCAGCTGGGTGATGAATTGGTTTTTTCCGTAGTTCTCAAGCAGGTACCAGGCAGTGTATAAAGCCACCTCAGTGGCCTGAATTTCGTTGGCATGAATATTTCCATCGATCCAAAAGGCCGGTTTTTCCTTGTGGGGCTTGTTGGTTTGGTTGGTGATGGTGAGCAACCACAGGTCGCGGCCCTCGTAGCTTTTTCCTATGGATTCGAGCGTAACCAGCCCGGGGTGTGCTTCTGTAAGCTCCTGGTAGATCTCATACAATCCTTCATTGGTGTAATACCGGTTCCAGCTGATCTGTACTTTGGGATCTGCCGGGGTGCCCGATGCTTTGAAAAAATTCCCCATGGCCCTGCCGTCCTGTTCCTGGGCCTGGCCGGGCAATAGTAATGCGATCAGTGTAAGGGTAATAAAAATTTTATTCATTTTTTTGTTTTTTACTCCTCCGGGTAACACTTCGGATATTACCCGGAATTAATACTTTTTTATTGATTCAGTCCGGGAGCGGGCTTCAACTGTAGCCGGACATTTCACAATCCCAATCTCACTACTCCCCCCTTGGCACTGTCTACCTTCACTGAAACTGGCCCATTGCCCTCCACGATCCATTTTACCGTTACGGTGCTCATACCGGGTATGTTCTCCACCCGTATCACTGCCGGGTCAGTAATCTGCTCTTCCACAACATTAAGGTCGCGGTTGATTACCCGCATACCCGCAATCACTTCTGGTCCTTCCAGCGAAATGAGGTTGGGGCGTTCTATTTTAAATTTCATATCGATGCCGGCATGCGTGGGTATGAGGCGTGTATTGGCCACCACAGCAATGATCTCGCGCAATCCTCCCTCAAGGGTGCGTGCGGTAAGCTCCACTATCTCCAGTTTTGGGGTGTGGTATGCATGAAAGAGGGTGAAGGCTGTAAGGCGGTGCAGCTCCTGTTCGAGTAAAAAGCCAGGGTTATTCCTGGTAAAATTCTTTTTGAATCCGCCAATTTGTATTTTCCCATATTGGGGGTGATCATAGTCTTGCCAGGGTACAAATGCATCTTCAAACAAAAGGTATCTGTCGAAGGTGAAAAGCTCTTCTGCATATCCGCGGGACCAGCCCTCTGGCTTCTCGTGGAAAAGATAATAGCCCGAGAACATTTCAGAAGTAAAGGTGTAAATCCCTCTCATCATATGAAACCAGTCGATCTCTCCACCATACACCGTGTAGAGGTCTTTGTGTACAATAAGATACTCATAGCCCGGAATGATCTTTTCTCCCAATTCGCCCAATGCATCGTATACCCTGATGTCTTCTCGGAGATAGTATTGTGAATCTTCGGGTGCTCCCGGGCCCCGCAGTAACATGCCGCCGGTATTGTGGTGCGTCACCGAGCCTGCAATATTGGGATGAGCAAGAACAAAATCTCTTACTGCCCTGGTTTCCGGGGTAGAAAACGGATAGTGATATGCCCCCCGCTGCACATAGTCGGGTTGCCAGTTCCAGCCCCAATCGCGGTTGGGATCGTAATACCCCACTTCACGGTCTTCATTGAGCTGGCCGTCGTTATCCTGGTCTGTGCCTTCCCAGCCCAGCATTTCCCATTGGCCAAATTCGCCTGGTTTGGTTTGCACCATCCTTCGCGGGTCATCATGGTGGGTTTTCAGGTTGCCATAAGGTGTCCGGCGGCGCATCTGCGTTATATGTCCGTCCTTGTTGAGGTCATTTGTAGCATCCTCACCCATCAACCCATCTCCGTCGTTATCAAGCGGAATGGTGCCGCTGCGGGGTGAACTGGCAGT
>CAYVQC010000067.1:13030-14441 GCA_964453995.1 uncultured Bacteroidales bacterium | reverse complement strand
AGTTGCCTGTAGATTTCAAGCAAACCCTCATTGGTATAATAGCGGTTCCACAGGATAGTTACTTTGGGGTTTGCCGGTGTTCCGGAAGCTTTGAAAAAATTACCCATAGCCCTGCCATCGGCTTCCTGGGAATATGATGGGAAAAGAAAGACCGCCAGGATAATGCTCAATAGTATTCTTTTCATGTTGGTGATTTTTGTCGATGAATTGGTTCTTTGTTACAGGGATATTCTCCGGCGAAGAATCATACCTTTGTTTCAGCCGGGCTAAAGGTCAACGGTAACTTCTTTGAATCCTGAAGCTTCAGATCCCACCTTTATGGTTACCTGGCCGGTACCCTGTATCAGCCAGCTTCTTTGCTCTGAGCTGTGTGCGGCAATGGCTCCCATCACCTCAACAGGCAATCCGCTCAGCAGGGTTTGGTCCTTGGCGGGGGTCAGCCGTATTACAGTTTTTTGCATCCACCGCACATTTTCACCAGATGCGGATGCCGTGGGGAATCCCCCGTGATTGATTACATCAAGGGTGATACGGGTTAGGTTACGCCCTGGTTTTTCTGTTTTCAGGTTGATGATGTCAATTTGAGGGCGCAATGCCGCTAAGTCAATCATAAATGCAGTATGTTTCTCAGCAATGGAATCGACCATGGAGTAGGGGGGATTCTGCAGTGCAAATGGCTTTATGCCACCCACTTCAACCAATCTGCCCGGAAAATCAGGGTGCTCCACGGCAGTCCAGGGAACAAAAACATCTTCATACTGGTTTTCATCTGCCCAACGCAGGAAATGGTACGCTTCAGAGTCATATCCTTCATTGTCTTTGGATTCTGGTTGTGGAATTTCCCATCCCTGGGTGGAGAAACTAAATCGCCCGTAGTGGAAATAGGCCCATTGGAAAAAATCGCCGTCAATGCCTGGAGTGGCTGAAGGAGCATCCTCCACCAAATAATTGTTGTACAGGTGGCTTATTTTTTCATTGATAGCAATATCTTCTTTTTTCCATGCCGTATAGATGCGGGCATTGGCTTCCTTTTCCTTGTAAGATAAGGGTTTGGTCAGGTTGTTGGCAGGCCCGAAGCTGACCACGGCAAATACGTTTTTGGCCTGGTAAAGAAAATCTGCAATGGCGCGGGTTTCCGTTTCTGATACCGCATGGTGACCGGCACCCCGCTCAAAGGCCGGGTATTTGAAAGTGAAATTGCGGTTGAAGATCACGCCCTCTTCACCGTCTTCATTGAATTCACCGTCTTTGTCGTTGTCAATCCCCTCGCTGAATAGCAGGTATTGGCCGCGTTCACCTTTTTCCGGGCGGGCTTGTACCATTACGCGCTCATCATCGGGATGGAGGCGCCATGTACCGGTAGGATCCTTTACACGCATCATGGTAATCCATCCATCATTGTTCAGATCAT
>CAYVQC010000067.1:7136-12930 GCA_964453995.1 uncultured Bacteroidales bacterium | reverse complement strand
CCTACCACAGCCAAAGCCGGTTTATTGGCGGTATCGCCCGTGCCGATGGTTAGCAAAAGGATGTCTTTATCACCGGCTGTGCGGCCCAGTGACTGAAGGCTTGCAACATCTGAATGGTCGCGGACAAGTTGCTCCAGGTTTTCTTTCATCTGCTGATGGTCCGAATAGTCGTTCAGCTGGTTTTGTTGGTTTGATGCAGGTAGATTACCGGCAAGGAAAACCAGGTATGCAATGAGTAGAACGATTTTACGGTTGTTTTTAACAGCTTTGAATGCTTTTGCTGATATGTATTTTGCCGAAAAGCAAAAGGGGTTCTCAACGGGCTTTGCACCCGGATTTTGCCCAGGGGAAAGGAACTTTGTCATTGTATAATGATTGATTTTTGGTTTTGTTTTAAATCTTTTAGCCGGTGAATTTCGCGAATTGTTTTTTTCTACAGGTGAAAATATATGCTGCGAATGGAATTTTTAACAAATTATAGGATTTGTGCCAGGGTGGAATCGGGCAAAGCAGTGGAATTGTAATATGCCCTGATGTGCAGGCTGTTTCATCCCGGGGGGGAAAGGAAGAGGCTGTCTGAAAAGCTGTTTTCTGGCTGGTGCGAAGTGCGGCAAGCTAACTGTAACACTCTGTCGAGATGACTGCTGAATATCAGTGGCCGTCGTCTTGATGAGGTCAGCGTCGTAGTTATTCCCTGCTAATGAAACAGCCTCTTCACTCGCTTCATGTGATTGGTTTTGAAAAAAGAACGAACCAGGTTACCCCGGATAATCTTTTGAATTTTAGAATTTCAGCACCAAACTGCCGGAGCAATTCCAGCATTCTGTTTCAAAACGGGCCAGAATCGAATTTGTGCCATTGAGTTCCTCCATGTGATTGCCAAAGGATATCCTGAATCTCAGGGGTATGCCGGTTCTGACCTGTCCAAAGCAGTCGAGGTTGAGTTTCCTGCCCCAGATGGGAAGCTCTTTCTTTAGGGCTTTCATGTGGTGCAAAAGGGCAACAATTACAGCATCGCCAAAGATCCTTATGGCAAAAGGCATGGATATGAAATCCACCCTGGACCGGGTCATCACATCTATTTCATAACTTCGGTCACCGGTTTGGCTGATGTTCAGGTATTCAAACTGATCCTCTTCGGCCCACTTGGTAAGGTATGTACTGCTGAGGGCGGCGATCTTCTCCGGAGTAAGAGTTTCCATGACTGGTTTTTCCTGCCGCAGGTCCCAAAAATAGTTGGTATACTGTGGATTGTCATACCGCCCCTCGATATTCATCCTCTTTTGGTGTCCATCATCGTCTATGATTACCCAAGCAGGCGACTGGCGGCCGTTGAAACGGTTGGAAAGGGAATAGGTATAGGCACCGGCATGTGTAATGAGCAGGGGGTCTTTGATCTGAAGTTCCCCGGCATCGATATTGTCCAGCAGTGTATCTCCGGCGAAGCAAAGAGGCCCTGCAACGGCATCTTTGCCCGGCACCGAAAGCGAATTTCCATCCGGGCCAAGAATGCGATGCGGCCATCGCAACAGGGTTACCTTGGCCAGCTGATCGGTTCCCACATCGGTGATGAACCACCGTTTTCCCCTGGAATTTTTGATGGTTTCTACTTTAGTAAGCAAAGCCACGGCATTACCTACCAGAGCATGGCCGGGTTCTACAAAATACCGGAAATCATTGTCCTTTAGTTTGTTCATTTCTTCCACCCACAGTGTCAGTGAGGGGAAATTGTCATTTTCAAGAAACGGTATTCCCAATCCTCCTCCAATATCCAGATCTGCCACAGGATGGTTCAGCGCTTTGAGCTGGTTGGCAAGAGCCACCATTTGATGCATGGAATTGCGGAAACTTTCAAGGTTATCCATCTGTGTGCCCACATGTACATGCAATCCGGAAACCGGAAGGTTAAGTTCTTTTACCAGGTCGACCATTTCCTCGGCGGGAATACCAAATTTTGAAGATGAGGCAGCATGTGACATCAATTCCTGGTTGTCGTTCTTATTGGTGTAATTGATGCCCGTGCCGGGATTAACCCTTAACCACAATTTGCCGGGAAAATGACGGCCTTTCATCCTTCGTTGCAACTCTGCAATAGCAAGGGGATCATCCATAACAACGATAGCGCCCTTGTTGAGCAGATTAACAGACAGACATACGTCTTGCACCGGGCAATTGTACGATATCTTTTCCCATGGCATTCCTGCAAAAGCTGCCAGGTCAATCTCATGCTTGTTGGCACAATCGGCCCCTACTCCCAGACGGGCAAGCTGCTCAAGCACGGTAAGTGAAGGATTGGTTTTAATGGGGAACAATATGTGGCCCGGCGACCCGGTAAACCTTGAAAATGCAAAGGTGTTTCTTCGCAATTGCCCGGCCGACACTATCCAGCTGGGAGTACCGTACTGAATATATAATTCACGGATGTTCAGCTGGCTGCTCCATGTTTCAAGGGTGGCGGTTTTCTCAGTGGTTTTGGTGTATGTTGTAGGTTGCATTTCTTGTTTGGTTTGGTGTTGTGCTTTTTTTATCATGTATACCATAAACCCATTCTCTGCGAAAATATTTTCCGGCAAAAAATAAATCAAAGGGTCTGGGATTTAGTTGTACGATCGAAATTTTGGTTAAAAATATAAAAATTCTGATACCCTAATACGAAGTCGCCAAAGGTTAGGGGGGTACCTGCCGGATCAATGGTGCTGTTCAGCTTCCTTCCGGATTGTTGGGCGACAATAAGAAGGCATTGGACGAATATTCATATGTAAACGTCAGGGTAAAAATGCAAAGTTAAATTTACGTTAAAAAATACGTAAAAATACTGTTTTTTATTACGCCTGATTTTTACTATAAATCTTCAAAAATGTATTGAGAAATCAAAATACACATGAGGGTGCCCACAAATATAATTGCTAATTTTGCACCGCAAAAAGTAACAACCTCAAACTCTTACTCTCATGGTTCTTTTTTTTGGCGGAAATGCTTCTCTTATCATTGCAGTTCATGCGAAACAACAATTAACACCTGATGAAATATCCAGACTTCAGTGGCTCTTTAACGGGGCTGTTCTTAAGGAAAACACCATTGTGGAAGGTTATTTTGCAGGACCGCGCCGCGAAATGATCACCCCATGGAGTACCAATGCAGTGGAGATTACCCAAAATATGGGCATTGAAGGCATTGTCAGAATGGAAGAATTTTTCCAGGTAGATGGTCCGGAAGCAGAATATGATCCCATGCTGCAGGCTCTTTATCTTAACCTTGATCAGGATGTATTTACCATCGGCAAGAAACCTGATCCTGTATTGTATATAGATGATGTGGCAGCATATAATCAAAAGGAAGGACTGGCGCTGAGCCAGGATGAGATTGAATATCTGAATGAACTTGCTCGAAAACTGGGTCGTAAGCTTACCGATAGCGAGGTATTTGGATTCTCGCAGGTCAATTCAGAGCATTGCCGGCACAAGATTTTCAATGGAACCTTTATTATTGATGGAGAGGAAAAGCCAAGCACCCTGTTTCAGCTTATCAAAAAGACCTCAAGGGAAAACCCCAATTATCTGGTGTCGGCCTATAAAGACAATGTGGCCTTTATTTCCGGGCCTTATGCTGTACAGTTTGCTCCACTGAGTCAGGATAAACCTGACTTTTTCAGCGAAAAGAAAATCGAAACGGTAATTTCCCTGAAAGCTGAAACCCATAACTTTCCCACAACTGTTGAACCCTTTAATGGTGCTGCAACAGGCACCGGTGGTGAGATCCGTGATCGCCTGGCCGGGGGGAAAGGTTCTCTGCCCCTGGCTGGCACCGCAGTATACATGACTGCCTATCCCCGCAAGGAAAGTGATCGTCTGTGGGAGAAAAATATCCCCGAAAGACCCTGGTTGTACCAAACACCGGATCAGATCCTGATCAAGGCCTCCAATGGTGCCAGCGATTTTGGCAATAAATTCGGCCAACCCCTGATCTGTGGTTCCCTGCTTACCTTCGAGCATACCGAAAATCAAAAAACTTTTGCCTACGACAAAGTTATCATGCTGGCAGGAGGGATTGGTTTTGGCAAAAAAGCCGATAGCTTGAAAGATACACCTGCAACCGGCGATAAAGTGGTTGTGCTGGGAGGTGACAATTACCGTATTGGGATGGGTGGCGGAGCGGTTTCTTCGGTTGCCACAGGTGAATTCGCCAATGCCATTGAGCTCAATGCCGTACAACGTTCTAACCCCGAAATGCAGAAACGGGCCATGAATGCCATCCGTGCCATGGTGGAACATGATGAAAACCCTATCGTTTCCATCCATGACCATGGTGCCGGAGGCCACCTCAATTGCCTCTCTGAGCTGGTGGAAGCAACTGGCGGAACCATCCATATTGACAAATTGCCTGTGGGTGATCCCACCCTGTCGGCGCGCGAAATTGTGGGCAACGAATCGCAGGAACGAATGGGCCTGGTAATGAAAGAAAAAGATATTGATGAGCTTCAGCGCGTGGCCCGGCGCGAGCGATCTCCCATGTATGTAGTGGGTGAAACCACCGGCGACGGTCACCTGAAGTTCGAAGACGATAAAGGCAATGCTCCCATCGACCTGCAACTGGCCGATATGTTTGGCAATGCACCCCGTACCATCATGCGCGATGAAAACAGTAAGGAAAAATTTGCGCCCTTGCACTACGACCCTGCAAAATTGCAGCAATACATTGAAATGGTACTTCAGTTGGAAGCGGTAGCCTGCAAAGACTGGCTTACCAATAAGGTTGACCGGTCGGTAACGGGCAAGGTGGCCAATCAACAGTGTGCCGGAGAAATACAGCTTCCTCTCAACAACTGTGGCGTTACCGCCATTGACTATGCAGGCAGATTGGGTGTGGCCACCTCCATCGGGCACGCACCCGCCGCCGGGTTGATCGATCCGGCTGCCGGATCTGTGCTTTCTGTTGCAGAAGCACTTACCAACCTGGTATGGGCACCTCTTACCCACGGCCTCGACGGGGTAAGTCTTAGCGCCAACTGGATGTGGCCCTGTAAAAATCCCGGCGAGGATGCGCGTCTGTATGCCGCCGTAGAAGCTCTCAGCGATTTCGTTTGCAAGCTGGGTATCAATGTCCCTACCGGCAAAGACTCCCTTTCCATGACACAGAAATATCCCGATGGGAAAAAGGTGTTCTCTCCCGGCACAGTGATCGTCAGTTCAGTGGCAGAAGTATCAGATGTGCGCAAGGTAGTAGAACCCGTGATGGTGAAAAATAAAGATACCAAATTCCTTCATATCGATTTTTCTTACGATAGCTTTAAGGCGGGGGGCAGTAGTTTTGCCCAGGTGATTAACCAGCTGGGTGATGAGGCACCTACGATAGCCGATCCCCTCTATTTTGCAGATGCCTTTGCAGCTGTGCAGGAACTGGTAAAAGAGGGTCTGATCCTGGCCGGACATGATATATCAGCCGGTGGACTGGTAACTACTCTCCTGGAAATGTGCTTTGCCAACGATTCATGGGGAATGAGTATCGATTTGGAAGCTTTTGCCGGAGAAAGTGATCGGGTAAGGATCCTTTTCAGCGAAAGTCCCGGGGTGATCATCCAGGTGGAGAACATGAAAAAAGTTGCAGACATTCTTGATAAACATGATGTGTACTTTTCCGTTTTAGGACATCCTGTTCCTGACAGGAAACTATGGATCACAGGAAAAGGCGAAAAGCTTGCTCTTGACATAGACGCTATGCGAAAGATCTGGTACAAAACGTCGTACCTGTTGGATAAGGAGCAGAGTGGAGAAACCCTGGCAGAGAACCGTTTCAA
>CAYVQC010000067.1:0-7036 GCA_964453995.1 uncultured Bacteroidales bacterium | reverse complement strand
AATACCCTGAGTCTTGGTATTTGCAACGGATGCCAGCTAATGGTTGAACTGGGGCTGGTATATCCCGGGCAAACCAATAAGCCCCAAATGCTACACAACGACAGCCATAAATTTGAATCGGGATTTGTGAATATGGAGATCCTTCCCAATGAATCGGTTATGCTGAACTCCCTTGCCGGCACGCGCCTGGGCATCTGGATTGCACATGGAGAAGGAAAATTCCGGCTTCCCTTGCCCGAAGATCAATACATGATCCCCGGGGTGTATGGCTACCCAACCTATCCTGCCAATCCCAATGGCAGTGACTACAATGCGGCTGCCATTTGTTCGCACAACGGGCGGCACCTTGCCATGATGCCGCACCTGGAAAGGGCCATATTCCCATGGCAATGGGCACATTACCCGGCTGATCGTAAAAACGATGAGGTAAGCCCCTGGATAGAAGCTTTTGTGAATGCCCGCAAGTGGGTGGAGGAGAGGAAGTAAAAACCTTGGCCGGCATAAAGCTCAATTACGATTGTGTATGAAATCAGTGTCTTTCCCGAAGGCCGATTTCCAGCAAAGCAATTCTGTTTTAGTAATATCAGGAATGACTGGACGAGGTACAATTGCCCGACTAATGCATTGGCTTAATCAATAGGGGAGAGGTGAGCAAATATCCCAGCAAAAATGACTCCACTGGCAGCCAGGTGTCTCAACAGGAAATGCTTCCGGAAAAGTCCGCCCAGGTTGATGATGGAACTGCACATGGTTTTGGTCTGATGGGCTATGGCTGCATGATTTTTAATGCATATTGTTTAAGCCTCCTGCGATCAGTTTTTCCATTGGGAGTGCGTGGAATTTCACTTATACTGATAACCGTGCGGGGCAGGCTGTAGGCGGGTAAAACACCTCTTGCAACATCCAGGAGCTGCTTCTTGCGGGTTTGGGTGAGTTCATTTCCTTCAATGACCCACAGGATCCTTTCTCCGAGTTTCTCGTCAGGTGCCGAGGTAACAGCCATTTGGCCGGGGATAAGGTGGGAGAGGCGTTGTTCCACCACTTCTGGGATCACTTTAATGCCTCCGGTATTGATGATGTTGTCGTAGCGACCGAGCCAGCGAAACCGTTTTGGGGTGAGCAATTCCACCAGGTCGTTGGTGATGAGTTTTCCCTGAAAGAGCCTGGGGTTTCCTATTACCAGGCATTTCCGGCTATCGATAGATATCTGTGTTTGGCCCAATACGACGAAATAATCCTGGCGTCCGGGTCCGTTTACTTGGCGCAGGGCAATGTGACTGCTGGTTTCTGTCATTCCATAGGTGGAGTAGATGGCTACGGGGAGGTTTTGTACTTTGTCTTCCAATGTTGGATTGATTTCACCCCCGCCAACGATAAGGGTTCTCACTACAGCATGGTTGCGCAAAAAATCGAGATTCTGATGCAGCTGCATAGGAGTGACGGCCGCAAAATCCAATTGCTCTTGTGGATCGGTAAAGGGAGTTCCCGAGGGTTCGCGTAAAACCAGGTTAAAGCCCGCCACCATAGCTCTTACGATCATCATCTTTCCGGCAATGTACGCCGCCGGAAGGCATAACAGGGCCGTATTCGAAGTGCCGAGGTTGAAAAACCGGCAGGTTTGCCGGGCAGAATATTCCATCCACGATTTTTGCAAATGTATGGTTTTGGGTGTGCCGGTAGAGCCTGAGGTGTTTACCTCGATATGGTTACTGGGATGAAGCCATTGCAAACAAAACGCATAAACATCCTTTTCCCAGGATGGAAGAGAAGGGTTGGCAAGCTTTTGCCGGCAATGTTCCTCAAGTTGTCCTGGGGATATCCTGGTGCCGTTGATGGTAATTCCTTTGCGCATTGTTTTTTTAATTGCAGTAGATCAAATATAACGTTATTTTGTTTTTTGGTGTGAAGAGGACTATGAAAAACCTTGATTGATGAACAATTACCGTCTTTTTTGTTAAAATATTTAAAAGTTCAAGACTATTAGGTATTTTTGAAAGGTTGATATGATCTATGCTCCTGTTATGGAAGAAGATGAAAATAAATATAGTTTAAAAGAAAATATCAGTTTTGTCTGGATTTATTTTGTTATGCCTTTTATTACAGTTATAGTGTTGTCGGGCATTGAACGTAGACTAATGCATGTTCATTATTTTAAGGCAGATATAGATGAATTTGGAAATTCAATTGAGCCCTACAACGGGCATATAACATTTATTCTGGTTGTGATAATAGTTCTCTTTATGTTTTTTATGAATATTAAAAAGACAGATTTTAGCGATATCAAGGGAACTCTCAGAAGGGCAGAAGACAAATTCATTGGCTATACTACTGCATTGATTTTTGTAGCATTTATATCATACCTGACTGTTGATAGTGTAATAACGAGAGTGTCTTTGGTATTGAACCGCATTCATAATGTAGATGAAATTCAAAGAGAGTACGACAGCTACTTTTTTTATGATTATGAAAGAATGGAGTTGGCGGTTGGTCACAAAAGTTGGGAAACGATAAAGATTGAGGAAAGTGAATGGGAAAAAGTCAAAAACAACGAGTGTATTACCCTGGTATTTTCGGTTGGTTGGTTGGGTATTCCTCACAGTCCTGCACTGCTGACCGAAAACAGTAAATCATCCGACATGTAGCAAAGGCATTTTGCATGTTAAAGGCAGATCTTCGAATCAGCATCATTCTTCATCCCAGAATCAGATACCGAATAGAAACACACAAATGCATGTTCCTGGAGTTCTCCTGAATCTATCCTTGTTCCGTTGATGGTGATTCCCTGGTGCTGCGTGGTCATTGGGGTTGTAAAAGGTCAAATATAAGGGATTTTCGTCTTGTTTTTTCGTTCCCGGGGTTTGCCGTTTTGCCCTGCGGCCGCCTGCAATCTTTTTTTCAGTGGATTGATGGTTGGTATTATTGCCTGTTTGGTGGAAAAACCTTGCAATGGGCTGGTTATAATTCAAGGGGTTAAACGTCTGTTTGTATTCGTATTTTTATTAAATAATTCTCTTAGTCCTTCCGTTATAAAACCCATCCGGGATATGGTTTTTGGATATGACCTCTGGATCTTCGTGCCTGAGGCAACTCCTGTAAGCAATTTCTAATATCACAGCCCCAACCAGGGTATAAAGCGACACTTTTTGCGAGGTTATTCAAAATGGTTCTGCTGTTAAAAAAGAAGAAAGCACCAAACTATTGGTGCTTTTCTCTGTATTATACTGTTGCTGATCAATTAAACTCCCGCTTAAAAATTTTCCAGGTATTTGCGTGATAGGTTTATGGTCAACATCAATGAATATCCTTTATAATTCACTGCGAATAAATCATTCAAATTTAGAATCAAATTATTATGTTACATAAAATTATTATAGCATCTATCGTTCAGCTTATGGGTTTATCCCTGCTTTTCTCTTCCGAATCAGGGATAATGATTTCTGCCGGAACCATCAAAGGATTTGTGTACGACTCTTATGGTGGGGAACCCATGGAATTTACCACTGTTGCCCTTAAAAACATTTCTGACAGTACAGTGGTAAGTGGAGTGATTACCGATGAAAATGGTTTTTTCAGGATTAAAGATGTTTCGCAGGGGCGTTACTTTTTGGAAATTTCCTTTATGGGCTATGAAAGATTTAAATCAGAAGAGCTTGATTTTGATGCTGATGAGGGACTGGATTATGGTGTGGTTGAACTGGAGCCCACCGATGCTATGCTCGATGAAGTGGTGGTGGTTGCCGATCGGCCTACCATGACCTACAGGATCGATAAGAAGGTGATCAATGTTAGCGAGATGCACACTTCTGCATCCGGTTCAGCAGTGGAAGTTCTGGAAAATATCCCGTCTGTTACCGTAAGCATCGATGGCGATGTGAGTTTGCGGGGAAGCAGCAGTTTTACTGTGCTGATAGATGGAAAGCCCAGCATTCTTGATGCCAATGATATTCTTAACCAGATACCAGCCAACCAGATTGAAAACATAGAAATTATAACCAACCCTTCTGCGCGTTTCGATCCCAATGGCGTTGCCGGTATTATCAATATTGTGATGAAAAAGAACCGGTTTCAGGGGATGAATGGCGTGGTTAACCTCAATGGCGGTACTCCTGGGCGCTATGGCGGAGATTTTCTGCTCAACTACCGCAGGGAGCGTATTAATTTTTTCTTTGGTGCTGATTACAACCAGCGCACCTACCTGGGGTCTTCTGAGAGAGAAAATCAAACCATTGGCGAGGTTGTTAATTTCTTAAACAGCCAGGGTGATTATTCCAACAATGGTTTCTCCACCGGTATTCGTACCGGCTTCGATTTCAATATTAATCCCTCCAGTTCTTTGGGCATCGGCTACCGTTTTTCTGACAGAAGTCGTGGCTCTGAGTCTGACAGACTTTTCCAGGAATTTACTTCGGCAAACCTAAATAATGTTTTTGAATACTCCAGCTTTGAAGAGAATGTAAGGGGTGGTTTTTCTCACTCGCTTTCATTGGATTACAAATACGATTTTAACCAGGAAGGACATGGTATTGTAGCCAGTTTGGTGCTCGAAACCAGTGATTCTGAAGATAACTCCCTGAATTATCTTCTCAACGATGCAGGCACTATTGTCAACGGGCAAAACTCTTCAGAAGCAGGGCCGTCGGAGGAACTCAATTTTAAAGCAGATTATGCATTGCCTTTATCAGAAACCCACAAGTTTGAGGCAGGAATGCAGGCCAGTATTGATAATGCTAATGAAGCCAATAGTGTGAGGGAATACAATCTGTTTACACAGCAATATGAGCTGAATGATTTGTATTCAATGAATGTTCGTTACAATATGGCTGTTTATGCACTTTATTCCACCTTTGCCGGATCTTACAAAAATCTTGGGTACCAGGCCGGCTTGCGGGCAGAATATACCGACCGTATGGTGAATCTCCTGGGAGAAGAGGATCAGTTTCCTATAAACCGGTTTGATTTGTATCCTACCCTTCACCTTTCCTATGATCTGCCGGGTGAGCAGCAGGCCATGGCCAGCTATACCCGTAGAATACAAAGGCTACGTAGCTGGTATCTCGAGCCTTTCTATACCTGGGATGATGCATACAATGTGCGCATTGGCAATCCAACGCTCAATCCGGAATATATCGATTCCTATGAGCTTAGCTATCAGTTCAGGTTTGCCAATGGTAATGTGTTTTCTACCGATGTGTATTACAGGGTCACAAATAATAAAATCGAAAGAGTGAGAAGCGTATTTGATCAGGTTGATAATATTATCCTCTCCTCAATGGAAAATGTAGGGCAGGACTTTTCGCTGGGAACCGAAATTATGACAGGTTTTGATCCAACGTCATGGTGGCATTTTGATATAATGGTCAATCTATATGACTACCGCCAGCAAGGACAACTCAATGGCAGAGACTACAGTGCCTCCAGTTTTAACTGGAATCTACGGCTCAATAACGAGTTTAAAATTACTCCCACCACCAGGTTTCAGTTCAGGGGAATGTATAACAGCCCTACCGCAACAGCACAGGGTGAAAGAAAAGGTTTTTTTGTAACCCATGTGGCCATGAAGCAGGATTTTCTGGATCGCAACCTTTCCGCTACCCTTCAGGTTCGTGATATTTTTGGTACCTCCTCATGGGAAGTGATTTACCGCGATCTGGATTTCTTTAACTATACCAGCTGGAATCCCCAAACTCCCTTTGTATCTCTCACTTTAACCTATCGTATCAACAATTATGCTGACCGACGTGGTCCTGATCGCGACGCTATGGAATCACCCAACGGTGATTTCTGATACTTGCTTCAGGAAATGTGGCTGAAGGAAATGCCTCAAGGTAAAACAGCCTCTATCGCTCAACCTTCGTGCGGTTCCCCGCGCGGCGTAGGAAAAAGTAAACCGGACTCATTATAAGAGCCTGCTATCGCGTCAATTTTGCCTATTCCCTCCAAGCTTCCTAAGCAATCTTCGGAAGGGAGCAGTACGTTCGTCTTGAGGGCCTTCCCCGGAGTTAATTTCTGGTTTTAAGAGATATGGCTCCTGATAAATTCCCCCTGGTCATAGGTAAATTCTTCAGCCAGGGAAATGTCCTGGTTGTTTATAGAAGCAATCCATGCCGTATTGAATGAAGGCATATAGTTAGCGTCGTAACCCCCGAGATAAATTTGGGAAGGGTCCCAGGGAGATGGGTGAATTGTCCTGACAGCAACAAAAGCTTCTCCCCTTCCTACGGGCAATTCATCGTTAGTTTGAGGTGTAAAGTCTTCCCCTCCCAAGCATTGGAAGGAGTATTGGGGATTGGCCGTTGTTCCGTCTCTGACAAAGAAACAAGCATAGACTGAGAAGGCTCCTGGTCCTTGTTGACACACCAATCCTTCAGGACAATTACCCCTTCCCTGATACCCCCACTCAACCCCAATGATATGCTTTTCCCGGCCATTAATGGTAACCGGAGGAAATTCGTTGTAGGCTCCCTTACGTATATTGCGGGTTGTGCAAATGATGCTTTTTACGCCTCTATCATATTTTTTTTTCGTATTCATCAGACTTTCGTTTCGAAAATGTGGGTTTACCTCATGTCCGGTATCGATCATAACTTTCACTTCCTGACCTTTCATAACGTAAACAGTTTACTTTCCAATAAAAACTCTTTTCGAATGGTTTGCTCCAGATTCATTATTGTGGAATCAAGAATATTCTCTGATTCTTTCGGATTTGTCAATTTTAGTAGTTCTGCTTTCACCAGTGAGAAATAAAGGTGTTTGCCTGGTAAATCATTTTCAATTGCCTCAAGAAAAGCCAAAGCTTCGTCATTTCTGCCCGCCTGACTGAGTGCATAGCATTGATTCAGTTTTACAATAGGAGAATGGTGGTACGCAAGCAGTAGCTCATACAGATCGTTAATTTCATTCCAATCATTTTTGTCCGGGATTTCCAGCGTTAAGTATTTGCTTGCGATCAGCGCCTCGATGTAATAACGATGTAATTGTTTCGGTTTTGTGAGATAATAGAATCCTGCTTTTATCAGATCGCTATTCCATCTTTTCC
>CAYVQC010000066.1:0-18842 GCA_964453995.1 uncultured Bacteroidales bacterium | reverse complement strand
TGACTCACGGTTTGTTTTTTTTATGTAACTATTAAGCTTTAATACCAGTAATTTTTAAAGTAACTTCATCCACAATATTCTTGGGAGCTTCTTCATAATGGGAAAACTCCATTGTTGATGTGGCTCTGCCGGAGGTAAGTGTTCTCAGGGAGGTTACATACCCAAACATTTCTGAAAGGGGTACTTTTGCCCTGATCACCTGCATATTTACTCTGGAAGAAATTCCTTCCAGGTGTCCGCGACGGCGGTTAATATCTCCCACTACATCTCCCAGATTTTCTTCCGGAGTAACCACTTCAAGTTTCATGATAGGTTCGAGGAGTATTTTGTTGGCCTTTTTACAGGCTTCTTTGAATGCTATACGTGCGGCAAGTTCAAAAGAAAGCGAATCGGAGTCAACACTGTGGTAAGAACCATCAATGAGCTTCACTTTTAAACTGTCTACCGGGAAACCGGCAAGCACACCATTTTGCATTGCATTCTTAAAACCTTTTTCCACAGAAGGAATATATTCTTTGGGAATATTTCCACCTTTTACTTCATCAATAAATTGCAACCCGGTTACATTTTCATCGGCAGGGCCCATTTCAAAAATAATGTCGGCAAATTTTCCTCTACCACCGGATTGTTTTTTATACACCTCCCTGTGCTTGACCACGCTGGTAATGGCTTCCCTGTAAGCTACCTGGGGAGCACCCTGGTTGCATTCCACTTTAAATTCTCTTTTGAGGCGGTCCACAAGGATTTCAAGATGCAACTCACCCATACCACTAATGATGGTTTGGCCTGAGCTTTCATCGATCTTTACTTTAAAGGTGGGGTCTTCTTCGGCGAGTTTATTGAGGGCCATGGAGAGTTTATCTACATCAGCCTGGGTTTTGGGTTCAACGGCAATACTGATTACCGGATCGGGGAAACTCATGGTTTCAAGCAGGATAGGACGGTTTTCCACACAAAGGGTATCACCGGTGTGGATATCTTTAAATCCTACTGCTGCTCCAATATCTCCGGCTTCAATTCGATCGATAGGGTTTTGCTTATTGGCATGCATTTGCAGGATGCGCGAAATGCGTTCTTTTTTCCTGGTGGATGCATTCCATACATAAGAGCCTGATTCAAGGGTTCCGCTGTACACCCTGAAAAAACAAAGGCGACCTACGTAAGGATCGGTAGCGATTTTGAAAGCAAGAGCTGCGAAAGGTTCTGAAGCATCGGCCTTGCGAAGTTCTTCTTTTTCAGTCTTGGGGTTGAGGCCTGTAACAGCTTCTATATCCATTGGAGAGGGAAGAAATTTCACAACAGAGTCCAAAAGCATTTGTACGCCTTTGTTTTTAAATGCCGAACCACACAATACCGGGGTAATGCGCATTTCTACAGTAGCTTTCCTGATGGCGGCAATCATTTCATCTTCAGAAATGGCATCAGGATTTTCCATAAATTTTTCCAGCAGGTCTTCGCTTTCTTCTGCGCACCCTTCAATCAGCTTCATCCTGTATTCTTCAACCGTATCTACAAGGTCGTCGGGAATAGGAACTTCCACAAATACCATCCCTTTTGATTGCTCTTCCCATTCAAAGGCTTTGTTGGTAATAAGGTCAACAACTCCTTTAAAGTTTTCTTCGTAACCAATGGGAATTTGCAGGGGAACGGCATTGGCGCCCAGTCTTTCTTTAATTTGCTCTACAACGGAGAAGAAATCGGCACCAGACCGGTCCATTTTATTAATGAAGCTGATGCGCGGTACTTTATATTTATCGGCCTGCCTCCATACGGTTTCCGATTGAGGTTCCACACCTCCTACGGCACAGAAGAGTGCAATAGCACCATCGAGTACCCTGAGGGAACGTTCTACCTCAACGGTAAAGTCAACGTGTCCGGGAGTGTCAATGATATTAATTTTGTACTGACTTTCCCGGAAGTTCCAGAAGGTAGTGGTAGCCGCCGATGTAATGGTAATTCCTCTTTCCTGTTCCTGCACCATCCAGTCCATTGTAGCTGAACCTTCGTGGGTCTCTCCCAGTTTGTGGTTTACACCGGTATAATAGAGGATTCTTTCGGTGGTGGTAGTTTTACCAGCATCGATGTGGGCCATAATACCGATGTTGCGCGTATATCTTAAATCTCTGGGCATTTGATGAAACAGTGTAGGAAAATTGGAAAATATATAAACTGAATATTAAAATCTGAAATGAGAGAATGCCTTGTTGGCGTCTGCCATACGGTGGGTATCTTCTTTTCTTTTGTAGGCAGCACCTTCTTCTTTGTTGGCAGCAACGATTTCACCAGCCAGTTTACCGGCCATGGTTTTTTCATTGCGTTTGCGGGCAAACTTGATAAGGTTTTTCATACCAATGGACATTTTCCTTTCAGGTCTGATCTCTGAGGGGATCTGGAAGGTTGCACCACCAATACGGCGACTTCTTACCTCTACATTAGGGGTAACATTGGCCAAAGCTTTTTTCCAAACTTCAAGGCCGTCTTCTTTGGTTTTCTCACTTACAATATCAATAGCATCGTAAAAAATATTGTATGCAAGATTTTTTTTGCCCCTGAGCATAAGATTGTTTACGAACCTGGTTACCAGGGTATCGTTGAATTTTGGGTCAGGCAGCAAAATTCGTTTTTTGGGTTTTGACTTTCTCATTTATCCAAAAGTTTTATCGCTCCGATTCTTAGATTATTTTTTTGCTTTGGGTTTCTTGGTTCCATACTTGGACCTTCTCTGGTTACGACCTTCTACACCGCTGGTATCAAGCGCACCCCTAATAATATGGTATCTTACTCCTGGCAGGTCTTTTACCCTGCCACCACGAATTAGCACAATAGAGTGCTCCTGCAGGTTGTGTCCTTCTCCGGGAATGTAAGCATTCACTTCTTTACCGTTGGTTAACCTTACCCTGGCAACTTTTCTCATAGCGGAGTTGGGCTTCTTGGGGGTAGTAGTATACACCCTCACACACACTCCCCGCCTCTGGGGGCATGAGTCCAAAGCGGGTGATTTACTTTTGTAAGTCACCTTTTGGCGTCCTTTACGAACCAATTGTTGGATTGTTGGCATACTTTGATTTTAAAATTATTATGTAAAAGATTCTCTATTATTTGGTTATATCCTATCAAGCATTTTTTAGGGAGTGCAAAGGTACAAACTTATTTTTATAAACCAATATTGGTTGTCAAAAAAATAGTTTTTTGCAATCCTTGTTTTTCCCGGTTAAACTGGGATAAAATCAGAAAAAAGCATTCCAAAAACTGAAAACATTGGTTTCCAGGAGCATTCTTCTCCTGTTTTTGGGGGCACAAAGATAGTAAAGATTTGATAGTGAGCGTAGTTTTACGCTCACTTTTTTACCGAAAACGGTATGCAGCCCTTTCCATATCCTGTTGATTGCCAAATTTAACGGGAGGATCCAGGTATTTCTCCAAAAATTTGTATATGCCATAGCGGATTTCCCTTCCCTGGGTATGATCCATCCGGTCAAAGGAGTGCCCACCGGGAATATCCTCAAATATCCTGTACTCAAAGTCTTTGTCAAGGGCTTTGAGCCTGTTGATGAGGTTCTCCACTTCCAGTACGTGTACATCCTCATCGTTGGTAGTGGTATGGATCGAAAGGGGGGTTTTCAGCTTATCGGCGTGGAATACGGGAGAGCGGCGACGGTATTCATCAATATTCTGGTAAATCTGATCGCCAATATGATGATCAGCAGAATAATAATCTTCATACGAAGGATGCATATATCCCATGCGGGCAACCAGGTCGCTTACAGGAACTCCGGCAAAGGCACATTTGTAATCCTGGGGATGCTGAAAAATATTCATCAGTGCAATCATACCTCCATGGCTCCATCCCACAATCCCTATCCTGTTTTTGTCTACTATACTATAATTATCTACCATGTATTGGCGGCTGATGTAAACATCGTTATTTTCAAGGCCACCATAATCAATAAGCTCATAGGTCAATCGTCCGTATCCTGTGCTGCCCCGGTATTCAGGTGCTACAACAATATACTGCTGAGCCATCAGTTCGCGGATGATATGGGTATAATAGGTATTAAAATCGCCATGCACACCGCCATGGGGCAAAACGATCAGCGGATATTTTTTTGATGGATCAATGTTCTTTGGTATAAAAACGTATGACCAGAATTTGATCGGGTTTTTGCCCTGCAAAGTTTTTGCTGTTTCATGATCGCGGGGGGGAGAACCTGCCATAAATACTTTATCAATATACGCCATATCCCCTACCCTTTCAAACCACAACACGTCGTCGATTTTCTTTTCAAGCACATCGAGCCTGTGCCTGAGGTTATAAAATTCTCCTTCAATCAGTTGATCAGTGGATGAAGGCTCTTGACTTTGAGCGCATACCACTGCAGGCACGCCAAGAGATGCAGCCAAAAAGAGCACTGCAGCCAGATAAAAAGGGTTGATTTTTTTCATTTTGATCTTGTTTAAGGGTTTATTAAGGTGATTAAAGATTTAAGCAATTCATTGTGAAAGAGCCAAGTGTAAATTACCGACCTGTTCGTAATTGAGTTATCAAATTTGGCGTAAAATTAAAAAAACTTACCAATGCGCAAAACAGCATAGCTGCCAAACCGTTTACTGTGTAGCCCTTTCAGTTTACCTGCAATACTATTTAAACTATGCCGGCTAAGTTCTGTAAAAGAGCTTAGTAAAATAAGCATTGGTATTGGAGCGTTTGTTGAAAACTATTCTTTGAAACCTTTCAGGCCAAACACTTTCTATTTCTGTATCTTTGCGCCTGGTTTTCCAGGATCATAAAAACTGATAACTTTTAATGACTGAATTTTTATCACAATTGAACGAGCCTCAACGCATGGCAGTTGAGAATACCGAAGGACCTGTAATGGTGATTGCCGGTGCAGGCTCAGGAAAAACAAGGGTACTTACCTATCGTATAGCGTATTTGCTGAGCAAAGGTGTTGATCCCTTTCACATACTGTCCCTGACATTTACCAATAAGGCCGCAAGGGAAATGAAAGAGCGTATTGCACAACTGGTGGGAGCATCAAGGGCAAAATCACTTTGGATGGGAACATTCCATTCCATCTTTGCCAAAATCCTCCGAATAGAATCCGACAAGCTTGGCTTTCCTTCCAACTTTACCATCTATGATACCGACGACTCCAAGCGATTGCTGAAAACCATTATCAAAGAGCAACAGCTCGATGAGAAGCATTATAACGCAGGCTATGTCCTCAGCAGGATCTCCAACGCAAAGAACAACCTTATCAGTGCTATTGACTATAATGAAGATGCAGAGATCCAAAGCTATGATATTCAGAACCGCAGACCCAAGCTTGGATTGCTCTACAGCCTCTACCAGCACCGTTTACAAAAAGCATCGGCCATGGATTTCGACGACCTGCTTTTCAATACCAATGTATTGCTGAGGGATTTTCCTGACGTATTATATAAGTACCAGCAGAAGTTTCATTATATCCTGGTAGATGAATACCAGGACACCAACTTTTCGCAATACCTGATTGTAAAAAAACTTGCAGCCAACAATGAAAATATTTGCGTGGTAGGCGACGATGCACAAAGCATTTATGCTTTCAGGGGTGCCAACATCCAGAACATTCTTAACTTTAAAAAAGACTACCCGGACAATAAAGTCTTTAAGCTGGAACAAAACTACCGCTCTACCCAAAACATTGTGAATGCTGCCAATAGTGTGATCATCAACAACAAAGATCAGATACAAAAAAAGGTGTGGACCGATAATGATACAGGTGAGAAAATTAAAATTGTAAAAGCGGCGAGTGAGAATGAGGAGGGCATTTGGGTAGCCAACAATATCTTTGAAACCAAAATGAATCTTCAGCTGGCCAATAAAGATTTTGCCATCCTCTACCGCACCAATGCACAATCAAGGTCGTTGGAGGAGGCTTTGCGCAAGATTAATATTCCCTACAGGATATATGGCGGAGTTTCATTTTACCAACGTAAAGAGATCAAGGATATGCTGGCCTACTTTCGCCTGGTGATCAATCCTAATGATGAAGATGCTTTTTTACGAATCGTAAACTTCCCGGCAAGAGGCATAGGCAAAACCAGCACTGAAAAGCTTGTGGTTACCGCCAATGAAAGCCAGGCATCGCTTATGCAGGTTGCAAGCCATCCTGACAAATACAACCTTGAGGTAGGGTCAGCAGTAAAAAAAAGACTGCAGGAATTCACCGTTATGATTAAAAGCCTGGGTACCCAGATCAATCAATACAATGCTTTTGAGATGGGCAGAAAAATAGCTACTTCCAGTGGTATCTTCAAACATTATCATGCCGATGAGAGCCCCGAAGCCATGAACCGCAAGGAAAACATCGAAGAACTTCTCAACGGGTTAAAAGATTTCTCCGAAATCCCATCAGATGTGGAAGGCGAAAATGAGTTGCGAACCCTCGATCTGTTTATGCAGGATATTTCCCTGATGACCGATGCCGACCTGGACAAGGAAGATCCTGCCGATATGGATAAAGTATCGCTCATGACGATTCACTCAGCAAAAGGGCTAGAGTTTCCCTATATTTATCTTGTGGGGGTGGAAGAGAACCTATTTCCTTCGCAGATGTCGCTCAGCTCTAGAGCTGATCTCGAAGAAGAACGACGGTTGTTTTATGTAGCCGTTACCCGCGCAATGACACAGCTTACCATTACCTATGCCGAAACCCGGTTTCGCTTTGGCCAGTTCACCCTGTGTGAACCCAGCAGATTTATTGATGAATTGGATCCTGCATTTGTAAGCAATACTGCTGTGAGGCAACCAGCAAAAAAACCCGACTGGCTGAAGCAAAGCTTCTCGGAAAGCAGGAAGGGTTTTATGCAACAAGCCAGCCAGCAAGAGGAGGTAAAGGGCGAAACACCCCGCGAAACAGACAGTATGTTCCGGAGCATTGGCCCCGAAGATCTGAAAATTGGTTTGATGGTACAGCATCAGCGGTTTGGCATGGGCAAGGTAGAAGCCATAGAAGGTGCAGGAGAAAATGCAAAAGCCACCGTAAATTTCAGCAATTTTGGCAAAAAACAATTGCTGCTGAAATTTGCTAAGTTGAAAATTTTGAGCTGAATACAGCCCATAATTATTTTTATTTATATATTTGCCAAACAATTCGGGCAATTCCACTTTATAATGTATGCTTTTCATCCTGTAAGCCAGAAGCCAGTAAATACTCCTTGCAAATAAGCTGTTCTTTCGGAAGTTGTGAATTGCTAATGCCTCGCACATACCGGCACCTGCATATGCCCCGGTAGTTACGCAAAAAAACGGTGCATACAAAAAGCAGCTAAGCTCTTATAGGTTACTTTGGATTAATACAACCCTGTTGTACAAAACACCCTGAAACATATCTTATCAGACCAGGGTTTCCCCCGATAGTCAATTATAACACATACTCATTTAATTTTATGGAATACAATTCGCAAAGATCAAAAATGAATATCTCTGAATACGGCAGAAATATTCAAAAAATGATTGAACACATCATGACCATTGAAGACCGTGAAAAAAGGAATCAATTGGCCAAAGCGACAATCCAGGTAATGGGTCAACTCAACCCACATCTCAGAGACATCAATGACTTTAAACATAAACTCTGGGATCACCTTTTTATCATGTCAAAATTTCAGCTTGACGTTGACTCTCCCTACCCCATCCCCTCAGAAGAAACCCTGAAGAAAAAGCCTGAAAGATTAGGATATGCCTCAAACCATATTAAATTCAGGCACTACGGACGACACATTGAAAAGATGATAGAAAAGGCCTGCGAATATGAAGAGGGTGAAGAAAAAAGAGCTCTTGTAAAAATGATCGCCAATCATCTTAAAAAATCTTACCTCACCTGGAACCGCGATACCGTTACCGATGATGAAATCGAATCGCATCTGAGAATGCTTTCCAGGGGCAGGTTAAGCCTTGATAATATTAAACTCAGCAATTCGCAGGAAATACTGGCCAAAAGTGCCGGTAGCCCCACCGTGAGCAGCACAGGAAGCAGCAATAAGAAAAAAGGTTTCCAGCATAAAAAGCAATCTTCGCAAAAAGGCGGACAACATTACAACAAGAAAAAAAAGTAAAAACTGATTGAACGTAAAGGCTGATCCTAACAATAAAAGATTAGCATGCGCTTTGATCTCTGCTGCTGTTAATCATGGATTTACCCGGGGAAAGTCTATCCAAAGGCCCCCGAAAGGGATTCCAACAATTCCGTATAAAAACAGAAACAATTATTCATCAATGTTAATGTTAAGGAGCACACTGTAAAACCCCGCGGTAAGCAATGTCCCCTTAACATTTTATTTTTAATTTCCAGCAATGAGTTCATTTGAAATCCAGGGAGGCATCCAACTGCAGGGTGAAATTCAGCCGCAGGGAGCAAAAAATGAGGCACTTCAGATCTTATGTGCCACACTTCTTACACAAAAGGAAATTATTATTGATAACCTGCCCGACATCATTGATGTGAATAACCTCATTGAATTATTGGGTGAGTTGGGGGTAAAGATCAACCGAATTTCAAGGGAAAAAGTATCCCTGACAGCCGATTCGGTCAATCTTGACTACCTGCATAGTGAGCAGTTCAGAAAAAAAGCTGCCCGTCTCAGAGGGTCGGTAATGATTGTAGGACCGCTGCTTGCACGCTACAAGCAGGCTAGCATCCCCAAGCCCGGAGGTGACAAGATAGGCCGCCGAAGGCTTGACACCCACTTTGTGGGATTACAAAAACTGGGCGCCGATTTTAATTATGATGCAGCAACGGGTTTCTACACCATCTCAACCAAAGGACTAAAAGGCAGCTACATGTTGCTTGATGAGGCCTCGGTAACAGGAACTGCCAATGTGGTTATGGCCGCAGTGCTGGCCAAAGGAACCACAACCATATACAATGCCGCTTGCGAACCCTACTTACAACAACTTTGCCTCATGCTCAACAGGATGGGGGCCCAAATTAAAGGAGTGGGCTCAAACCTGCTTACCATTGAAGGGGTAGATGAACTTAACGGCTGCACCCATACCCTACTCCCCGACATGATTGAGACCGGCAGCTTCATTGCCCTGGCAGCCATGACACAAAGCAATATTACCATAAAGAAGGTAAGATTTGACCAATTGGGCATCATCCCGGAGGTTTTCAGGAAATTGGGAATTGTTTTTCAGGTCGAGAATGATGACATCATCATACCATCGCAAAAAGAATATACCGTAGATACCTTTATTGACGGCAGCATACTCACCATCAGCGATGCACCATGGCCCGGATTTACCCCCGACCTGCTCAGTGTGGTGCTGGTAGCAGCCATCCATGCCAGGGGCAGCGTACTTATCCATCAGAAAATGTTCGAAAGCAGGCTCTTCTTCGTAGATAAACTCATCGATATGGGTGCACAAATCATACTCTGCGATCCCCACAGGGCTACCGTTATTGGCCTTAACCGGCAATACCCTCTAAAGGCACTGCAAATGACCTCCCCTGATATCAGAGCGGGTGTGGCACTGCTCATTGCTGCCCTCAGTGCGGAAGGAACAAGCACCATCCATAATATTGAACAGATTGATCGTGGATACCAGAATATCGATAAAAGACTTGGCCAACTTGGAGCAAGGATCAATAGGATCTGATTTTTTGCTGACAATTTGACTCATTTACTCTGCTGGCAAACACTTTGATTGAAGTAGGCGGTTTTAAAATGTTACTAACAACACTAATTATCAGTTTTGCATTATGATAAAGAAAGATAAGGAAAAGCTTAAAGAACAAAATCACCAGCCGGCAACAACAGCTGACGAAAAGACACAAAAAGCAAGTCAGCCTACTGACAATAATACAGAAAATGATGAAGCTGTTCATCAGGACGAAACAACACCCGAACAATCCACGCAAAACGGAAATGAAGAAACAGCTGAAAACAACAATACTGCAGACACAAAAGCAGACATTGACCCCAAAGAAATTATGATCAGAGAACTGGAAGAAAAAAACAAAGAACTCAATGAAAAATACCTGAGGTTGTTTTCGGAGTTTGACAATTTCCGCAAAAGAACAATAAAGGAGCGCATAGAGCTAACCAAGACAGCCTCAGCAGAGCTGACTGAAGCAATACTACCCATACTTGACGATTTGGAAAGAGCTTATAAATCAGCAACCGAAAACCCCGATATAGAATCACTCACCGAAGGGCTAAATCTTATCCAGACCAAACTAAGGACTACCCTGAAACACAAAGGTCTGGAGGAGATCAGTACTATTGGTGAAGTATTTGATACCGATTACCACGAAGCAATAACCCACATCCCTGCCGAGAATGAAAGTCAAAAAGGCAAGGTGGTAGATGAAGTGCAGAAGGGATACACTCTGAATGGAAAAGTTATAAGGTATGCTAAAGTGGTGGTAGCCAACTAAAAAAACAAATTATGGCAAAAAGAGATTATTACGATGTACTCGAAATATCAAAAAATGCTACTGCGGAAGAGATAAAAAAAGCTTACCGGCAGAAAGCCCTCAAATTCCATCCCGACAAAAACCCGGGAGACAAGGATGCCGAAGAGCGTTTTAAAGAAGCTGCAGAAGCCTACGAAGTGCTGAGCAATGCCGAGAAGAAAGCCCGCTACGACCGCTATGGTCATGCAGGCGTGGGCAATGGCGGCTTTGGTGGGGGCGGCTTTGGCGGCGGAATGTCTATGGACGATATTTTCAGCCAGTTTGGAGATATTTTCGGTAGTGCTTTTGGTGGTGGCTTTGGTGGTGGCTTTAGTGGAGGCACCCGCAGCAGAAGGGTAAACCGGGGCTCTAATCTGCGCATCAAGGTAAAGCTTACCCTTGAGGAAATCCTCAAAGGTGTTGAGAAAAAAATAAAAGTATCCAAGTACGTTTCCTGTACATCGTGTAATGGAAGTGGTGCCAAAAACGGTTCATCCTTCAAAACATGTTCCACCTGTAACGGGTCAGGAAGAGTAACACGGGTTACCAATACCTTCCTGGGGCAGATGCAAACCACCTCCTCATGCCCGTCATGTGGTGGCGAAGGCCAAACCATTACCGAAAAATGTACCACGTGCTACGGCAACGGTATCGTTAAAGGCGAAGAAGTGATCACCTTCAATATCCCTGCGGGAGTGGGAGAAGGCATGCAGATGTCGATGAGCGGCAAAGGTAATGCAGCTGCCAGGGGCGGTGTACCGGGCGACCTGATCATTCTTATTGAGGAAATCAAGCATGAAAGCCTCATCCGCGATGGCAACAATCTGCTCTACGACCACTACATCAGTTTCCCTGAAGCAGCAATGGGAACCACCATAGAGGTTCCCACACTGGAAGGAAAAGCCAGGATAAAAATTGAACCTGGCACCCAATCCAGTAAAGTATTACGATTAAAAGGAAAAGGACTGCCTTCAGTTAATGCATATGGACGGGGCGACCTGCTGGTAAACATAAATGTGTGGACCCCCCAGAATATTACCAGGGAGGAAAAACAGATACTGGAACAACTGGCCCAATCCGACAACTTTAAACCCAATCCCCAGAAGAATGAAAAAAGCTTCTTTGAAAGGATGAAGGATTATTTCCAGTAAACCACCGCGCAACTGCTGCAAGAAAGTTCCACGCGTTTTAAATCTTATTTACTAATCGTATGTAAACCGGATGATGAACTTTATTTTCAAGGCCGAAAATGTTTCCAAGTCGTATGACAAGCACCAGGCCTTAACAGATGTTTCCATTGAGGTGCCCCAGGGTGAAATTTTTGGCCTGTTAGGCCCCAATGGTGCTGGAAAAACAACCCTTATCAGGATCATAAACCAGATCATAGCTCCTGATGAGGGTAAATTGTTTTTTAACGGCAACAGGTTGAAGCCCGGGCATATAGAAGAAATTGGATATCTTCCCGAAGAAAGAGGGCTATACAAAAAGATGAAAGTGGGCGAACAGGCCCTGTATCTCGCCCGGCTAAAAGAGGTAAAAAGCGCCCAGGCCAAGGCCCTTCTGAAGCATTGGTTTGAAAAGTTTGACCTGATGCCCTGGTGGGATCGTAAGGTAGAAGAACTCTCCAAGGGAATGCAGCAAAAACTGCAATTCATCGTTACGGTGCTGCACAAACCACGTCTGCTTATATTTGATGAGCCTTTCAGCGGCTTCGACCCTATCAATGTAAATTTGCTGAAGGATGAGATCATTAACCTGAAAAACCAGGGAACCAGCATCATCTTTTCCACCCACAATATGAGCTCGGTTGAGGAGCTTTGCGATCATATTGCGCTGATCAACAAATCCAGAAAAATCCTGGGAGGAAAATTATCCGATATCCAGAAAAACTATTCTGAGCAGGTATTCACCCTTTCGGTGAGTGGTTTGCAAAATACGGCAAATAGCATTATTACTCCCCTCGGCACGGTTTTATCTGAAAATACTACCCGCGATGGTATTACCCAACTGAAGGTAAAGATCGAAAGCAACACCGATGCCAATGAGTTCATCAGGCATATCCTTCCCCATGTTCATCTTCACAATTTTAAAGAAGAGCTTCCCACGATGAATGATATTTTCATCAAAACTGTAACCGGCAAATATCCGTCAGAGCTAAACACTGCTGACATTAAAACGCATCTGGAAACAAACCCTGACTAATTTGCTCATTTTCAATACACAGAAAAATGAATAAGATATTTACCATCATACAACGCGAATACCTGAGCCGGGTTAAGAAAAAAACCTTCATTGTAATGACCCTACTGGGCCCGGTATTGCTGGCATCCTTAATGATTGTACCCACCTTCATTGCACGTATGTCCGACAGTGTTTATGAAATTGCTGTGGTAGACGATACCCGCTTGTTTTACCCTGATTTTGTTGATGCCAACAATGTAAAGTTCAGCGATCTGAATGTAAATATCGATATTGCCATAGAGCTTCTGAAAGAAGATAAATATGATGCTGTGCTGCACATACCATCTACTGCATTCCAGGCACCTTCCACGTTACGGTTGTTTACCCAAAACGCCATCAACATGAATGCAAAGCTGTATGTGGAAAATACTCTTAAAAATGAGTTTGAAAGCCTGAAACTTGCCCATGCAGGCATCGATCCGGAAGTAATCAAGGCTACAGAGACCAAAATCAATATCCAGGCCATCAGGCTTTTGTCCGACGGCCATGAGCAAACAGACTATCCGGAGGTGAGTATGGTACTGGGCATATTCAGTGGAGTGCTGATTTACTTTTTTGTTTTTCTTTTTGGCGCACAGGTTATGCGGGGGGTAATGGAAGAAAAGACCAACCGTATTGTGGAGATCATCGTATCGTCGGTAAAACCTTTTCAGCTGATGATGGGAAAAATTACAGGCATTGCACTCGTGGGCCTTACCCAGTTCTCCATATGGATACTGCTCACGGCAGCCATCGTGGTCAGTGTACAGGCTGCCATGCCGGAAACCTTTAAATATACCCCCCGTGAGCAGATTTACATCAGCAGCTCACAATCGCTCAATGCATCCGAATTGCAAGAGCAAATGAGGCAGATCGAACAGCAAAACACCACGGCAGGACAGGTTATGGAAGCCATTGATGCCATCAACATTTGGGTAATGATCTTCAGTTTCATCTTCTACTTCCTTGGAGGATACCTTTTGTATGCGGCACTATTTGCCGCCATCGGCTCAGCCGTTGACAACGAGGCCGATACACAACAGTTTATGCTCCCAATTACCATACCCATGATTTTTTCTATTATTATGGCCCAGATGGTAATGAATAATCCCTCCGGTCCTGTTGCCTTCTGGCTTTCCATTATACCTTTTACTTCGCCCATCATCATGATGGTTCGAATACCTTTCGGAGTACCCCTTTTTGACCTTTACCTCTCGGCAGCATTACTGATCCTGGGATTTCTTTTCACCACCTGGCTTGCTGCAAGAATATACAGAACCGGAATATTGATGTACGGCAAAAAACCATCTTATAAAGAGATATGGAAGTGGATCAGGTATACCGGTTGATATATGCAAATTAATAATTGTCAACGGATTATCACAAGTGCAACAGATAAAATCTTATACAGGTACACCATGGATTTATTATCTTTGCAAAACTCAATGAGAACTTAAAAAACTTACCTACAAATGGTAGCGGCAATAATAGACTGCGGTACGAATACATTCAATTTGCTGGTGGCAGAATTTGAACCCAACGGGCAACACAATATCATTTTAACTACCAAGAAATGCGTTAAACTGGGAGAGAATGGTTTTTCCAGCAATCATATCGCACCACAGGCCTTTCGACGAGGCGTAAAAGCATTTTGTGAACTGGTGGATATTGCCAGGGAACATAAGGTTGACACCATCAAAGCCTTTGGCACATCAGCCGTTAGGAGCACCCAAAACGGACCAGACTTCGTAAAGAAAATCCTTGACAAAACAGGGATTATTATTCAGGTTTTAAATGGTGATACTGAGGCCCAGTACATTTTCAAAGGGGTAAATCTTGCCCTGGAGAAGATTGATGAGCCTATGCTTATTATGGACATTGGGGGCGGAAGCACGGAGTTCATTATTGCTGAAGACCAGCAGGTGATCTGGAAAAAAAGCTTCGATCTGGGAGCATCGCGCCTGCTGCAGGAATTTCAACCACAGGATCCCGTAACCCCAACGGATATTGACAATATAAAAAGTCACTTCAGAAACATCCTTGCTCCTCTGAATACACAATTGAAGAAAAACCCCGTAAATGTTCTTATTGGTTGCTCGGGTTCGTTCGAATCACTGGCAGACATGATCCGGGCAAAAAATGGCGATACCACACCCCGCGAACGATTTTATCAATTTGATAATGATGAACTTAAATCCCTCTACCAGATACTGATTAACAGCACAGAAAAAGAGCGCAAAGCAATGCCTGGCCTGGTAGAATACAGGGCCGACACCATCGTTTATGCCAGTATTTTAATCCGGCACATTAAAAAACGTTTCAAGATTGATCAGATGTACTATTCTTCCTATGCTTTGAAAGAAGGAATACTTTCTGATATGATCAACCATAAAATAGCTATTTAATCCACTGTAAAATCTCCCATATATGCCCCGAATCCTGGTAATTGATGACGAAAGAAGCATCCGAAATACACTGAAAGACATCCTGGAATACGAAAAATTTGAAGTAGATCTTGCCGAAGACGGCTTTGAAGGGCTTGAAAAAGCAGCTCAAACCCAGTACGATGTTATTCTCTGCGACATCAAAATGCCAAGGATGGATGGTATGGAAGTGTTGGAAAAACTCCTGGAGATCAACCGCGACAATACCGTTGTAATGATCTCGGGACACGGCAGCATAGAAACCGCTGTAGAAGCTATAAAGAAAGGAGCTTACGATTTTATTTCCAAACCGCCTGACATCAACCGGATGCTCATAACCATACGCAATGCCCTCGACAAAACACAACTGGTAACCGAAACCCGGGTGCTCAAGCGCAAGGTAAGCAAAACCTATGATATGATCGGAGAGTCGGAAGCAATTGTTCACATCAAAGAAATGATTGAACGCGTAGCTCCTACCGACGCAAGGATTTTCATTACAGGACCCAATGGAACAGGTAAAGAACTTGTAGCAAGATGGCTGCACGAACTAAGTCACCGCAACAAGGGTCCTTTTATCGAGGTCAATTGTGCTGCAATTCCTTCCGAACTTATTGAGAGTGAACTCTTCGGACACGAAAAAGGATCTTTTACCTCTGCCATCAAACAAAAGAAAGGAAATTTTGAACTTGCCAGTGGTGGAACTTTGTTTCTTGATGAAATCGGGGATATGAGCCTGGCAGCACAGGCCAAAGTGCTGAGGGCACTGCAGGAAAACAAGATCACACGCGTAGGTGGCGAAAAGGAGATCGCTGTCGATGTTAGGGTAATTGCTGCCACCAATAAAGATATACAGGCAGAAATTGAAAAGGGAAATTTTCGCGAAGACCTTTATCACAGGCTCAGTGTAATCCTGATCAGGGTACCCTCGCTCAACGACAGGCAGGACGACATCCCCATGCTTGCCAATTACTTCCTCGACCAGATCATAACCGACCACGGCATGCCCCAAAAATCTTTTGACGAGGGTGCATTATCGGCACTACAGAAAATTACCTGGACAGGAAACATACGTGAATTAAGAAATGTAGTGGAAAGACTCGCCATCCTGTGCGATAAAACCATCACCGAAAATGACGTGGAAACCTTCGCTCAACCCTTGAGTGCCGTTAGGAAAAACAATCTGTAATATCCTGTTGTAACAACAATTAGCAATTTATCCCTCACTGCCAAAGCTGGTAATGAGGGATAATGCTTTTATGCTGTATCATAAATTTCAAGAAAAGGCCTTTAGCGATCGTTGCTTCATCAGAAAAGGTCCGTAGCCATCAGGATCGGAAAAGAGAAAAAGGAATTAAAAAGTAAACCCGACTTTCAGGCTATTGAGAAAGTAATGATCATAAGTGTTATCGCTTTTCACACCATCAAGGTAGTGAAAGATTGTATTGCGCCACCCCAGTTCATATCCAAGCTTAAAGGTATTGGTAATCTGCACTGAGAATCCGCCACCAAAAGGAATAAAAGGTTGTACCTGGCTGTAGTCTTCCTGGGCCGTTATTAACCGGTCGTTAACGTCGTAAATGGTAGCGTCGCTAAAAAAAACACCAATCCCCACAAACCCATACAGATCGAAGGGTGTACGGGAGAGCATGGGTAACCTCAGTTCAGTTTTCCCGAAAAATTCGAAAATATCGTTATTAAACCTGTAAGCTTCAATATTTTCCAGGGTAAGGGTTCTTTCCGCACTCAGGTTGGCAAAATTCATCCCCAGGTTCATAGCAAACCAGTCGTTCATAATGTATCGGCCATAAATACCGCCTCCCACGCTGTAGTTTGTGGTATGATAGTCGGTAAATTCGCCAAAGGCAAGCCCTTTGTTATTGGCAACATCAGAAATGACATGCGAAGTAGCCACAGCAAAGCCCACCTCCCAGAAGCCCAGCGACTGGTGTTGATCGCGCAAAGAGCGGTACAGTGGTGGTTTAGGAATGTTGCGTACAACACCCAAATTGCTCGACTTTGTTGCGCCCGACCGGGAACCATGCGATTCAGGATTTTGGCTGTTGGTAGGCGGAGGCGAGTAACGCTTGGGACGGGCTGAATTATGTCTTTGCGAGCGGCTTTTATCTTCTGCCTTGGAACGAGAACTTCGGCTTCCAAATAAACGTCGGAAAAAATTATCATAGCCGAGGGTGAGAAGCTCTGCGCTGCTGGAATGGTATGATTCTTCAGTTTCGGGCTTTAGTGTTGAAGCGCTCTCTGTTTCACCGGCAACGATCTGTGAAAAAGGGAAAAGTAAAAAAAGAGAAAAGCAAAACAGGAGATAATGAGTGTGATGTAGTTTTTTTTGCATTGTGAAGAGGTTTGATGTTATATTCGCTTTTTTTATAATCAAATCTGGGAAAAAAACGTCCGGATTTATGAATTCGTTACTGTTTAAACACTAAACTCAAGTGATCCCAATTATTCCAACCCACAATTTTTTCTTATTTATACGCAATGACATTCATTGGGTTTCAACAAGAAAACCACAATAAACCTGCACCAGTTCAACCCATATCATACTCATTATCAATACCTCAGTCTGCTTTTGTTCAATTTCACCTCTCAAGGCTCTTACCAACGTCGGCGTGTACGATCAAGGAAATAAGATACCTTAACCGAGGTGAAATAATAGCTGTCGCTACCCCTACTCCAAGGCCTTGTAAAGCCATCGAGATAGTCAAAGAAAGTTTTACGCCAACCAATTTCCATCCCAATCTTCAAATCTCTGCTGAAAAGATAGTTGAATCCAAAGCCCATGGGTATAGCCGGTTGAAAATAGCTGTACTCATCCAGGGTAAAATCGCTGGGTGGTGGGTTTGGTACCGAAAGAGAGGGATTATGATAAAATGCTGCCAGCCCCATAAATCCGTATATATCAAAGGGAAAATAGGCTGTTCCGACAGGTACGAACACCTCATAGGTAATGCCCAATTCAAAAACATTATTATTAAAATAAAAGTCCCTGGATCTTCCGGCAATGGAGTCGGCTCCATGGATGTGTCCATAGTTTATCGAACCCTGGATGGCAAATAACTCGCTAAAACGGTAGCGACCAAAAATCCCTACGTTCATGCTTGTTGTGTTCCACTGGGTATTGAGAAAAGAGGGTTGGCGGTCAATAGAGGTTCCACTTACATCGGTAAGGGAATGCGCGGTTCCGATGTTTCCACCAATTTCCCACCCGATATTTCGCATAGCCAGTGCCCTGCGAGAGGGAACCAATGGTCGGCGTGTGCCTCCGGGAGGCCTTGACCGACTGGGAGGCTGGAAAAATGATCGTTTTTCAAAAACGGGAGAGCGGCTTTGCCCATCTGCCTCTGAAGGAAGCAACAGGAAAAACAGCAGCGAAAAGCAAAAAAGAACAAAATACCTCATCTGTACAAGTGCCTTATTAAAACTGAGATTATCACATCAAAAGAAGTTAACAAATATAATGCTTTTGCGACTTCCTTACAAGTAAAAACACTGAAATTAAGGAAGTAGTTTTTAGTAGAACAATATGACGGGCAGGAATTTGCCTGATTCACCAATGCAGCAGTAAGTGATAATTGGCAGGATACCAAAAATCAGAACTGTTTTCAACGATACCGGAAAGAGGAACCTTTGCAGGAAAGGAAAATTTGGTGCTGCCAGGAAAGGCATTCTGCAAGGTCGTTGTGGCAGACCGGTGGTCTGCTTTGGTGGGGTGGATGCTTCAATTTTGAATTGTTTG
>CAYVQC010000065.1:0-18861 GCA_964453995.1 uncultured Bacteroidales bacterium | reverse complement strand
CCCTGTAAGGGGGAATTTACAACTCTTTGATCATTATTTTCTTTTCTCAGCACTGTAATCTATTGTTTCCCACATAAGCGGGTCTTGGGGGTTGGTTTATGTAAATATCTTTATCCCCGCAACATCAACAAAAAATCTCATCAGCAAATTAGAAGCGGCTATTTTACGGGCTTCCTTATCAGCCCGTGCATCGGACAGAGGAGTAAATTCCTGCTCAACAATTTTCATCGCTTCCTCAATAGTGTTGCGCGACCAGGTTTTTCCTGCCAGGAAAGCTTCAGCATTCCTGGCCCGCTGTGTTTGAGCGGCCATTCCTCCGTAAACCATAACAATGTCTTCCACAACGTTTTCGACTGTTTTGAGCGAAAATGCGGCACTTACCGTGGAAATATCAAGATCTTTACGGCGTGACACCTTATATGACCTGATCAATCTGTCCCGGGCCTGAAAAGGAATGGTGACGGAAGAAATCAGCTCGCCGGACCTGAGGTCCGTTTGCCGGTAGCCGGTTACAAATTCCTCTACAGGAAGGCTGCGGGAAGCACCACTGGTGTGTGTCAGATTTACGATGGCTTTGTAAGCAAAAAGCAAGGGCAATGTATCACCAATGGGTGATGCGGAGCCAATATTACCTCCTATGGTGGCTATATTTCTGATCTGCAGTGAGCCAAAAACTACGAGCATTTCATGTAGGGCAGGAAAATCATCCTGCACGATGTTCTTCAGTTCCTCCAGGGTTATTCCGGCAGAAACATTCAAATACTCACCGGTGCGGGAATACCGGTCTTGCTGCCAAACGGCTGACAGATCAATAACAACGGGGAAATGCTCGTTCTTCTTTGTTTGTCTCAAGGCCACATCAGTAGCTCCGCAAACCAATACGGCATCTGGGTATTTCTCTCTGAGAGAAAGTGCCGAGAAAAGAGATGCCGGCAGGAAATACTTCTGTCCACCACCCGTTAGACTGAGGTCTTTTTGTTGTTTTCTCCACCTGAGGAGGATCTCAGCAACATCATTTTCACCTGGTGAAAAATGATCCTTGCCATGATTCTGGCAGGCTTTCAGTGCAGCATTCACTATTGGCTGATAGCCGGTACAGCGGCATAGATTACCGGTAAGTGCATCCAGTACCACCTCTCGAGATGGATTGTGATGATTTTTATAGAGTGCAAACATTGACATGACAAAACCCGGAGTGCAATAGCCACATTGGCTGCCGTTTTGGGAAATCATCAGATCCTGTACGGGGTGAAGTTTTGTCGGTCCGTATGAATCATCTTTAAGATTTTCTACAGTAATAACCTGCTTGCCATGGATCATGGGCAAAAAAACAAGGCAGGAATCCAGGGCTGTATATTTCAGCTTCCCGTTCTCACCGGGAGTTGCCACTACCACGGTACAGGCACCACAATCCCCTTCGGCACATCCTTCCTTCACCCCTTTATGCCCTTCCAGAGAACGCAGGTAATTGAGCAACGTAGTGCTGGGCTTGAGCGGATTGTTCCCATCAAACACAATGGTGTGCTCTTTGCCATCGAGCAAAAACCTTACAGTATGAGAGGTGGTGTTCATAACAGCAGCTTTTGGTTTCTGACATCAATGAGTTTTCCAAGGATGCTGATGGCAATTTCTTCGGGAGTTTCAGCAAGCATAGGCAACCCCATGGGAGTATCAAACCGTTTGAATTCCTCTTCTGTAAAGATCTCCTTACCGATCAGCTCCTCTTTGGCGCGGGCCACCTTGCGTTTACTACCGATCATACCCAGATAGGCAAAGGTCTTCTTACCCAATGTTTTCAGCAATTCAAAATCATGTTCATGGCTGGGCGTCATTATGGTAATATAAGTATTCTGGTCATAATCAAGGGTTTCAAGGCTCTCAAAATAATCACCAAAAATGAACCGGCCGGATTGTTTTTCTTCTTCCGAAAATGTAACGGGTCTGAAATCGAGCAGGGTAACAGAAAAATCCAGTTTATGCGCAAATCTTGCCAGCGCTTTTCCCACGTGGCCGGCACCAAAAATGTACAACCGTGCTTTTACCCCTAAAGGCTCAATATAAACCTCCACACTGCCGCCACATTGCATACGAAGGTCTTCTTCCAGGTGAAAGAATTTTTTGATGGGCTTATGGGTGCGAATCACCTCACGGGCTTCATCAATCACTTGCTGCTCAATGGCTCCACCGCCCACGGTGCCCAGTATGGTACCATCGGGAGCCACCAGCATCTTCGATCCAATCTTGCGGGGTGTGGAACCTTCGGTATCGGTTACAATACAAAGTGCAGCAGCCTTATGCCGGGAGAGAAAGGTAGGGATTTGGAAGTAGATGCTCATAAGGTAAAATACTTTCTGTCAAATGTATGATGTTTAATTTTAAGAACCAAAGGTTCGAAATCCCGCCCATGCAGGGTTGAGAACCTGTGCATGCAAACACAGGGTATAGCACTTGCTGTGGGAGAGTTTATCGAAGTTCATCTCAGTTCTTTAATTTTACGCATAATTCATTGCACCGTGTGGAGTGGTATGTTCCATAATGTAACTAACCATACTTTCATCAAGCTCACCAGACCTGAAAATATTTCCCAAATGCTTTGTAATAGCAGGGCGTTGTGTACCAGACAAGTCTGCTATTTGCTGTTGTGTAAGCCAGATAGTTTCTGTTCTTTCGTCAATCCTGACTTCAATATGTTCGGCAATTTCATCGGGGCGATATAAAATGATTTCGTCTTTCATTATCACATGCGCATTTAATTGATTCCAGTATTTCCGCACTTTCTTTATCCGTGCTTTTATTTCTTCCTAAATGGCTTGCTATTGGCTTTCGAGGCTGCATGTTCTCAACAAATATACTCCCTTCCCTTAACCTCACCATACCCTCCTGCCATTCATTCCTTTTATCCCCCCAACACCCTCCTCTCATGCTTCACCAGTAGTTGCTCCAAAACACCGGCAGGATCATCAAAACGGTTGGTAAACATCATGGCTGCTATGATGTAGGGCTTGAAACCTGCCTCGATGTAAGTGGGAATGCGGTATTGTTCAAAAACCTCTTCACTTACCTCGCCCCGTTCGCAGGAAACACCACTGATATCGGCAGGCAGGCAATGCATGTAAAGGGCATTTCCGTTTCGTGTCAGGTTCATCTTTTCGCGATTGCACTCCCAGTCTTTATACTTTTTATTGTTGGCAAGGCATTCTATCTCCAGTTCTTTAAGGCCCTCGGTATCTCTTTGAATAAGGAGTTCTGTACGCCGCCCCATCACATCAAATGGGGCCCAGCTTTTGGGGTATACTATGTCAGCATCTTGAAAGGCATCTTCCATACTGTTCACCACATTAAATGAGCCTCCTGCCTCACTGGCCTGACGAACAGCAATTTCCATTACATCGGGTATGAGGCCGTAACCTTCGGGATAAGCAAGGCTAACCTCCATGCCAAAGCGGGACATCAAACCAATAATACCCTGAGGTACCGACAAAGGTTTGCCGTAGCTGGGAGAGTAGGCCCAGGTCATGGCGATCTTTTTTCCTTTGAGGGCTTCAGGCGAACCGAAGTGATCGATCAGGTGCATAAGATCTGCCATAGACTGCGTGGGATGGTCAACGTCGCACTGCAGATTAACAATACCCGGCCTAACGGGCAGCACTTTGCGGGCAAAGCCATCATCGAGTGCTGCAGCAACCTGCTTCATATAGGCATGGCCGGCTCCCAGGAACATATCGTCGCGGATACCAACAATCTCTGTGAGGAATGAGATCATGTTTGCTGTTTCACGAACAGTCTCGCCATGGGCGATCTGCGATTTTTCTTCATCCATATCCTGTACCGCCAGACCCAGCAGGTTGGCGGCAGAAGCAAAGGAAAAGCGCGTGCGTGTAGATTTATCGCGGAAAATGGATACCGCCAGGCCCGAATCAAAAACCCTGGGAGAAATATTTCCTGCGCGCAATTGCTTAAGGGCTTGGGCTACATGAAGCACCAGGTCCAGCTCTTCACGTGTTTTGTCCCACGTAAGGAGAAAATCTTTACCGTAAAGGCTGGCTCCGGTTTCACGAATACTGTCTATAGTTGTTTTGATATGGCTCATGGTTTGGGTTGTTAGGTTTTTTGATTGTATCAACTGGTTGTATGCTGTTTGATCTGCCTGGACCAGCTTGCCCTTTTATATGCACATTTTGGATTATGCCTTACACTGGATCACAACGATCAACCCGTCATATTGTGGGCAAACAATGCATAAAACGCTGATGCTCTTACCAGGTGCTCTATGGGTACCTTTTCATCGGGAGCGTGTGCCAATACCTCATTGCCTGGTCCAAAGCCAATAACAGGAATTTTGTGTATGCCATTGATGGTAACACCATTGGTGGAGAACGTCCATTTGTCTATTATGGGTTCGCTGCCAAAGAGCTGGCGAAAAGTTTTTACTCCTGCTTGCACAATAGGGGCATTGGCTTCTATTTTCCAGGTGGGGTAGTATTTCTCCATACCATATTCCTGGCCGGTAAATGCTTTCCCTTCATAATAGAGCACTTCCACCACGGCATCAGGATCTTTGATGGCTTGCTTTACTTCCAGCAGGGCACTGTCTTTGGTTTCGCCCCAGGTAAGGCGCCGGTCCAGGTGTAGGCGCGCTGAATCAGCCACGGCACACAAAGAAGGACTGCCTGAAACAAACTCGGAAATGGTAATACTCCCCTTCCCCAAAAAAGGATCGTAGTGCAGGCGCTCGTGCAGTTTCTCAATCTCCAAAGCTCCACGGGAAGCCATATAAATGGCATTTTTCCCTCTCTCGGGAGCTGAACCATGTGCCGATACTCCTTTGTATGACACCTGTATTTCCATACGACCACGATGACCACGGTACACATTCAAATTGGTGGGCTCGGTGCTGATCACCCAGTGAGGCTTTATTCCACTTTCTTCAATAATATATTTCCAGCACAAACCATCGCAGTCTTCCTCCATGACACTTGACACACAATAAAAGGTGACCTTTTCCGAAAGACCTGTTTCCTTAAGAATCCTTCCGGCAGTGATGGCTGCAGCTACGCCCCCCTTCTGGTCCACAGTGCCGCGACCCAGCACATGGCCATCAACAATGTCTCCCGAAAAGGGGTCAAAACTCCAGTTTGCCCTATTACCGACATCTACCGTATCAATATGTCCATCAATGGCAAGTATCTTTTTCCCCTTGCCAATACGTCCCAGCACATTACCCAGGGGATCCATGGTTACTTCATCAAAGCCTGCCATTTGCATCTGCAACATTACCTCTTCCTGTACCTCACGCTCCTGGCTGCTGAGCGAGCGTATTTGCACCAGGCGCGAAAGATTATGGGCGGTATAATCTCTGTATTCTTCCGAAAGGGATTGAATTTTTTGTATAAGTTGGGCTGTATCCATAAGATCGTGTGTTTGGAATTTTGGGTGATAGATAAAATAGGGTGCAATATATAAAAAAAAGTTATTTCGGAAGGGATTGACCCCCTGAAAAATCAATATTATTCCTTTGCTGCATTCTTCGGCAATGTACGATCTCCAATTGCCGGCTGCAAAGAGAGATTATCCCTGGCCAGCAAGAAACTCATGATAAGCCCCGGGGGTGTTGATATTGAGAAGGATTCCATGTTCTGATACCGGCCAGCGCAAGCCATTGAAACCTTTCAGATAATCCCGGAGCACGGGTAGCGGATGCTTACATTTCAGTATTTCTATCAGCAAAGAGGATGAAAGCAATACCGGATGCCCTCCCCTGCCAGCGATTTCCGGGATTACATAATCATAATCCTTCAGGTGTGCAAGCATTGCGGAGATCACCGGGCCACTGAAAAATGGGTTGTCCACATTATGGATAAAGCAGCAAGCCGGTGCATGTACCGCCTGCAACCCACACTGAAGTGAGTACATTCTTCCTTTTTCAGGAAAAGGATTCTCCACTGTAATGAGACCTTCTGCCATACAATCATTTCTTACTGCATTTGCAGAGCCTTGAGAAACTACTGCAACCGGCAGTATACCAGCTTCCAGGTATCGTCTTGCAATATAGCCCAGAAATGTATCGCCCCCCGGCAATGCAAGCTTCCATTTGGGCATACCCATACGGCTGCTGTTTCCCGCTGCCAGGATGATGGCGTAGTGTGTTCCGTTGTTGCTCATACAGATAAGAAAGTTTGTTCCATTGCTTTTCCGTCCTGCAAGATACTCATAATTTGCTGCTCCTGTCTGCAACAGGGAATAAATGTAACCCTTCATCCCCTATTGAGCAGGCTGTTTACAACACAATCACTCAAGTTTATCTGTCATTTGGGCAGCCACCCACCGACATTAACTTTTTTTTGTATTTTTGACCCCATACCCTTTTCCAAAAGCACATCATCATGACCGATCGTTTTTTTCCTATACCTCTTCACACTTTGTTTCAAAGGATTTTACACCAGCTGCAGCATGGCCACTATTTCGGCATCCCGCGGGAGGTATTCTACGTTCCAAAGGACAATCTGCTGCAAACCGGTCGTTTTGGACAGGAGCTCGCTACGCCAGTTGGTCCGGCAGCTGGCCCCCACACACAGTTGTCGCAAAATATTGTAGGAGCCTGGCTTTGCGGAGCACGCTATATGGAACTAAAAACCATCCAAACCCTTGATGAACTGGCAGTTTCCAAACCCTGTATTGACATGCAGGATGAAGGATACAACTGCGAATGGTCGCAGGAGCTGCGCATCCATCAATCTTTCGATCAATACCTGGATGCATGGATTATTATTCACCTGCTGGCACATCACCTGGGTTGGAAAGACGCTGACCGTCAAACCATTTTCAACATGAGTGTGGGTTACAACCTTGAAGGGATCCTGAAACCCAATGTCCAGTGGTTTTTCGAGAAAATGAACAACTGCAGTGCCGAAACAGAGCAAAAGATTGAAGCACTTGCCACAAGCTATCCCTGGGTGAAGGAGGTAGAGATACCTTCGCAGATATCCAATAATATCACACTGAGCACCATGCATGGCTGTCCGCCCGATGAGATAGAAAAAATTGGCATGTACCTGATTAAAGAAAAGGGTCTGCACACTGTAATCAAACTCAACCCCACCCTGCTGGGACCTGAGAGGGTGCGCTACATTCTCAATGACACATTGAAATACCCCACTCCCATTCCCGATCAGGCTTTCGCCCATGACCTTAAATATCCTGAGGCAAAACGAATCATCGAAAACCTTACCCGGGCCGCTGCACAACAAAATGTTTCCTTTGGGTTGAAGCTTACCAATACACTGGAAAGCAATAATTTTCGCAACATTTTAGCCGATGACCAGAAGCAGATGTACATGAGCGGGCGGGCATTACACCCCATTGCAGTAAACCTGGCTGCGAAGATCCGCAAAGACTTTCCTGCTATTGACATCTCCTTTTCCGCCGGAGCCGACTGCTATAATGTGACCGAGTTACTGGCCTGCAACCTTTCACCGGTTACCGTTTCAACCGACCTGCTTAAGCCCGGCGGATATGCCCGCCTGGGTCAATACCTTTACAATATCCATGAGCAATTATCAAAGACAGGCTATTCCACACTAAAAGATTGGATGCATGCCAATCCCGCCGGCAAATTAAGAGAATACAGCCAACAGGTCATTGAGGATACCAACTACCGCAAGGCACTGCGCGAACCCAATATAAAAACCATTCGCCCGTTGGATTTTTTCGACTGCATCCATGCACCATGCATGAGTACCTGCCCGGGAAGCCAGGACATCCCTTTGTATATGTACCATGTGGCGAATGGCAGCTGGCAAAAAGCCTTCGAGGTGATCATGCAGACCAACCCTTTCCCTACCATTACCGGCACAGTTTGCGACCACGACTGCCAGAGCAAATGCACCCGCATCAACTACGATTCTTCACTTGCCATCAGAGAGGTAAAGAAATTCGTTGCCGCCTTTGAAAACGATGAAGCCTTTATCAAATCGCTTCCTGCCAATGGACAAAAAGCCGCAATTATCGGTGCCGGCCCAGCGGGCCTTTCCTGTGCCTGGTACCTTAAGCTGGCCGGCTTTGAGGTGGATGTGTACGAAGAAAAGCCTGCTGCCGGAGGAATGGTACAGCAAACCATTCCCGATTTCAGAATGACCGAAGCAGAAATTGAAAAAGACATCAAAAGGATAGCGTCCCTTGGCATCAGCATACATTATAACACCCCCGTAGACAAGGAATTGTTTGACAGCCTGCACAAATCCGGCTCCTGGATATTTGTGGGGATAGGAGCCCGCAGCAGCTACAAGCTCAACATCCCCGGAGAAGAAGCCCAGGGGATGAAGGATCCTCTTGATTTTCTCGCTTCCTTCAAGCAAAACAGGGAAAAGAAACTCAATGCCAGGGATATTCTCATTATCGGCGGGGGCAATACCGCTATGGACGTGGCCCGCACGGCCCGAAGGTTTGCAGCTCCAGAAGCCCGTGTGCGCATTATTTACCGACGCACCCTCAAAGATATGCCCGCCAGTGCGGAAGAGATACACGATGTAGTGGAAGAAGGCATAGAGATCCATGAACTGCTGGCACCGGCCAGGATCATTACAGAGAAAGGAACTGTAAAAGGATTGGAATGCACACCCATGATGGTAGATGGAAGAGATGCATCGGGAAGACAAAAAGTAAAACCTATTAAAGATAAACGGGTAGCCCTTGAAGCCGACATGATCATTCCCGCAGTGGGGCAACACACACGCTGGGACTTTGCCGATGCCACAACCATGAAACCCCGGGAAGATGGATACACTACAATGCTGGAAAGGGTTTTTGTGGGAGGTGATGCACGTGCCGGTGCTTCCAACATCATCTCAGCCATTGCCGATGGCCGTAAGGTGGCACAGATCATTGCCCAGGAAGCCGGCAACAGCGTACCCGACATCAGTCCTGGCAAACAAGGCAAAGCCAACGCCCGCCAGCTGCTCATCAAAAAAACCCAGCGCATGCGCAGCCAGATCACATCCGCTGCCGGCGACAAGCACCTTCAGCCCATCACTACCGATGCTATGGCAAAGCAGGAAGCAGAAAGATGCCTGCTTTGTGATGAGATCTGCAACATTTGCGTGAGTGTGTGTCCCAACTTTGCCAACCAGGGGTATGAGGTTGATCCTTTTATACTGCAGCTTCAGAAAGCAATTCAGGATAAGGATGGCAAAGTAACCATTATGGAGGATGCCGGTTTCAGCATCTCGCAAAAATACCAGATTTACAATATTGCCGATTGGTGCAACGAATGTGGCAACTGCCGCACCTTCTGCCCAACCATGGGAGCGCCTTACAAAGACAAGCCCAAAATCCATATCAGCAGGGAAAGCTGGCAGCATGCTACGGAAGGGTTCAGGTTCATAAAAAAAGGAGAGCTGAGGCTGATAGAACAAAAAACGAACAGCAGCCAGGTGAACAGGCTGGAAGAAACACCCGGTGGCCTGATTTTTACAACCCCGGATTTTTCTGCAAAACTTGATCCTGCCACGCTGAAAATCGAAAACATCAGTTTCACCCATCAACAACCTATGGAGGTAAAACTGGATGATGCTGCAGTAATGTTTACATTACTGAAAGAGACAGGGCAAACGCTTACCTTTGAAACATAAAAAATACCGCAAACCAATATCAATTCAATTTCAGAATCTTTGAAATAAAACACACTATGATCGACTTCATCACCCACATCCACAATCACGACACACGCAACAAAGCTATTGAGCGCTTTCGCGAGAAGGGCATCCTGCTCCCCACTTTTTCCCAGATGCGAAGTCCGGAACTTATTCCTGATCATATAAAGGAAAAACTGAAAGGCATTGGCCTTTGGGATTTGGATCCCTTAAACCTTTTCCGCATCACATGGAAGAATGAACCCGTTGAAAAAGGAGGTGGCTTCGGAAAGGTAAATTACATTGAGCTTCCCACTCAACTTACCGGTGTAAAGGCGAAGATTTTATTGTTGGTGGGTAAATGGTTTCCCACCGGGGCACATAAGGTGGGAGCAGCTTTTGGCTGCCTGGCACCCCGCATCATCAGCGGGCAGTTCGACCCCACCCGGCACAAGGCAGTATGGCCTTCTACAGGCAATTATTGCCGGGGTGGCGCTTTCGACTCTTATCTCATGGGCTGTGATTCGGTGGCCATCCTGCCCGAAGAGATGAGCCGCGAAAGATTTGACTGGTTGCGGGAGATTGGAGCAGAGATCTTTGCCACACCAGGCTGCGAATCCAATGTAAAGGAAATATACGACAAATGCTGGGAGCTGCGTCGCACCCAGGCCGACTACATCATCCTGAACCAGTTTGATGAGTTTGGCAATCCTGTATGGCATTACCAGGTTACCGGTCCTGCCCTGGAAGAGGTATACTCATACCACAAAACCAATTGTTCGAGGCTGGCAGCCTTCATCTCCAATACCGGATCGGCAGGAACCATTGCTGCCGGCGATTACCTGAAATCACAGTTTCCACATAGCAAAGTAGTAGCTTCTGAGGCACTGCAATGTCCCACCTTGCTTACCAATGGATTTGGCGGACATCGTATTGAAGGAATTGGCGACAAGCATATTCCATGGGTGCATAATGTGCGCAATACAGATGTGGTAACCGCCATTGACGATGAAGATTGCATGCGCCTGATGCGACTGTTCAACGAACCGGAAGGTATTGCCTTCCTCAAAAAGGAGGGGATAGGTCCTCACATTGCCGATAACCTGCACCTGTTGGGCATTTCAGCAATAGCCAATACCCTTGCAGCGATTAAAACCGCAAAACATTACGAACTTGATGAGGATGATGTGATCGTATCGGTAGCCACCGATGCCATGGAGCTGTACCTCTCCCGTATGGAAGAACAGCGCCAGGTTAAGGGCCCTTACACTGAACTTCAGGCTGCCCGTGATTTTGAAAAATGTCTCATGGGACAGGGAACCGATCATCTGAAAGAGCTTACCTACCCTGACCGAAAAGCCATCCACAACCTGAAATACTTCACATGGGTAGAGCAGCAGCAAAAGGAAGTGCAGGACCTCAACCGTCTTTGGTACGATCGCGACTTATGGCCGCAGATCTTCCACCAGGCTGAGGTATGGGATAAAATGATCATGGAGTTCAACGAGGAGGTTTTACAAAAAAAACCTGATTATTCAAACCATTAAACCTTCTCAAGCCCGGGTTTAACCATTGCTACCTTGAATTAAGCCTTACAGGGCAGTTCATATTCGGCACAAAACAGTTGCCAATCAATGTGTGATCACGCCTGTCTGGCACCTATAGCTCATCTCCAGGTCATAGCTTATTGATTGGGTAAAAGAAATATTATACTTTTATACAATATTTTCAGAATAACCTCCATGAATGCGTCTTCTTATATAAAGGAAATATTAACAAACGGGATAACTCTTTATGAAAGCAAACACCCTCAAATGGTTTGAGAAGAATCCAAACATTTAATTGATGTTGCTGAAAACATTTTTAAGCGAGTATAAATCAATCTCAAAGAAAGCAAATAAATTTCATCTCAACTACCTGATGCCCGAAATCTTCACCCTATACTGCCCCCAATGCCACACAAAGCTACCACCCGGCACATTTGCCTACCAGTGCATGGAGTGCTTCGAAAAACAAAGACCGGATACTCCTCCCATGGGGATTTTGAAGACCCTGTATCCCTATGAAGAAATCCGGAAGCAAAGAGGCCAGGAAAGGTTATTTGAAAAAATCAAAGAAAATCACTTCCTGGACATCCTGCCTGTAAAACAGGTAGAGAGCTTTGGACCGCTCAAGGTGGGAAATACCCCCATGTATTCTTTCAGCACCCAGGGACACAAAGGGAAAGAACTGAGCTACCACCTCAAGGACGACTCACAGAACCCGACATTCTCCTTTAAAGACCGTGCTTCCCAGGTGGTTTCGGCCTATGCCCGTGAGCAGGGATTCAGTACCCTGGTGGCAGCATCAACCGGCAATGCAGGATCGTCGCTGGCAGGCATCTGTGCCTCGCAAAACCAGCAGGCAGTAATTATTGTACCCAAAACGGCCCCGCCGGCCAAACTCCTGCAGGTGATCATGTACGGTGCAACCCTGGTAATGGTGGATGCCAATTATGATGCTGCCTTCGATCTGAGTGTGAAAGCTACCCAACATTTTGGATGGTTCAACCGGAATACCGGCTACAATCCTTTTACCACAGAAGGGAAAAAAACCGTTGCCTTTGAAATCTTCGACCAGCTGCAGGGCCGATTGCCGTCCCGGATTTTCGTCCCTGTGGGCGATGGAGTTATCATAGCAGGCGTTTATAAAGGCTTTGAAGACCTGCTGCAACTGGGCATAATCAACAAAATGCCTGTAATTGTGGCGGTGCAGTCTGCCCAAAGCGATAACCTTGCAAGAAACATTGGCAAGGAGCGTTTTACCATGAAAACGGCCAATACCCTTGCCGACAGTATCTCTGTGGATTACCCCCGCAATTTTTACATGGCAGCACAATTCCTGGAACAATACCAGGGAGAATGCATTACCGTGACCGACCGGGAAATTGTGCAGGCAGCAGGCAGAATGGCCCGCGAAACCGGGATATTTGCAGAACCAGCCGCAGCAGCCGCTATGGCAGGAATGCTGAAGTATGATGCACAACAACCGGCTGATCACGAAACGTCCATGCTGGTACTTTCCACCGGCAGCGGATTGAAAGACATCCACACACCCATGAAGCACATTGCACTTCCCCATCCTATAAAACCTGATCTTTCAGCTCTGGAGAAATACCTATCCAAAAAGTAACTTTGCAGAAAATACTGTATCTTCGTCACAGGGGTTTTGAGAGAAACCCTGGTTCACCCAAAAGCACAGTATTATGATATCATTCACCCTTAACGGAAAGGAGATTAGCTATTCCGGGAATCCGGAATCCAACCTGTTGTATTTTCTTCGTAACGGGATGCATCTTACGGCGGCCAAAGATGGTTGCTCAGGGCAGGCCACCTGCGGCGCCTGCCTTGTGGAGATCAACGGGAAACCCCGCCTGGCATGTTCCACCCCCATGAGCAAAGTGGAAGGAGCTACCGTTTTCACCCTAGAAGGCCTTCCCGAAAAAATAAAAAAGACCATTGCCACCATCTTTGTCAACAATGGGGCAGTGCAATGCGGCTTCTGCTCACCCGGTTTTATTATGCGCACCAGGCTGTTGCTGAAAGAAAACCCATCCCCCACACTTACAGAAATACAACAAGCCATCAAAGGACATCTTTGCCGCTGTACCGGATACAAGAAAATCGAGAAAGCCATTCAGGAGAGTGCTGCAACTCTGCAAAAGCCGGGAGAAATACCATCGCTGGTTGTCGGCGGCCCCACAGGCACCTCTGCCCCCAAATATCAGGCACTGGAAACCGCATTGGGAGAACGGCAGTTTGTCAACGACATGTACCTGGAAGGGATGCTTTACGGAGCGCTCCTATTCAGCAAACACCCCCGGGCACAGGTGGTAAAGATCAACACGACGATCGCGGAACAAATGCCCGGGGTAAAGAGAATCTTCACCGCCAGGGACATCCCTGGTCAACGTATCGTGGGGTTGATCTTCAGAGACTGGCCTGTAATGATCGCTGAAGGGGAAACCACCAACTGCATAGGAGATGTACTGGCAGGTGTGGTTGCCGAAAGTGAAGAGCAAGCCCGAAAGGCGGTTGAGGCCATTATTGTGGATTACGAGCTGCGGGAACCTGTTACCGATCCCGAAGAAGCGCTGAAAGACAATTCACCCCTTGTACATCCTGCCCGGCCCAACCAACTGGAAAACTGCCGCCTGTATAAGGGCGAACCAGAAAAAGCCCTGAAGGAAGCTGACTTTGTGATCAGCGGCAGGTACAACACCCAACGCATAGAACATGCCTTCCTGGAAACAGAATCTGCCCTTGCCAGTTGGCAGGATGACGGCATCACACTGTGGAGCTGCGGGCAGGGAATATATGAAGACCGGCGACAGGTAGCCGAAATACTGGGGCTTACCGAAGAAAAAGTACGTGTTATACTGGTGCCCAATGGCGGGGGATTTGGGGGAAAAGAAGACCTTACTGTACAGGGGCATGCTGCCCTGTTTGCTTATCATCTGAAACAACCTGTAAAAGTTACCCTCAACAGGAAGGAATCCCTGCGCATGCACCCCAAACGCCATCCTGTAACCATCGACATCACCCTGGCATGCGACGAGAATGGCCTGCTCACCGCCATGAAGATGCGTGCATTGGGCGATACAGGGGCTTATGCCTCGGTGGGCACCAAGGTGATGGAACGTATTGCAGGACATGCCACCGGAGGGTATTATGTACCCAATATCGATTTGCAGGCAGCTACCGTGTACACCAACAACATCCCTTCAGGGGCTATGAGAGGGTTCGGCGCCAACCAGGTAGTCTTTGCCCTGGAAAGTTGTATCGACGAGCTTTGTAAGTTGGGAGATTTCGATCGCTGGCAGTTTCGTTACGACAATGCTCTTACCGAAGGCCTTACCACGGCCACCGGAGATCATGTAAAAGGCGTTGGGGTGATGGCCTGCCTGGAAGCACTCAAAGATAAGTTCTACCAACACAAGTACACCGGGCTGGCATGCGCCATCAAAAACAGTGGCGTAGGCAATGGAATGACAGATTATTCCGATGTAATCATCCGCATCCTGTCCGAAAAAAGGGTGACCATAGAACATGGCTGGACAGAAATGGGCCAGGGGATCCACACCATTGCAACCCAGGTTCTTTGCCAGGAAACCGGCATCAATCCGGATGTCATAGAAATTGATGTAGACACCCGTTCCGGTATCAAAACCGGAATGACCACCTCTTCAAGGGGTACGGTTCTGCTGGGTAATGCCATCATCGATGCATGCAAAAAACTCAAACAAGATCTGAAAGAAAATTCTCTTGCGCACCTGGCAGGACGTGTATACCGTGGCAGATGGGAATGCAACTGGACCAGCAAACCTTCTGAAAATAAAAAGAACGCCATCACCCATTACTCCTACGGATATGCTGCACAGTTGGTGGTACTCGATGAGGAGGGCGGAATTGAGAAGGTATATGCTGCTCATGATGCTGGTAAAATCTTCAACCCCGTTCTGTTTGAAGGTCAGATTGAAGGGGCTGTTCATATGGGGCTGGGGTATGCCCTGTCAGAAAACCTTCCCATGAAAAACGGCCACCTGGTAAGCGACAAGCTAAAGGACTTGAAAATATTGCGTGCCCACCAAACACCACCCATTGAAGTGATAGGGGTGGAAGTACCTGACCCTGTAGGCCCCTATGGTGCCAAAGGGCTGGGAGAGATTGGACTGATCCCCACAGCTGCCGCCGTAGCCAATGCATACTGCCGGTTTGACGGGATCAGGAGGTATTCTTTACCCCTGCAGCCAGTAAAAAGGGAAACTGTAAAATCTTAGAACAACAGAAAGACAGACCGAAGATCGTTTATAAAACCAGGACCACGTCCATCAAACCCCAAAAAGATGATTCATCTGAAGAAAGGAATTTATATCGATTGGCAAACCCTTTCATTCCTCCATACCGATCTGTGGGTAGAAGAGGGAGAAAACGGAAAGGTTTTTACAAAAAAGCCAGACACCACAGGTCAGGTATTACATACTATCGATTGCTCCGGATTGTATATCACCCGATCGCTGGTTAATGCCCATCATCATATTTATTCAGCACTGGCACGCGGCATGCCCCAGCCGGCCCGCCCTCCGGAAAACTTCCACGAAAAACTACAGTATGTTTGGTGGAAACTCGATTTTGCCCTGGATGAAGCCATGATCCGCTCCAGCGCACTGGCTACGGCAGTGGCTGCTGCCAGGGCAGGATGCACCTTCATCATAGACCACCATTCCTCACCCGGACATATCCCTGGTTCATTAGACATCATTGCCCGGGCCCTGGATGAGGCAGGAATCGGGCATCTGCTGGCCTATGAGATCACCGATCGCAATGGCCCCGAAAAAACAAAGGAAGCGCTGAACGAAACCCGACGCTACCTGAAGAACAGACAGGGCCTGGTGGGCTTGCATGCCAGCTTTACCGTTGAGGATGACACCCTGAGTAAAGCACTTGAAATTGCCCATGAATACAATACCGGCATACATGCCCACCTGGCAGAGGACCCGGTGGACCAGGAGTTCTGCCTTGAAAAATACGGCAAAAGGGTGGTACAACGTTATGCCGACCTGGGATTCCTTGAACTGAGCCGTAACATTTTCGTTCATGGCATCCACCTGGACCATACCGAACGAGCCTTACTGAAAAGCTCTACCTCACACATTGCCGTAAACTACGACAGCAACCTCAACAATAAGGTAGGCATATTTACCGGCAACGATCTTGGCGAAAACATTATGCCGGGCACCGACGGAATGCACAGCGACATGTTTGCCAGCGCCCGTACTGCATGGTTTACAGGTATGAACCACGAAACCCTGACACCCGACATGGTTTATAAACGCCTGAGGCAAGCCCACCACTACCTTTCGCAAAACCGCTTTACCGGCGATGGCGACAACAACCTGATGATCCTGGATTACGACACCCCCACCCCCATTTCACAGGAAAATTTTATTGGCCATTTCTTCTATGGCATGAATGCATCGCATGTGAAACATGTGATCTCACAGGGAAAAATAATCCTGAAGGACCGCACAAATACACTGCTGGATGAGGAAAGTATCCTGGCAGAAGCACGGGAACAGGCAGGGAGGCTGTGGCGAAGACTGTAGAATAATATTGACAATGTGAAAGCACTTTTTTTATTTATATTCGTGCAAAACAATCAGTTAATCCCGACCATCCTCCTTGCTGGCATAATATGCAGAAGATTTACCTATCCGCAGGCAAACCGGGGCAAATAGCTGCGAATCTCTGCGATATAGTGAGATTCTGATTATTCACGTTTAATCTACTTATGAATCATGATCCAACACATCCTTAACGCCCACATCATTAATCCTGACGAGAGTTTTTTTGCTGATATCCGCATTGAAAACGGCAGGATCGTGTCGCTGGAAAAACCGGAAAGTCTTGCCGGAGCAGAGAATGCTGAGATCATCGACGCATCAGGCATGTATGTGATCCCCGGGGGCACAGATCCGCATGTGCACCTTTCCCTTCCCACGCCTGCGGGAGTTTCTGCCGATGATTTTGCCACCGGTAGCAGGGCTGCACTGGCCGGCGGGGTTACCCATATGATCGACTTTGTTACGCCCCTTCGCGGGCAATCCCTTACAGAAGCCCTGCAGCAAAGATTGGCAGAGGTGCAGGACTGTTTGGTGGAGGTAGACTTTCACATGGGCATCAGCGGATGGCTGCCTGATATGGAGAAGCAGATGGAGATATGTGTGAAAGAGCATGGGATCCGCTCTTTTAAAACCTATCTTGCTTACCGCAAAAACATCGGCATTGGCTATGAAGAGCTGGAAAAGATCATGAAGATAGCCGCGCGGCTGAATGCCATTGTGCTGGTGCATGCCGAAGAAGACGACACCATTGAAGCGTTGCGCAGCAACTTCATCAGCCAGGGAAAAACCCATCCCCGCTTTCATCCCCTTTCCCGACCGCCCCAAACAGAGAGCCGTGCCGTAAAGAAAGTTATTGAGCTGGTGAGAAAAACCAGATGCATGGTGTACCTGGTACATATATCTACAGGAGAATCGGCAGAATATATTTCCCGTGCCAAAAAGGAAGGTCTTCACTTCTTTGCAGAAACCTGTCCGCAATACCTGGTGCTGGATGAAACAGTGTACCAGGGTTCTTTTGAAGAAACAGCCCCATTCGTTTTCAGTCCACCGGCACGGCCTGCCATCCACAACGATATCCTTTGGCAACACCTGCAGCAGGGAACCTTCGACACGGCAGGCACCGATCATTGCCCCTTTACCATGGAACAGAAGCTGGCCGGCAAAGACAACTTTACCCTCATCCCCAACGGTGCAGGCGGTCTTGAGTTCAGGATCCCCCTGCTGTACCATTATGGCGTGTTGCAAAACAAAATTACTCTCCGGCAATGGGTTCAGCTATGTTGCACCAATGCCAATACTATTTTCAACCTCAAAGACAGGGGAGCTATTGGCCCTGGAAAACCAGCAGACCTGGTACTGTTTGATCCGCAGGCAAGCAATACTTTTTCAGCCCGTTCACAGGTTCAGAATTGTGATACATGCATTTACGAAGGAATTTCGGTATCTGGTACTGCAAAGATGATCTGGGCGAGAGGTAAACGGTATACTGCCCTATCGCACTCATAACCAAAAAGCACATATATCCCTCTTAAACAACTGTTCTTTTCTGGACAGTCCTGTCCGGTTTTGAAATAGGATTTTTTGAATAAATCCTGTTGCTTCGAAAAACACCCCTCGTATTGTTCTGTATATCTGCACATTACACCAATTGGCACAAAGTTCGATTTGGGATGAGAAATTTTATTCATCCACAAAAAAAAACCAATGTCATGAAAACAAGAATTCTAGCAGTAGCATGTTTATTGATCGCAGCAACTTCATTTGGAAGTTTTGCAGCCAAAGAGAGTACTGAAAACAAGAACCTGAGAGAACTGGTACAAAAAGAGATTCCTTATCCCGAGTTTGCCAGAGATCTTAAATTAAACGGAATCGTTGATATCAACCTGGTAATGGATTCAGACGGAGTGCGCCTGTTGATCCATGGCACAGAAGATCGCCTGGTTGAATATGTTAAAGACAGGGCTTCAGCCATTGAAGACGAATTGAAAGAAACCTTTATGCAAAACAACAAGCGCCATTACAGATTTACCTTCCGATACATCAGGTAAACAGAAACAGAGAAAAGAAACCGGG
>CAYVQC010000064.1:0-19026 GCA_964453995.1 uncultured Bacteroidales bacterium | reverse complement strand
AATTGAAACGGATTTTACGCTCAAAGGTTTGCTTGATGTTAATGATGGTGACGTAATGATACATGGACGTTTTGCCAGCAATTCGTCCAGTTCAATACTGATCAATGGAGGTACCTTTATTAGCGATGCACCCCATCATGCAGACAAAGGATGGCAGTATATCGAAGGTAATCTTACTATGAGCTCTGGTTTGTTTGAAATTACCCACAATAGTACCCATTTTGGTTCTTCAGCTACAACCAACATAAGCGGTGGAACCATCAGATCAGGGGGGGCATTTCTTGCTACCACATCCGGAGTTTTTCAACCCACAGGTGGTGTCGTGGAAATTACCGGTAGTTATCCGGACGCTATGATATATTGTTCCAACGGAAACTATTTTCATGATCTCAGGATCGACAGAAGTGCTGATTTTTCCAGGCTTAGTACCTGGGTAACAGTTCAGAATGATCTTTTTGTTGATAATGGCGAGTTGCAGGTGATGGGCAATACCAATTTTTCCGTTGGAGGTAATGTTGAGATCAATTCAGGTGGTAAACTCTTTTTGGCAAACCAGGCAAAACTGTTAATGGGAGCTTCCGGATCAGTAGCGGTAAATAATGGTGGAATACTTGACATTGAAGGCTCAACTACTTTGGAAAGGGTAACAATGTCAAGGATTTCAACAGGTTACTATGCCTTGAATGTTGAAAGTGGAGGAACCTTGGCTGCGGAAAACGTAGTTTTCGAATACATGAATGCCAATGGTGTACATGTAAAATCGGGAGCTATGGTAGAACCGACTAAGTCATTAACCAACAGTACTTTCCGAAACGGCCAGTCTGGCGGAAGGCTGCTTACCATTAATAACAACCAGGACTTTGACATTGTCAATGCATATTTTCCTGCCAATACATGGGGAGGTTCTTATAATGTTTATAAAAATGCCAACCAGGGTAATGTTACTTTTACCGGCTACAGCGGCGCTTTTTCAGGCAGTGCTTTTGAGTATGACCCCAACAATCGTATTCATTGGACACTCGACCTCTTTACCCTCACATTTATGATAAAAGACGACAACAACGTTCCCATCAGTGATGCGGTAGTTACCCTCAATGGTACGACTTATCCTCCCGGAACGTATGTTTTCAGCGATCTGGAGCCTGGCCTTTATAACTATTCCGTTTCACGGTCCTGCTATCAGACTACAATCGGACAGGTGAATATTGTTGACGCCAGTATTACCGAAGAGGTCATTCTAGACAATACACCCGGGGATGCAAATGATGATCAACTGGTGAACGTATCAGATGTAGTAGTAATCGTGAATTACTATATGGGTGAGTCGCCTTCGCCCTTCTGCTTCAATAATGCCGATGTGAATGGCGATGATATTATCAATGTTCAGGATGTAGTAGGTACTGTCAATATCTTTATGGGAGGTAAGATTAATCCGTGGATCGGACTCAATTCATCAGTAGCATATCTGAACCTGGAAACAGACGGCATTCTTCTTGAAAGCGATGGAACTCTTGCCGGTATTCAATTTGAACTGGCAGGGGTCAACCTGGATCAAATGGAGCTGGTATCCGGATTGCCCAATCATTCGCTCGTCCATAAAGTGATTGATGGTAAACTGAGGGTATTGATCTTCAGTATTGACAATACGCCCATTCCGGCAGGCAACATTTCCCTGGCAGCATTTAAAAATGCAGGAGAAAATCTGCAATGGAGCAGTGCTGCTGCAGCAAACCTCAATGCTGAAGCTGTTGATGTAATCCTGCTTACCGGCCCGCTGGGTTGGATAGATACTGCTGCACCTGAAGGACTCAGAGTTTACCCCAACCCTGTGGACGACCTCCTTTGGGTTGAGTTTCACAATCATAGTGGAAGACCTGCCAGTGTTGCTCTTACCAATATGCACGCCCAGCAAATCAATGTGCGAAAAGTAATTGAGCAGGGCAAGGTTATGGTTAGCTTTAAAATGAAAGAACTTGCTCCTGGTGTTTACTTTATCAGGGTAGATATGGGTGACAAGTATTTTTATGATAAAATCATTGTAGAGTAATAAAATTATTTAAGGCTTGTGTGAAAGGTATTATTCTGATAATCAATAGCGCCTGGAAAGATCAGCATTTTTGCATATTCAAGGTTCATGGCATGGGATAATTCCTTTCACGCAAGCTTACTAAAAGAATAATGTATTTTTTGCAAAACCTAAATAAGAACATTATGAAAATCAAGACCTGTATTTTATTTTCCTTGTTATCCTGTTTGGTTTTTCAGGCTGCTTTCGCTTCCAATATAATGAAGATCAATAATGTAACGGCACAGGCCGGGGATGTTATCACCATAGAACTGGAGATCAACAATGACAATCCCTTTGCAGCTTTCAACCTTGATATTCCCTTACCCTCCGGATTTACCTATGTTCCTGGCAGTGCAACGCTTTTCCGGGCCGACGGTCATACCTTATCCTTCAATATAGTGTCTGGCAATGTGGCACGGGCCATCAGTTTTGCCATTCCCACCACCAATTACCTCGGCAACAGTGGTGTGATCATGTCTTTTCAGCTCAATACACCGGGAGGAGCAGGATCCTATGCTTTTGCCATAGAGAATGCAGTAATCAGCGATGCTAACGGCAATAACATTATTACTGGTACCATGCCAGGCACAGTAATCCTGGAAACCCCTTCCACCGGCTTTTCCCTCGAAGTGCAGGTGATTCTTGAAGGCGCCTATACTGCAGGCGGCCCAAACCTTATGCATACCATCCTCAGGGATAATAACCTGGTTCCTGCAAGCCATCCCTTCAATCCTTTACTCCCTTATTACGGAAACAACAGCCCGTTGTGGTATTATACCGGTGGAGAATCTGTGGGTAGCATCCCTTCCGGGGTAGTGGACTGGGTGCTCGTGGAACTTCGCGATGCCCCGACTCCGGAACAGGCATTGCCGGTAACAGTAATTGCCCAAAAAGCAGCTTTGTTGTACAATGATGGCTTTATCAGGGATATTTCAGGAGGGATGCCTTTCTTTGATCTTACTGTTCAGGATAATCTTTATGTAGTGGTGTATCATCGCAATCACCTGGCAGTAATGTCCTCTGGTGCATTACAGCTCATTGACGATGTTTATTCCTGGAATTTTACCCAGGATTTGAAGAAGGCTTTTACCGGCTCTCTGAGCAGGTCAGGGTATTTGCAGGGGCATAAAGATCTTGGTGGAGGTGTATTTGGGATGTATGGAGGAGATGGTGATGGAAACGGCCAGATCCAGACCCAGGATAAAAACAATGTGTGGAATGTTGAATCCGGACTTAGCGGTTACCGGGCAGGCGATTTCGATATGAACAGCCAGGTGCAAACCCAGGACAAGAACAATATATGGAATGCAAACAGCGGAGTGGCCTCGCAGGTGCCCTGATGTTCAGGCTTTACAGGGATTAGTATCGGCTTGGGACTTAATAAAAATATCATTGAAGGTCATATCACCGGTAAGAAGATAATACAAAATTCTCCTTCACCAGGCCATAAAAATTGCCTCTTGTCCTTCGGTTTCCTATGTTCTTGTTGATCTACGAAATTAATCTACCTTCTGCACTAAGTGTGAAATTTTAAAAATCAAACCCTTATGAAAACTATACGCTGCTTTTCAGCTTTTGTTGTTTTCTGCTTACTGGCACAGCTGGTTGCAGGAGCCAATGTAATGAAGATCAAGAACGCAACGGCGCAGGCAGGTGAAGTGATCACAGTGGAAGTTGAGATCACCAATGATGACCCGTTTGCTGCCTTTAATTGCGATATTCCTTTGCCTGCCGGATTTACCTATGTGCCTGGCACTGCAACTCTTTACAGGGCCAGCGGCCATTCTTTAGCTTTTGATATTGTTTCGGGCAATACTGCCCGGGCCATTAGTTTTGCCATCCCGTCAACCAATTTCCTTGGCAATTCGGGGGTGGTTTTGTCCTTTGATGTGTCTACTCCATCTGCTGCAGGAACGCATACTCTTAACCTGGTTTCGGCTGTAATATCAGATATGGGTGGAAACGATATCCTCACATCCACTCAATCAGGAACGATAGTTCTTGAAGAAGAAGCTTCTGAAAACATAATGAAGATCAAGAACGCAACGGCACAAGCAGAAGATGTGGTAACTATTGAGGTGGAGATAACCAATGATGACCCATTTGCTGCCTTTAATTGCGATATTCCTTTGCCTGCCGGTTTTACTTATGTGCCCGGTACTGCAACGATTTACCGGAGCAGCGGGCATTCTTTATCTTTTGATATTGTGTCGGGCAATACTGCCCGGGCCATCAGTTTTGCCATTCCATCAACCAATTTCCTTGGCAATACGGGGGTAGTTTTGTCCTTTGATGTGTCCACTCCCTCTGCAGCAGGAACGCATACCCTTAACCTGGTTTCTGCTGTAATATCAGATTTGGGCGGAAACGATATCCTCACATCCACACAATCAGGAACTATAGTGCTGGAGGATATTCCATCTGGAAATGTGATGATGATCAGAGATATCAATGCAGAAGCCGGAAGCACCATAAATGTGGAACTTGAAATTTTCAATACCGATCCTTTTGCGGCTTTTAATCTTGATATACCCCTTCCCGCAGGGTTTACTTATGTGCCCAATTCTGCCACGCTCTACAGGGCAAACGGCCATACGCTGTCATTAAACATTATTTCCGGCAATGTGGCGCGCGCCATCAGCTTTGCCATACCTACCAATACCTTCACGGGCAATAGTGGTGTGATCATGTCATTCCAGCTATATACCCCCGCTACTCCGGGTACATATATGCTGCATATTGAAAATGCAGTGATCAGCGATGTAGACGGGAATAATATTATTACCGGCACTCAGCCTGGCACTGTGCTTCTCGGGGAGCCGCCCACCGGTTTTTCTCTTGAGGTGCAGGTAATTTTAGAAGGGGCCTACACCTCTGGCGGTCCTGATGCGATGCATACCATACTAAGGGATAATTTGCTTGTGCCTCTTGCTCAACCTTTTAATCCTTCACTGCCTTACTTTGGCAACAACAACCCCCTGTGGTTGTATAATGGAAGCGAATCTGTAAGCAGTGTTCCTTCTACCGTTGTTGACTGGGTATTGGTAGAGCTTCGCGATGCTCCTTCACCGGCACAGGCAACGCCGGCAACTGTAATTGCCCAAAAAGCAGCTTTCCTTCACAATGATGGCTTTATAAGAGATGTTTCCGGAGGTAATCTATCCTTCAACCTTTCCATCAGTAATAGTCTTTATGTGGTGGTATACCATCGCAACCATCTGGCTGTAATGTCAGCAGGTGCATTACCCTTTTGGGAAGGTGTATATTCCTGGAATTTTACCCAGGACCTGGACAAAGCCTTTACCCATGTTGTAGCAAGATCCGGTTATTTGCAGGGACATAAAGATCTTGGAGGTGGCGTATTTGGAATGTATGGTGGGGATGGAGATGGGAATGGACAGATCCAAACCCAGGATAAGAATAATGTATGGAACACGGAATCAGGGCTCAGTGGCTACCGGGCCGGCGATTTCGATATGAACAGCCAGGTGCAGACCCAGGACAAAAACAATATTTGGAATGCCAACAGCGGTGTGGCCTCACAGGTTCCCTGATCCCTCAGCTTACTTTGCCAAACAAGCCATCTGCCAAAGATGGCTTGTTTGGTTTTATGGGCTTAAGAACTTTGAGAGGTTTCGGCAAATCATCCAGAATATTCAATGAACAACAAATTCTACAGATAAGCATATTGCTTCCGTAACTGTTAAAAATTTGGATAAAAGGCCATTTAACATAAACAAAGTTTTGTCATTTCCGTAAAAATCTCTTACTTTTACTTGCTTACCGGTTTGTTTTTCCTCCCACCTGCCGGTTCATTGTTTGATTAAACGATCCGGATCTGCTGTTCCTCCTCTTGCAAATCTTTTAAGTATGCATGGTTTTGCATAGAATAAAGATATTTATCTCTTCATTACCAGTCCGTTAAAATATGCTTCCTGTTGGTGTTGTCCATACGTGCGATCGTTTGGGATACAGTACCAGGTATGGTTTAATTTAAATTTATGTTACTATGAAACATTGGTGCCTTTTATCAACAGTGATTTTTTACACTACCTTTTCATTAGCTCAACCCATGTCCCCCGGTGACAGGAACAATGGCCCGGCCCTCCAGATTGCTGAACCACAGGATAGTGTTGAAAGAACAATTCAGCCGCCTGCAAACCTTGAGGCTTTTTATCAAGAGCAAGGCTGGCGTTCAGGTCGTATCGTGGGAGGCAGCGATGCCATCATTGAAGATTATCCCTGGCAGGTAGCTATTCTCACTTCATCAAACCAGCAGTTTTGCGGTGGCAGCATCATCAATGAACGCTGGATTTTAACTGCTGCCCATTGCATAGGGGTATATTCCAATATCAGGATAAGGGCAGGTGTTACCAACATAACAGATCCAGGTCAGACTATTACCGTTGAACAGCAGATCGTTCATCCCGATTACCAGAGCATCAATAATTATGATCATGACATTGCCTTGCTTTATCTGTCAGCTCCTCTGGATCTTAGCGGAGCCAGTGCGAGAGCCATCCCCATCATGACCCAGGCACTGGCTGACGAGGGTTTTGATGCCCCTGGTGTAATGAGTACTATTACCGGATGGGGAGCTTTGTCATGGCAGGGCAATGCTACCAATATCCTGCAGGCAGCTCAGGTGCCCATTACTGATAATATAGGATCCTATTCTCCATCGCAAATTACACCGGATATGCTTCTGGCGGGATATTCACAAGGTGGCATTGACGCCTGCCAGGGCGACAGTGGCGGGCCTTTGACAGTGCCCGATGGCGAGGGTTATTGGTATCTTGCCGGAATTACCAGTTGGGGTAATGGTTGTGCCTTCCCCAATTATCCTGGAGCGTATGCAAGAGTCAGTTATTTTGAAAACTGGATTAAACAGTACGTACCCCTCAATGATCCGGAATCTCCCGGCCCGCCTGCCAGTTTGAGCGTAATGCCTGATGTTTCAGGACTGCTCACAGCAAATGTGAGTTGGTACAATCCCACAGTAACTTTTGCGGGTGAAATCCTAGATGAGATAACCATGGTGAAGCTTTTCCGCAATGGTGAAGAAATTTTCTCACAGGCTGATCCAACTCCCGGCAGTTTAATGGGTTATGCAGATGAAACAGTTGCCATGGCCGGGATGTACTGCTATAGTGTAAAAGCATTCAATTCTGCCGGTGATGGTGTTGCCGTTTCTATGAATGCTTATGTAGGAGAAGCAGGGATTCTGGTAAGAGAACCTTTTGATTATCCATCAGGGCAGCTTCCGCCAGGATGGGAGCTGCAGGGAGATGTTTCCCACAGTTGGTCGGTGAGCAATAGTTTTAATGCAGGGGGTACAGCTCCTGAGCTTCACCTGTACTGGAATCCACCGGCTACGGGCACCAGCAGGCTGGTTTCCTATCCTATCCCTCTGTTCGGACAACCCGAACTCACCCTGAAACTCAAGCAATTTCTCGACAATTACGAAGTAACCAATGAAGATGAGGTAGTCGCTATTGATGTAAGCTTTGGTGAAACAAAATCATGGATTACACTATGGGAGGAAGAAGTAGATGCTGATGTTCCCCAGGGAGAATATGAGTTTACTGTTATGATTCCCGAGGGAGCAACAGTGATGCACCTGGGATTTCGTTTTCAGGGGAATACATTCAATATCAATGATTGGTTTATTGATGATCTTGTTTTGGAGTATGACCCACCGCAATTGCTCGATGTCAGCATAATTGTGGAAGGTGCCTATTCTCCCGGTCAACCTTTTTTAATGGAAACCAGCCTTGCCAGTGGCGGATACGTTCCCCTGGCCCAACCTTACGGGCCCGATCTTCCATGGTTTGGCAATGCCCAGCCCCTTTGGTATTACCAGGGCAATGAAACGCTATTGAGCATACCCGAAATGATGGTCGACTGGATATTGCTGGAGTTCAGGGAAGCTCCATCTGCGGCAACTGCCACAGCTGCAACCATGGTATACCAAATGCCTGCATTGCTGTTGCGAAATGGCAAGGTTGCCAATACCAATTTATTGCCCCTGCTTTTGTTTGAGCCTTTGGATGATCTGTTCCTGGTGGTTCACCATCGCAATCATCTTTCCGTAATGTCTTCAGGCCAGCTGTCATTGTCCGGTGGTGTTTACAGCTGGGATTTCACTTCCGGCGCAGGTCAGGCGCACCTGCAGGGTCAAAAACATATGGGCGATGGTGTCTATGCTATGTATGGCGGCGATGGTGATGGCAACGGGCAAGTGCAAACCCAGGATAAAAATGAGGTGTGGAACCTGCAGGCCGGTCAAAGTGGCTACCATGCCGGCGACTTCGACCTCAACGGGCAGGTGCAAACCCAGGACAAAAACGAAATATGGAACTCCAACAGCGGGGTGGCTACACAAGTGCCCTGACAAAGAAGCCTTTTCATTAACAGGCAAAGCACTGGTAGCCATTTGGTTTGTCGTGCAGGATGTAAATTTTATGGTATTCCCGATCAGAGCTCCGGAGTTGATCCGGAGTTTCTTTTTGTATTGATGCACCTGCATTGTGCCGTCCTGATAGTGTGGATTTTTCCAGACAAATAAAATCTGTTGTCAGGTTTGAGTCTTTGTTGAGTATTGAATATCAATGTTATGCGCTTGGAGTCCCGGAGCTGGTATATTATTTGACCCTGCAAAGGCATCAGATATTTTTATTCACTTAAAAGATTAAAATTATGGCATTAAACTTTGAAAAATACGCACAGGAAGGAAATCATTTCCTGAACCAACTTGCAGAGGACCTCGGACACCCAAAAGAAATGGGTAAAACAAGCAGTATCTTGCGTGCAGTTTTGCATACCTTTCGCGAAAGGTTGACCATAAGCCAGTCATTTCATCTGATGGCGCAGCTTCCCATGTTTCTGAAAGCGATTTACGTAGACAACTGGAAGTACTCTGAGAAACCGCTCAAACTTAGTACAAAAGAACACTTTGCCAGTGAAGTTGAAAGGTACCAGAAACAATATGGTGAACTCGATTTTGACTGGGACAAATCAACCGAAGAAATCATCCAGATCGTATTTCGCAGACTACGAACATTCATCTCAGATGGGGAATTCCATGATATAATGTCGCAATTACCGCAAGAAATAAGGGATTTGTTTCAGTGATCCATGCCCGCTGAATAATTTATCCTGGCACAATGGGTAAACCTACCGGATACCCATAGATTTTTAATCATACAATTGTATCGTAAAATGGAATACATAATAAAAGATAAAGAAAGGATTTATGAAACTCTTGTTCAGAACGTTCATAAAGGAGAGATTTTTTTGGTGAAACTGAAGGATGAACCGGTGGCTGTTCGTGCCATACCTTACATCAATCATAATTTGCCCGGCAAGCAGGAAATGCTTGTTACACTTAAGATCATAGAACCGGAAATCAGTGAGGATAAGAGTGTATATCAAAAACCATTGAAATCCATCGAGTTTATCCAAATGAATACGGAATAAAAATCTTTTGATCCTCCAAAGTGAATGCTGTTCAGAATAAGAGCTCTGATGAACGCAGATCTGGGGAAATAAATCTACATTGCTGATGAATTTTTACGCTCCATGCAGGTATTTTTACTTGTAGCTGGTGTGGTTTTTTTGCTCTTGCCATAAGGGTGAGGTCTTTTTACATTCGTAAGCAAAAAAAACCCATTGAGGAGAAGTATTTAATTTTACAGCGAACTGTTTATGAAGGGAAAGAAAAATTATTATGCCAGCCTGAGCCTGATATTGGCAAAGACATTTATATTTTTGATTACTTGTTATTTGGCAATTCCGGGTGCCATGGCAGGCGATATAACACCTGTTGCAAAAAGGATCGTTCTGGCAGATCGGGCTACGTACAATAGTGTTGACTTCCTCTCTCTTGGGTTACATGATACCATCATGCTGCAAACACCTGATAAAAAGATTTTCATCGCTACGGTAAATAAAATCAACAGGAGTAAACCCCACCAGGTAACTGCCTTGCTTGGCATACACGGTTATCCTGAGGGATTTCTGTCCCTCACAACTTGCGGAAATTCGTTGTGTGGAATTTTCACCATTGGACAGTTGCAACCAGATTACCAGGTAATGGCCAATGGTGATGGGGAAATTATTCGTTTTACTGAACCAGACTATTTCGGAAAGATCCGAAACCATTCCAACAGTATTCCAACATTTTGAAGCTTTTTTCTTTCTGCTTAATTGTTTTCTTGCAGCAATTCCTCAATACAATTCACAAAATCTTCAATATCTTGTTCTGTGGTATTGAAATGGGTCATCCACCGCACTTCGTTCATCGTTGGGTTCCACACATAGAAAAAATATTTTTCCTGCAGGGGCTTGATGATGTTGGCTGGGATAGAAGCAAACACTGCATTGGTTTGAACGGGCATAGTGAGCTTAACCTGAGGGATATGCCTTATCTTTTCTGACAGCAGTTTTGCCATATCATTGGCATGGGAGGCCGTTTGCAGCCACAGGTTATTTTCAAAATGGGCCACAAACTGCGCTGAAACGTAGCGCATTTTTGAGATCAGCTGCATGGATTGTTTCCTGACGTATTGAAATCCTTTTGCCAATTCCGGATTGAGAAATACAACAGCCTCGCCCATCATTAATCCGTTTTTGGTGCCCCCAAATGACATTACATCCACCCCGGTCGAAGTGATCATTTCTTCCAGACTAATATTCTGCGCCACCAGGGCATTGGCAATTCGGGCGCCGTCCACATGCAGGTAAAGGTTGTTTTCCTGTGCGAAGCGGGCAATTTCTTCAATTTCATGGGGTGCGTATACCATGCCCAGTTCTGTTGCCTGGGTAATGGATATGATCCCAGGTTGTGCATGGTGTTCAAAACCAACAGAATGGAGATAGGGTTCAAGTTGGGAAGTTTTCAGCTTGCCATCCAGCGAAGGTACCGTATGTAACTTGCTTCCGGTAAATTTTTCCGGTGCGCCGCATTCATCATGATGGATATGGGCTGTTGATGCCGTCATTACTGCCTGCCAGGGCCTTATCAGGTGGCTTATGGATGATACATTGGCACCCGTACCTGTGCAAACAAAAAACACTTCTACATCGGTACCAAAGAGTTCATTGAATATCTTCCTGGCTTTTGTGGTATATGGATCGTCACCGTAAGATACATAATCTTCAGAATTGGCATCCATTATGGCCTGCATGATATCGGCATGCACAGGGGCGTTATTATCGCTGGCAAAACTACGTTTCATTAATTGTTGATTAGTTGTTATTTAGAAATTAGGTAATAATGAAATGATCAGAGATATGTAATTGCATACAAGTTATCAGAGATTGGGCAATGGTCCGGTTGCCATCAGCGCAATACTTATACCTTTAGAACTCTGGTTTCCGGATTTGCTTTTGCGGCATTACGATCATATTCTGTTTCCTTTATTCTACTTTCCCTATCCACCGGTTAAATACACCAAAAACAATCAGTACCGCTCCCCACTGTACCGCAATGGTCATCGGGCTGAAGCCTGAGAAGGGGTTGTACCATTCTCCGGGTGCAAACTGGGTGAAGGAGAGCCACAGCCACCAGCCCAACAGGATTACACCTGCCAAAGGTACAAAATATCTGGTGAGCATTTCCCACCATATGCCGGGTTTCCAGTCATTTGTCATGCCAACGGCTGATTCTCTGAGTTTTTGAAAACCGTATTTTGTGGCAAACAGGGCAATAAATACGCCTGACACCATCAGACCCAGTCCCCACACGAAGTCCTGGTTGCTAAGCACATCAAGACTGATGGCGGAGGGGATTCCAAGGATGTAGATGCACAGCCCGATCAGGGGTACCGCAGTTCTTCTTTTCATTCCTCTGTCTACCAAAGTACGCGAACTGAGCTCAAGCATAGAAATCAGGGAAGAAAAACCCGCAAATGACAATCCCAGGAAGAAGAAAACAGCCAGCATCCGTCCGCCGGGCATCAGGTTGAACAATTGGGGCATCCAGATAAAGGTAAGCCCGGTAGAGGCTGGCCCGGAAGTTTGCATTACCTCCAGTACTTCGGGGTCGGTGTAACCCAGGCCGGTTTGCAGAACGGAAAATACTGTACCGAAGATCATGATGGCCATTACCAGCGAAATAAAGTTGTTGCCAAAACCGGTAATGAAAGCATTCTTCACCACACCGTGTTTGGCCTGCATGTAGGCTGCATAACAGAGGAATAGACCCCAACCGGCACCGGTGTCCCATGCATTTTGGGTGAGTGCCTGCAGCCATATCTCAGGGGTTTGCAGTTGCGACCATTGAACCCTGAAAAGATAAGCTACTCCATCGGTTGCTCCCGGAAGCAACAGGGCACGTACTACCGAGGCAAGGATAATAATTAGCAAAACCGGGATGAGCACCTTATTGATACTTTCTATAGAACGGATACCTTTCCATATGGCCCATATACCAAGGGCAACAGCAAGAAAATGAGTGGCGAAGGGCAGGGGAGAGGATTGGAAGTTGTCCCATACCAGCAGGGAGGCCTCATTGGTTTGCGGAAGCGGAAAGAACAACGACTGGAAAAAATAATACATGGCCCATCCTACTATGATAGCATAGAAGAAACTGATGGCAGCAGCCACGAAAGCTACAAATGCTCCCATCCAGGCAAAACGTCTGCCCATACCTTTTACGAAACTGCCTACTACACCAAACCGGAATCTCCGCCCAATAAGGTATTCGGTTATGATCAACGGAATGCTCCAAAACAACAAAAGCAATATCCAGGCAAGGATCAAAGCTCCTGCACCCTCTTCACCTCCATTCTGTGCAGCAATACGCGGAAATCTCCAGATATTGCCTGTGCCCACTGCAATTCCCAGTGCACTGAGCAGCAACCCCAACCGGCTGCCAAATCTTTGTTGTACTGATCGATCCAGAGTCATTATGGGCAAATTTAAAATAATACTAAGATAATTAATTTGTGTTCGCTATGAAAAGCAATCTCCCCCTCCCGGTCTCCCGGAAGGGGAGTTGCAACAACTGTATTTCAGACCAATATAAATGTGTTCATAGGATTTTTCATAGCATTCCGAGTTTTCGTTCATCACGGCAGTGCCACTTCCACCCAATCGCCTTTTGTGCGGGCATTGATTGTGTTATCATACATAGCTTCGCAACTTGTTCCGGGCAAATAAAACCTTCCTTCGTATGCTGCATGCAGCCGTATTCTGAAATTTTTTGTTGTTCCACGGGTCAGGTCGAAATAGGTGTAGATGCGATCGTCTCTTATGTCCTGGTATTGAAAAGGAGAGGATTCAAGAGCTTCCTCGCCCTCATCCAACCGGCTTGTGCGGATTTCCCATCCCGATGGAACGATGAAAGAAAGAATCAGTTGCTCCAGGTTGCCACGCACCCCAGGATTGGTAACCCTGATGTCGGCAACAAAGTCTGTTCCCTGAACGATCTCTTCCGGCTGTACCTGCGTGCCATCAGCCAAAAGGAATCTTACCGAGAGTTGTAGGTTATTGCTTTGTTCCTGTTCCAGACCTGCCACGGGAATACCGGTAGTAATTAGTCTTGCAAAGAGTGTCCCGTTGCCATTGTTGGTAATCTCTATCTGCTCCTGTCCTGATTGTACCGGTTCAAAGGGATATTGCACAAGAGATTTTTCTGAAATTTGTTTGCCGGCTTTTCTGCCATGGATTCCAATGTTGGCATCCACCCCGGTGGTTCCACTCGCCGTATCGGCAAATCGTGCAAAAGCTACCAGGCTGAAGGCGGTTTCCTGTGTGCTCATCCATTGGTCTGAGGCCAGTTTCTGCGAAAGGTTGCGCAAAAGGGGCATGGCATTGGAGTGATCATTGAGCAATACGAGCGTTTCCACGATCATAGCCATATCGCGTATATGCGACCCATAGGTGTGGGCCTGCTCACGGTAGGGATCAACCTGCTTTGCAACACCTTCTACCAGGCTTCTGGCCGCTTCGGGGTTGCCGGCAAGGACATATGCTGCTGCCAAACGCCAGCGTGCTGAAACAGAAATATTTGCTGTTTCACGCAGGCGGTTCATAGCCCCCATTTCGGGGGTATTGGCCAGAGCAAGAACATAGAGACGGTAAGCCTGTATGAGGTCGTTGTTGGAGTATGCCGATCGTTGATTTTCCGACCAGTTGCGAGCAGCCCGTTGTGTGCTGCGCTGCCAGTTGTCAAGGATTCCTGCCGGAAGGGAATAGCCCAGCTTTTGTGCTTCAAGCAGAAAATGGCCTGCATAAATGGTTCCCCAGCTATCGGGATATGTACCACCCGGCCATAGTGAAAGACCGCCATCGGCAGTGCGGAAACTATGCATCCTGTCAAGAGCATACCTTACGTTGTCTTCACTTGCCTGCCGGGTTTCATCATCAATCTCAGCCAGTTTGCTGATGAAGAGTTGGGGAAAAGCTTTTGACACTGTTTGCTCAAGACAGCCATGGGGATAGCCTATAAGAAACCTGAGCCTTTTGCCCAGATTTACCGGTGGAATGGTGCTTAACTCGATCAAGGCATTATTGGTGCCCTGCATGCCAAAGGCAGTGTAATTGGTTTTCCATGTGGCTGCCTTTTCAAGGATGGTATCCTTTACCAAAGTCATGGGTGGGTTGGGATTGCGTACGATGAGTTCAATATCGTGAACAGCCTTTTCTTTGCCGCTTTCAGCTATTACACGCACTGTTGCCACACCCAGCCGGGATGCTGTTTTCATGTTGAAGCGAAGCACCTGGTCGCCGGTTTGGTCAAAACGAAGGTTCTGTTCCTTCGCCCCGGAAAAAGAGAAAAGATCATTGGCTTCCACACGTACTTTTACATTTTTGATGTTTTCATCCATGGCAAATACGGTTACCGGCATTACCACCTCTTCGTCTGGTCCCAGCACCCGTGGCAGGGTGGCAAGTGTCATGAGTGGTTTTTTCACTTTTACAGTCTTTTCGGCAGAGCCATAGGCCCCTTGCCTGGCAGCTACTGCCATAACGCGCACTGATCCCACATAATTGGGCATGGTAAATTCTATGCGCCGGCTTTTGTTTCTTCCAACTTCAAATGGGCCAAAATACCGTACTACCGGTGGAAAACGGTTGGCGGTCTGGTCGCCCTGATCTATCACTTCATCACCACCCCCGATGGAGAGGATGCGCTGCATGCGCCCGGAGGAAGCTCCAAGAACAAGATCATACATATCCCAGGTCATCACCCCCAATGCCTCTTTTGCATAGAAATACTGCCATGGATCAGGGGTGGAAAAGCGGGTAAGGTCCAGAAGGCCGTCATCTACCATGGCCAGGGTAAAGGCCATAGGTTTACCATCTTTTTCTGTAACAGTAATGGTGACTTTCTGCTCCGGCTCCAGCTCCTCAGGCATAGAGATTTCGGGGTGCAGGTGGGTTTGGGGATCCTCCACAACAATAGGCGCAATGCCATACATACGCAGGGGCAGATCGTTGGCCGTTTGGCCGTGGGGCTGTATGAGCATGGCATTGATAAAAACATTGGGTGTCATTTCTTCCGTTGCTTCTATGGTGTGTACGGTTTCACCGGCGGTAGCATCCAGCCATTGTGTTTGCAGCACTTTTACGCCGTTTTCCACGGTAAGAAAGATCTTTCCCTTGTTGGGGCTGGGGATGGTGATATGAATGTTTTCACCTACGGTATAGTTTTCCTTGTTTGTGGCGAATGCCAGCATACTTGCTGCCTCGGGGGTGGTTTCGCGATCGCGCGAGATCCATCCTGGCCAGTCCATATATATAACAGTGCCGGCAGCATGACCTCCTCTATCATCGACAACCCTGATCAGGAAACGACCCCATTCAGGAGCGTTGATACGCAGATCCCATGTTGCCTTGCCATTGGATCCGGTAGTGACAAAGGCTTGCTGCAGGGGCCGGTGGTAGCGGCTGGAAATGTATCCAGACAGGTTTTCACGGTGGCGTTCCCACCACCAGCGCCAGTCAATTTTGTATACCTCAATGGAAAGTCTTTTCCCAGAAACAGGTTTCCCTTCCGCGGTAAGGGTCACAAATTCAATGGTATGCGTTGTGTCTGTGAGAAGATAACCCATTCCTCTTCTGTTTTGGGCATCGGGAACCTTTAGGCCCGTAAATACTTCGTAGGGATAGTATGGCATGGTGAAACGGTCGATGCTGAAGGCACCGCCTTCTTCAAATACCCTTGCGGTGAAGTGGGCATTAAGCTTGCCGGGAGCGGCAGAAGAAATGCTTATGTTGGGGTTGAAGGATGTTTTTCCCTCTACATCAAGTCTTCCTTCAAAAACAGTGATTTCTTCTGATTCAAAGCTTCGGGCCGGATCATCAAATACAAAACCGGGGTATTCTTCAAAGCTTGTGGTGGCCTCCGAAAGGATTGCATCTACCTGTATCTTAAGGTTACGCGCAGGAGCCCCATGCAGCCAATGAGATTCAAAAGTGGCGGTTACGGGCTGGCGGTGGCGTATGGCATCCTGGTTTAGTGTCAGATTGATCTTCAACCGGTTGGGCATTACGGTTTCCACTTTGAAGATGTCAGAGAAGGTAACACCCCCAATGCGTGCAGTGGCAGTATAGTTTCCGGTAGGAGCATCGGGTTCGGTTTTTACCGGGAAAGCATATATGCCTCCTTTAGACAGGCTGGCAACGGCACGGTGGATAAGTGTTCCGCGAGGGTTTGTCACTTCAAAGGTTACAGGGTGGTTGTTTGGCAGGGTTTGGTTGCGGTCTTCCAGGATAAAGGAAAGGAACAGTGTATCGCCCGGTCGCCATACGCCTCTTTCTCCGTAGATAAAGCCTTTCAGGCCTTGTTGCACTGCCACTCCAGATACATCAAAAGCGGAGAGTGAAAGCGAGGAACCCCGGTCGAGTTTCAGGTACCCCTTCTGGTTGCCGGAGTGTGCAATGGCCAGGAAAGGTCTTTTTTCTTCATGCAGCTGAAAAACGGCCAATCCCTGGTTGTTGGTAGCCGATGTGGCAATGATCTGTTGCTGATAGTTGAGCAGTTCAACCGTAACTCCCTGCAAGGGTTGGCTGGTGTTGAGATCAGAAACGGTGATCATCCAGGAACCATCCGTTCCGGCTTTGGAAATCATACCCAGGTTGGAAGCCAGTATATTGCGGCTTACCGATTTGTTGCGATAATAGGTGGGATGGCAGGGATTATCGCGTTCACGCCAGTTGTAATCCCCCCAGTCATAATATTCATACTCCAGGTCGTCGGCTGGATCGTACCTTTCTTCAATGATCTCGATGGGTTCGTTGGTGGTAATGCCATTGCAGTGATAGGTTGAATACCGGATGTTGAAGTCGATCTCAACCTGGTAAATCGCCCCTGGTTCCGCTTTGATAAGCTCTGCCAGGTCGATATGGTAGGTATTCCATGAGTTAAAATCCACAGTGCCTGCCTGGTCGAGCAGAATTGTTTTTTTCAGAATGCGCCTACCAACACGGCGCAGTTCAGAGCTACCTGTAAGATCGTTGGTTTGCAGAAACTGGGGAATGTTTTTCTCAAAAATTCTTACAATGCTTACATCTACAGCCCTCAGGCTTACTGCCTGGAAGGGGAAATACAATCCATCAGAAGAAGGTATAATAACACCCTTGCCCACCAGGCGTACCTGGGGCTTCATTACTTCGAAGGTTGCAGAAAGAGCAGATCCTGTTTCGAGCTTGTTGCGGTGCATACTTCTTATACCTTCGGAAACCTGAAAGTTGTAGGTTCCAGCCAGCCGCTCAGCAGGGTAAACCCTTGCAAGATTGCCATCGGTGGTAATCCTCAAATCTATATCGTTGCTGCTGATAAGGCCACGCAGGTTCTGTGAGGGGTCCAAAGGTTCAGAGAACCTGATTAAAAGATGCTGTTCGGGTGCCTGTATTACCTGGGTGGAAAGCACCCGGAATTCTCCTTTGGCAGGAACATCTGCTTCAAGGGTTTGCTGATGGTCAACGTCTATGGCTTTGCCGTTTACTTTCAGGATAACTTTACAGGGATCTTCTTTCTGGGTTACCCCTTCAATGTAGAATTGGTGGGTACGGGCATCTTCCGAAGTTTTCCAGGTTATCTCCAGTTCAGCATCCCGCTGATGGGCACTAAGTACTTTTTTTATGCTCTCAGGATGGGCGTAGTCGGCAGTGAAAATGCGTCCACCAAGGCGGAGATCTTCCCTGGATGGATCGGGATAAAACTCAATACCATCGGTAGTTAACTCAAGGGCCTGCTCAATGGTTTGGATGGGAAAGGTAAAGTCTTCGTGGGATTTAGGAATGTCAGGATAAATTCTTTCCAGGGAAACACTCACCATAAACTCCTTTCCATTGGGAAGCATTTCGGCAGGAGTAAACTCCAGGGTTCTTTCATTGACCCAAATCAACGCACCTTTTACGGAAGGCCTGATGGAGAACAATTGCCGGTTGGCCTCTTTACCGATCTCATCAACAGTAGCTGCTTCGGCGGCGAAAACCACACGAATATTGTCGCGTGATGAAATGGTTCCTGCAGTATGTGCAGCAATATAGTCGGAGAAGTCCAGGCTGGAACTGGTGGCTTTTGCTTTCTCGCTTCCTGATACAAGCCAGAGGACAGCTGCCAGCAATATAGTACCTGCAATAGCAATTAAGATGATGGTATTTTTCTTCATAATGGTAAATGAGTTTAATGATTCAGAATTTTAGTGTTTTTTTTATGGATTGTTTTACCCTGTTCTTCGAAAGAAAAATCTCCGTTCCGGGATTCTAATTTTATCGTTGCGCTGCAGCTTTGGGTCTGATATGTTACCCTGCTGACTACAAATGGTTTCGCTAAGTTGCAGCTCTTCTTTTTTACGGCAGCGCCGCGATACCAATTATAGGACCATGACAAACACCAATTAAAATACCCGGCGGGGCGATAATATTAAAATGTCAGTCAAATCATTTTATTCATAATATAAAAAGTTCTCTACCGAATAATAATTGTTTTACTAATGATGATA
>CAYVQC010000063.1:14202-19990 GCA_964453995.1 uncultured Bacteroidales bacterium | reverse complement strand
AAACGATAAAACAAAGTTAAATTCATACTTAAAGCTTGTTTGTATTAAGTCTAAATAAATACAAACAGTACAATACCGCTGATGGTCGCCGATAGGCCTTGGTTGGACCATGGTTAGTCCGGACCGGAACTGTAGTCCGGGCCGGACGATGCGGAAAAAAAGGCGAACACTACCCCACTCCACTAAGCGAAAATTGCCATTCCGCATCACTCGTGCCCATCCATCCCATAAAAACCCATAGACAAGTTTCGCTCAGCCCAATCCCCCACCCTGCCAATCAAAATCACAACGTGATTTTTAAAAACTGCGTCCCTTGCGGCTTTGCGAGATAAAAAAATGGCCTGCCGGGCCGGAAGTCGTCTGACCATAGAGTATCCCGACATCATTGACGGATCATTGCATTGCAAATTCAACCCTGCTCCGAGCGGCACTGCAAATGCCCCTCAGCCACCCCACCTGCCCTACAGCTCCAAAAATCACAACGTGATTTTAAAAACTGCGCCCCTTGCGGCTTTGCGAGACAAAAAATGGCCTGGCAGGCCGGAAGTCGTCTGACCACAGAGCATCCTGATATAATTGACGGAAATACCGATCAGCCACACCAAACCTAGATTTCCTTCACCAAAATCACAACGTAATTTTTAAAACTGCGCCCCTCGCGGCTTTGCGAGATAAAAAATATGGCCTGGCGGGCCGGAATTCGGTGGACTATGGGATTGCAGCGGTAGACTCACCGTATGTGACCCAACAGAAATTTACTGGTGTTTTGAGCGGAAAAACAATTTCCCATGAACCTTGGTAACTACTACACTAAAAACCGGCAATAGGTCCAAAGAAATTTATAAGTTTGCACACTTATTAATCTCCTGTTAACTCAAACAACAAAACACTATATGAATTTTACCAATAGCATTAACGAATTTGAAAGAGCAAAGCACAGCATTCCCGGTGGCGTCAACTCTCCGGCCAGGGCATTTCGCAGTGTAGGCGGAAACCCTGTGTTTATTGCCCGTGCCAAAGGGGCTACAATGTGGGACATCGACGGAAACCAATACATCGACTACGTATCATCCTGGGGCCCCATGATCGTGGGCCATGCGCACGAACGGGTAATACAGGCCATTACAGAAGCCGCTGCCAGGGGTACCAGCTACGGTGCTCCCACAGTAGGCGAAACCGAGATGGCCGAACAGATCAAAAAGATGAAACCTTCCATGGATATTGTACGGATGGTCAATTCAGGTACCGAGGCCTGCATGAGTGCATTGCGGCTTGCCCGCGGCTATACCGGAAGGGATAAGTTCATCAAGTTTGAAGGCTGCTACCATGGCCATGCCGACAGCTTCCTGATCAAAGCCGGATCGGGAGCCCTCACCCTGGGTCTGCCCGACAGCCCCGGCGTTACCAAAGGCACCGCCCAGGATACCCTTACCGCACGCTATAACGACCTCGAAATGGTGGCCTCCATGTTCGAAAAGCATGGCGATGAAATTGCCGCTGTGATCCTCGAACCCGTGGTAGGAAACATGGGGGTGGTAATTCCTGATCGTGACTTCCTGGAAGGGTTGCGCGGCCTTACCCAGAAATACGGCGCCCTGCTCATTTTCGATGAGGTGATGACTGGCTTCCGCCTGGCAAAAGGTGGTGCACAGGAGTATTTTGGCATTACGCCCGATATCACCTGCCTGGGTAAGATCATTGGTGGCGGACTTCCTGTGGGAGCCTATGGTGGTCCGCGTAACATCATGGAACACCTTGCACCAGCCGGACCCATCTACCAGGCAGGAACCCTTTCGGGCAACCCCCTGGCCATGGCAGCCGGAATGGCTACACTAAAGATCATTGATGAAACTCCCGGTTTCCATACAAACCTGGAAGCCAGATCAGCACGACTGGAAGAAGGTTTGCGCAACAACCTGCAACAAACCGGGCATCAAGGTGTTATCAACAGGGTAGGTTCTATGATCACTTTGTTTTTTACCGAAAAACAACAGGTAAAATCTTTCGATGATGCCAATACCAGCGACACGCAAAAATTTGGCAAATATTTCAGGGCCTTGCTCAACCAGGGGGTATACATGCCACCATCACAGTTTGAGGCAGCTTTTATTCCGGCCTGCATCAGTGAGGAAGAAATTGAACGTACCATTGAGGCAAGCCTCGCAGCGATGAAGGAATTGTAGGCTGAGCCTGAGGTCAGATTAGAGGAATTTTCATCTTCCCAGGGAATTGGAAACTTCCGGATGAGAAAGTTTTATTATTTACTTAAGAAACCATTGAATGACAAATATATTTCTGGATACCCTTCAGGGTAAACCCACCGAACGGCCTCCCGTTTGGTTTATGCGCCAGGCAGGCAGGGTGTTGCCCTCCTACATGGCATTGAAAGAAAAACATTCTTTCTGGCAGATGATGCAAGACCCCGAACTGGCAGCCAAAGTTACCATGTTGCCGGTACATGACCTGGGGGTAGATGCTGCCATCCTCTTCTCCGATATCCTGGTGATCCCTTATGCCATGGGTATGGGGCTGGATTTTACCGACAACGGGCCGGTATTTGAGCAACCCCTCAAAGATGTTGACAACCCCTTGCAACGGCTGCATCCTGACGCGTCAAAGCTGGAATATATTTATAAAGCCATCGACCGCATTTTGCAAACACCCGCCAACGAAACCCCTCTGATCGGTTTCTGCGGGGCACCGCTTACGGTTATGCTTTTTATGATACAGGGGCTGGGAACCCGATCCAATTTCACTGATGCAGAAAAGTTCTTCTTCCGCGAAAAAGCCCTCACGCGCAAGATTGCAGAAGCGGTTACGGAACTTACCATCACTTATGCACGCGAACAGGTGAAACGGGGCGTGGCCGCTTTTCAGCTGTTCGACACCCATGCCGGTTGCGTACCTTTTCCCTTTTACCAGGAAGTATTTATGCCTTCGGTAAAAAAGATTGCGGATGCCGTAAGAGAAACAGGCACTCCCTTTATATTCTTTCCCAAGGGAATAGGAACCGGGATCAGGGAAATAAACCACGATGTATGCGACTTCCTGAGTGTTGACTGGCAAACTTCGCTTTATACTGCCCGTGAAATGGTAGATAAAAAAGTGGGGCTCCAGGGCAACCTCGATCCGCGCATCCTGTTTGCCGATGTTGAAACCATCCGTAAAGAGCTTTACCGGTTTGTGCCCTTCCACAAACAGGAAAACAAATGGATCTTCAATCTAGGACATGGACTCATGCCCGGAATACCGGTAGAAAACGTGCAGTTTGTCATTGACTTTATCAAGCAGGTACACTGGAACGACTGAGCTTTACCAACCGGCCTTAATTGAAACACACTATGAACCCTGATATTCTCCTCAAATACAACAAACCCGGTCCGAGATATACCAGCTATCCGCCGGCCACGTTTTTCCATTCAGGAATTGATGCCGGTCATTACAAAAAAATGCTCACGGCATCCAACCAACAGCAGCCGGATAATATCTCCATCTATATCCATGTACCCTTTTGCCGGCAGCTATGCCTTTTTTGCGGGTGCAATACATCCTGTTTCCCCGATGTAAGGATCATTGACCAGTATTTCAATGCCCTGGTGGAAGAGATACGCTCTGTATCTTCCCGCCTGGACACCTCAAGACCCCTTACACAAATTCATTGGGGTGGCGGTACACCCAATGCTGTGGAGCTGGAATACATTGAGCGCATCATGAACGAGCTGCTCACCATTTACACCCCTGCTCCCAGGGCAGAAATTGCCATGGAGTGTAACCCGGCCTACCTCGACCTCCATCATATTGACCAACTGGCCGCCATGGGTTTCAACAGACTGAGCCTGGGCATACAGGATTTTAATGAGGATGTGCTCAGGCAGGTAAACAGAAAACCATCGCATCATCCGGTAGAGAAACTCATTGAGCGCATGAAAGCCAACAGGATGGATGGCGTAAATATTGACCTGATCTATGGATTGCCGGGGCAAACACCCGAATCATTCCGCAAGACCATCGAAAAAGCCATAGCCATCTCACCCGACCGGCTGGTAACTTTTTCCTACGCCCATGTGCCATGGGTAAAACCGGCACAAAAGAACCTTGAGCCACTGGGCCTGCCCACAGCACAGGAAAAACTGGCCATGTTTGAGATGGCCTACAATATGCTTACCCAAAACGGATATGCAGCCATTGGCATGGACCATTATGCAAGGCCCGATGATGAACTGGCCATGGCCATGAAGAACAATACGCTACACCGCAATTTCCAGGGTTATTGCACCCGCGAAACCACAGGGCAGGTGTATGGCTTCGGGGCCACTTCCATAAGCCAGCTCCAGGGCGGATACTACCAAAACCAGAAAGATACCGGGACATACATACAGGCCATTGCCAATAACGGCTTTGCCACAGAAAAAGGATATGAACTCTCGCAACCGGAAATCATTACCCGGACGGTGATCAACGAGATCATGTGCAACGGGTTTATCAACCTGGAAAACATCGCCAGAGAAATGAACACCACCGTTGATGAGATCAAAAGCATTACGGATTTCAGGGAAGAAAAGCTGCAACCTTTTGTGGACGACAAGCTGCTGACCATTGAAGGCAACACCATCCGCCTGAAGGAAAACGGATTCCTGGTGGTACGCAATATTGCCATGGCCTTCGATCCGCTGCTTAGCCAGGGCAAGGGGCAGTATTCGAAAACGGTGTAACAGAAAAGAAGCAGGAAGGAAAACATGGGATGGTTTTCAGTCCTTAACCTCTTCATCAACAAACCCGTTCTCTATACCATCGTACAGATAGTCACCTCTATGTGGAGACTTCTGTTATACCATTGATACAGGCTTACCCTTCGCCTGTACTTCCATTGCTTTTTCCCTGCTACACCAATGTAAAACACAATGATAAAGATCATATCAACAATTCCCCAAAGCCATTGGTTTTTATTGTGTAATTTAGTCGAAAAATCTGGTTAATTGTTAGTACATCCATTAATGAGTAAAAAACAAATACATACCCTTATCATCGGCGCTGGTCTTACCGGACTCAGTACAGCCCATTACCTGAAAAAAGCCGGCATCCCTTTCCTGGTTGTCGACCGCAACGAATTTCCCGGCGGCGTGATCCGGACGGAAACGGAGAGCGGTTTTACTTTCGAAACCGGACCCAACACCGGGGTGATCGGGAGCAGTGAGATTGCCGAACTATTTGAAGATCTCGAAGGTCTTTGCGAGCTGGAAACAGCCAACGAAAATGCCAGCAAACGCTATATCCTGAAAAACGGTCGCTGGGAACCCCTGCCTTCAGGGATCATAGCCGGGATCAAAACGCCGCTCTTTACCATGAAAGACAAATTCCGCCTGCTGGCCGAACCCTTCAGGGCAAGGGGCAAAAATCCACACGAAACACTGTCGGAGCTGGTGAAACGCCGCATGGGGAAAAGTTTCCTGGATTATGCCATCGATCCCTTTATCATTGGTGTTTATGCCGGCGATCCCGATATCCTCGTACCGAAATATGCACTGCCCAAACTCTACAACCTGGAGCAGGATTATGGCAGTTTCATAGGTGGTGCCATCAAAAAACAACTCCGCAAAAAAACAGAATCTGAGAAAAAAATTACCCGGAAAGTATTCTCGGCCAAAGGAGGGTTATCAAACCTTGCCCAGGCCCTTTACCAAAAGGCAGGACCAGAAAACTTTGTGCTGGGAACCAGTGAACTTAAGGTAGAGTATCAACCGGAAGAGGAAGATCCATATCTTATCTCATGGACAAAAAATGGCGAATC
>CAYVQC010000063.1:0-14102 GCA_964453995.1 uncultured Bacteroidales bacterium | reverse complement strand
CAGGTGGTGCAAAAAGAGATCACCCGGCTGATGGATCTGCCCTCTTTCAACCCTGATCTTTTCCGGATAACGCGATACGACCATGCTATCCCACAATATGAAGTAAACAGTGGTATCCGGTTCCAAACCATTGAAAAGATTGAAAAGGAATTTCCGGGCCTGGTGCTGGGAGGAAATATGCGCGATGGCATCGGTATGGCCGACCGCGCCAAACAAGGAAAAATGCTTGCCCAACAGATCATAGAGCGATAATGACAGAAAAAACGGCCGTAATCCTTATCAACACCGGTACACCGGCAAGCCCTTCAACGGGCGATGTAAAGCGGTATCTCAGGGAATTTCTTACTGATGCACGTGTGATTACCTTACCTGCCCTGCCACGAAAAGCACTGGTACATGGAATTATTGCTCCTTTCAGGGCACCAAAATCTGCCGGGCTTTACCGCAAAGTATGGACAGAAAAGGGCTCTCCCCTGCTGTGGCACACACAAAGCATGGCAAAGAAGCTACAAACGGTTTTGGGCAGCGGCTATGACGTGATCACCGGCATGCGCTACGGTAAACCATCACTTACCGATGCCATTGAAAAAGTTGAAAAAGAAAATTACCGCGAGGTGGTCCTTTTGCCGCTTTTTCCGCAGTATGCATCTTCCACAACGGGATCGGCGCTGGAACTCGCCATGAAGCTGTTTGCTACACAAAATTCTTTTCCCGGCATACGTATGGTGGGGCAGTTTTATGACAATCCTGATTTTATCCGAAGTTTCGCAAATAAGATGAAAGAGCACAGTCTTGCTGACTATGACCATATTCTTTTCAGCTACCACAGCCTGCCCTTGTCTCATCTGCGGGCCTGCCACCAGGGAAGAGACTGCACCCATTTCAATTGTATGGATGAGATCAATCAACACAATGCATTTTGCTACCATGCCACCTGCATGGCCACCACACGATTGCTGGTCAAAGAAGCCGGCCTCAGCTCCGGACATTATTCCGTAGGCTTCCAGTCGCGGTTTTCAAAAAACTGGCTCTCCCCTTTTTCCGACCAGGTAATAAAAGACCTTGCCCATAAGGGTGTAAAAAGGCTGCTGGTAGTATGCCCATCGTTTGTTACCGATTGCCTGGAAACCCTGGTAGAAATTGGTGAAGAATACCGGGAATTATTTATTCATGAAGGCGGTGAACATCTGCAGCGGGTTGATTGTCTCAATGATTCTGATCCATGGGTTAGGGTTTTGGCAGATATGATTAAAAAACAATAAAGCTGCCATAAACAGTACTTATGGAATAAATTTTGATATATTGAAATCCTTACAAAAAAGATTTTCCAGATATTCTTTAGCAACACATCTACCCATGAAAAAAGAAAATATTTCTATCCGCCTGTTTTTGATGGTTTTTGTTGTAGCCTCACTGGCTACCTTTAATTCCTGCCGTACCACTACCCCTGCTGTATTGCCCAAGGCTCAAAGTTTTTCAGTACAACAGGAGGAAGCTTTGCAGGCCGACACCACGGGCGGTTTTGTACGCATGCCCGATACCCGTGTAATGGTGAGAAGCCTGCACTCCGATGACAGCCTATGGATAGAAGTGCGTACTTCTGATACTTTGAGCCTGCGAAGCATGCTCATCAACGGGCTTTCCATTTTTATCGATCCGGAGGCAGGCAAAAGCACAAAGTTTGGTGTTAATTTCCCGGCAGCCCGCTCCGAAATGTTAAAACGGCAGGAAGAGATTATGAAGCAGGCATCATCGGAAAATGATTCCGTGCCCCCTCAGATAAAATTTGATACCGCTTATTGGGTTGATATTATGAAAACCCGCCAGGCGGTGATTACTGATACCCTTGGAACCCGCTTTGCCGATAAGGAAACAGCAACGTTATCGCTTAACCATAGGGGAGAATTGGTATACCTGGTGCGTTTTGAATTTGCGCGGTTGGGAATATCAGGAGAAGACCAGCAGCGCATCAGCATTGGGATAGTAGCAGAGCTGCACCAGGCTCAATTGGCCAGCTCCGGTGGCGGAGGAATGGCAACAAGACCCAACATTACCGAACGCGAAAGACAGCAAAGGCAAAGCCGGGCGGTAAGAGCACCAAGAATGATGCTTATCCCTGTCAATGCGTGGATGGCTTTTCTTATCAACGAGGAAATGACAGAAGACCCTAGCCGGCAGGAATCTTCAGAAGACAGTGATGATGTATATTTCACCAACTGACCCCACTGGCCTCATTATTCTCCTGAAGCACTTTCAATTCGGGCATTTATCAGTTGTATGGCATTATAAACCGACTCTTCCGGAGGAATGAAGCTGAATCCTTCCCAAAAATTCTGGTCGTAGTTGAAATCATTTTCGGCAAAAATTGCATTGGTACGAAGTCGCTCCCTGGCTCTGAATCGCTCAACATTGGCTGTATCCACTTCAAGAGTGGCCATTTCGAAAAAGGCACTGAACCTTTTGCCCGAAATTTTCCCCCGCTCACGGATTCTCATTACAATATCTCCTCTCACATGTGTTATGTAGTAAAAATTCCCCATAGGTTGGTAGTATACTGAATAATCCATACTTATGATCCGCGTGACATGATTTTTACTCCTCCGGGGAAGAAACCGTTTTTGATTTCTTCTCAGGTATTCACTTTTCACGCCAAAGTCAACCCTCACAATGGCCCTGGTATCCCTTTCGATATAAATCCGGCCATGGTATGTTTTTTCTGGGGCAGTCGGGGCCATTTCAAATTCAACAACATAAACCAGTTCTGTATTGTGCCATTCATAACCCGCGGGAGTAAAGACATAGCTATCAAGATCTGAAACAGACAGAAAGTGCGGGCTGAACTTTATCACATCCAGCTCAAGTACACTCTTTACCCCACCTTTGAGCTTAAGCATAAGCGTATCGCTATCGTTGGCATTGATAATGTTCCGGGTTTTGAGAAGTCTTACCTGGTCGGAAGCGATGGTGGCATAGCCTGGCTTATATACGTGAAAGATTGCTTCGGAATAATTCAGCATTCGCTCATCTTTAAAGGTGCCTTCGCGGTAAAAAGTGGTATGTAAGGTAGGACGTGACGGATAGTTGACGGGGATTTTTTCAATGGCCTCGTCCAAAATAACTTCCGGATCATACCAATGGATCATAATTTCCTGCAGTTCTACCGATTCAACTTCCATGTAAATATCCATCTGTTCATTTACCAGCAACGATACAGGTACCCACCTGGGAGCATAACCCATAAAAGTGATCTTCACAGAATCGGAAAGAAACTCAGCAGGCACATTAAACCTGAAGATTCCTTCAGCATTAGATGATACCCCTTTATTTTGCTTTGCCAGTAATACCGAAGCAGAAGGCAAAGGATCGCCTGTGGCAATATCCATCACTCTCCCTTTTGCTGTAAAATTCGGTGGTGGTTCATGTTCAATTTCGGTGGTTTGCCTGGTTTCAACGGGTTTATAAAGAATGATATACCGGTCCATGGTTTTGTATTCCAGGCCATTGCCATTTACCAGAATAGAAATGATTTCCGACAAGGTATATTGTTTTTTTCGCAGGGGGGTTCTCTGGTCAGCACTAAGTAACTGGCTTTCATACATGAAATAAAACCCGGTTTGCTTACCGATTTCCATAAAGGTTTCCAAATAATCCATCCGGTCGGAAGGGATGGTAACATAAAGCGTATCAAGGGTAGATTGTGAGCAAACCACAGAAGTTTGCCAAAAGGAAATGGCAAAAATAATAAGGGTTTTAAACAAAGTATGGGGCTTTGTGTAACTCATTCTACGAAATTTACACTTTTACTTCATTACCTGAATTCAACCGTATTATCTTTTTTTATCTCATATTCAACCCCCAACGATAGTGCAATAGCTTTACTGATGGTTTCCGGGGTAGTATCATAGATGGTCAGTGTCAGATTTCTTTGTTTTACAGGATCGCTGGCACTGAATACCATATCATATTTGCGCGATAGTATTTTAAGGATGTTTTCAAGAGGCTCATTGCTGAAATGCAGCGGTTTGTATAGCATTTCCACGTGGCGGTTGTTCAAAGAAGATTTATGAAAACGGTTACCATCAACCGACATGTATTCTCCTGCTGCCAGCAGCACAGGCTCTCCTGAAGATTTCACAGTAGCACGTACCAGACCTTTTTCCACAAAAATCTCAAACTGGTCATCGCGGCTGGCATCCACATAGAATGAAGTGCCCAATACTTCAATGGAAACCATCCCGGTTTGTATCGTGAAGGGTTGCAAGGTATCGTGCGTAATATCAAAGAAAGCTTCCCCAGCCAGAGAAACGGCCCTGTTATTTTTGGCAAAATCATTTCCAAAGCTTACCTGCGATCCTCCTGAAAGATAAACGATAGAACCATCATTGAGAAAGCTGGCTGTGGTAACATTGATATCGGGGTTGGCAAGGCTTATGAAAGTTTCGGTATGGGTAGGCCGGGAAAGGTACCAGGCAGAGAATGACAAAATAATAGCAGAGACCCAGATGGCTGCCCATTTCATCCAGTTGGGAAATGCTTTGATCTTAGCGAAATGTCCAATATCCTGCTTTTCTTCACCGGCAATCCTGTTTGCCAGGTTCATCCAGGCCTTGTCGACCTCTGATGCATCTGGCTGGCGAAAATTTCCCGAATCGGTCATCTCCCAGATCTCCTCCAGTGAATCCACCTCTGCCCGTAAATTGGCATCAGCCTTCATACGCTCCCGGAACCCGGCTTTTTCAATTTCATCCATTTCACCGGACAAATATCGGCTCACCTGCGCAGGTATCAGCATATTTTTTTTTGAGTTATTCATGTTTCAACAAATATTATTTTTTTCGCTTTTTCCGGCTATCATTACCGGATCGAAATATTCTCTGTAGTTGCAGATTTCATTTCTCAAAAGAGCCAGGGCCTTGCTCATGTTTGCTTCTACTGTTTTTACCGATACGGATAGTTCATGGGCAATTTCGCGGTACCGGAGGCCTTCGAAGCGGTTCATCCTGAAAATCAAACTGCACTTTTCAGGAAGCTTTTCAAGGATCGTGGAAATAATCTGCTGTAATTCTTTGGCTTCTATCTTATTTTCAAACATCATTTCAGTGGAGTGGCCCAATACAAAGTCAGCATGTTTTTGTTTTACCTGGCTATGGCGTATTACTTTAAACGATTTGTTGCGAACAGCACGATAAAGATATGCTTTCAGCGAGGTTTCTATTTCTGTGTGCTCTCTGTTGTTCCACAGCTGGTAAAAGAGTTCCTGCACCACTTCCTCTGCCGTATCTTTGTCTTGCAAAAACGTTTGCGCATAAAGGGTGAGGGGAGCATAATACTCCCTGAACACCCTTTCAAATGCTTTCATATCACCGCTTCTGATTTGTGTTATTACACCGGTGGGGTCATTATTTGTGTTGGCCTGGCTCACGTCATTCTTTAGATGCTTCTTCCCTGGGTTCAAAGTTACGATTTAACTTCTTTATTGCTTCCTGGATGTCAAGATCCGGCTCAATAAAATTATATTCTCCCCAGAAATTATCTTCAAAATAGACAGGAACCAGATCGGCAAGTATTGACCGTTGTTTGAAGGATTCCTTTCTTGTGAAATCTCTTAATTCTTCATTGGATCTATCCATCACAGCCATCTCAAACATAATGTTATAGCGTGTTCTGAAGATCTTTCTGCGCCAGTTGGAATAGAACTCCAGATCGCTGCGCAAATAGCTCAGGTAGTAGGTTCCATCGATCTCCTGGTATTTTACCAGGTACCTGGTATCCAGGGGTGTAAACCTTAGTTTGGCAGGTTTTTTACGGACAAACTCACGGGTTGCTTTGGCCTTATCAGAAAGATCCAGCCCAAAATCGGCCATGGCAATGGCAAGAGATTCATTGGAGATATATAACTTGCCACGAAACAGGGGATATTCGAGCGCAACAGCAGGCTCAAAACCTATTACATAGTGTGTTTCACCGTCAATAAAAGCCAGGTCGAGCATTTCATACGTATAATGATCGATATTGTTGAGCGAAACTACCATATAATTGTTTTTTACCAGGTCCATTAAAAGAGCTACATGAGGTCCGCCCTGCAGTTTCACAAGGAGTGTGTCCACATTCTTCACCGATCCGCTTTTGCGGCCACGGATTAGTTTTGTTCTGTCATCGGCGCTGTTTTCTTTATAGGATTCTTTTCTGATATCTACAATGGCCTCAGCAATAGACACATAATCTCTCCGCTTCTTAATGGTTTCGCGATAAAAGGCTGTGAGCATAAAAGGTTGCTGGGGATAATTCTGTTTTACCCTTTCCAAAGCCCCAAAAACGATGTCCCTGGCATTCAACGGCCGAAAAATTACCTCCTGGAGATTAACGGAGTGGGCTTGTAAAAGGAAGGTCACTTCCTCGCGTTTGTCCCTTTCAATGGCAAAAATCCTGGGTTCATATCCCAGATGAGAAATTCGGATGTTTTCTGAATCAGCATCCTTCTTTATTTTTAAACTGAAGTATCCCTGCGCGTTGGCAACAGTACCCACATGGGTGCCGGGAATAATGACTGTGGCATAAGGAATAGGATTTCGTTGTTCGGCATCTTTTACTGTGCCACTGATTACATAAAAGTCATCACTATCTCTCTGGGCGATAACTGCTGCCGGAAAAAGGATGAAAATTACCAATAAAGCCGATAAAAAAGTTTTTGTTTTCATGATGCAAAGGATTTAAAAATTATTGTTTTCATTGGTATGACCCCTGTAGATAACTTTTACCCTATGCAAAAACAGAAAAAATTTTATTCCGGCAATATTTTTTTAAAAATAAGGAAATGTGATTGTTACATGCTGTAGGGTATCACCTTTTCCCAAACTGGTATTTCAATGATAATCCTGCCATACCAATGTTGAGATTGAGGCTGGTAACATTGGCAATGGGCATTTTTACATACGGTTCAAGAACCATGGCATAGTTGTCTCGGGTAAACTTGTAGCAGGCAGAAAAATTTAAGTATACCCCCTATACGATGAAAACGGGCAGGATGCTGCAAGCCTAAAAAAAAGTAAAAAAACCGGCTTGACGTCCAGAGCAGGGCAAACAATAATTTCTCTTTTCCGTTTATTATCAAAACTTCTTACATATGAAGAAACTATTCAACACCACCACTACTACCTTACAGGTAAATATTTCCATCCTCATTTTGCGGGTAGGCATAAGCGCCCTTATGCTTACCCATGGCTGGCCCAAACTGATGCGTCTTTTGGAGGGTGGTGAAATAACCTTCCCCGATCCACTGGGTATGGGTCCCACTTTATCTCTCATTATGGCAACCATTACCGAACTAATAGGGTCTGTTCTTATCATACTGGGTTTGGCTACACGCTATGCCGCTTTTGCCCTTGCGTTTACCATGTTTGTAGCCGCCTTTATTGTCCATGCCAATGATCCTTTTTCACGCATGGAACTCAGCCTGATTTACCTCCTGGTATATATTGTACTGCTGATCACCGGTAGTGGAAAATACGCCCTTGATCGCTATATACGATAGTTTTGCTGCAATGTATTGGTCATCGCTTTAAAACCTTTATTTCAAACATTCGTTGTGTTAAAATACACCCGATACTTTATTGGTTTGAGTATTTCTTTCTACATTAGCCTGTAATTAGGGACAAAATTCTAAGCTATGATGAAGGAAAAACTTGTTGACCTTATACAGGACAGCATACGCAAGAACTGGGAAAAAAATGCCATGAGCAATTATGGAGGAGAAACACTCCGCTATGGCGAAATTGGCAAACAGATGGTGATGCTTCACACTATCTTTAAGGAAACCGGTGTAAAAAAAGGCGATAAGATTGCTCTTATCGGGAAGAACTCGGTAAACTGGACCATCGTATACCTGGCTACGGTAACCTACGGAGCAGTAATAGTACCCATCCTGCCCGATTTCAAACCCAATGATATTCATCACATTGTTAACCATTCTGATAGTGAGGTGGTATTTGTGTCGGATGCAATTTTTGAAAACCTGGTGGCAGCCCAAATGGAAAATGCCCGGTATTTCTTATCCCTTAACACCTTTGCATTACTTTTTGCCGACAACAACAAAAAGATAAGCCATGGCCTGGAAAAAGTAAACCCATTGCTTGAAAAATCATTTCCAGGCGGCATCAAGGAGGGGAATTTCTTATTACCATCCATCCAAAACGAAGCCCTGGCAGTATTAAGTTACACATCTGGAACAACAGGCTTTACCAAAGGAGTGATGTTAACGCACAACAACCTGGTGGCCAATATTATTTATGCCAACAACAACATGCCCCTGCAGCCGGGCGATCAGATTGTGTCATTTCTTCCCCTTGCCCATGCCTATGGATGTGCTTTTGAGTTTTTATGGCCCTTTACCCTGGGCTGCCATATTACCATACTCACCAAAACACCTTCCCCACAGATCATCTTAAAAGCTTTCAAAGAGGTGCGCCCCAGGCTGATCCTTGCCGTGCCACTGATCATGGAAAAGATCTATAAAAAACAGATTTTGCCCGCCATAAGCAAATCATCGGTAAAGATGATGATGAAAATGCCGGTATTAGACAAGGTGATCTATAAGAAAATAAGAAGCAAGCTTACCGATTCCTTTGGAGGCAATTTCCACGAAGTGGTAATAGGAGGAGCCCCCCTGAGCAGCGAGGTGGAAGATTTTCTGAAAAAGATAGAGTTTCCCTTCTCCATTGGCTATGGCATGACCGAGTGCGCCCCCCTGATAAGCTATGCCAACTGGGATAAAACAAAACTAAGGTCGGCAGGAAAGGTGGTAGACACATTGCAAATCAAAATAGATTCTGAAGATCCGGTAAACCAGGTGGGTGAGATCATGGTGAAAGGAGAGAATGTAATGCAGGGATATTACAAAAATCCAGAGGCAACCAAAGCCACCCTCGATCCCGATGGCTGGATGCACACTGGCGACCTGGGAGCTATAGATAAAGAGGGTTTTGTGTATATCAAAGGCCGCAACAAAAGTATGATTCTTGGGCCTTCAGGACAAAATATTTACCCCGAAGAAATAGAAGCCCGCTACAACAATATGCCTTTTGTACAGGAATCGCTGGTAGTGGAAAACAACAGTAAGCTTACCATTCTTATCTACCCCGACTATGAGATGGTGGATAAGAAGAATCTTACAGATGAAGATCTGAAAGTAATCTTCGAAGAACACCGGAAATTCCTGAATGCTGACATGCCTTCTTTCATGGGGGTTTCTTCTGTTAGCATCTTCTCGGAAGAATTTGAAAAAACACCCAAAAAGAGTATCAAACGCTACCTGTACAACAGAGTTTAACCGGTTGGGAAGACACTTTGCTGTAAAACGTGGCAGTATAGTTGCTCATCAGAAAACATGTGTTAACACTATTTTTTCTTTGCAAAATCTGAAATTAATTTTTTCAAGTGCCAAAGAAATTATATATTGCCATGTAAATTCAACCTGTTTTATGGTATCCTCAAACGGCAAGTCTAACCGGCTGTTATTCAAACTTATAAATGCTTCTGCAGGAGTATTCCGCCAATACCAGATAACCTTTTGGTCGCAGCTGGTATTGGGTTTTCTTTACTCTTTCGGGTATTTTGATTCAGAAATTGCAGGCTTCGTTCTGGGATTTGTAATGCCGGTGCTTTGGATTATACTCACTTACCGTTATGTACTGGTTAAAGCAAGGGAAAATGTAAAACTACCTTTTCCATCCTGGATGCAGAAAAACCCGGGCAATAGCCTGGTGATTGTTGTTGATATCGTTTTTCTTGCTCTTATCTGGCTGATGATTCTTTCCGGTTTTTATGAAGCTACCTGGGTAAAGGTTCTCTTCACCATTGTCTTTCCCATCCTCACTCTTTCCATGTTGCGCAATCTTGTTATCTATCCTTTCAGTGAGGAAAAACAGCCAACAAATGATGCCGGGGAACAATCTACTCACGAAGAAAATCACCCGGAAAACAAAAACAAGTAACCCCATCTGCCTCCTGCTGCCGGTTCAGGCTTATTTAGAATGATTCCAACAATTATTTCTGCTGCTTTCTCATCATTTTTTACGAATTTTGGTGCATGAATAAACATTAACGAGATTAACATTCACCATACTATAAACCTAAACACACCCAACTATGCAAATTGAGCAGATCTTCAACCGTTTCTGGGTACCCTATTCCACCCAAAATCCCAATGCCAAAAGAATTTACGATCTTTTTACCGGGCAAGGCGAAACCATTGTACACGATCATATTGCACTGCGTACCTTCAACGATCCAAGGGTTAATATCGATGTCATTGCCAAAGTCTTTACCGATAATGGGTACGAAGAAAAAGGCACCTACGAGTTCAAAGCCAAGAAAGTTTTCGGAAAGCACTTTGAGCACAAAACCGACCCCCTTGCTCCCAAGGCCTTTATCAGCGAATTGCTTTTGGAGCAATGCAGTGATTACCTTCAGAATACCATTAAAGGCTACCTGAACGGATTAAGCGATGAGGCTTATGCCGATCCTGATCTGGTTTATGGTGGCAGTATCTGGGGAAAAATTCCTTTCGAAACCTACAACAAACTGCGCGAAGAATCAGAATATGCTGCCTGGCTTTTGGTTTACGGTTACCGGGCAAATCATTTCGCTATCAAGGTAAATGAACTAAACCATTTCAACTCTTTGCAGGAAGTAAATGCTTTTGTAAAAAGCCATGGCTATATTATGAATACCGCTGCCGGCGAGATCTATGGCACTCCCGAAGAATTGCTGGAGCAATCTGCCACCAAATCCGAGATCCTTCCCTTTGAGTTTTCAGATGGTATTTTTGAAGTACCGGCTTGTTTCTATGAATTTACCCTTCGCTACAAAGACGAAAACGGAAGGGAGTATACTGGCTTTATTGCAGCCAATGCCGATAAGATTTTTGAAAGTACCAATTTCTACAAAAAACAGGCTGATATGATGTAAGCCGTTGAGCTACCGCAGAAAGCCGGCATTACACTTTTTTCTGTCACATGGAGAAACTCCGATGATCCCCACATACCACCCATGAATCAACCCCACGAAAACCCTGCTCTTGCCGCACTGGCTCAAAAACTGGAAGGCGACCTTTACAGCGATATCAAAACCCGTTTACTCTATGCTACCGATGCCTCAGTATACCGGGAAACCCCAATGGCAGTGTGCCGGCCCCGCCATAAAGACGATCTGCGTGAACTCATCCTTTTTGCCCAAACCCATAAAGTGCCACTGGTACCCCGCACAGCAGGCACTTCCCTGGCCGGCCAGGTGGTAGGGCATGGCATCGTGGTGGATTTTTCCCGATACATGAACCGTATCCTGGAGTTCAACAAGGAAGAAAAATGGGTAAGGGTTGAACCGGGAGTGATTCTTGATGAGCTCAACGATTTTCTCAAACTGCACGGTTTGTTCTTTGGGCCCGAAACATCCACATCCAACCGCTGCATGATGGGGGGCATGGTTGCCAACAATTCCTGCGGAGCCCATTCCCTGGTTTATGGAAGTACACGCGATCATACCCTGGAAGTAAATGCATTTCTCAGCGATGGTAATGAGGTAGTATTCGGAGCTTTGTCTAAAGAAAATTTCAGGAAAAAATGTATAGGAAACTCCCTGGAAAGTAAAATTTACCAGAATATTTTTGATCTTCTCTCAACCCCGGATATCCAACAGGAAATCCGCGAGCAATATCCCGAACCCGCAATTCACAGGCGAAATACGGGGTACGCTCTGGATCTGTTGCTCCAAAGCAATGTATTTTCTTCCGGCGGCGAAGACTTTAATTTTTGTCATCTTCTGGCTGGCAGCGAAGGGAGTCTTGCCATGTTTACGGAGATCAAACTCAACCTGGTTCCCTTGCCACCCAGGAATACAGCCCTGGTATGTGTTCACGTAAATTCCCTGGAAGAAGCCTTTAAAGCAAACCTTGTAGCCCTAAGGCATGAACCTGTGGCGATAGAGCTGATCGACCGCATCGTGCTGGATTGCACCAAAACCAACATTACCCAGGCCCGGAACCGCTTTTTTATCAAGGGAGATCCCGATGCCATCCTGGTAGTGGAGTTTGCTGAATACGATCCGGCCCTTATCGACAGTAAAGTAGCTGCCATGGAGGCAGAAATGTCGGCCCTGGGCATGGGATACCATTATCCTGTTCTCAAAGGCAGTGATATCGGAAAAGTTTGGGCACTGAGAAAAGCAGGACTGGGGCTGCTCAGCAATGTTCCCGGCGATGCCAAACCGGTTGCCGTAATTGAAGATACGGCAGTACATGTGGAGAAACTGCCCCGCTTTATGGATGACCTGAAGCAGGTACTTGACGAAATGAACCTGAAATGCGTTTACTATGCACACATTGGCACCGGAGAAATCCATTTGCGCCCTATCCTGGATCTGAAAAACAAGACTGATGTGGAACGCTTCCACATGGTAGCCCACAAAACAGCCCTGCTGGTGAAAAAGTACAAAGGCTCCCTCAGCGGTGAGCATGGCGACGGACGTCTGCGAGGCGAGTTTATTCCCCTGATGCTGGGAGAAAAAATCTACCAGATACTGCGCCAGGTAAAATACACCTGGGATCCCAACAACATTTTCAATCCCGGGAAAATCGTAGACACACCTTCCATGAAGACATCATTGCGCTACACACCGGGCAAACTCTATCCTGAAATAAAAACCCATTTTCGCTATCCTGAGGCAGGAGGATTCCTCAGGGCGGTGGAGAAATGCAATGGTTCGGGAGATTGCCGCAAGCTGCATTCCCAAAAGGGTGTGATGTGCCCTTCCTACCATGCTACACTCGATGAAGAAGCTACCACCAGGGCCAGAGCCAACATCCTGAGAGAAATGGTTTCCTTTTCCGACAAAAAGAACCCTTTCGATCATGAAGAGATCAGGCAGGTGCTCGAACTGTGCCTATCCTGTAAAGCCTGCAAATCTGAGTGTCCTTCCAATGTAGATATGGCAAAATACAAGGCCGAATTCCTGCAAAACTATTACGATGCCAACGGAGTGCCTTTCAGGGCAAACCTGATCAGCAATTACAGCAGTATCAACAGCCTGGCCTCTTTGGCTCCGTGGGCCTACAACTTTGTTTCTCAAACCCCAGCCTTATCGGGAGTAGTGAAAACCTTTTCAGGTTTTGCCGGTAAACGAAGCATGCCAAAACTGCATTCTACCACCTGGAGAGCCTGGGCACGCAAAAATCTTCCAAAGCTAAACCAATCTGCCATCCCAGGTAAAAAGGTAGTATTGTTCTGCGATGAGTTTACCAACTACAACGACACACCCACCGGTATCAATACCTGCTTGCTGCTCAACAAGCTGGGTTACCATATCATCATGCCTTCCTGCAAGGAAAGTGGAAGGGCGAGCCTTTCCAAGGGATTACTGAAAAAAGCCCGCAGGTTTGCTGATCATAATATCCAACAATTTTTCCCATTTGCTGATGAAAAAATATCTGTAGTGGGCATTGAGCCCTCGGCCATCCTCACCATGCGCGATGAATACAAAGAACTCTGCAGCGAAGAGCTGACTGAAAAGGCTAATCTGCTTGCCCTGAATGCTTTTATCATCGACGAGTTTATCTGCCGGGAACTGGACGCAGGGCATCTCGACACGTCACAGTTCAGGGGTGCAAGGGCTGGTAAGATCTATCTTCACGGGCATTGTCATCAAAAAGCATTGTCATCCGTCAACCATACTGTGAGAATGCTGTCGCTGATAGAAGGAGCCGATATAAGGGAGATAGAATGTGGCTGTTGCGGTATGGCAGGTTCATTTGGATATGAAAAGGAACATTACGACGTGAGCATGGCCATTGGTGAGTTGAAACTATTCCCTGCCATCAGGGCTACCGGTGCCGAAGATATCATTTCTGCGCCGGGCACCAGCTGTCGGCATCAGATTTTTGACGGAACAGGACGGACAGCTTTGCACCCGGTTGATGTGCTCTGGAATGCGGTAAGAAATCAAATTTCATAACCAGGGGTAGGTTTTCTCTGAAACCCTTAGCCTGACGACTCCCGGCTCGTTGGACCACTCTTTGGCTATTTGATTGAGCTTTCACCTTCTTTACCCCCCAA
>CAYVQC010000062.1:0-22580 GCA_964453995.1 uncultured Bacteroidales bacterium | reverse complement strand
AGTACGCCTCTTCTACAAATAAATCTTTCATGATGGTTGAATTTTATTTGTTTTTTTTGTCATTTCGTTGTTTTTAAACCTTGGAGGTTTCTAAAACCTCCAAGGTTTCCAATGGTTCCAATGGTTCACAATCATCCCACCACTTCTACACAACCAAAGCCCATGCTATTTTTCTCTCCAAATCCAGCATAGTAGCCAATCCTAAGCAAATCAGCAGATGCCCTTACTTCAAATTTCATCATATAGCCGCGTACTTTGGTTTGTTGAGGAGTGCTGGCTTTAATGGTAATAAGTCGGGGCTTAGGTGTTGAAAGTAATTTGAACTCAAACTCTTTGCCTGGTTTTGTGAGTAAAGTTTTTCTACGACTATCGTTGTTAATCACCCAAGCTGTAAATTTATTTACCAGATTGTCATGCATTATTCTTGCAAAATCGAGATCTTCCGGGTGCAGAAAAATAGGTATTCCATTTCTGCTTTCCGGTGTTTTGCTTACTACCACCGAAGAGAGGGTTTTAAATATCATGTTTTCGATAAAATGGGGATCGGGTAGAATTTCAATGTGGTTAATTATAAAATCAACCTGGCTTAATTTGTCCCCCAATGAACCGGTTTGTTGCTGAAACAATCCTTTGATAAAGGGCTCGGCGGCTTCCGGGGCAACAAAATTGATTACAAAATCCGCATGTGGGTTATTGATGATCAATCGGTTGCTATCAACAGAAAATTGATCAATTTCCAGTTGGGAAAAGCTAAACAATTTGTATTGCCGTTTATTATCCATGTATCCTTTTTTGTGCAGCCAAGTGGCAAACTGGTTATTCCCGGCATGGATGGTATTATAAATCCAGGCAGATAAAGGATACTGGTAATTCACAGGCAATACAAAGGGCCCGTTTCCCACCAACTTAACTTTTAATTTAAACCTCATAATAATAATTTCTATACTTACCTAATTTACTCCCCCGCCCCCAAACCTACCACCCTACCCCGCCAAGGGGTGTCGTTTTGAAAAAAATTTTCAAGATTTCTTATGGTTCTTGTGAAATGCCCGGAGGAGTATGATGATTTTGGTATAATGGAACGATGACAAACTACCGAAATAGTTGTCCTGCAAAAAAAGGTATCCGTTATTGCAGAATTTTCTGACTGTGACGGGTCAACCTTGCGTTTCCCAGTGGTTTGCTGTAAGAAATCAGTCATCTCCCCGGTAGTTTAATTATTTTTTTTCCTCGGGGTAAATATAGAAATTTTTATAAAATCAGGATAATTCATTTGCAAACTGACTACAAATATCTTCACTATGCTGCAGCCTCCGTTTGTCCATTTCTCTACCCTTTCCCTGCTTTCCCCTCAATGCCTTTACTGAATTGAACAAATCCTCTCCCATCCCCTTTACTGTGAAACCTAATGAGTGTATTATGAAAACCGCATTAATAGCCGGGGCTACCGGACTGGTGGGATCTTTCCTGCTGGATGAACTCCTGGAAAATGACAACTATTCGCAAGTGAAAATTCTTGTTCGGAAAAAGATGGAAAAGGCCCATCCAAAGCTTACCCAGATCGTGTTTGATTATGACAACCCGGATCAGCGGGTGGTAAAGGCCGATGATATATTTTGCTGCCTGGGCACCACAATAAGGAAAGCGGGTTCAAAAGAAGCTTTTGAGAAGGTTGATTATGAGTATCCGCTAAAGCTGGCACAGCTGGCCCACAAAAATGGCAGCAAATCATTTCATCTTGTCACGGCATTGGGTGCAGACGAAAAGTCCATGTTTTTTTACAATAAGGTAAAGGGAAAGGTTGAACGCGAGGTGAGCAAAATTCCTTTCGATTCACTATGCATCTACCGACCCTCCATGCTGCTTGGTCCCCGCAGGGAATTTCGATTGGGAGAGGAAGTGGCCAAAAGGTTTATGAAGACCTTTGGATTCTTATTCAGCCGCAACACAAAGGGTATTCATGTATCGCAGGTTGCCCGCTGCATGGTAAGCAATGCCAATGAAGATCAGCCCGAACCCATTCGGGTAATTCTGTCGGGTGAAATGCAGAAATTTGAGGTTAAAAAAAATGTTTGACCCTATAACCTTTCAGTAGCAATTGCGTAAAAGTTTTAAAAAGTGATAGTTAAGGTGTACCACTATTTTAAAACTTAAGTTGTCATGACACAGTTTCGTCGCTCCATTATGAAGCCGGGCTTCTGGATTGCCTTCCTGCTTATATTGCTCCTCCCCTCTCACCTCCAGTCCCGTGAAAGCACCGCCGATTTTCTTGACGGGATGTTTCGCAGCCAGATGAAGGAACACTCCATTGCGGGAGCAACACTGTCCATGTTTTCTGCCGACACCCTTACCATAACCAGGGGTTGGGGGCACTCGCACATAGAAAGTTCGAGGCTTGTCAATGAAAATACAGGATTTCACATCGGCTCGGTAAGCAAACTGTTTGTTTGGGTTTCGGTAATGCAACTGGTTGAGCAAAACCGGCTGGACCTCAACAAGCCCGTAAACGATTACCTGCAGGGCAATTTCCGCCTGCCCGATCACTACAGCCCTGTTACGATGAAACACCTGATGACCCATACACCAGGCTTTGAAGATAATATGCATGTTTTTTCCAAATCTTACGATGCTCTTCCCGAGCTGGTAACCTACCTCGACGAAAACCTCCCCCTCCAGATTTACGAACCAGGAACTACACCTGCCTACTCTAACTATGGTGTAGCCCTTGCGGCATATGTTATTGAACAGATTACCGGGCAAACCTTTAACGATTATGTGGAAGAAAATGTCTTCGCCCCTTTGGAAATGACCAACACCACGTTCAGGCAACCAGCATCGTTCAACATATCGGAAGCTAAATCCAAGGGATATGTTTTTCGTAAGGGAAAATTTACAAGCCCCTTTGATGAATACATTTTACCTGCTCCTGCAGGGTCGGCTGTTTCTACGGCTTCTGATATGCTTAAATTCATGATCGCGTTGTTGGATTGCGATGAACACAACAGGGTAGAAAACAACATCCTGCAGCACGAAACCATTGCCCAGATGCTCAGCGTGTTGCACGCACCGCATCCGCAGGCCGATGGAATGGCTCACGGTTTTATGCGCATGAATTATCATGGAAAGAACATTCTTTGGCATGGGGGAGATACCTATTTCTTTCATACTGCTTTTGTGCTGGTGCCCGAAATGCAGACCGGCATTTTCTTCTCCATCAATACGGCCGAAACAAAATTCAGTTATATTGATCAGTTTTTGCTGATCCTCGATTTTATCAATGGCAACAAAAAGGAGCTCAATGCAAACCGAAGGGTAAACGGACTGCACGACTATCCCGGGACGTACAAAATGTCGAGGAGGGTCGAGAGCAATTACCTGAAAATATTCTTCGCCATGATAACCGGACGCATTACGCAGGTTCCCGAAGGCTTACTCCTCACATCGCCCATGGCTAAACCCATGCTCTTCAAGCCCTACGAAGAAGATATCTTTGTGCATGAACACCGAAAGCTGATCTTTGAGCGCAATGATGAAGGACAGGTGGATGGATTCATGGTTTCCGATCTGCCTATTGTAACCTTCCAGCAAGTATCGTTTCGCGAAAGTGCTGCTTTCAACATGGTATTGCTGATTTTGGTATTGCTGATCGGCCTGAGGAATATCCTGATTCCCCTGTGGCGGTTTTTAAAGAGAGACAAGCGCAGCAGACAATTGTACCGGTGGTTTTTGCTGCTCTCGGGAGCAGCGATATGGCTGTTTTGCATCCTCTTTCTCACTACCTTTTCAGGTGTTGAAACTATCATTTTTGAAAGACCTTCCGGGCTGAGGCTGATCCTTTTGCTGCCATGGATTTCAGCATTATTTTTCGTGGCCGCCCTTTTTGCATGGTTCCAGGGTGGAATAGGAAGCAGTCAACCCCTGCAGTCTACTCTCTGGCAATTCGCCGGGTTTATTGTAATGGTGGTTTTCTACCTGCAGATGCACTACTGGCATTTCTTTATGTTCTGGGTATAGGCTATGCCTATGGGGCAATAGCATTGTCAGGCAGAAAAAAGGCGGGTCAACCAAAAGCCCAGGTAAGCTGCAGCAAGCCCCAACACCACACTGCTGCCGGCATAGAGGAAAGTGAGCAAATGATGTCCCTGGCGCAGCAACTCCAGGCTCTCCAGCGAAAAAGTTGAAAAAGTGGTGAAACCACCACATATCCCTGCCCCCAGGAATAATTTCCAGTCGGGTGACAAATACGTACCCCTGGCTGATAGAGCCAGCAGCACCCCAATAGCAAAACTGCCGGCAATGTTTACCGTAAGCGTTCCCCAGGGAAACAGGCTATGAACTGAAGACTGCAAAAATCTCCCCACAACAAACCGCAAGACACCTCCTGCAAAACTTCCTGCCCCTACCAGCAATATGGCCTTTATCATAAAAAAGGTTTTCACTTTTCGGCCTTGTTATGATAGAACCTTGCTCGTTCCTTATCATCAAACCTTAGGTAAATATTGCCAATAAACCGGGCGGTAGTGGGTTGGGGATCGATCTCGTAAAGGGTGAGAAAATAACCCAATGCTGTTCTGAAATCTTTGTTGAGAACATCAAAAGCTTTCAGCAATTGGGCATACTGCCGGTGGGTGCGATTCTTCTCATAGGCTTCCATTTCCTTCTGGTAGCGGTTTTCGGCCCTCCAGAAATAATAGCGCGCCAGGTGATCCAGGGCATCAGTATTTTCAGGATTCAGAGCAAGCAATTCCCTTGCCACAGCATTGAGTTCTTCCTCTTTCTGCAGTTCCTGTAGTGCAATGAAATAGTTGTTGAGAAGACCTTCATCCTCACGCGCGTAGTGCTCAATTTCGGGCCACAGGTCAAGAGCGTGCTGGTAATTGCGGCTTTCAACCCATGTTTCGAACAACCTGTTGCGCATAGCCTGGATATGCTCCCCGTCGGGGTGGTTTTCAACATAGCTTTCCAGGGCTGTAATTTCCCTGGAGAGATTGTCGATCTGCCTGTTGAGAATGGCCAGGGCATAGTGGGTAGGACCATTGGCAGTTTCAGAGTGTCTGATGGTATTCAGATAATTAAGTGCTTTTTCGGATTGATCGAGATAAAAGGCGGCAAGTCCTGCATCGCGATAAATGCTGTCAGGCACCTGGGTGGCATCGTTGCCTTCGGAGATGATGAACTGCTCATAATACCCCAGGGCAGCTTCATACTGCTGGTTTTCAAACGCCCGGTGGGCATCCGTGGCAAGCTTGGTGCCCATGCGCTGGGCTGTGCATGCTGAAAAAAGAACAATGATAAGAAAGAAATACTTTGCTTTTTGATTCATAATGATAGTAAAAAAACAGGGCTTACAGCAAATTCAGAGAATAGCGGCAAATTATGAAATGACCGTACATAATGGTATAAGGACCACTTTTTTGGTAGCCACAATCCCGGCTACCATGCTTCTGTGCAAATACACGTAGCTTACTGGTCATGCACAACCAACCTTGTATATAACGGATTGTGGTTTTATTTTGCTGATTGCCCCTGTGCAACAATGAATTTTAGGGCAAAGATACGAACAAAACTTTTGGGAGGGTTGACAAAAATCGGTTGGAGTTCATCCGTAGCCTGGTCACTGAAACATCAAATTACAGCAATATAACCTGGCAGGTCAGTTGCCGCCATCCTTTTGGTCAGCCAAAAAACAATTGCTGCACCTTACGGATCTCTTCCATGGAGATGGTATGTACACGGCCGGGGAAAATCTCAAGGGTTGTATCAGCACCCATTTGCTGCATGATGCGGTTGGTGTCCTCTGACCGTTGCCTGGGAATATGGGGATCATCGCTGCCATTGCTGATGTAAACCTTTGTGCCTTCAAAGTTTCCTTTGTATGGGGTTGTGTCAATTTCATTCCCAATGAGGCCACCGGTAAAAACGGCTATTCCACCATATTTGCGGGCATTGCGGGCTGTAACCTCAGCTGTCAGGCAAGCTCCCTGCGAGAAACCCATGATAAAAATATTATCATCAGAGAAATTCTCTCTTGCTTCGTCAATAAGCCGTGCAATATTTTCGATGGCACTGTTGAGCCAGGGCTGATTTTGGGCTGCCGGCATAAGGAAACTATAGGGATACCAGGTATAATTGTGCGCTTCAGGAGCAGCAAACCAGGTTTTTCCATCATCAAAAAAATCGGCCAGGCCCAGGATATCTTCCGGTGGTGCGCCACGGCCGTGGATAAGGATTATTGCTCTTTGGGCTTGCCGGGGAGAAACTCCCTGTTGGGTGAATTGGTAAGGATGCATAATATTTTGAAGTAATGTTGCTATCAACCATTACAACAAGGGAAAGCTGGAAAGGTTTGCCGTCAGGCCCTGGAGAGATTTTACTTCCCTCAAAGGAGATGGTGGTATCAGGTCAGTATTTCATATTTCATGCCTTTGTCGTCGAGGGTTTTGCGAATGGTTTCCAGCTGCGAGGTATCCTGCAGGTTGAAGGTAATGGTTACCATCACATATCCCACAGGAACACTGGTGATGGATCGTTCGTGAGAGATATCGTAGATGTTTGCCCTTATTTTTTCAAGGATGCTTACAATTCCCTTGAGCTCACCCGCAAGATCGGGAATGAGCACGGCAATGCGGGCGCGCAGCCCCTCCTCCATCATCCCCTTTTCGAGGATCTGCTCCAGAATGCCCATGTTGGCATTACCACCACTGATTACCGGAATTACATTGCGTCCCGCAAGATCGATTTTCTTGTGCAACACTGCCGCCATGGCGGCAACCCCCGAAGGTTCGGCCAGTATCTTTGCCCTTTGCAACAACAGGTAGGCAGTGTGGGCAATTTCGGCATCATTGACCACCAGCACACTGTCAACATGCTTTCGGGTGGCTTCAAAATTTAGCTTTCCCGGGGTTTTTACAGCTATACCATCGGCAATGGTACTCATGGATTTCAATGTATTGGGCTGGCCTTTTTCCAGGGAAAGTTTCATGGATTGAGCACCTGCCGCTTCCACTCCAATAATCCGGATATCAGGATTCATTCCTTTCAAAGCAATGGCAATTCCTGCAATCATACCACCTCCACCTATTGGTACCAGCACATCATCAATGTTCTCGAGCTGATTGAACAATTCCAGGCCAATGGTGCCCTGCCCGGCAATAATCCAGGGATCATCAAACGGATGCACAAAGGTTGCACCGGTAGTCTGCTTAAACTCCATAGCGGCAGCAAAAGCATCGTCGAAGGTGTCTCCCTGCAGTACCACATCCGCTCCATAGGCGCGGGTGGCAATAACTTTGAGAGGGGGGGTGAAAACAGGCATAAAAACTGTTGCCTTCACCCCTTTGCTATTTGCGGCATAGGCCACTCCCTGGGCGTGGTTGCCTGCTGAAGCACAAACTACTCCTTTTTCGAGCTCCTGCGCCGTCATGCAGCTTAGCTTGTTATATGCACCCCTTACTTTAAAGGAGCCTGTAGATTGCATATTCTCAAGCTTCATAAAAACATTGGCACCCGACATGGCCGAAAAGGATTTGGTATGCTCCAGGGGTGTTACTTTCACAACACCCTTTAACCGGGTTTGGGCTTTGATAATATCTGATAATTCGGGTAGTTTGCTCATGTCCTATTGTTTTACAAGGCAAAATTAGGAAAAGGATTGGATGTGTGGCCGGGAACAGGAAAATAAAACCATTCAAGGTAAAAACAACGCATTATCAGGTCTCTGGCTGCAGTGCACCGGATCAGCGAAGCAAAGACAAGGCCTTACTTACACTAACGCGCCGGTTCCCGGCAAAAGCCACAAGGTAGCCCTCCATACCAATTTCGCGCAGCTGTCGATGTTTCTCCAAAGCTTCCTCCAGGGAGGAGAAAACTCCGGTTATATATTTATCCAGTTCGTCCTGATCGCGGTAAAAGAGAATACCGGCGTTAGGGAAGGTTTCCAGCATGCGATCGAAGAAACCCGCGGGGATATGTTTTACCGTAGCCAGCAATTGCACAGAAAAGAAAACATCTTGCTCCAGGTCAGCTTCAAGGGCGTTGTTGCGATAATCGTAGAATGTGATGAAATAATCCTCAGGCTCTTTCTCAACAACAATTTGCTCCAGGGTTTGCGGCTCCTCTGGAGTAAGTTCTTGTAAAACAGGCTCTGATTGTGGATTTTCAAGGGGTGGGGTCAGTGTATCCGGCTTCTGCACGGTAGATTTGCCTTTGGTGGTATCCTGTTGTGGTAAATACTCAGCATAAAGCATCTCTCCAGCCTCTTCGCGGGTTTGTTCCTTTTCCGGCTCCGAAGGTTCCTGTTGTTGATCAGTAACTGGTTCTGTCACCGTGGAATCGTCCTCAACCTCAGGCACAGCGGCAATCAAATTTACCTGCTCAGGGTTTTCAATACTTTGCTGCAGATAGGTGAAAAAACTCTCCGGATCATCAAAAGGCCAAACCTGTTCTTCGCTGTTTTCCTCGCCTAGTGCCCTTCCTGAATGTACTTTTACATTGTTGCGATGAAACCGGAATTCCTCTATCCCGATATCATAATAAATGATGGCCACCGGATCGTTGAAAAATTCGCGCCGGGCGTTGGGATTGTCTTCAAACAGTTCCACTTCAAATCTGAAAAAATAGTAGTATTCAGGATCGGGGTCTTCGGGTGTGCGGGTATCGATGGTAACACTTTTGGTGATAAGGTCATTTTTGGAAAACTGAAATTTGAATTCTTTCTGGAAAGGCAAAAAAACCGAAAAGCTACCCAGGTAGTTGGTTTGCATTTTTTGCAACAACGAATCACCTTCATATATTTCAATGGTAGCATTTTGCACAGCTTTTTCATTGTGTACAACCCATCCGCTCAGGTGCAAATAGTTAGAAGTGAAAGCTGCATTTGCGGAAAAAACAAACAACACTAAGATAAAAACCACCTGCAACAGTATTTTTCCGGAACAACTCCAACCGGGAAAGATATTGTAACAGGCTGATCCTAAAATCCTGGTGGACAAAGCTCTACATTCTTTGATTCTTACTACCATTAAAAGCCTTATTTTCGGGCACTTAAACACGAATCAACCGTAACTGTTGCATGTGATCAATCTTAAAAATCCACAGATAGAATGCTGACAATTACCGGTTTAATTTAAACAAGTATACGGATGTTTATTTTTTAAGTTTCGGGGAGAGAATTATTTCTTTTTCTTTTGGCTGATTAGGAGGAGTCTAATCTTCAGGATCCAGATCATCCAATTTTTGCTTGTTATGGAGTAGCTTTTCTTTCTCTGTTGACAGGATTTCCCATTCCGACAATTTTCGATTAATAGCCGCCTGCATGATCTGCACCTGGTTTACAAGGTCATCCTTCCCGGTGGTGTGTGCATCTAAAGTTTGGCTGTCCTGCATGGCTGACTGTAACAGGTCGAGTTTTTCCCTGTCGGATTCAATGGATTTTTCCAGTTGGTCAATTTTCATGTTCACTTCAGAAAGGCGTCCGACCACCCGAAACTCTCTCGCCTCCTTTCGCGATGCTATATACTCATCCAGTCTTTTCTGCAAAACATCGAAGGCTGCTTGTAAACGGCTATAGAGCTTTTCGCGTTCCATTGCACGCATTTTTCTGCCTTTGAATTCGCTTTGCACCTTAATAAGAAAACCTTTTGTTTTGCGAAACTCAAGGGTACTGTTTGCCAGCTCCATAGCCTTGTCTACCAATGGCTTCAGGTAATTGAGGTTTTCTTGTGCCACCTTTTCAAACTCTTGCTGGTCTTTTCCCTGTTCGTTTTTTAATATTTGAAAAAGCTTTTGCAATTTATTGTAAAGCTTTTGCCTTGCAGATTTTTCCAGTTTGCGATTGCTGAATTCCTTTTGGATGGCCAGGAGAAGGTTCCATTTTTCTTTGAACGCAATGTTGCTGTCAATTGCCTGGTCGGCATCTTTGAGCATCGCATCAATTATATCTGCATTGTCTGCTGCATTTTTCAAGAAATCATTCTGACGCTCTTCCCTGCGCAGTTTCACTATCTCAAACCCATCCTGCAGCTTGTCTACCAATCGTTTTCGGTGGTCAGCCAGCAACTGCGCGTTCAAAACCTTATCTTTGGTCTCCAGCAGCATTGCCCAGGCCTTTTCTATATCGGCGGTTTCGCATTGTGACACCACAATATCCACCACATCATCAAGTTTCTCCATTTGCCCTTTCGATACCTCCTGCGAATGGCGCATGGCATCTTCCCTTCTCTTCCTGGCCAGCTGAAATAATTTCTGGAGGGTGTTGTGAAGGTGCTCCCTCTGGTCGGCTATAAGCTTTTTTCCCTTGAAATGCTGTTGTACCTCCAAAAGCTTTTGCCACACCCCATTGTGATCTTCAAGGTTGGCTTCGGTATATTCAATTGCCTCTACCAGTTTTTGTTTAATGAATTCAAAGTTTTGCCCGGCCTCTTCTTCAAACTGTTTCTGGTCTTTTTCCTGGTATTCCTTAATACGCTCAAATAATTCCTGCATTTTATCCCGAAGTTCTGCCCGGTGCATGGCAACAAGTTCGAAGACGCCCACCTCGTTTTGCAATTCAATAAGTGATTGTTTTATTTCCCTGAAATTAGCCGTATTGAGTTTGGCATTCAATTGTTTGACCCTGGTTTTAAAACCTTCGTAAGACATAATTCTCTTTATTTGAACAACCGGATTTTGAATCCTAGTGAAAACACCCGGCAGATTGATTAATCGACCTGAAACCGCACTTCCGTAGTCAGATTTTACGAAATTAAGGTAATTTTATAACTGTTGAAAATTGCAGGTGTTAAAACATCCAACTGCCGGAAAAATTTTTTCACACCTTTTCCCAATCTCACAAAGGAGTTGTTCTCTTTTTCCCGGTCAACAACAATTGCCATTACCTTTGTGTTATAAAACATCTTACTTTTATGGCGCGCGATGCCTTAAGATGAATCGTTATTTAGCAATACCACCAAACGCCTAATACCTATGAAAACAATATCCCGTAAAAGATACAAACCGGCAGCCTTGTGGATGGTGTTCCTTACAGCATTTGTTTTTGTTTTTTCCGCCTGTGGTAAAGATGATCCTGACATCAACCAGGAAAATGAAGATTTTTATACCGCCATGAAAGAGTGGTATTTATGGACCGACCAGATCCCCAATATCAATCCTTCTTCCTATCCCTCCATATTTGAAGTGTTGGAGGCAGTTCGCTACCAGGAGATGGACCGCTGGAGTTTTATTGAAGACTGGGATACCTTTATTGCTTACATCTCCGATGCCGAATTTGTTGGCTATGGAATAGGGTTTATGTGGGACAATGAAGGCATTCTGCGCGTCAATTTAATATACAACAATGTTCCCCTTTATGAAAAAGGAGTAAGAAGAGGATGGATACTTGATGCCGTTAATGGCACTACCCTTTCGCCCTCGGCCGACGTGGGAGCATTGCTGGGAGCAAACCAGCCCGGCATAAGCAATTCCTTCAGGTTTATCAATCCTGATGGAGAAGTTGTAAATATAACAGAAGAAAAACAGGTGCTCTCGGTAAACCCTGTTTTGCATCACGAGGTTATTGAGCTTGAAGGGATGAAAGTGGGCTACCTGGTATTGCAAAATTTCACACAAAATGCAACCGAACAGATCGAAGAGATCTTTACCGAGTTTCAGGCCCAGGGGGTGGACGAGCTCATCCTTGACATGCGTTATAATGGGGGCGGCCTTACCTCTGTCGCTCTCCAGCTGGCAAGCCTTATTGCAGGACCTGCCATTGCAGGAGAACCTTTTGCCAAATATTATTACAATGATAACTTGCAGGATCGCAACAGGATTGAGTTGTTTACTGCTGCTGAAAACAGTCTCGCACTGCCACGCCTGGTTGCCATTACTACCGGCAGTACTGCATCGGCAAGTGAAATGGTGATCAACGGGCTTAAGCCCTTTATTGATGTGCATGTGGTAGGAACAGATACTTACGGGAAACCCGTTGGGGCCGATATTTTGCAATTCAATAATATCTGGGCTATGGTACCCATTACCATTAACATTAAAAATGCAAACGACGAAGGGGAATACTTTAGCGGGTTGCCTGCCGATATACCGGCAAACGACGGAATAACCTATGATTTTGGTGATACCAGGGAAGCTTCATTACAGCAAGCCCTTGCTTTTCTGCAGGCAGGAATTACCAAGGGTGAACCCGTTGCGGCACCCCTTTACAGACAACCCTGGGAAGATATGCGGGGCATACAACGCTGGATCGGTGCATATTAAGCGTTTCGCAACTTTTCGATAATCCCGGAGGTGGAATAGCCTTGAAGAAAATCGATGGTAATCACCTGTCCTCCTTTCTGGGTTACAATATCGTATCCCACAATGTCTTCGGCCTTGTAGTCGCTGCCTTTGATCAACACATCCGGCTGCACCTTTTCAATAAGATTGTAGGGTGTATCTTCGTCAAACAAAACCACTGCCGAAACAAAAAACAGTGAGGCCAGCATTGCGGCTCTTGCATCCTGGTTATTTACAGGACGAGCGCTTCCCTTCAGCCTCTTTACAGATGCATCTGTATTGAGTCCTACAATGAGTAAATCGCCTTGCTCAGCCGCCCTCGACAGGTAATCTATATGTCCCAGATGGAGAATATCGAAACAGCCATTGGTAAATACAATTTTACTCCCCTGGAACTTCCAGATAGCAAGGTGGGAAGGTAGTTTATCGGAAGGAATGATCTTCCTTGCAATAATATCCTTATTGGAAACTTTGGCAGGCATGGGTATGAGGATTCAAAATTATGGTGAAAGCACTGAAAAGGCGTAGAATTATGATTCGGTTACAACCGCACGTTCTTGTTTCAGGGAAGTTTCGCGTTTACGAAATGTGAGAGCAAGCCATGAAAAGCCTCCCAGGATTATTATGATAACCATTTGGGCTGCATGAGAAATATATGCATAGGAGGTAGCGGCTTCAGAAGACACAAAATAAAGTTCTGTAAGGGTAGCAATGGTAATGAAATGATAGGTGCCAATACCCCCGGGCACAGGCGCCACAATGCCCAGGCTTCCCAGGGCAAGCAGTGTAAAACCCGCTGCCACCCCAAGGTGTGAAGTACCATCAAGGGCAAAAAAACACAAATACACTGTAAGGTAATAAAGGCCCCAAATCCCTATTGACAAAAGGAAAAAGACAACTTTTCCGCGCACTTTTGTCAACGACAACAATCCCTTAACAAAGCCAAGCAATTGGCGCTTTATTTTTCCTGGCAACCCGGGTGTGGAGCTGTTCACTCCCATGAAATATTTTATTAGCAACAGAAAAGCTGTAACCCCGGCAATACCAAGAATCACCAGCAGCATCATATTTCCCCTTACCAGTTCCAGCAGGGGGGAATATACATACAGGTACAGGAAGTCTTTCATCAAAGAAAACTGTACAACAACAGTAAGAAAAATAAGTATCAAAAGACTTACCACATCAAATACCCTCTCGGCAACCACAGTACCGGCCACGGAGTTGAAAGGAGTTTTTGAATAGCGCGCCAGTGTTCCGCAACGGGTAATTTCTCCCAGGCGGGGTACCGCCAGATTTGCCAGGTATCCCGTCATAAGCGCATAAAAGGTAGTAAGGGTTGAAGGGGGTTCGCCAATGGGCCTGATGAGTTGGTTCCAGCGAATCGCACGCAGCAGGTGGCTAAGGAAACCACAAAAAATAGCAAGAGCAACCCACCAGAAATTCGCACCTTTCAGCTCCTGCCAAATCGCCCCCATATCCTGGTTTCGGGTAATCAGCCATAGGATGAACAGGCCTATTGCCAGAAAAAGAAAAACCTTAAGATATCTTTTTGCTATGAAATTCAATGGAGGAAAGTATTTGGGGTTGTATCAGCAATATTAAAACTATGAGATTCTGTTATTGTCGTCGGGAAAAACGATCATGGGTTTATACTCCCTGGCCTTTTCGTATTCCATCATTGCATAGGAAATGATGATCACCACATCACCTTTTTGTGCTTTGCGGGCAGCAGGTCCGTTAAGACAAATTACTCCACTTCCTCTTGGCCCTTTAATAACATAGGTTTCCAGCCTTTCGCCATTATTAATGTTGACCACATGTACTTTTTCGTTTTCAATGATACCCACAGCATCCATAAGATCTTCGTCAATGGTAATGCTGCCAATATAGTGCAGATCGGCCTGAGTAATTACAGCCCGGTGAATTTTCGATTTTAGAACTTCAATATACATCTGAGATGATAAATGTGCTTTTTGCAATTATATTTTTCCGGAAAACAAACCCAATTCATTAAAGTTTAATACCAGTTAAACCAGGTTTTTAACAGGGCGGCAAAGTTACAAATAATATACCATATTATCAATCAGCCTCACCTCCCCCAGGAATGCAGCTATACAGGCTACTACGGGCCCGCTGGGCTTCCTGCCCCTAACCGGTTGCAGCGTGACCGGATCAGATAATTCAAAATACTCAAGACGAAAAGACTCATGGGCGGAAAAACGTTCCGTTACCCATGCAATCACTTCTTCGGCGGTAGCCGATCTATAGCGGTCCTTTGCCTCCACCAGCGTTTCATAAATCAGGGGAGCAAGCTGTCTTTCTTCAACACTCAACCTTGTATTTCGCGAACTCATTGCCAGGCCGTCGGGCTCGCGCACAGTAGGGCAAGGTACTATTTCGGTGGCAATATTATCCTTTTTTACCAATTCCCTTACTATAGCAAGCTGCTGATAATCCTTTTCGCCAAAATAAGCCCGGTGGGGCAGTACCATTTGAAGAAGTTTTTTTACAACCACAGCTACCCCGTTGAAATGTCCGGGTCGGTAGCGCCCTTCCATTACCTGCTCCAACAGCCCAAAATTGTATTGTGGAAGTTCCTCTTCCCGGGGGTACATTTCTTCCGCTGTGGGATGAAAAACCACATCACAGTTTACCTTTTCCAGGCTGGCAAGATCTTTCTTCAGGGTTCTCGGATAATGTTTCAGGTCGTTGGGATTGTTAAACTGAATGGGGTTTACGAAAATACTGCATACCACCAGGTCATTTTCTGCTACAGCCCTTTCAACAAGAGCAAGATGCCCCTGGTGCAATGCCCCCATAGTAGGAACAAAACCAATCAGCTTATCAGCGTTCCTTTGCTCAAGGGCAAAGGCTTTCATCTGGCCAACATTATGGATGATTTTCACCGTTTGGCAATTAGAAAGTTACAAACAAATGCATGAAAACAACCCTTCCGTGTGTTAAAATTTTTTGATTTGCGAAAAACCTACGGCTATTAAATGCAGTTTCGTCGGAAAAAACAAAGCGGCCACATGCACTCAACTATTTATATACTAACATCTTAAGCATTTTCAGCAAGCTGCTTAACAAGCCGGCAAAGCTAATAGATTAATTTGATAAAAAGCAAAAAAAATTGTAACTTTGCGTAATATTTTTACTAACAGTCAATTATAAAGCATTTATGGAAAAACCCAAAGTTCTTTTTGTTCAGCAGGAAATTACCCCATATTTGAAAGAAACCCACAAAGGGCTGATCGGCAGACAACTTCCTCAGGGGATACAAGAAAGAGGGAAAGAAATCAGAACCTTTATGCCGCGTTTCGGAAACATCAACGAAAGAAGAAACCAGTTGCATGAAGTAATTCGCCTCTCCGGTATGAACCTTGTCATCAACGACACCGACCACCCACTCATTATCAAAGTCGCTTCTATCCAATCTGCCAGAATGCAGATTTATTTCATTGACAACGATGATTTCTTTAAGCGCAAATTTACCACCCACGATAAAAACGGCAAAATGTTTCCCGACAATGATGAAAGAACCATTTTCTTTACCCGGGGAGTAATCGAAACCGTAAAAAAACTCAGCTGGTCCCCAACTGTAGTACATTGCAATGGTTGGTTCACAGCGCTTATGCCGGTATACGTTAAAATAGCCCTGAAAGACAGTGGAATGTTTTCCGATACCAAAGTGATTTATTCCATCTATGACGACGAGTTTGAGGGTAGCCTGAATGATAATATGGCACGCAAGTTTAAAACCCAGGGAGTAGACGAATCCTTTACCCCTAAGCTGAAAGATCCTACCTTTGTGAATCTTGGAAAAACTGCCATAGATTATTCAGACGGCATCATCTTCGGAAACGAAAATATTAATCCCGAGCTTCAGGCTTACGCAAAAGAATCAGGTAAACCTGTCCTGGAGTATCAAAAACCCGAAAACTACATGGATGCCTACAATGAATTCTATGACGAAATAATTGTTCAGGATTCTGTACTTACTCAATAATTTTTACCATACCTTTGCGTTTTCTTTAGCGTAAAAGATGATAAAATTATATAACAACAAACTTTGTATCGTTTTGAAAAAAGCCATCAATCCCCGGTTTTACCGGGGTTTTTTCCGTATTAACTCATGGGTTGTTGCATTGATCCTGGTTTTGAGTTCGCAGGTTTTTCTTTCCTGTAACAGTGAACTTGAAGAAATCGGCCTGGATCTGATTGAATCTCCTCTCACCGTTAAGTCTACAGACACCACCACGGTATATGCCTATACCCAAATAGAAGATTCACTACTGGCCAGCGAAGCAGACCTTCACCTGCTGGGCTTCATTAATGATCCGGTATTTGGAAAAACCCGGGCAAGCATCTATACGGAAGCTTTCCCAAGGGAAATACCTCCCACCCTTGTTGACATCCATCCCGATTCGCTGGTTATCGATTCAGTGGTAGTAAGCCTGGCCTATGCAGGGACTTTCGGCGACATAACTTTGCCACAGCACATCAGGGTTTATGAACTCAGTGACACCCTTCCCCGCGACAGCATTTATTCCAACCAGGTACTGGGTATTAAACGCGAATTAGAGGTTCTCAACCCGGAGTTTGTTCCCAATCCTACCGATACAGTTTTTGTAGGACCTGATAATGTCCCCTTGGCCGCACATCTCAGGGTGCGCCTTGAAACCGAATTTGCACAGCAATTCTTTTCCGACAGGGAGCAACTGGAGGAAATGACAATTTACGATCAATTCAGGGGATATTTCAAAGGCCTGTTCATTACGGTGGAAGAGTTGGAGCAACCAGGCGCTATGCTATATTTCGACCTTACTTCCACTGTTTCCAGAATTCAGTTTTTTTACCGGGAAACCGGAGTTGCCAACGATCATTCTTTTGAGATGATATTTGGTGATGCCACCGGAAGAAGGTATACCCATTATGATAATTTTGATCATGCATTTGCTGCTGAACCCATCAGGGAACAGATCATTGAAGGCGATACACTGCTGGGCGATAGTTTGCTTTTTGTTCAATCCATGTCCAATTACAGGGTAAAAGTAACCTTGCCCTATGTTTCTGATTTTATAGAAAATACCGGCGGTGATATTGCTATCAATTCGGCAAGACTTATTATCCCACTGGACGATACGGTACTGGAAGATACACTTGAAGTTGCCCAGATCCTATCCCTTATAAGAGAGGATCCTGAAAACCCTGGTGTTTTTATCAGTCTTGACGATGAGTTTATAGCCCCAGGTTATTTTGGCGGAACAATCAATGAAGATGCCCGGGAATATTCATTTAATATTACCCAACATCTTCAGCAGATTATTGATGACCCATCAAAAAACACCCCATTGTATTTAAGAGTGAGTGCTTCTGTTCAAAATGCCGGAAGAGCAGTATTAAAAGGACCGGGAAGAGATAACCCCATGCGTTTGGAGATAAAATATACCCATCCCTCTGGCAACTAATTTAATTGAGTAATGTGTGGAATTGTAGGATATCTAGGACACAGGGAAGCATTTCCCATCCTCATAAAAGGGCTCAGGCGTCTGGAATACAGAGGCTATGATAGTGCAGGAGTTGCCCTGCTCAACAATGACCTTAACGTTTTTAAAAGTCATGGCAAGGTCTCTGATCTGGAGAGGATGATTCAGGGCCATGATCTGGCCGGTACCATAGGAATTGCCCACACACGCTGGGCTACCCATGGAGAACCCAATGATGTGAATGCCCACCCTCACTACAGTGAAAGTAAAAACCTGGCAATCATTCACAATGGCATCATTGAAAATTATGGCAGCCTTAAAGAGGAGCTTATCAACCGCAATCATCATTTTTCCAGTGAAACAGATACCGAGGTTCTGATCCATCTCATTGAAGATATTCAGCAGACTGAAGGTGTTGATTTACTTGAAGCAGTAAGAATCTCCCTCAACCAGGTGGTGGGCGCCTACGCTATTGTTGTGATAGACAAAAACCTTCCCGACACACTTATTGCTGCCAAAAAAGGAAGCCCCCTGGTAATTGGTATCGGAGACAAGGAGTTTTTCATTGCCTCTGATGCAACCCCCATAATAGAGTATACCAAGAATGTAGTGTACCTCGACGATGAAGAGGTGGCCACCATTTCACGAAACGGCGAATTAAAGATTAAGACCATCCGCAACAAGGTGAAGCACCCCTACATTCAAAAACTCGAATTGCAGCTTTCTGCAATCGAAAAAGGAGGCTTTCCTCATTTTATGCTAAAGGAGATCTTCGAACAGCCTCGTTCCATACGCGATTCCATGAGGGGAAGACTCAATATTGACAAAGGAATGGTAACCCTGGGCGGTATTATTGATTATGAACAAAAATTACTCAATGCCCGCCGAATTATCATTGTAGCATGTGGTACTTCGTGGCATGCAGGACTTGTGGGAGAATATCTGCTGGAAGATCTTGCCCGAATTCCCGTTGAAGTGGAATATGCGTCAGAGTTTCGCTACCGCAATCCGGTGATTTTTGAAGACGACGTGGTAATCGCCATCAGCCAGTCAGGAGAAACTGCCGATACCCTTGCAGCTATTGAGCTGGCCAAATCAAGAGGAGCCACAATACTTGGCATTTGTAATGTGGTAGGTTCATCCATAGCCAGAGCAACGCATGCCGGTTCTTACACCCACGCGGGACCCGAAATAGGTGTAGCCTCTACCAAAGCTTTTTCGGCACAGGTAACCATTCTGGCTTTGTTGGCACTTTCCATGGCCAACAAAAAAGGCTCTATCCCTAAAAACCGCTTTTATCAGCTTCTGGCAGAAATGGATGCACTCCCGGTAAAAGTAGAAAAAGCCCTGCAGGTGAATGAAAAGATTCTTGATATCTCCCGTACTTTCAAGTTTGCCCAAAACTTCCTGTACCTGGGAAGGGGTTACAATTTCCCCCTGGCTTTGGAAGGCGCTTTAAAACTGAAGGAGATTTCCTATATTCATGCCGAAGGCTATCCTGCCGCTGAAATGAAACATGGCCCCATTGCCCTTATTGATGCCAATATGCCCGTGGTGGTAATTGCCACACGGAAAGGTTCCTACGACAAAGTCATCAGCAACATCCAGGAAGTAAAGGCCCGCAAAGGTTCTATTGTAGCCATTGTTACAGAAGGAGACACCGTGGTAAGCCAGATGGCTGATTATGTGATTGAAATTCCCGATACCGATGAAGCTCTCGTTCCCATTGTAGCAAGCATACCTTTGCAATTGCTCTCCTACCATATTGCCGTTTTGAGAGGATGCAATGTAGACCAGCCCCGCAATCTGGCCAAATCGGTTACGGTGGAGTAGATTACAGCGATAATCGTTTATAGATGGTGGTTTCCTTTTGATGCCACCATTTTTTTTATCCTTCCCGAAAAAGAGGACCCAATAGAAACCAAAGTACAATCGGTTACTACAGTCCGGCAAGATTTGCTTCACAGTTAGTTTCACTTGCTGAGTAATACCATCACTCCGACAGGTTTTGCTTTGGTCATTCTTTTTACTTCCTGAAATACTCCCCGGCCCTGCCGCTCAATGGGAACCTCAGTGCGACGATAATAACGGAAATTCATATCACATCACTTTTCACCCGGCCACGATTACCGGAATAATCAGTAAAAGGCAATCACTGTTTCACCCGCTGGTTAATTTCAGCAAAGGGGTTTATTTTTCTGATGGGATGACTTAGGTATAACTCATTTAAAGTAATAACTTTGCACCTTCAAAATTCAACCCATAAAATATGAGCTTATTAATTATTGGTACAGTAGCATTTGATGAAGTAGAAACCCCTTTTGAAAAAACCGGCAAAATACTTGGCGGGGCCGGTACATATATAGGTTTGGCTGCAAGCCAGTTTACCAGCGATATAGGTATCGTATCAGTGGTAGGTGGCGATTTTCCGCAGGCCTACCTTGATCTGATGAAAAAATTCGGCATCAATACAGAAGGAATAAAGGTAATTCCTGAAGGAAAAACCTTTTTCTGGGCTGGCAAATATCACAACAACATGAACATGCGTGATACCCTGGTTACTGACCTGAATGTATTGGCTGACTTTGACCCGGTAGTACCCCAAAATTATAAAAACAGTCGTTACCTGATGCTTGGCAACCTTACCCCTTCCATTCAAAAAAAGGTAATCCAGCAAATGGATAAAAGACCCGATCTCATCTGTATGGATACGATGAATTTCTGGATGGACATTGCCCTCGACGACTTGTTGGAGGTACTTACAATGGTTGATGTGCTTACCATCAACGACGAAGAAGCCCGCCAGCTTTCAGGAGAATATTCGCTGGTGAAGGCTGCCCGCAAAATTCTTACTATGGGGCCCAAATACCTTATTGTGAAAAAAGGGGAGCATGGGGCTCTTTTATTTTACCAGGACAAGATCTTCTTCGCTCCTGCAATGATCCTGGAAGATGTGGTTGATCCTACTGGAGCCGGCGATACCTTTGCCGGTGGCTTTATGGGATACATTGCCCAAACAGGCGATACCAGTTTCGAGAACATGAAGCTTGCCCTTATTTATGCATCGGCAATGGCTAGTTTCACCGTTGAAAAATTCGGAACCGACCGCCTGACAGAATTAACACAAGCAGATATCAGAAAAAGACTGGACGATTTCATTACCCTGGCTTCATTCAAAATTTAATGCTTTTGTGTGCGTACTTGTCAGTTTTTTCATATCTTTAGCAACTTTTTTCCGGGGCATCTTTAAAGGTTGAAAATCAATTTTTAACCGGTTGGGTCATAACCGGAAAACACCCCGGCCAACAATCCGGAAGCCTTCAGAAGAAACCCGTATGAAACATTATAAATACCCGAATTGAAAGTATACCAGTTCATAAAATTTTATTCAAGATGAAAGTATATCAAACTAACGAGATCAAGAACATTGCACTTACCGGTGGTACCAAATCAGGTAAAACCACCCTGGCAGAAGCTATGCTGTTTGAAGGAGGCGTGATCAATCGCAGGGGCTCCGTGGACGATAAAAACTCTGTTTCCGATTACAGGGAAATAGAACTCGAACGCCAGGCATCAGTATTTTCAACCGTATTGTATTCCGAATTTAACGGAAAAAAAATCAATATCATTGACACTCCCGGCTTTGATGATTTTATTGGTGAAGTTGTAGCAGCCCTGAAAGTGGCAGATACAGCCGTTATGGTAGTCAATGCCCAGAATGGTGTTGAAGTAGGGACAGAAATTTCATGGAGACAAATTTCACGCCTGGAAAAACCCGTGGTTTTCTTGCTCAATCAGCTCGACCACGAAAAAGCCAACTTCGATGAAAGCCTCCGCCAACTCAAAGCCCAGTTTGGCGACAAAGTAATTCCTGCACAGTTTCCTGTTAATGCTGGAATGGGTTTCGACAGTGTTGTTGATGTAATAGAGATGAAACTCTACAAATTCCCCAAAGATGGAGGAAAACCTGAGATTACAGATATTCCGGCTTCGGAAAAAGACAAAGCGGAAGAACTGCAGAATGCCATCATTGAAGCTGCTGCCGAAAGTGATGAAGCCCTGATGGAAAACTTTTTCGAAAATGGCTCTCTTACTCCTGAAGAATTATCAAGAGGTATCAACCTGGGTATTGCCACACGTACCATGTACCCCTTGTTTTGTATCTCTTCCAAACACAACCAGGGAGTATCGCGGTTTATGGAATTTGTAACCACAAGCCTTCCCTCACCCAACGAAGTAGCCAAAGAAAAAACCACCGAAGGAAAAGAACTCAACTTTGACCCCGCAGCGCCCGCTACCGCTTTGGTTTTCAAAACCTCTATTGAACAGCACCTGGGAGAAATCTCTTTCTTTAAAGTATATGATGGCACTTTAACAGAAGCCATCGACCTTGTAAACAGCACCTCAGGTTCCAAGGAAAGACTATCTCAGCTTTTTGTTGTAGCCGGAAAGAACCGTCAGAAAGTAGACCAAGTGGTTGCCGGAGATATTGCCGCTACCATCAAACTTAAAGACAGCAAGACCAATACAACCCTTACCACAGGAAAAAATCAGGGTCTTAAGGTGAGTCCGATTGTATTCCCCGATCCCAAGATCCGCCAGGCCGTAAAAGCTAAAAACACTGCCGACGAAGAAAAACTGGCAGGTGTCCTTAAGGAGTTGAACAATATTGACCCTACCCTTCTGTATGAGCATTCCAAAGAACTTCGCCAGGTAATTGTATCCGGCCAGGGAGAGCTTCATCTGAATGTGGCCAAATGGATGATCGAAAACATCAACAAAGTGGGTATTGAGTTCCTTCCCCCCAGGATACCTTACAGGGAA
>CAYVQC010000061.1:0-23006 GCA_964453995.1 uncultured Bacteroidales bacterium | reverse complement strand
AAGCATATTAAGAGCAGAATTTGAATAAATTATATAACTTTGCAAACATTTTTCAGAGGCTTCAAAACTTTATAGTAAATCGAGATTTCCATATGACTGAGGGACCCAAAGTATTAAGATTAAGCAAAATCGCAAGAGAGTTCAACATTGGTACCAATACCATTGTCGATTTTCTTGCGCGTAAAGGTATTACCATAGACATTAATCCCAATACTAAGATCTCTCAGGAAGCTTATCAGATTTTGGCTAAGGAATTTCAGAAAGAAAAAAGCCTGAAAGATGAGGTTCGGAAAACCGGCCTGAGTTTTACCAAAAGAGAAAGTATTTCTCTGCAGGATCAGAAGGAAGACGAAGATGTTGATACAATACCTTCTGCCAAGAAAACAGATGACGAAGACCATGAGGAGGAAGAGTTGCTCATCAAGGATCTCAAATCATCTATGGTTGAACCGCCTAAACCAGAAGTGAAGAAAGCTGTTTCCGAGATAAAGGAAAAGGTGAAGCTGGAAGGCCCCAAAATTGTTGGCAGGATCGATACCGAAAAAGCTTCTGCAAAACCCTCTGACACAAAAGAGCCTGCCAAAGAAGAAGAAACTCCCCAGCCTGAAAAGACAACTGCTGAAAAAGAAGAACCAAAGGTTGACACTGCGGCTGAAAAAGAAATTGTTGAAGAAAAAGAAAGAAAAGAGCCAGAAGTTGCAGCTGAGCAAAAGCCGGCAGAAGAAGAGAAACCTGCCGAAACAGAACAGGTGACACCTGAGGAGAAACCCGCCATCGCTGAAGCCAAAGAGGAGCCTCAGGCTGAAAAAGAAAAGCCCGAGCCGACTGACAAAAAAGAAGAGGAAGCCCCCAGGGAAGAAAAAACCGCAGAAGAGAAACCAAAAGTTGCTTCTACTGAACCTGAAAAGGATACACCTTCCCCTGTTCAGGAAAAGAAAGTTCCCGACAACTTCCATAAAACAGAAATAAAAAAACTGGAAGGCGTTACCATTTTGGGTAAAATCGAACTTCCTACCACCCGTGATAAAAGCAAAAAGCCTGTCGCCTCGTCTGCTGACGCCGACAAACCCAAGAAAAGAAAGCGTAAAAGAATTCGCAAAGACAGGGTACCGGATGGTGAAAAACAAACGGGAGCAACACGCGAAGGTACTGCTGGCCAATCTGGCAGTGCAAAAGATGAGCAACAAAAAGGGCAGCAAAAAAAGCAACCGTCCAAACAACAGCAACAGGCCGCACAAAAAGGGCGTAAAGCAGTAAAGAAAGATTATGCGAAGCCTGAAGTAAGCGACGAGGAAATCTCACGTCAAATCCGTGAAACCCTTGCCAGCCTCAGTGGTGGTGGAAAATCAAAAGCTGCCAAGCATCGCCGTCAGAAAAGAGACCTGCAACAAAAGCTAAGAATCCAGGATATGGAGCAGGCCGAATCAACCCAAAAGACATTACAGGTAACTGAATTTGTCTCGGCCAATGAGCTTGCAAGCCTCATGAATGTCTCTGTTGTAGATATTATTTCTACCTGCATGAGCCTTGGTTTGGTAGTTTCCATCAACCAGCGTCTCGATGCTGAAACCATTACCATTGTTGCCGATGAGTTTGGCTACGAAGTAGAATTTATCAGCGTGGATGCACAGGAAGTTGTTAAAGAAGAGGAAGATAGTCCTGATTTGCTTAAAAGTCGTGCCCCCATTGTTACAGTAATGGGTCACGTAGACCATGGTAAAACTTCCTTGCTTGACCAGATCAGGCACTCCAACGTTATTGCCGGTGAGGCTGGTGGTATTACCCAGCACATTGGCGCATATTCTGTGCAACTCGAGGACGGTAAAATGATCACATTCCTCGATACGCCCGGTCACGAAGCTTTTACAGCCATGAGGGCCAGGGGAGCAAAAGTTACTGACGTAGCCATCATTGTGGTGGCCGCCGACGACAACGTGATGCCCCAAACCGTAGAAGCCATCAACCACGCCCAGGCTGCCGGAGTGCCCCTTGTTATTGCCATCAACAAAATTGATAAGCCTTCGGCCAACGTAGAAAGAGTAAAAGAGGAGCTGGCAAAGATCAATATCCTGGTGGAAGACTGGGGAGGAAAATACCAAAGCCAGGAAATTTCAGCAAAAAATGCGATCAACATTGATAAACTGCTGGAAAAAGTACTTCTGGAAGCTGAACTCCTCGACTTAAAAGCGAATCCGGACAGAAACGCTTCGGGTACAGTGATTGAGTCTTCTCTTGATAAAGGTAGGGGGTATCTGGCTACAATCCTGGTTCAAAACGGAACCCTGAAAGTGGGAGATATCGTTGTTGCAGGAAATACCCATGGACGAGTAAAAGCCATGTTCAACGAAAGAAATATGCGGATAAAGGAGGCCGGCCCTGCCACTCCTGCATTGATACTGGGCCTCGACGGCGCTCCCCAGGCCGGGGATACCTTCCATGTGGTCAACGATGAGCAGGAAGCCAAGTCAATTACCTCAAAGCGTCAGCAGCTTATTCGTGAACAGGGATTGCGCACCCAGAAACACATTACCCTGGATGAGATCGGCAGAAGAATTGCTATCGGTGACTTTAAAGAACTCAATATTATCATCAAGGGTGATGTGGATGGTTCAGTAGAAGCACTTGCTGATTCTATGCTGAAGCTCTCTACCGAAGAAGTCCAGGTAAATATCATACACAAAGCAGTAGGTTCCATTACCGAAGGTGATGTATTGCTTGCCTCAGCATCCAATGCCATTATTGTTGGCTTCCAGGTAAGACCTTCGCTTGCAGCCCGCAAGCTGGCCGAAAATGAAGAGATCGACATCCGCATCTACTCCATCATCTATAATGCTATTAATGAGATCAAATCGGCTATCGAAGGTATGCTGTCACCTGAGATTGAAGAAAAGATCACTGCCAATATTGAAGTAAGAGAAACCTTCAAAATTACCAAGGTTGGTACTGTTGCAGGCTGCCGGGTACTGGATGGTAAGGTGCACCGCAACTCCAAAATCCGGGTAATACGCGATGGAATTGTGGTTTATACCGGTTACCTCGGATCCCTTAAGCGATTCAAAGACGATGTGAAAGAAGTTGCTTCAGGTTATGAATGCGGTCTGAACATCGATAAATTTAACGACATAAAAGTAGGTGATATCATTGAAGCCTACGAAACTGTTGAAATTGCCCGTAAATTAGAATAATCCAGCAAAAGATGACAAAACTGAAAGTAAGGATAGACAAGGTAAAAGATTTTGTTACTTCTGATGAAATCAACCTTTTTAAGGCGGAGCTGGCCCTGGTGAGAAAGAAGGTGTATGAGAAGACCGGGGCAGGCAACGATTTTTTGGGTTGGGTAGAATTGCCCTCGCAAATTGATGATCAGTTACTTTCTGATATTGAACAAACTGCAGCACTCCTTCGCAAACAATCAAAAGTTATTGTGGTGGTAGGGATCGGTGGATCCTACCTGGGTGCAAGGGCTGTGATTGAAGCGTTGAGCAACAATTTCTATTCCATGCAGTTTGAAAAACAGCAAGCACCACTGGTAGTTTATGCCGGGCAGAATATCAGCGAGGATTACATGTCGCAACTACTGGAATTTCTCAATGATAAGGATTATTCTCTTATCGTTATCAGCAAGTCGGGTACCACTACTGAGCCCGCCATTGCTTTCCGGTTGCTGAGAGCCCACCTGGAGAACAAATACACAGAAGAGCAGGCAGGAAAAAGAATTGTAGCTATCACTGATGCCTCTAAGGGTGCCCTTAAAACACTTGCCAACGCAAAGTCTTACAAAACATATGTGATTCCCGATGATGTAGGTGGACGCTACTCTGTACTTACCCCGGTAGGTTTGCTACCCATAGCTGCTGCAGGCTTTAACATCAGAGAGCTGGTAGAAGGCGCACGCGCTATGCAGAATTTCCTGGAAGAAGAAAATGACCTTTATGAAAACCCTGCTGCACTGTATGCTATAATCCGTAATATCCTTTATAACAAGGGTAAGTCCACCGAGATCATGGCAAGTTATACCCCCAACATGATGTATTTTATTGAATGGTGGAAACAGCTTTACGGAGAAAGCGAAGGCAAACAGGACAAAGGAATCTTTCCTGCGGGAGTCAACTTCACTACAGACCTGCATTCTATGGGGCAATACATCCAGGATGGATTGCGTAATATTTTTGAAACCGTGATCAGGGTTGAAAATGTTAAAACCCAACTGGAGATCCCTCATGATCCTGACGACCTTGACGGACTTAATTTTCTTGCAGGTACGCGGATGAGTCATGTAAACAAAATGGCCGAAGAAGGTACCATGTTGGCACATGTTGATGGCGGAGTACCAAACCTGGAGATTATTCTTCCGGCAATAGATGAGGCTGTTCTTGGAGAGCTGATCTATTTCTTTGAGATGGCATGTGCCATCAGTGGCTATATTCTTGGTGTGAACCCATTCGATCAACCCGGGGTGGAAGCCTATAAAAAGAACATGTTTGCCCTGCTGGAAAAACCCGGATTTGAAAAGGAAACCCAGAAGATCAGGGAAAAGATGTCAAAATAAAAAAACGATTGTAAATCAGAGCGTTTTTTTTCTCATAAGAAAAAATACCCCCGGTGGTTAGTTTCACCGGGGGTATTTTTTTGCTTCACGTTTGCAGGATTGCGGCTTTTACCCGGAGCGCTCTCTTCTCTTCAAGACCACGCTTTTCACCTATAAAAATCAGGTAAAATCCATGCTGCTATTTGGTTTCTGTTCGTCTAATTTTGTTTTTGAAGAATGAATACGACACTAAACAGTAAAATCAATAATAAAAAGGCACCATGATGTTAACTGACAAAGAACTCGAATATTTAAAAGAACTGGAAAATAACAAGGAAGTTGTTTATCTGCTCAACACACGCGAATGTGAACTCATTTCCAAGCTTATTAAAAGTTACAGAGAAATACAACGGCAACTCACTGCCCTGCAGATCAGCCGTGACTGACTGGTAATAAAATCTGATAGTACAATCATTACACACCCTACGCTTTATGACTTATAGAGATATTGTATTAAAACTTCTAAAAACCAGGGGAGATATTATTTGTGTTGAACAGCACCTTATGAGTGACTTCGCAGAGAAAAACAACACGACCGAAAACTTTTCAAACTGGTGCGATTCGCATGGGATAGAGTTTGTAAAAGTCCAGGATGAGGAGCCTCCAAAAATCCATCTCAAGAAAAAATTTAACTACGAAAACAACTGAATTGAGTTCTTGTCAGGATAACATTTAGACCCAGTTCATCTGAAAAAAAGAAATAAGTTGCTCCGGCAAATAATGGTGCAACAGCCTCCCCAAGGTAAGAACCCCGTCAATGTCTGACGGGGTTTCTTAATTATTATCACCTTATTCCCTGGCGGCAATCTCCTCTACCTCTTCAATGGTTTTCGGAATAGGTTTGCCAAGATTGCGATAGCTGCTTTCGGTTACCAGTATATCATCTTCTATCCTGATACCGCCAAAATTACGGTACTCATTCACCTTGTCGTAGTTGATGAAGTCTTTGAATTTTCCCTCTGCCTGCCATTTGTCGATAAGGGCAGGGATAAAGTAGCATCCGGGTTCAATGGTGATCACAAAGCCGGGTTCGTATCTCCTGCCCAGTCTTAGGAAGGCCGTACCAAATATGGTTGATCTCTTTACTTCCTCATCATATCCTACATAGTTTTCGCCGAGGTCTTCCATATCATGCACATCAAGGCCCATCATATGGCCCAGCCCGTGGGGCATAAACAAGGCATGAGCGCCCTGTTCCACTGCCGATGCAATATCTCCCTTCATGAGCCCCAGGTCTTTAAGGCGCGAGGCAAGGGTTCGTGCGGCAAGCAGGTGCACACTAAGGTTGGTTACACCGGGTTTTATGGCATCAATAGCCTTCATTTGTGCATCAAGAACAGCCTGGTAGATATCGCGCTGCCGGGAGGTAAAGGTACCACCAACGGGTGTGGTACGTGTATGATCGGAGGCGTAATGCATGGAGGTTTCGGCACCGGTATCCACCAACAGCAGATCATTTTTCTCCAGTTTATTCCCATGATAATGGTTGTGAAGGGTTTCACCCCTACGGGTGATGATGGCCGGAAAAGAAAGCATACCTCCTGCAGAAAGAGCTATCCCTTCTACCGCCCCGGCAATTTCACGTTCATAAACACCAGGGCGGGCCATGCGCATTGCTGTGGTATGCATCAGCCATGCCGTTTCCATGGCTTTTTCCAGTTCGGCAATCTCATACTCATCTTTAACAGAGCGTAACTTCACCACTGCCTTAATAAGGTCGACGGAAGCACTATCCTTTTGGTTTGCGGGCTTGATTGTGGTGAGGCTTTCCAGCAGGATTTTGTTCTCTGCCCTGTAAGGTGGGAGAAAATGCACCTTACGACCTTTCTGCAGAGCCTCCGATACCATTTCGGCCATTGCATTGTAAGGATGGTGATTTTCCGCTCCGCAGAGGGCGGCTTTTTCGGCGGTGCTGATCTGTGGCCCCATCCAGATGATATCATCAATACTTACATCATTTCCAAACAGATGCGACTCGCCCGAATCGAAATCAATGATGGCCGCCATGTTTTGATAGTCCAGCCCGAAGAAATACAAAAACGTGCTGTCCTGTCGCCAATGGTAAGTGTTGGAAGGATAATTCATGGGCACATCAGTATTGCCCAAAAACAGCGCAATCCCATTTTTCAATTGCTCTGTAAGCTTTTTTCTTCTTTGTATATAAATCTCTTTGTGAAACATAAAATTTGTATTTGATTTTTAATGCCTGAGGTTATTATTTATAATTATTTCAAATTAGCGAATTGCTTGGAAATACAAGTTATTAAATATACATTTGTTTCCAAAATTTCTGTGAGGGCCATCAAACTTACAAAAAACAGAGATGAATAAGTAAAAAATATTACAGTTACTTCATTAAGTTCTGTTAAAATATTAGTCCTGCCTGAGATTCGTTTCCAAAATAATTTTAACCAGTTGTTTTTATTTCAATTTCCAAATCTATGACAAAAAAAGGAATAAGTATTGCCTCCCTTAGCCACAAATATATTATCGCAGCAGCTGGCGCATTTCTGATGTTGTTTCTGGTAATGCATTTAACTACCAATCTATTACTGCTTGCTGGTGATGAAGGGGATAAATTTAATGATGCGGTTATATTTCTGACAACCAATCCTTTCATTAAGATCATGGAATACGTGCTCTTCGCGGGTTTCATTATCCATATCATTATTGGGGTGGTGATTGAACTGCGCAACCGCAGATCGCGTCCTGTGGGTTATTATGTAAAACCAAAATCAGAAACCTCAGCCTTTTCACGGTTTATGATCCACTCAGGAATTATCATTTTTATCTTTCTTTTATTGCACCTTTACCATTTCTTTTTTGTGAAAGTGGGGTTGGTTCCTGTTTACGGTGGTGCTGAAAGCAAGATTGATTTCTTTCCCATGCTGGTGCATACGTTTAAAAATCCCGTAATGGTAATATTATATGTTGTTTCGATGATAGTTCTGGGGTTCCATCTAAAGCACGCTTTTCAGTCAGCCTTTCAGTCGTTTGGCCTTAACCACGACAAGTACATGCCCGTCATAAAGGTGGTGGGGACGATTTATGCCCTGGTGATTTCAATAGGTTTCCTCATTATTCCCCTTTATTTTTACTTTACTTTTTAAGCCATCCATTAAGCATTTTAATACACTAAGCAATGATAAAGCTTGATTCAAAAATACCAAAGGGACCCCTTGCCGACAAATGGAAAAACTACAAAGCTTCCTTGCGCCTGGTGAGCCCTGCCAATAAAAAGAAATTAGACATTATAGTTGTTGGAACCGGATTATCAGGAGCCTCAGCTGCCAGTTCATTAGGCGAGTTGGGTTACAATGTAAAGGTTTTCTGTTTCCAGGATTCACCCCGGAGAGCACACTCTGTGGCAGCCCAGGGGGGAATCAATGCGGCCAAAAACTACAAGAACGATGGTGATAGTGTTTACCGGCTTTTCTATGATATGATCAAAGGGGGAGACTTCCGTGCCCGCGAAGCAAACGTTCATCGGGCAGCCGAGGTGAGCAACCTGGTGATTGATCATTATACTGCATTGGGTGTACCTTTTGCCCGTGATTACGGTGGTGCCCTTGAAACGCGCTCTTTTGGAGGAGTGCAGGTATCACGTACCTATTATGCCAAAGGACAAACAGGGCAGCAGTGCTTACTGGGGGCTTATTCATCCCTCAGCAGGCAGATTGCCAAAGGCAATGTAACCATGTATTCACGTCGTGATATGCTCGACCTGGTGGTAATTGATGGTAAAGCACGAGGCATCATTACCCGCAATTTGCTTACCGGCGAAATTGAAAGACATGCAGCACATGCCGTAGTACTGGCAACAGGTGGCTATGGTACAGTATTTTATCTTTCTACCCTGGCCCTTGGAAGCAACTCTTCAGCAGCATGGGCAGCCCATAAAAAAGGTGCTTTATTTGCCAATCCCAGTTTTATACAAATCCACCCCACAAGTATCCCGGTGTTAAACGATTATCAGTCTAAGCTCACACTAATGTCTGAATCATTGCGCAATGACGGGCGGGTATGGGTACCCAAGAAAAAGGATGAGAAACGCAGTCCCAATGAAATTCCTGAAGGAGAAAGAGATTATTACCTGGAAAGACGATATCCGGCATTTGGCAACCTGGTACCTCGCGATGTGGCCTCCAGGGCCGCCAAGGAGCGGTGCGATGCAGGCTATGGTGTGGGTGACAGTGGGCTGTCAGTATATCTCGATTTTAAAGATGCCATCAATAAGCAGGGGCAGAAAGTTATTGAAGATAAGTATGGTAATCTTTTTGAAATGTACCTGAAAATTACCGGTATAAATCCTTACAAAGAACCCATGCGCATTTATCCTGCCGGGCACTATACCATGGGAGGCCTGTGGGTTGATTATAACCTGATGACCAATATTCCCGGTTTATATGCAGTGGGAGAGAGCAACTTCTCCGACCATGGAGCCAATCGCCTGGGTGCAAGTTCGCTGATGCAGTGTTCGGGTGATGGGTATTTTATCCTGCCTTACACCATTGGCGATTACCTTGCTGATGAAATTCGCACACCACGGTTTGAGACCGATACGGCCGAATTTGATAAGGCTGAAAAAGAAGTGAAAGACCGTATTGCCAGGATAATGGCAGTAAATGGAAAACAAACCGTTACATCCTTCCACAAGCGGTTGGGCAAAATCCTGTGGGATCACTGTGGTATGGTACGCAACGAACAAGGCCTGAAAAAAGCCATTGAAATGCTTAATGACCTGGAAGATGAATTCTGGAAAGAAGTTAAAGTGCCGGGTACCGAAGATGAATTCAACCAGGAATTGGAGAAGGCACTCAGGGTAGCTGATTTCTTTGAGGTAGGTCGATTGATGTGCTACGATGCATTAGACAGAAATGAGTCTTGTGGTGCACACTTCAGGGAAGAATACCAAACAGAGCAGGGGGAAGCCAGGCGTAATGATGAAGAGTTTGCCCATGTGTCGGCCTACGAATATACCGGCAACAAACAAACTCCATTACTCCATAAAGAACCCCTCATTTTTGAAGCCGTTGAGCTCAAAGAAAGAAGTTATAAATAACCTTAAGCCCTAAGATATGAATTTTAAACTAAAAATATGGCGTCAGAAAAACGCCTCCACCAAAGGAAAATTTGAGGATTATACCTTAAATGATGTTTCCCCCGAAATGTCTTTCCTTCAAATGCTCGATTACCTAAATACCCTTCTTATTGAATCAGGCAAGGAGCCTGTGCACTTTGAGCACGATTGCCGCGAAGGCATTTGTGGCAGTTGTGGTCTGTATATCAATGGACGGCCTCATGGCCCTGTAACCCTTACCACTACCTGCGAATTGCACATGCGCGAGTTCGACGATGGCAGCACCATTGTAATTGAACCCTGGAGGAGTAAGGCATTTCCGGTTATAAAAGACCTGGTGGTAGATCGCTCTTCCTTTGACAAGATCATGCTGGCAGGTGGGTTTATAAATATCAATACAGGTGCCGCCCAGGATGCCAATACAACCCCCATCAACAAAGAGATTTCTGACCGTGCATTTGATGCAGCCGTTTGTATTAGCTGCGGAGCTTGTGTTGCTGCTTGCAAAAATTCTTCAGCAATGTTGTATGTATCAGCAAAGGTGTCGCAATTTGCTATGCTGCCACAGGGTAAGGTAGAGGCTACCGAAAGAGTACAAAAGATGGTAGCTAAAATGGATGAGATGGGATTTGGTTTCTGTTCCAATACCTATGCCTGTGAATTTGACTGCCCCAAAGGTATTTCTGTTGAGTTTATTGCACAAATGAACCGTGAGTTCTTTTCAGCCAAAGTTTGCAGCCATAAAAAGTAAAAAATACAGCACTAACTTGGTTTTGCTATTAAAGGAGATGTACTACAATATATCTCCTTTTTATATTGTTGATATTCAGTTGGTTTTAAACATTCGTTCGTTTTATAGACCTTTTGGACTATAAAAAAATCACCGTTTTTTTGTTAAAAAACTGATTAAAAGTGACTTGTTGACAAAAAAAAGTTGATAAAAACCTATAAAATGGTTTTTATTGCGAAATATATTCATATATTTGTTGTGTGGTTAGTATTTTTATTTAATTACCAAATTTAAAAACTCAATATTATGGCACAAAGTAAACTGGACCCTAAAAAGTTGGAAGAAGCAGCCAGCAAACTCCGCGCGATAGCACACCCCATGAGGATCGCGATCATTGATATGCTGGAGCAGAAGGAGCAAATGAACGTAACCGAGATTTACGAAGCATTAAAAATTGAACAGGCATCCGCATCGCATCACCTCAATATACTGAAAACAAAAGGTGTATTGGATTCAAGGCGCAGTGGAAAGAAAACATTCTATTACCTTAAAGGTGATGCCGTCAGCCAGATTGTGGACTGCATTAATAAGTGCCACGGTTGATCTGACTTTAACGGTTTTATTACCCGGAATATCTTCAACAGGTTTCCGGGTTTTTTTTTCTCACTGCATACTGTAGAGAATGGCTTGTATGTTAAATTTTTCCATAATTTTTATGCAGTTTTTCAGGGGTTGGAGAAAAATACTAATTTTACTTTTAAACCGTTACTAACAGAGCAAAACTCTTTGGCGAGTATTTGTACTTAACGGAAAGATTTAACAACTAAAAATAACCTGTCATGAAAAATACTATCATTCTGTTGTTTGTAATGTTTGTTGGTGCAGGTATTGCCTCTTCGCAGGAAAATGACGGACCCCAATTAAAATGGGAAAAGGAACGCTATGATTTTGGAACCGTTTACCTGGACGATCCACCTGAAACCAAACTGGATTTAAAGTTTACCAATGAAGGCAATGAACCTCTTGTTCTCACCCAGGTAAGGGCATGCTGTGGTACCAGGGTGCATAGCTGGCCCAAAGAACCAATTCAGCCAGGAGAGGAGGGAACCATTCAAATAGAATTCAGGCTTGCTCCCCGCGCCCACCGTATTAGCAGAACCGTTACCGTTACCTCAAATGCTGATCCTGAAACCTCAATTTTCAGAATTGTTGGCGAAGTGGTAGAAAGATAAGCCATTTCGTTACGAACAACTATAAATGCCCGTCAGTCAGACCATTATGTTTGACTGACGGGTTTTTTTACATATACCCCTTCGGTGATTTACCTAAGACTATATGGTAAGAAAAACCAAGAAATACCTAAAAATATTGACTTTCGTTTATTGTAATTTAGCAATTAAAAGATTGCCTTCAAACAGTTATGAATACCACACTAAATAAACTATCTGATCATTGAAAGCAATACTAAAATTGAAAGGAGAACTATATTATTCACTAAATCTACTTTAACAATGAGAAAGTTTTTATTTGTTTTTGTGGCTATGCTTGCCCTTAGCCTCTTTAGTACTAAAAGTTATGCCCAGTTGAGTGACGAGCAGTACAACTACGTAACCATGGATCTACGTGGTATCCTAACTCTTACCATGACTACCAACCCCCAGGTTGATTTCGTATTCAGCACGGTACAGGAATATATGCAAGGTATTACCCGTTTTAATGCTGTTGAACTTGAGGTAGATGCCACCATGGCATGGGACCTTTTTGTTTATGCCAGCACAGATGGATGGGAGCAGGTAGAGTCCTATTCAATCAATGGAAACAACTTCCTTCCTGCCGAAATCCTTGAAATGCAGTCATCAGTTACCAGTCTTGCTCCGGTAAACCTCAATGCATTTGAATCATTAAAAGGGGCAACCAACTCAGAAGTTTCTGGAAATCTGCCAACGGCAGCAACTCAGTTTCTTGCCGGACAATTCGGTACACTGGCGACTGAATCCTTTGCACCGGGTACTGCTTCTGGTAATCCCGATACCCACAGGTTCCGTCTCGACATGAGGCTGGTACCGGATATTCCTGCCACTTTCCCCAATTCTACCGTTCTTCTTGATGCAGGTGGAAACAATGCAACCTATGCCCAGGCGGGTTATTACTATCTTGAGGTAGTTTACAGTCTTGTGGAAGACCTGTAATATATTTTTAGTTGCCCCGGTATCATTGCTAACACTGTAAAACCAATTTTGCTGTAAAGCTGCCTGCCGGGGCAGCTTTTTTTTGCATCTATTCCCTGATTCTTCCATGATATGCATATTTGTTGTTAATTTGCAGTAAAATAAATCTTTTACCTTCAGCAGATCCAGGAGATTTTGTCATTGGTCGGGTATTGAGAAATAAAGTAATATGAGAATTACCGGGATTTTTTGTACATGCATATTTATTTCCTTTTCCTGGGTTTACTCCCTTAAAGCGCAAACCGTGAGTTTTGAAGTATTCCAGGATCCGGATGTGGAATTTTTATTCAATTCCGTTCAGGATTATCAAACCGGACTTTTGGCCATGAATGCCATGGAATTGCGTATTACTTCAACCGGCACCAATTGGGACCTTTATGTGGGAGCAATAACCAGCGATGCAGGAATATGGGATGTGATACAATACTACAGTGTGCAGGGCGACCATCCCACCATAGATATTGTGGAGCTACGTTTTAGAAATACTGCCAATACAGCACAAGTGCAGGGATATTTCCCCCTTACCGATATCAATAGTCCCACTTACATTATTGGTTCTCCTGCATTGGATCCGGCAGTGGATTGTCTTAGTGGTGCAGGAGCCAATGTGCCGGGTGATTATCTTACCAATCCGTCGTGCTACCAGTTCAGGGTAGACATGAGGATCACTCCCGGATTTGAGATGCGACCGGGATTGTACCGGATCATCGTTGAATATGTAATAGTGGCGGATTTATAGAAAAGTTAATATACAATACAAATGGGAAGGAGCTTCTTTCTGTGGCTGATTTTTAGTAGTATGGTGTTTGGGGCTTCAGTGCTGAGCTTATCGGCACAGGAAACCTTTACAGGTACCGGAGCTGTTTCCCTGCGCAACCGGCAGGCAGAAGTAAAACCCGGAGGCCTTGTTTCCAATGTGGTAAGGGTAATCAATACAACAGGAAGAATGGGTGAATTTACATTGCGCATTACTACTCCACCAGGATGGCAAGTGCCAGGAGTTTCAGAAAGAACCTTTACCCTTGGAGCATCCGATACCCTTTTTTTCCCGGTCAGAGTTATTGCTCTTTCAATAATTCAATCTAATGATCCCGAGATTGTAAATGTTTCATTGCTGCAATTTCGAAATATCGTTGCCAGTGAAAACTGGACCATTTTACCCATTTTGCGATCAGACTGGTCGGCCTCTGTTTCTCGTAACAGGATATTACTCTCAGCAGACAGGGATACCGCATCGGTAAAAATCAATGTGATCAATACAGGTGATCTGCCTGAAATATTAACCCTTGAACTCACCGGAGGGCCACAACTGGGTATTGGAACCGATCCGGGAGAAACTGAATCGTACAGGGAAATCCAGTTCAGGCTTAACCCATTGCAGGATACGATAATGAAAGTATTTCTTCGGCTTATGGATAACAGTGAAGATCAGGGAAATCCTTTGGGCGGGGCACCCCGATCACCACGACTCAGGGCTGTTATTACCTCTGAACCCCACCAGGGCCTTAGAGCAGGATCATGGCGGGCGCAGGTAGATCTTCGACAGGTTGAGGCTGTATGGCAAGAGAATCCCTCTTCTTACTATTCCATGCCACTAACCCTTAATTTCAATGCATTCAACGTGCTCGACCAAAATGCCTATGGAGATTTTTCTCTATATGGCTTTCATACCTTTAACCCTGAAACCAACCTTTCTTATTATTTCCAGTCTAATTTCACCAGCAACTTCTTTGATCCGCAAGCTTTTCTTGGGCAATACCTTCAGATAAACTTTGCCTCCAGGTATTTTGGGGTTGAAGTAGGTAATGTAAGCCAAAGCAATGATGGTGCAAATATTAGTGGGGAAGGGGTAAAAGTGTATGGGAAATACGGCCCTCACAGGCTTGGTGTAGGGGTAATGCAAAACCCGGGGGTATTTGAAGATCCCTTTCATATCAGGGGGCTTGGCGCTGAATATTATTACACCACTCGTAAAATAAATGCAGGTACTTTTTTGCAACTAAAAGAAAACTTCACCCAGCAAACCAAAGAAGAAATTATTGGGGCCCAGGGAAGATTTCGTTTATTGCAAAACCAGTATATGCGGGCTTCAGTAAATGCAAGCCGGCAAACCCATAACTGGAATCCCGACAGTGTCTTTTCTACCACGGGACTTGGCTACAACCTGGGTCTTACAGGATCTTATACAAAGCTTTCCTATAATTTCCTTTACTCCAATCATACGGCTGCCCATATAGTAAGGGGAGGGAATCAGACCCTGTCATCTCGGGTAGGTTGGAGACTTTCCAACCGGCACAATTTCTTCGCCGCCTACTCCAGAAACATTTCTGATCCCGATATTTATTTCAGGGGAGAATTGAGGCAGACCACTTTTTATCGTTCACGCCAGATATATAGGGTGGGCTATCAGAACAGGGGAGAAACCTCTGACTTTTTTGTCCAGCCTACTTATCAGCAATTGGAAGATCCATTTTTACGATACATTGTATCCGGTACTGAATTGGAATACCGGGTACGTGATATTGGGGGTCTCAGGTTTTTTGCCACTTCCTTTGCAGGGTATACTTCCCTGCCCGATTTTGAACGGGAGACAGTGTTTACTGCAAGGATAAGAGCCGGGATTAGATTTGGTGATTATAATTTAAATCTCAGATACTATTATGGTCCTTTTTTTAGCAATGAGCTCAGAAGATATGCTGAAACAGGGGTTATCTCAAACCGGATAGGGGCGAGCTTCGATTTTGATAAAAACCTGTTTAGCGATAAGTTTCTGTTCAGGTTTACATCCATGTACAATTACACTACATTCAACCAACAGCATTCGGCATCCATCCGACCCGAGTTGTATTATTTTCCCCAGTCAGGTTTACGTTTTGGCGTGTATGCCCGGTTTTTCGGCATTGCTTCCAACAGGGAGGACAGGCAGGGGTTGCCGGATATAGACTTTGAAGGTACCAATTACTCTTCTTCGCGCTACGAATTTGGATTCAGCATCAAAAAGGACCTGAATGTTCCTGTGTCGGGCAGGAGATTTTATGATCTGACTGTAGTAATACACAGGGGGAGCGAAGAAGATCGTGAAGTGATGCCTGAAGTTGGCCTTAGAGATATGTGGGTACGCCTGCAGGCCCTTGATCCGGGTTTGTATGAAGGGATGGTGATTAGCCAGGTGGTATTTGAAGCAGTTACCGATCGTGATGGAAAGGCCCTGTTCAGCAATATACCTCCCGGCAATTACCTTGTTACCGTAGTACCGGCAAATCTTGCCGGCATGCGCTATGAAGCCCGTACCCACGAGATCGTGGTAAGCGACGACAGGACAATTTACCTGAGTATGGACCGTGGGGCCCGGGTTGCCGGCAGCATCATCCTGCAACGCGATGTATATACAAGGGTAGAGCATTTCCCTCTTGGTGGGATAAGAATTACTGCAACCCGCGATGACGGACAACAGTTTACCACATTAACCAGCGAAGATGGACAGTATGATATATACCTCCCCAAAGGGAAATACACCATCAGCATCAATGAAAATGTGTTCCGGGATAATTTTGAGTTGTTGCAGAATAACGTCCCCATTGAGATCATGTATGAACAGGAAATTATTAGTGTTAACTTTACAGCCAGGGAACGTACCCGCCAGATCAGGATACAAAGTCCCGGGGAAAATGAGCCGGAGTAATGATGAGATGCTGCAATCAGAAAGCCTTGGAAAGTATGTTCTAAATATTATTCATGGCAGACCGTTAGATCATTGGCTTGTAAACCAGAAAAGAAAAATAAAATCATAATACAAAACAATTAGAAAAATGAAAATCAGCAGATTTATGATTGCCGTAGCCCTGGTAATTGCCGGGGCAACAGCACTGGTGGCACAAAGTGCATCCGTTTCACCCTCAAGATTATATTTCAATGCCGAACCGGGACAAACCCAGGTAAGGCAAATTACCGTTACCAACAATTCTGAATCGGAGCAGAGCTTCACAATATCCTTTGCCGATTTTGCTTCGCCGGGCACCGAAGGCAAAACAGAGTTGCTCGAACCTGGGGAAAGTGAGAATTCTACCTTCACCTGGCTTAGTGCCTCTCCCTCTTTGCTTGAGCTGCAACCTGGCGAATCGCGCGATGTGGATGTTATCCTCCAGGTGCCCGATAACCCCGAAGCAGAACGCGTAGTGTGGTCTACAGCATTAATAAGACTGGCACGTGAGCGTACCGCTGCACCGGGAATGGAAGAAGGAGCCATGGGATTTGGCATTATGCACACGTTTCAGTTCGTGGTGCATATCTTCCAGACACCACGGAGTGTAACCTATCGCAACGCCCGTATACTTACATTTGAAGAAGGTGATGCCGGAGAGCAGGGGCAGCGGCGCATAATGTTACATGTGGAAAATACCGGCGATGCCATTATTGATGTGGCTGCCTATCTTGAGCTTACCAACATACGCACCGGAGAAAGCCGACGCGAAAAGGCCCGGGCTTTTACTACTCTTCCCGGTCACAGTCGAATCCTTTATTTCGACCTGCCCGCCGATCTTAGTCCGGGTATGTATTCTGTGCTGGGGGTGGTTGATTACGGTGATCGCGATGCAGTGATCGCCGCTGAGCTGGAACTCAGGGTAGGGGAGTAAAAAACCCAATCAGGGAGAAGAGAAACCAGAACGGAGGACTTCAAAGCTCTGATTTCTTTTTATTACCCATTATGCATTGTCTTCAGCAAACCACTCTGCGTAGGATGTGGCAGTTTCATGCAACCTGAGGCTGTGCAGGGTGATTTCCGCGGGAAGCTGATCTGATATGCGCCGGGCAAAATCTACAACCATATTTTCGCAGGTAGGCTGGTAATCAAGAGCAAGAACTTTTCCCACAAGCTTCGAAGAATTGGCCAGATCTTCATGGGGAGTCTCTTTTCGTACCATAAGGGCATGGTCAAATACATCCACCACCTGCTCATTTACGATCTTTTTGAGTATGGAGAAGTCCATCACCATGCCAAATTTTGGGTGAGCCTGGTCTTCGCGAGGCCTTCCTTTCAAGGTTACATAAAGAATGTAGCTGTGACCGTGTATGTTCTGGCAGGCCCCATCATAACCCCATAGGGCATGAGCAGCTTCAAAACGGAATTGCTTGGTAATACGTATTGTGTTGGGATTCATTTTCTCGGATGTTAATTGGGTAAACGTTTTCACCTTTCTCAAGGCAGGGCCAAGAGCCAATCTGCCTGATCAGGGGTTTTTCGGGTTTCATACTGTGAAGTTACGCATTTTTTGCAAGTACATCATCCCTTTGCCGGACCCGTTGTAAGAGTAATGGTATAAGTATAACTTTTCTTTTTATTTTGCTCATCGGGTTTCTCGCTTTTCCCGATGCCAGGCTTTGACTTTGGAGTGGTTGTATAGACAATATTTACGGGAGTGGATTTTTTTTCGCGGGGAAGTCTGAAGGGTATCTTCACTTTGTTGGTGGCAGTTACCCTGGCACCACGGTTTTTTACCGGATCATAACGCAGCATTTTCACCAATCTTATAGCTTCCTCATCGCAACCATATCCTATACCTTTCTGGATTTCTGGGTCAAACACTTCGCCTGTATCCCTGATCTTGAACTTTACAATCACGTCGCCCTGTACCTTTGCTTCTGCTGCTTCAGCAGGGTAGATGAGATTCTCCCTGATAAAGTTCTTCAACTCTTCCCTGTTTCCGCTAAGGTGGGGCAGCTTGAGGAACTTCCTTGTTTTGTGGTATTTGGGTTTATCGGTCATCACCTTCGCTTAATTCGTTTTCCTGTGGGTTGGGCACTTCGAAAATGTAGTGCTTCAGGATCATCTCTTCGTTTATTTCCTTATATTCCAATTCCCCATCGGCATTGAAGGATATTTCCCAGGCGTAGGCTTCAAACCCCGGCCACATTTCGCGTCCGAAGTTATGTATGGGGAAGAATTGCTTTCTTGCGGTGCCTGTTTCTTTAGAAAAACCACCATACATAGTCAGGGGGGCAGGCAGCATATCTGCAGTCCTCACATCATGTTTGAGCAAAATTTCATCATCCAGCAGGGTTAAGATGATGATGGTTCTTTCTTTGCCAGGCATTTCTACCAGGATCCTGACCTCATCTTCAGGGCATTCTTCAAATTCGAACTCCACAGCAGTACCTATAAGCTCTGGCTGGGGATGCACCTGTATGGTTCCCCTTAACTGAGTGTTGCACAATGCAGAAAGGTTTTCCATAAAAGCTTGCGTGGGGGCAACCTCCTGCTTTTTTTCTTCTGTGTTTTTGGGGTTGTTATGGCAGGCTGTGAAAAAGAACACCAATGCGTAGAATAAAATGGGTATTTGTTTCATGGTAACAGGCTTTTTAGAAGATGGTATGAAGAAACAAACCTAATGATTTTTTCACAATAAAAAGATTTTTTGGATGCGAAAATTAATCCTTTGAGGATGTGTAATTGCACTTTGGCAGAAAAAACGCTCTACATCACAGGGAAACGGGCTTTGCTGCAGGTCTGTGATTGGTTCAAAATGTTATTTTTGTAAGTCTAAACATATGATCATCAAAACATACACAACATGATTAGAAACGCTTTTTTACATTTGCTTTTGTCCTTTATGGCTGTTTTCCTGGCTGGCCTGTCGGTATCGAATGCCTGCACCAATGTGCTTGTAAGCCGCGGTGCCAGTGCCGATGGGAGTGTAATGACCAGCTGGACCTATGATGTGGCAGGATTTGCCCAGCCCCTGTATTTTTATGAGGGTGGCAATTATGCCGAGGGAGATTCGCTGGATCTTTTTGGATTTCGTGACGGAGATTTTCTCGGCCGGATCGCCCAGGTACCCCAAACCTTTAAGGTGGTAGGCAATATGAACGAACGGCAGGTATCGATTACCGAAACTACCTTTACAGGTCGGTCCGACCTTCATGGTGGCGAAGGGGTTTTCGATTATGGCAACCTGATCTGGATCACCCTGCAAAGGGCTTCCAGCGCCCGGGAGGCCATCCGCATCATGAATGATCTTGCCTATACCTACGGTTATCGCGATACCGGTGAGACCTTTTCTGTTGCCGACAAGGATGAAGTATGGATCATGGATTTTATAGGCAAAGGAAAGCATGGCAAGGGTGCTGTGTGGGTTGCTGCACGTGTGCCTGAAGGATATATTGCTGCCCATGCCAACCAGTCGCGCATTCGCGAGGTTAACTGGAAAGATACAGATAACTGGATGTGGGCTGAAGATGTAGTGGATTTTGCCAAAGAAATGGGCTGGTTCAAAGGACGGAAGAAGAATTTTAACTTCCAGGAGGCCTACAGTCCGGTTACACCGCGATCACTATTGCTCTGCGAAAGCCGTGTTTGGAGCATCTATAACAGGGCTGCTCCTTCTCAGGAATATTCTGCCGACTATTGGCGTTGCGTTGAAGGTGCAGACCCATATCCTCTCTTTATTAAACCTGATGAGAAAATCACTGTGGAAGCTATGATCGGCCTTATCCGTGACCACTTTCACGGAACCCCTTATTTTACAGGTGAAGGTATTGCTGCCGGCCCCTACAACAACCCCTATCGCTGGCGCCCGGTTATTTTTGAGCTTGAAGGTGACGATACACAATATTCATGGGAACGACCAATCTCGCAGCCACAAACTGCCTTCTCCTTCGTTACACAGGCACGCAATTGGATGCCCGACGAAATTGGCGGTATCTGCTGGTACAGCGTAGATGACAACCATACCAATGTTTTTATGCCTCTGTACCTTGCCATGAACAGGCCACCAAAACCTCTTACCATTGCTAATCCCATTCGTTTCGATTGGGAATCAGCCTTCTGGACGTTTGACCTGCTGGCCAATTATGCTTATGAAATCTATGGAGTAGTGATTGAAGATATTCAAAAAGAGCAGGTGGCACTTGAAAACAGGGCCATAGCGCTCAGTGCAGCAGCAGACAAGGCCGCTCTTACTCTCTATGAAACTGACAGGGAATTGATGCGGGAGTATCTTACTGATTTTAGTGTGAATAATGCCGAATATGTAGTAGATCGCTGGAGGAATCTGGGAGGTGAGATTTTCACCAAATATAATGACCGGTATATCCGCAATGAGGATATCCTGCGTCCTTCCACTACCGGCTTTGGATATCCCGAATGGTTTAAAAGGAAGGCTGTGGAAGAAAACCCGGGTGCCCTGGAAGTGAAATGGCGTAAAGCGGGTGAACCTATCCAATAGAATAATCAAGGGCCAACAGGTACCTGCACCATCTGCATTGCATGGATAAAACCATAAGCAATTGCAAATGGCACTGTAAGCCCAAAAATATAAAATCCGGAATCAAAGAAAATTATATATCATAACTCAAAAACCTTATTAATTCATGAAAAAAGATCATTTGTTCAGTTTTGCAATCTTTGCTGTCCTGTTGTTATGGATGGCTCCACGCACAGAAGCCTGTACCAATGTTTTGGTGTCTGCCGGTGCAAGTGCCGATGGCAGTGTTATGATCAGCTATCTGGCTGATGCGGCTGGCTTTATGGACCCCCTGTATTATTACCCCGGTGGTACCCATGAGCCTGGTGATTCCATTGATATCATCTGCTGGCACTATGGTCATTTACTGGGACGGATTCCCCAGGTTGAAAGGACCTATCGCGTAATAGGCAACATGAACGAACACCAGGTAGCCATAGGGGAAACCACCTTTACCGGACGTTCTGAGCTGCATACCCCCAACGGCTTTATCGATTACGGTGCCATGATGTACATCGGCCTGCAGCGCTCGCGCACAGCGCGTGAAGCAATTGAGGTGATGACCGGCCTGGTGGAAGAGTTTGGCTACAACAGTACTGGCGAGTCTTTTTCCATTGCTGATAAAAACGAAGCCTGGATCCTTGAGTTTATTGGCAAAGGTGAGCATGGCCAGGGTGCTGTATGGGTGGCCGCACGTGTACCCGATGGATATATTGCAGCCCACGCCAACCAGGCCCGTATCAGGCAGATTGACTGGAACGATACCGAAAATTGGATGTGGTCTGACGACCTGGTGAGCTTTGCCGTGGAAATGGGATGGTTTGGAGCTGACCAACCCAGGGAGGAATTCAGCTTTGTAGACGTTTACAATCCTCTTGACTGCGAATCGCTCTTGTTGTGCGAAGGCCGGGTATGGAGCATATTCAGAAGAGCTGCACCTGAGCAGGAATTCAATCCCGAATACTGGCGCTGTGTGGAAGGTGCTGAGCCTTACCCACTTTTTGTAAAGCCAGAAAAGAAAATCTCCGTTCAGGATATGATCGGCCTGGTGCGTGATCATTTCCACGATTCACCGTATTATACTGCAGAAGGTTTCTCTGCAGGACCTTTCAACAATCCTTACCGCTGGCGTCCCATTTATTTTGAACTCGATGGTCAGAAATATGCCTGGCCACGTACCATATCTCAACCACAAACCGGATTCTCTTTCGTTTCCCAATCAAGAAACTGGTTACCCGATCCCATTGGTGGAATATTCTGGTATGGCGTTGATGACACCTATTCCAATGCTTACATGCCTATTTATGTCGGATCACAGAAAGCACCCGTATCGCTCACTACCGGTAACGTTGTAGACTTTGACTGGGATTCTGCTTTTTGGGTGTTTAACCTTGTGGCCAACTACGCTTATGGATTGTATAGCTACGTGATTGAAGATATCAAGGAAGTGCAGCAGGAAGTGGAGAAGCGTTCCTACACCATGACCCAGGCAGTGGATGTAGCAGCACAGGCCCTTTACAACACCGACCGTGAGATGATGTACGAATATCTTACCGATTTCAGCGTAAACAACGCCGAATATACCGTGGAGAGATGGCGCGAATTGGGGTATCATATTTTCTCCAAGTACAACGACCGTTATATCCGTACAAAGGATGCATTGCGTCCCTGGCCCGAAGCTGTTGGTTATCCCGAAGAATTCCTGCGCCAGGCTGTGGAAGAACGCCCAGGCTACTACGATGTAAAATGGAGAAAAAAAGGTGAGGAAAGTGAATAACCTTTTCCCCCGGTGCAATCTGTACACCAGAATTTTACATGCAAAAGCATAATACTTATCTGCCCGCAAAGAACTTTTTGCTTCTTTTGCGGGCAGATTTGCTTCCAATGATCCTGCATTTTCGGTTAAGTGGTGCCCTGCAAATGCCTGCTGGTAAAGAAGCGCAAAATATTGAGAAGATTTTTTGAAAAAAATTGTGGCAGAAATATTTTTTTTATACTTTTGCAGTCCGTTAACAAAACAATGACCGATGGTGTAACGGTAGCACTGCAGATTTTGGTTCTGCCTGTCTAGGTTCGAATCCTAGTCGGTCAACTGAGAAGGCCCCCGATCCATGATCAGGGGTTTCTTATTTCATCCTTT
>CAYVQC010000060.1:0-23137 GCA_964453995.1 uncultured Bacteroidales bacterium | reverse complement strand
TGGGCGTTATGGCAAAGGAAAGGGAAGAACCATGTTCCACCACTGTTTCTCCCTGCGGGTCGATGGTGCCGTTTTCACCTGCCGTGGCGGTGATGGTGTAGGTAATGGGGGTAAAAGCAGCATGGATGGCATGATCGGCTGCAATGTTTTCAAAAGTGTATGCTGTAACAGCCCCTACGCTTACGCCATCCACCAGCACATCCTCTACCTGGAAACCTTCATTGGGCGTTATGGCAAAGGAAAGGGAAGAACCATGTTCCACCACTGTTTCTCCCTGCGGGTCGATGGTGCCGTTTTCACCTGCCGTGGCGGTGATGGTGTAGGTAATGGGGGTAAAAAATGCCTGGATGGTGTTTTCTGAGGTAACATCAACAAAGGTATAGGATTCAACGGCGCCCACACTTATCCCATTCACCAGCACATCTTCAATCAACCAGTTTACCTGGGGAACGATATGGAAAGTATGACTGCGGTTTTCCATTACATAAAATGAAGGATCAATGGTTCCACCACCATTGGGGTTTATGGAACTTTCAATCATATAGTAAACGGGCTGATACCCATCAATGGCCACGGGATTTAGATTGCCCGGATCAAGCCAGGGTCTGAGTTGACGTGTAGGAATATTGTCACCGTCCCACGATACGGAGAACCTGCCATACCAATCGGGCAGGGTATTGCCACATGCCGCCTCACCACCATGCAACTGCCCTATAATTCTTCCCTGGTGATCCATTAAGGGAGAGCCCGAGGAGCCCCCTTCGGTGGTAGTGCCGGCATCCCAGGATCTTACCCTCCAATGTGTTTGCAGTGAGTCGTTGTTGCTTCCATATCCCCAAATCTGCAAACTATCGGTAGACCATGAAAACTTTTTGACATCACCCCGGGGATGGTGTATCCCCACAACAGAATCAATAGTAAGGGGATCTTCTGTTCGGTTCCATCCGGAGTAGAAAAGATTGTATTCATAGGGGGGCAGATGGTTCATTTCCATCAGCCAGAAATCAGAGCCTTTTTTGCTAAAGTTGCTGTAGGCCCATCGTGCTCTTTGTACTGCCCCTGAGAGGGCCTGATGTGCGGGGGGGAAATCAGGATTTGCGCAGTTTTCACTTTCCCAGTTGAACCAGAACACAACGGTAGCCGGATCGCGATAGCAATGATTTGCGGAAAGGATATAGGGAGTGCCGTCATTATTGGAATTATTGATGAGAGCGCCTGTGCAAAACGATGTGCTTCCCACCAGCAGCAATGCCACCGAACGGATCTGATCGGCATAGGGGGCTGCAACATCGCAGGCCACGTTTACGTTGCAAAGGCCTGCATCGCCAAATGCCTTTTCGGTAAATATTTTTGGGTGGCGATAGCCGTGGGTTACCGAAGCAATACCGACCTCTCCGGTAAAAGCAGCATTGGAAGGTTCGGAGTACTCAATGATAACAGAATCGGAAAATACCAGGCTGGTGGCAAAAAAGCCGTCATCCTGGTTGTTGCGGTGATCAAAGGCTCCCAGGATCTGCTTTCCATCGGGAGTATAGACAAACAGCCTAGCTCCGGGGGGCACCCTGTAAGGATGAAACACCAGATTGAGGCTGATGGCGCCCGGGCTGTAAATGGCGGTTTGCCAAAGTTTTCTCCCTTCACTCAAAGAAAGTTGGGTGCCACTGTTTTGGGGAGTCAGGTTCACTTCAATATTTTCACCAAACCTCCAGGGAATTCCTGTGATGGTGTCGGTCAACTGATCTTCCCGTTTGTACTGAGCCAAATGCCTCGGGGCTATCTGTATAAATTCAACCTGTTCTTTCAGAACCTCCCTTTTCAATCCTTCAGGGACACCTCCCTGCATCAGTTGAGCCTGGGATGTTATTGTGAAAAGGAACAAAAGGGTAGTAGAAATGCCGGATAAAGTGAGAAGCTGTTTCATAACGAAGCAAAATTAACCAGGCTGAAAGATGCATCGACCCAACCTAAGGTTGGGCCGTAGAAGGTTTTGGCAAATTCAGCCCCGCAGTAAACGTTATGCAAATGTAATCGGAATTTTTTGATTACATGCTTCTGGGGGGAGCAATAGCGGGGTTTGGTGGAAAAAAAAATTACTTCGTCGGCAAAATCACAATAACAAAGACATGGAAGAGCTGCAAAAGATTACTGGCAAAGACTATTGAAGTTGCTCTTCGGCCGGGCTAAGGTAGCTTACAAGATTTCCCGAATGCAGCACCTCAAGAGCCTTGTTCACTGTTTTATCATTTTGGTTTAAAACGGGATAGAAACCTTCGTTACCGAATATGTTGCGGCCAATGTAAGCTTTGATTTGGGATTCGATAAGTGTTCTTGCAGCGTTAAATTCAGCCTCATTGAAAGGAACGTCATTTTCGTTTCCAAATGCAATAAAATCTCTCATAGTAGCCTGAGAAACGGAAAATTCATCAACAAACTGATCAGCATCGCCATATTTTTTGATTTTCTCGCGGTGGTTGTCGGCATAATCAAAGGCAAACCGGTAAATTAGGCCTTGGTTGGCCATTTTTACAAAATAGGGGCTTCTTTCATCCGTTTGCAGGGGTATAAAAATATCGGGTGTGATGCCACCACCGCCGTAAACCACTCTTCCGGAAGCTGTTTCGTAGCGCAGCGAATCAACGTATTTGATGCTGTCAGGGTTTTCCAGTTCACCGTTAATTATGCGTTCCATAAAATCGGTGTAGTATTCCTCTGATCCATTATCGTAGGGTTTCTGGATGCTTCTTCCCGAAGGGGTGTAATATCTTGCTACGGTGAGTCTTAGTGCTGATCCGTCGCCCAGTTGTACCTGTTCCTGCACCAGTCCTTTTCCAAAAGATCTCCGTCCTATAATTAAACCCCGGTCGTGGTCTTGCACAGCCCCTGCAATGATCTCACTGGCCGAAGCCGACCATTCGTCGATAAGAACCACCAGGGGTTGAGTTTCGAAGCCGCCGTTTCGACGGGCATAGGCATGCGTTTTGGGTCGGTTGAGGCCATCGGTATAAACGATAAGGGATTCGGGCTTGAGCAGTTCGTCGGCAAGTTGAATCGCTGCTTCCAGGAAACCGCCCCCATTTCCTCTGAGGTCAAGGATCATCTGTTCCATGCCGTTTCTTTTCAGACGCTCCATAGACTGGTGAAACTCCTGGTGGGTAGTGGCAGAAAACTGTCCAAGCTTAATGTAGCCTGTTTTATCATCGATCATGTAGGCAATATCCAGGCTGTAGGAGGGAATCTTATCCCGGGTTATGGTAAACTCCATGAGTTCATCAACACCGCGGCGCAATACACTTATGGTAACTTTGGTACCTTTTGGGCCTTTGAGTTTTTTTACCACATCCTGGGTGTTGATCTCCACCCCTGCAATATTTTCCCCTTCCACTTTTACAATGCGGTCGCCTGCCCGCAAGCCAACAGTTTCGCTGGGGCCCCCGGGAACAGGATTGATTACCACCACTGTATCTGTAACCATATTGAATTCGACACCAATTCCTTCAAAGCTACCCATCAGCGGATCATTCATTTCGCGAAATACAGAAGCCGGGATGTAAGAGGAATGAGGGTCGAGGTTGCTCAGCATGCTTACAATGGTTTCCTGCGTAAGTTCTTCACGGTCAATACTGTCAACGTACGACTCGGTGATATAATTGACAATGTCGCTGATCTTATCGTACCTGTCAAATCCGATGGAAAAGAATTTTTTTTCTGTCTGATCTGCGGTTGTATTTCTGTCAAAATTGAGGTTTAGCCCCAGCAACACACCAGCTGCCAAAACGATGGCAAATAAAAAGGGCAGGAATATTTTAAGGTTTTTATTCATGGTTGCAAAGTGTTGTATTTTAAAAATGTTTTCTGTGGTTGATCGTTGTGGGGGTTACCTGAAATATTGAATTATGAAGATTCAACCATAAAAACGGGAATAAGGTTTGGATGTTTGTTCCTTTTTCCGTGATTTATTTCAGGGTAAAAACAGTAGTGGAAGAAAAACGAAGATAAATCCGGAAAATTGCGAAGATAAACAGATTGCAGGGGTATTGCTGTTATTTTTTATTAAAAACAACGGGATGAATGCCTGGGGAATCATTTCCCCAGGGCAATTTTTAAAACATCCTCAAAATAGTCTACAAAGTGGGGTGTAATGCCTTCTTTCAAATGGTCGGGCAGTTCCTCAAAATCCTTCCTGTTTTCCTGGGGGAATATAAGTTCAAACACCTTTACCCTTCTGGCGGCAATGGTTTTTTCCTTAATCCCTCCAATGGGAAGCACCTTTCCGGTGAGGGTAAGTTCGCCGGTCATGGCCAGCGCTTTTTTAGCGGGTTTATTTTTGGCAAGGGTATAAAGAGCAAGAGCCATGGTGATGCCTGCGGAAGGACCGTCCTTTGGGGTAGCCCCCGCCGGAACGTGCAGGTGTACAAAATTTTTCTCGAAAAACTCCTGCAGCTTCTTATCCCGGGCTCCCAGGGAGCGCACGTAGGAATAAGCTATCTCTACCGATTCTTTCATCACATTGCCCAGCTGTCCGGTTTGCCTGATCCCGCCAGACTTGGAAGGCACTGCTGAGGCCTCGATGTAAAGTGTTGCCCCTCCCATGGCTGTCCAGGCCAAACCCAGGGTAACACCGGGTATGGTCTTTTTATAAAGCTCTTCGGGAGAAAAGACCGGTAAGCCAAGGAAGTCCTTCAGGTTTTTCTGGTTTACATTGATTTTATCAGATTTCTTTTCGGCCTGCAGCAGGGTAGCTCTCCGCATGATCTTTCTTATGAGGTTCTCCATATTCCTTACCCCGGCTTCACGGGCATAGCCGTCGGCAATTTTGGCAAGTGCCGCATCGGTAATGTTTATCTCATCTGCCTTAAGACCATGTTCTTTTCTTTGTTTGGGGATCAGAAATCTTTTGGCGATTTCCACCTTTTCTTCCAGGATATATCCTGAAAGCTTGATGATCTCCATACGATCGAGCAGCGGTCGTGGGATGGTGTCGAGCTGGTTGGCCGTGGTAATGAAAAGTATGTTGGAAAGGTCGAAGCGCACATCGAGGTAATGATCCAGGAATGCACTGTTTTGCTCAGGATCGAGCACCTCGAGCAGGGCCGCTGCAGGGTCGCCCTGGAAACTTGCCCCGATTTTGTCGATTTCGTCGAGCATAATTACCGGGTTTTCTACTTCGGTACGTTTCAGGCTCTGGATGAGTTTACCGGGCATGGCACCAATATAGGTGCGGCGGTGTCCTTTTATCTCTGCTTCATCGCGCATTCCCCCTACCGAAAAACGGTAGAATTTGCGGCCCAGCGCATCGGCAATGGATTTCCCTATAGAAGTTTTTCCCACTCCCGGAGGGCCTACAAGACATACGATACTGCCCGAAACCTTCCCCCGTTTGGCAATGGTGCTGATAAATTCAAGGATTCTTTCTTTTACATCCTGCAAGCCGTAGTGATCTGCATCAAGGATTTTGCGTGCTTTGGCAAGGTCATAATTATCGGGTGAATGGATTCCCCAGGGGAGGTCGGTAAGCCAGTTGAGGTAGCTTCGCGACACCTGGTATTCGGCAGAAGCAGTTTCCAGTGTTCTGAGTTTATCCATTTCTTCATCAACAACTTTACGGGCCTCGGCGGTAAACTTGAGCTTTTGGATCTTTTTCTCCAGTTTTTCCAGTTCTGTAGATTTGTCGTCTTTTTCCAGACCCAGCTCCTTCTTGATCACTTTGAGCTGCTCACGCAGAAAAAACTCACGCTGGTGTTTTGAAACTTTTTCTTCGATCTGCTTCTGAATGTCTTTCTGCAGTTGACTTAACTCAATTTCTTCCTTCAGCAGGAGCATGAGCTTTTCACTTCTCTCAAACAGATCGCGGGCTTCCAGCACTTCCTGCAATTTGAGGCTGTCGGCAGTGAGAAAGGAAGCGACCAGGTCCATGAGCAAACCGGGTTTTTCCATGCCTACCTGCGAAAGCGCAAGTTTCATCTGTTCCTGGAACATGGGGTTGAGCTTGATCAGCTCTTTTACCGAATTGATAACAGCCAGGGTATAGGCCTTTAGCTCTGCAGTCGGGCTTGCTTTTTCTTCATAGTCATATTGTACCTGCCAGTGGGGAATCCCTTTGCGGGAAGTGGACTTTACATATTCAAACCGGGTTATTGCCTGGGCAAAGAAATGCACCATATCATCGGTTTTGTTGATGATCCTGATAATTTTGAGCAGTGTACCGGTTTTGTGGAGCCTGGATTTGAGCACATCATTATCGTCCATCTTATCAATGAGGGAGGTGCCAATGAATCCATTGTTGTTTTCTATGGCATATTCTGCATATTCAACCAATTTTTTCCCGGGAAAACTCAGCGGAAGGGTTAATCCCGGAAACAATGGACGATTTTCCAGGGGCAATACGATAATATTATCCGGATAAATATCGGATACCAATACGAGTGAACTTTTTCCGTTTTCCATTTTTTTGTGCGTTTTTAAGGGTGAGAACCTGTGTGTGGATTGCGCTATCTTAAGAAGAGGCAAGATCAGGTATAAGTATTAACAACCTGCAAAAGCCCTTGTTTTTGCACCACACCTGATTGCCTCCATACAATTGACCCATTCTTGAAAAGGGCCAGGGTTGGTACACCCTGTATCTGGTATTTCATGGCTACTTCAGGATTCTTATCCACATCAATTTTTATCACTTTCACTTTATCGGCTGCTTCTTTGGCAAATTCCAGCAAAATGGGAGCCTGTATTTTGCATGGCTGGCACCAGTCGGCATAAAAATCAACCAGCACAGGTACCGATCCGTTGATAATACTTTGAAAATTTCCTTTCATAAATCTCATTTTTTGGTTTATGGGGCGCATGTGGCCAAAATTTATGCCGCACTGTCGAAATGTCTTTTTCAAAGAGAAAATGTGGCAATCTGACATAAAAAGCCATACCGAAGTATAAAAACACTTGATTTTTTGTCGGTTCCCACCCCCATGCAGAAAGCAAAGAGTTACATTTGCAGAGAAAAAACCGGCAAGGTAATGATGAAATCTTCTGTGGTATGAGTCAACTGCTGCATAATCTCTTCTCCCGGGCTCACGGGAAAAAGCGTGATTTCAGGCAATGGGCCGTAAAAGTGAAAAAGCTAAAACCACAAAAAGCTGATGAGCTCTTCAGGCAGCTGCATCAGGAAGCTTTTTCTCACATCGACTGCCTCGAATGCGCCAATTGTTGTCGTGGCCTTGGCCCCAGGATATCTGAGGCGGACATATCACGAATGGCAGGCCACCTGAGAATGAAAATTACGGTATTTACCGAAACCTATTTGAGAATAGATGAAGACGGGGATCATGTGTTTAAAACCATGCCCTGCCCGTTCCTTCTGGAAGACAACCACTGCATGATCTATCCTTCGCGGCCCAAAGCATGCCGGGAATACCCTCATACCGATCAGAAGAATATAAGAAGTATATTGTCGCTATGTGTGAAAAATACCGAAACCTGTCCGGCAGTATATGAAATTTTCGAAAGGCTTCCGGATAAGCTATAACGGGATGAAATGTTGTTGAAATATTTACTCGTTCTGGGGCAGGCTTTACCTGCCAAGCCCTGATGGTGCAACCCCTGCCCGGGCAGGGTTCCAAGCCCTGGTTCCATAGGAAAGAAATTCAGCAAAAGGGGAAATAATGTTGGATTTACTGTAGCCTATGCTTTGCCTGTCAAAACTTAATTAACTGATAAAGTGATGCCTGGCGCGGGCTTCAGGGAAAATTTATTTTTTCTCAGGTATGGGTTCGTAGTTGATGTTTTTAAAAGCAACAAGAAACAGCACCAGAATAGCCAGCGACATACCGGCAGTTATGGCCCAGATGGTTCCCCACTGGTATTCTGTTCCCTGGGGCGTTTCTGCAGAGTAGATGTCAATGATCCATCCACAAATAAAGTTACCTACCAGCAATCCTACAGCAAACGTCATGAAAAAGATCAGCCCTTGTGCCTGCGATTTGAGTGATGGCGGGGCTTTGCGGTCGGTGAAGATCTGGCTGCCCAGGTGGTAATAACCAAAAATAATCCCATGCACTCCGGCACCAATGAGCACAAAATGCAGGTCAGCGTCGTTACCCGCAAGATAGAGAGCAATGTAGCGAACCACAAGTGCAACAATGCCAAAGATCATGGTTGTTCTCAATCCAAATCGTTTGATGAAGAAAGGTACCGTCAACAGAATGAAAATCTCAAGCAGCTGCCCGGTACTCATCGTAATGGTGATGAAGCGGTATCCTCTGTCGGAGAGGTATTCTGAAAAGTAAGACCAGTACATAGTAAAGGGGATCATACTCAGCACAAAAATGGTGAGAAAAATGGCAAAACTGCGGTCGCGCAGCATGGTAAAACTTCTGAATCCCATAATATCGATCAGGGATGCTTTCTTGGCTGCAGCTTTTGGCAATGTATCAGGAAGGGTAAGGTTGAGCAGTGCTGCCAGCAAACTCAATCCGGCACCAAAATAAAAAGGCAGATTTGTACCATCGAAATCATTTCCCAGCCAACCCGAGTGGATCAGGCTGAAGATTCCAGCCATGATCCAGCCAATGGAGCCAAAAACCCTTACCCGGGCAAAATGATCGGAAGAGATATGATGCATGGCAATGGAGCTGGTAAGGGCCCAGGTGGGCATATAAAAAAGCATGGCTACAAACAGGAGTAAGAAAAGGGCTATGGGATTGGTTGTAATGGCAGCAAGCATAAGCATTATGGCAACCATAAAATTGGAAAAGGCAAGTACATACTGCCCCCTGAAGTACCTGTCGGCAAGCATGCCCACTATGGGTGCCACCACCGAACCAAATGCCATGGAGCTGAGGATAAGCGCTGTAAGACCACGCGAAAGGCCAAGATTGGCAAGATAGGCTGCCAGAGGGATCCACCAGACGGCCAGGATCATGTACTGAAAAAACATCATTATGCCCAGGCGGGTGTATAAGGCTGTTTTTGTGCTATTTTCCATTATTTCGATTCAAAGGTTCATTTCTGTTGGGATATCCGTCGTTTATTCTTCCATGTCAAATGTAAGAAAATTAGACTTGCGGCTTTGTTGAAAAAGTATTGAAACCTGATCAAAAGGAATAATGATTAGGTATTTAAGAATTTGTAAGCCAAGGCTGTTTTTTTTCACTAATACGCTGAAAAATAATTACCATTCATTTGGATGATGTATTACATTTATACCGTCTAATGCAATCCCTTCAACATGTAAACTCCATTTGTCATGAAAACTACAAAAGCCAGTATTGATTCTTTTTTTTCGCAGCCTGCAATAGCTATGGCGGGCTATTCTCATGATCCTAAAAAGTTTGGACACGAAGTGTACAAAACCCTGAGGGATAAATCTTTCAATGTAATCCCTGTAAACCCAAAGGGTGGCGTAACCCAATGGGGAGAGCCGGTTTACAACAGCCTTGATGCTTTGCCTGCCGATGTAAAAGCCCTGTATGTGATCACTCCGAAAGACCAAACCGAGGTTCTGGTAGAAAAGGCTGCTGAACTGGGCTTTACCCATCTTTGGATCCAGCAGATGTCGGGAACTCCCAAAACAGATGAAATGCTGGAAAAATTTCCCCATGCTGTTTCCGGCGAATGCATTCTTAAGTTTGCCAATCCCACAGGTATACATAAATTCCATTGGTGGCTTTCCAAAACGTTTGGGTTTTTACCTAGGTAGAAATTCATATAAAATGGGCTTTTGACACAGCCTGGATGGTAACTTCAGTGTAAAAGGAAGTTTATTCCGATAAAAGCCTATTAATTTATGTTTTAATATGACCTGGCAATAAACACCCGTATAAATATTTAGTTATATTTGTAAGTAGGAGTAACTAAAAATGGCTATATGGGAAGAGTGATTTGCCTTGGGGTGTTTATTGCCAGGTGCTTGGATAACAATAAGAAAATTAACCTGTTATATTTATTGAGTACTTGCAGAGCGGGCATACTGGTATGCCTTGTTTTTTTTGCGGTAATCAGATCAGACACTGTATTACTAGGACAAATCAGAAACAATAGCGTAGATGTGACTCTGGAATGGATTGGTGAAAAAGTCAACAATGCCAGGGATACCACACAGGTATATGCAAAGCTGCATGAATGTTTGCTGCTGATTCAGAAAGAAGAAGAAAAAGAGAAACTGGCTCAAACCCATAAATATCTGGCCACCTGGCACAATTTATATGGAAAGATGGACTCAGCGGTGTATTACCTCCAGCTCACCATCTCGTTTTATGAAGATACCCAACAAAATGAGATTCTTGCTCAGAACTACCTGGAACTTTCAAATTATCTCAGCTCTAAAGCTGATTATGCAGAGGCAATGATTGTGGTTTTCAAAGCACTGGAAATTTACCAGGAAACAGATAATCAGAGAGGTATAGCTCTTTGTTTTTCTGGATTATGTGATCTGCTTTATTCGCAATACAAATTTGAAGAAGGCAATGAATATTGCGATAGAGCCATTGCGATTCAGACCCAATTGAATATACCCGGAGACCTGGCCATTTCTTACCGGCGTAAATCGGCCAATTTACTGTTTATTGATGGTGAAATCGAAAATGCATTACAGATGATCAATCAGGCCATTGACATTTATGAGAAAATGGGAGAAACCGGCTTGCCTTACATGGCTTGTATCAATTGGAGGGGAAATATTTTGAAATACCTGGATCGGTTTGATGATGCTTTGGCAGATTACAACGCTAATCTGAAAAAATCAGAAAAAATAGAACTTACCCGGTACAGCCTGGTGTCATTGGCCAATATAGGTCATGTTTATACCTTGCAGGAGCAATACGAGCAAGCAATACCCTATACGTTGAAAGCCATTGAGATCATGGAAAAGACAGGCAACACCAAAAATTTGTGGGAAAATTATATGCACGTTGCCAACAGTTATGAAAAACTAGGGCAGTTTGAACAGGCTCTCAGGTATAATAAATTGTATGCAGAAGCCTATGCCGACTTTCTGCGGTCGTCTACCGAAAGGCTTGAGTCGGAGTTGCTTGTAAAATATGAAACGAAAAAAAAGCAGGAAACGATATCACGGCAAGAGGCGCGCATAGCTCAGCAGCGCAAGGTGCAAATGCTTTATATAAGCATTGCCGGAATGCTGATCATTAGTTTGCTGGGGATGATCATTAGTATGCGCTCTATCTGGCGAAAGAGGAAAGCTCTTCAGTTTTTAAACCAGCAACTGAATGCAAGAAACCGGCAAAATGAACTGCTGATGAAAGAGATCCATCACCGGGTAAAAAACAACCTGGAGATAGTGAAAAGTCTTATGGCCCTGCAATCAGTTCATATGGAAGATTCTACATCTAAAGATGCCATGTTGGACAGCCAGAACAGGGTGCAATCCATGGGCATTATTCACCAGAAGCTTTTCCAGGGAGAGAACCTGGGGTGCATCGAAATGAAAGATTATTTAGTCAATTTAATTGAGGGGATTCTTGATGCCTTTGATGCGGAGGATAAAGTAAAAATTGAATGTGTCATGGAAACCCTTATCCTGGATATTGATACAGCTGTGCCCATCGGCTTGATTGTCAATGAGCTACTGACCAATTCGATTAAATATGCTTTCCCTGAAAATGCTCAAGGAGAGGTCAAAATCAGCTTAACTCAATCCGATGCCGGTTTGCTTACCCTCATATTTTCAGACAATGGAGTGGGAAAAATCAACGGCCAGCGATCTCTGGGAACGGGTTTTGGCTCTCAGCTTATTGACTTGCTAACGCGACAGCTCAATGGAGAGATGAGCGAAGCTACAGAAAATGGGACTTCAACAAGATTCACGTTCAGAATAACGAAAGCAGCATAAATATGGGAAACCCTTTGCGCATATTGATTGTTGAAGATGAAATGGTAATTGGAGCCAACATTTCCATACAATTATCCAAATTTGGATATGAAGTTACCGGCATCATACCAAGAGGAGAGGAAGCACTGGTGCATGTGAGGGAAAATCAGCCTGATATTGTATTGTTGGATATCAATCTCAAAGGAAAAATTGACGGGATACAAACGGCAGAAATGATGCAGAAAGAGTACGATATTCCTGTGATTTATCTTACAGCCAATTCGGATGATGCACATTTTAACCAGGCCAAAGCCACCCATCCTCATGCGTTTATATCGAAACCCTACAAAAATATCGATCTTAAACGGGCCATTGAGCTTACTGCCAGCTGGTTGGAAACATTTTCTGCTTCTGAAAATTCCCAGGTTAAAAAAAGTGCTTCAACAAAAGTTAAGTCTTCATTTGTTTTAACCGACTCGATTTACGTGAGAAACCATGATAAGATGGTGAAAATAATCGTAAAAGACATTTACTATATTGAAGCCGAACGTAATTATTGCCGCATCTATTCAAAAGACAAAGAGTATCTGCTGGTTATGTCTCTGAAAGATATAGGTGATAAACTCCCCCAGGGGCATTTTGTGCGCGTGCATCGATCTTATATTATCAACGTAGAGCATGTGGATGAAGTGGCTCTAAGCCATGTTGCCGTGGCAAAAAAAGCTATTCCTTTGGGTAAATCCTACAGAGATGGATTATTGAAAGTGCTGCATACAATTTGAAGGTTATACCCCAATTCCCAGATAACATTTCTCAAGACTTAACTTTGAGTTTGCTCCCCAAAGTATTATTTCTGATGCCAAAAAAAATCGCCCCCCAAAATCGTATTAATTCATTTTGATGCAGCTTACACAGGTAGCCTTTGGCCTGTTTTCCGGAGTGACCTTAAGTTTTATAATTTATCTTTCAGCACCTTGTATCCTGGGCCATTGGCATCTTTTTTCTTTAAATACAGTTGCGGGTAACTCTAACCCCTCATCCGGACAATCATTACCTCATTCCGTCCTAAGTCGTTTTATTTTGGATGAAAGATAGCTTTACTTTGATGTGGAATCGAAACAAAAAGATTCTAAAGTTCTCAAGCATTACAAACGAAAAAAATTAAGCTATGAAAAAAATGATGATCATCGCCGGGATAGCATTTCTGTTATTGAATGTTTCCCTGGTACAAGCGCAAGTAAATGAAAGGATCCCATTAATTGGATCGGAAGCACCCTCATTCAAGGCCAATTCTACCAACGGCCAGATATCTTTCCCCGAGGATTTTGGGCGTAAATGGAAAATCGTATTTGCCCATCCTCGTAATTATACTCCTGTATGTTCATCTGAGATTCTTGAATTGGCCTATCATCATGATAAGTTCAAAGAAATGAATGCACAGATCATTGTTGTTTCTACTGATAGATTGATTTCGCATCGTGACTGGAAAGCTGCCCTGGAAGAGATTAGTTTTAAGGGAAGAGAGAAAGTAGAAATAGAGTTTCCTCTGGTTGAAGATCCAACATACGCGATAGTAAACAGTTTTGGTATGCTCGATTCCCGCGCTGATGTGGGGGAAAGCATTCGTGGGGTATTTTTTATTGATCCCGAAAACACGGTAAGGGCTTTTTATTTCTATCCTAACGAAGTAGGAAGAAGCATTGATGAAATGCAAAGGACACTTTTAGCATTGCAGGCCAACTATAACGATGCCAGGGTTATGTTGCCTGCAGACTGGAAACCGGGAGATGCAGTTATGGTGCCCTATTTGGAGCCGGAAGAAAAAGACGCAAATGGCAATCCTGATAAGGAGCAGGGTTTCTACAGTGAGAGCTGGTTTATGAATTATAAAAATGTTAAATAGTGAACATTCACTCTTTATTCTATCCAACTTCGGGGAAAATGTATTTTCTTCAAGTTTGTTGCCTGGCAAATCGTAATGCTTGATTTGCCAGGTTTTTTTGAGCGATTACAGTATTTTCTGACCCTTGTCGCACCCGGGAGCCAAGTTCTTTTTTACCAATATCTTAATCCTGGTCATATCCCATTCGGGGCAATCAAACTTGCATTTCGCACAAGAAAACCGCTCATTCATCCTAATCCATTTTGAAAGTACCCGTTTCTGAGCAATATTTAATCATATTGGGTATTAGGGGAGGATAATTACTGCTTCAGACAACATCTGGCAAGTATGGTTTAATTCGTTTCAATTATACAACACAACTAAATATTCTAAGGCATGAAAAAACTTACACTTCTCGTTCTGGTAATCCTGTTTTTTGCCGCATGCAATTCAAACCAACCCATACGATATGCCTCAACATCTCCTGAACTGGATGCTTTTAAATTATCAGTAAAGCATTACCTGGCGCAAGACTGGGAGCAATACAGACAACAATTTACAGATTCGGCAACATTCAGGAATAATGCACCCCCCGCAAACGAGATTTCTCTCGATTCGGTAATTACTACCTGGAAGCAAGAGCATGAAATGTTTTCAGATATCCATTATGTGGCAGGTGAGGATTTTTTTGAAATGATTGTTACCGATGAGGGTGAGATCTGGGTCAACTTCTGGGGCTTGTGGTCGGCGGTATTGAGGGCCAATGGACAAAAATTCCATATACCGGTGCATGTTACTGCCAGATTCGAAAACGGTAAAATAGTTGAGGAGCATGGGTACTGGGATAGCTCTGAAATAGCAAAGGTTTTGCGTGAGCTGGAAGTTGGGCCGTAAACCATAGGGTTGGAGCAGGCTGGTTAGGAGATAAATCCCCTGTATGCATGGTTTTGGAATTATGAGTTGTATAAATCAGAAAAAGCGTGCAGTTCCGAAACTAAAAAGCACTTATGTTGTTCCACATAAATTAAAAAGGCGTTTAATACGGGCGATGAAGAATGAGGAATTACCGAAAAATACACTTGCTTATAGGGGTAGGAATTTTGATCGTTGCTCTTTTTGGCTGCAAGCCAGACAATAAACCCTTAAATCAGCGTATTTTCACTCCGGCCCAAACCATAGAGTCGCCGATGGTTATAAAAGCCGGCAAGCCTGCCATTCACTATCTGGGAGACAAACCGCCCCCAGAAATTCTAGACTTAACAACAAAACCACCACCTGTTAAAATACCGGCTGATTTTTTCATAACCATGCAAAACTTCAATACCGAAGATGGCTTGGCTCTTAGCAGTATTTTAAGTGGTTTTGTGGACAAAGCCGGTAATCTTTGGTTTGGCACTTTTGGAAATGGAGTAAGCAAGTATAATGGAAAAACATTTAAAAATTACAACTCATCCCATGGCCTGATACACAACCTCATAGAAGGCATTACCGAAGACAGCGGTGGAAATATCTGGTTCAGCACTTATGGGGGAGTTAGCAAATACAATGGTGTTTATTTCGAAAATTTCACCACTGAGCATGGGCTCCCCGGCAACCATATCAATAAAATCATTGAAGATAAAAATGGGAATATCTGGGCTGCTACCTGGGGCGGTTTGAGCCGTTTCGAACCGGATCAGAATGGCAGCAATAGTGGTCATTTTATCCATTATGAAGATAAACAGGATATTACCGGCAACTACGCAGGCAGCATAATTGAAGACCGTAATAACTATCTGTGGATGGCTGGAAGAAGAGGTGTATTCAAATTAAACCCCGCTGCAGGCAAACAGGGAGAAAGTCTATTTTATGATTATTCTGAAATAACCGGCCTGGAGAATGAAATTGTGTATAGCATTTTGGAAGACCGCGATGGTATGCTCTGGTTCGGAACCAGCAAAGGCGCAGTAAGGTTTGATCCCAATAACGTGCAAATGGGCCCTTCTGCTGCAACAACTTATACAAAGGCTGAGGGGCTCATAAGCAATTCCATTACAGGCATCCTGGAAGACAGGGTCGGCAACATCTGGTTGGGATCGGGGGAAGGTGTTTCTCAATTCTTAATCCGGGATTCCTTATTCATTAACTATACAACTGAACAAGGGTTGGCAAGCAACAATATTGTCTGCCTGGTGGAGGATCAGTCGGGCAGCATTTGGTTTGGCACCAAGGGTCATGGATTAAGCAGATTAAATGACGGTAGTACCATTGAGTATGCTGCACTCCAGGGTCTTCCGGGTAAAACAGTTTATTCGGCAACAGAAGATCAAAACGGCAACATATGGATCGGGGCGGAAGAAGGGGGACTTACAAAGTTTACCAAAGACCAGGAAAACAAGAAAACCGGAACCATCTTCAATTTCTCTGCTGCCCAGGGTTTTTCATTGGGCAATGTCATGAATATGATGTTTGATAAGGACGGCAACCTGTGGTTTGGTTCCGGCTATGGCTTAAATAAATTTGACAGTGAAACAATCACCAGCTGGAACACCGCACATGGCCTGATTACAAGCAGCGTAACAAGCCTTAAAGAAGATAGCCGGGGGAACATCTGGTTTGGGACCTACGAAGGCGGATTAAGCAGGTTTGACGGCAAGTCGTTTTACAATTATACCACAGAACAGGGGCTTGTGCATAATACCGTTTGGAACATCCACGAAGACAAGACAGGTGCCATATGGTTTGCAACAAGGGGTGGATTAAGCAGGTTCGACGGCGAAATTTTCATCAACTTTACAACAGCACAGGGGCTTCCGGAAAATAAGTTATCCATCGTAACCGAAGATAATAAGGGCAACCTGCTTATAGGAAGCTGGGGCGGTGGTATATCCATCATTAGAAAAGAATGGATAAAAATGCTTGATGAGGTCGACGCTTCACAAATCAATCAAAACATTTTCAAAAACTATAACACATCACATGGCCTTCCCAATGATGTGATTTATGAAATAATTGAAGATGACAATGGCAACATTATCGTTGGCACAAGTAATGGTTTTACAGTGCTCAAAGGCGGAATTAATGCTAACCCCGGTCAAATCGCAAAAAATGGGGTTGAACACTTCAACCAGAAAACAGGCTATCCCATTAAAGATGTCAGCAACAACTACAGTATGTTTATTGACAATGAGGGTTATATCTGGGCAGGAACAGGTGATAAACTGGTGCGGTTTGATTATAGAGAAATAAGCAGAAATACCCATGCACTGCAAGTGGTTATTGAAAGAGTAGACATAAACCATGAACGCATCAGCTGGCATAGTCTGCTGCGGGCAAGATCTGCGCTGGGCGGGGAGTTTCGATCGCCACAAAGGATCCCGGCCTTTGTAAATAACGAATTGAATGTTTTTGGCAAACGTCTTACAGAGAATGAACGCGATTCGATGATCCAAAAATTCAGGAAAATTGACTTCGACCACATTAGCTCTTTTACTGCCATTCCTCAAAATCCTGTCTTGCCCTATATACACAAAACCATTGGATTTGACTTTGTAGCCATTGAAACATCCCGGCCATTTATGGTTGAGTACCAGTTTATGCTCGAAGGCAGCGAAGAGCAATGGAGCCCCCCAGGCACCAAAACTTCGGTTGAATACAGCAACCTGAGCCAGGGAAATTACACTTTTAAGGTACGTGCCAAAAGTCCTGACGGGGTTTGGAGCGAACCCACCAGTTATAGTTTCAAAGTGCTGGCGCCCTGGTGGTTTACATGGTGGGCGTTTGTATTGTATATGATGCTGTTTTCGTTTGCAATTTTGGGGATCAGGCGCTATGAAATGAACAGAATTATGCTTCGCAACCAATTGAAGCTTGAGAAAGTGACCACAGATTCGCTCCGCAATTTAGATCAACTCAAATCACACTTTTTCGCCAATATTTCCCATGAGTTCCGCACACCGCTTACTTTAATCTTAGGACAGATTGAAAGCGTGATGGCTTCTGGTATCGAAATAAAAGAAAAAGGTAAACTTCAGGTGGCCAACCGCAATGCAAAATTGCTGCTGACACTCATCAATGAGTTGCTTGATTTATCCAAACTCGAAGCCGGTAGCATGGAACTTGCAGCATCCAGACAAAACATTGTCTCCTTCCTGAAAAGTCTTTTCTTCTCATTTGAATCCCTGGCTTACGGTAAAAAAATTAAACTGATCTTTGAATCAGAAGCAGAGCATTTACCCGTTTCTTTCGATCCCGATAAAATGGAAAAGGTGTTTTACAATCTTGTATCCAATGCATTGAAATTTACCCCGGAGAATGGCAGGATCATCGTTTCTGTTGACATAAAACAAGACCGTGAGGTGGTTATCATTGTAAAAGATACAGGGATCGGAATTCCGGCAGACCGGATAGAACATATTTTCGACCGTTTTTACCAGGTCGATACATCCAGCACCCGCGATTATGAGGGTACAGGAATTGGGCTGGCACTTACCAGGGAACTTGTGCTTCTGCACAATGGAGAAATTAAAGCAACCAGTATAGAGGGTGTTGGAAGCGAATTTGCTGTCTCACTTCCCCTGGACCCTAATGAATCTGCCATAGAAGATGTTGAGGAAAAAAGCAACGAAAATAACCACCTTACAGAAAGGTTGGAAATGAATCCCGAATCTGCTGAAGAGTTATCCTCTGCACAAGCTTCTTTGGAGGGAAAGGGCAAAAATCAAGAAACGGTATTGGTGGTAGAAGACAACCCCGATGTCAGGTCATATATCCGCGAACAACTTGAGGATTTTTACCAGGTAGCCGAGGCCGGCAATGGGGAAGAAGGGGTAAAGCTGGCTCAGAATGTTATCCCCGACCTTATCATTTCCGATGTGATGATGCCCAGGATGGATGGCTATCAGTTCAGCAAAGCCATCAGGTCAGATGAAAAAACCAGCCATATCCCCATCATCATGTTGACGGCACGGGCGGGGATTGATGATAAAATTGACGGGCTGGAAACGGGTGTGGATATCTACCTTACCAAGCCTTTCAATGCAAGAGAGCTTACCGCAAATGTTAAAAACCTGATCCACCAGCGCATACTGCTTCGCAAGCGTTTCAGCAAAGCCACAGTGATAAGGCCTTCAGAGGTTTCGTCTGTTTCTGCCGATCAGGCATTCCTGGAGAAAATCGTAAAAACCATCGAGACACATTTCGAAGATGACCAATTTTCGGTTGAACGCCTTGCAGAGCATGCAAATATGAGCATTTCGCAACTCAACCGTAAACTCAAAGCGCTGATTGACCAATCCCCCGGTCAGTTGATCGGCTCTCTCCGTCTTCAAAGAGCAGCGGACCTGCTGGCGCAAAAAGCCGGATCGGTATCAGAGATCTGCTATAAAGTCGGGTTTACTGACAATTCGTATTTTTCCCGTGCATTCAAAAAACAATTTGGTTGCAGTCCGTCGGAATATTCTCAACAAACCCGTTGATAATCGATCTAGCCCAATTGCCCGTTACAACTCCCTGGTCTTTCTCCGGCAAGCAACCTGCCAATCTCTTATGCAAAGTTTCTGTCGATCCGGTGTTAGAAAAGTCCAACGATTTGCACAAATAATCCTACCTGTTTCCCCTTTTCACAAAGTACTTTCGGACAGCATTATTGCTTTTGAGGAGCATGCCGAAAATCCTTAATCAAAGAGTAGGCTTTATTTAATCAGAATCATTATGAGAACACTCAGAGTACAAACAACAAATTTGTTAACTGCATTATTATTTATTGCCGTATCAACACTATTCAGCAAAGGTGTTGAAGCACAGGAAACCGAAAGAGGATTCATCCTGTCAATGACAGAGTTTACTATTAAGCCCGGTCATAACAATCAGTTTCGCGAAGGGGTAAAGTCCTGGAAAGCCTGCTATCTCGAAAATGAAGGAGAATGGACATGGAATATGTGGAGAAGAGTCAATGGTGAAGGGAACTTGTATGCCTTGACTTCAGCCATGGACAGTTGGGCAGAAATGGATGAATCAGATGAGTCTGGCATGAAATGCCGTGATATTGCCCGCGATCTGATAAACCCTCACGTTGAATCAGCCGAAACAAACTATGCCAGATTCATCCCCGAATACAGTTATACCTACCCAAACCCTGATCCTGTTCTTTGGGTAAGCTACTGGCAGGTAAATAGTTTTTCAAAATTCAGAGAAGTTGTAAAAGATGTAACCGATGAAGTTGCAAAAGTAGAAGGGGCCCCACGTGGTTTTTGGTATTCTGTGATGGGAGGAAGTACAGACACTCCTGATTTCTTTGTAGCAACCCCTTTTGCAAACTTTGCCGAAATGGATGTGGAAAGAGATAATGTATGGACCATTTACGAAAACGCCAGGGGTAAAGAAAAAAGAGATGAGATGCAGGCCGCATTTCGTGAAACAATTGACGCATCATGGTCCTATATGTTCAGGCTGGATCCCGACCTGACGCATAACCCTCCGGCAGAATAAAAGTCTTTTTATTTAATCCCAATAGCTTCTTTCAAAATCATAAACATGAAGTTGATAAAAAAAACAGGAACATTCAATCCCGATGGAGATATCCTTCTCCATCGGGGTATCTCGCTTTCATGGAAGTTATTCAGCAATAAAAGTATACCGGAACTACCGGCGGGAACGCCCCTGGATATAGATATCTCTTTGGCTGAGGATACACTTCTGTCAGGCGCATATGGTATTGTTTGGGCAACCTGGGATCAGCGCCAGGCCGAGGTCATTTTCAATGCGTTGCTTGCCCAGAATATTGTTTCAACTATTGGGAATATTGAACTTGAAGACAACACGCTGCTGCTTACAAAAATTAACAATAAGGAAGATGCCGTCGAAGCCATTGATTTTATATGGAGAAAGAAAAGTGGTTTGAGGTTGAAACCCGACTGGTCGTACCCGATGGGTGAGCCTAACCGGAGTTTTGAAAAGTGGTTGAATGGTTAGGGATATGCCCGGAATCCATCAAAGGGAATTATGATCGTGGGCTTTGCCCGTAGCATACAAGTAGTCATGGAAGAGGGAATGATCATCGATACTATTCTGTTTCAGGCATCCAACGTGTTGGAGAGAAGACACCCAGTCACAACAGATCTGTCGGGATAAAAAAAGAAGAATGGTCGATTTTTCCAATTCTATGCACGATTTATCCTATCCCTTGCCCTTCGGACTGTAGTAATTTCATCATTCACAAATAAGAATTAAATTGAGACCAATGAAAACCCCTTTACGTATATTGATCGTTGAAGACGAAATGGTGATCGGAGCAAACATCTCCCTTCAACTATCCGAGTTTGGATATGAAGTCACCGGTCTTGTGCCCCGGGGTGAAGAAGCGCTGGTGCACTTACGCGAAAACAGACCCGATATTGTACTACTGGGTATACACCTTAAAGGCAGTATTGATGGTATTCAGACTGCCGAATTGATGCAGAAGGAGCATGATATTTCAGTAATTTATCTTACAGCCAATATCAATGACGCCCATTTCAACAGGGCTAAAGCCACCCATCCTTATGCCATTATACCAAAACCTTGCAGTAGTTTGGATTTGAAACGTGCCGTTGAACTTGCCGCAAGTCAGCTGCAGGCATCTTCTTTTGATGAAAACAATAAAATGGATGGTGCTTTAGATGAGAGATCAGCTTTTGTATTACCCGACTCTATTTTTATAAGGAACCATGAGAAAATGGTAAAAATTGTTGTAAACGACATTTTTTACATTGAGGCTGAGCGTAATTATTGTCGCATTTATTGTAAAAATAAAGAGTATTTGGTGGTAATGACCCTCAAGGAAATGAACGATAAACTCCCCAGGGGAAAATTCCTAAGGATTCATCGCTCCTATATCGTTAATGTTGAGCATATAGACGAGGTGTCTGTAAGCCATGTTACTTTGGCCCAAAAGGCTATTCCTGTGAGTAAATCATTCAGGAATGGTTTGATGGATGTGCTGCAAATGATTTGATCTGCTTTTCTTTAATCAAAACAAAGAAACCATCCATAATTCAATTTTCACTTAACCTAAATTCTAAAAACGTATGAAAAAAATGTTGTTCCCCGTATTGGCAATCATGCTCTTTGCCGCATGCAATTCTAACCAACCCGTGCAATATGCATCATCATCGCCAGAAATTGACGCATTTAAATCATCCATCGAAGATTACCTTGGACAGAACTGGGACGAGTACCGGCAGCATTATGCCGACACAGCCAAATTCCGGAATAATGTTCCCGAAGCAAAGGAAATATCTCTTGATTCGGTCATTTCGAACTGGAAGCAGGAGCATGAAATGTTTACAGATATTCGTTATGTAACGGATGAAGACTTTTTTGAAATGGTTGTTACCGATGAAGGCCAAACCTGGGTAAATTTTTGGGGTTTATGGTCGGCAGAATTGAAAGCCAATGGACAAAAATTCGAAATCCCTGTGCATGTTACAGCAAGATTTGAAGACGGCAAAATAGTAGAAGAACATGGATATTGGAACAGCTCGGAACTGGCCCTTGTTTTGCGGGAGATGGAAAACCAGCAAGAATAACCCTTTTGGAATAAACTCATCATGTTGTTTGTAACCGGATGGGGTGTTTACTTTCATCTGGTTTCATCTGCTTCTTCAAAATGTAACAATACAGATCAAATCCAAAAACCTCTTCATCAGGAAAAGAAATGGCCATTTGTATCAAACCGCTTTCACTGGGTGTTTTTTGGAATGATAATCAACCCTGCCCCGGCAAAGCTAATGGCCTGTCATCTCAAATGTAGCGAGATCCTTAATAAAAATGACGTATTCATTTTATCTTACCCGACAACAATGCTTAAAAAGGTAATATTATGACAAATGACTCATCAGTTCAAGATAATAGTTGGCCAGTTCCAAAGTTTTACTTTTCTGTACAATTTGGCCCACAATCCAATACAATACCGTTTCTTGAAATTTCCGGATTGGATATAGAAACACAAATTATCGAATACCGGCATGGTAATAGCAAAACATTTTCTACTGTTAAAATGCCTGGCATTGCTAAACCAACGAATGTAACCCTTAAAAAAGGAGCAGTTGCAAAAGATAATAGCTTTTTTGAGTGGTATGAGTCTGTCAGGATGAATACAATTAAAAGAGACACGGTTATTATCCGGTTATTAGATGAAGGTGGAAGACCGGTAATGACCTGGACCCTCACAAATGCATTTCCCACTAAAATTTCCATTTTGGATTTAAAATCAGATTCCAATGAAGTAGCCATAGAAACATTGGAGTTAGCCCATGAAGGAATAACTATTGCAAATGCCCGAAAATGATGAAATCATCTTTCTTAGCTTTTTTGGTATGCTCAACGGGAATGTACACTCCGGAAGTTCTGAGCCTGACCCGGGAAAGATTGGTTTCTGACCGGTCTCATTTGCCCCGAAAGTAAGCAACCCAAAGCTAACA
>CAYVQC010000059.1:0-23210 GCA_964453995.1 uncultured Bacteroidales bacterium | reverse complement strand
CACCGTTTTAAAATAATCAATCGTTTCCTTCAGTCCGTCTTCCAGCTTGATGTCTGGTTCCCAGTCGATGATGGATTTGATGCGAGAGATATCGGGCTTGCGCTGCAAGGGGTCATTTTCGGGGAGGGGCTTGTAGATGATCCTGGATTTGGTGTCGGTGAGACGGATCACCATTTCTGCCAGCTGCCTGATGGTAAATTCTCCGGGGTTGCCAATGTTTACCGGGCCTGTGATCTCTTCGGGTGTGGCCATGAACTTCACCATGGCATCCACCAGGTTGTCCACATACTGGAAACTGCGCGTCTGGCTGCCATCGCCGTAAATGGTGATGTCCTTGTTTTGCAGTGCCTGCATGATAAAGTTGGAAACCACCCTGCCGTCGTTGGGCTGCATACGCGGGCCGTAGGTGTTGAAAATGCGGATGATCTTGATGCGTACCTTGTTCTGGCGATGATAATCGAAAAACAATGTTTCGGCGCAGCGCTTCCCTTCGTCATAGCAGGAGCGTATGCCGATGGGGTTTACATTGCCCCAGTATTCTTCTACCTGAGGATGTATCTTCGGATCGCCATACACTTCGCTGGTGGAAGCCTGAAGCACTTTGGCCTTTACCCTTTTGGCGAGCCCGAGTACATTGATGGCTCCCATTACAGAGGTTTTGATGGTTTTGATGGGATTGTACTGGTAATGCACCGGCGAGGCAGGGCAAGCCAGATTGTAGATCTCATCCACTTCCAGGAAAAACTCCCGGGTAATATCGTGGCGGATCATTTCAAAGTAGGGGTGAGAAAGAAGATGACGGATATTGTCTTTGGACCCGGTAAAATAATTGTCCAGTGCAATAACTTCGTGCCCCTCATTGAGAAGCTTTTCGCAAAGGTGCGACCCTATAAAACCGGCACCACCGGTAATGAGTATTCTTGCCATAAGGTTTTAGTATTAAAATCTGTGCAAAGTAACGGTTTTTATTTTGATCTTGTCAATAGAAATGCAAATGTTTTTTTATTTTATAAAATGTGCTGATTTATGTGCATTTCACCTTTAAACCGGAATACTTATTTTTGGCTATATTTGTTGTTCCACATTTTCCCGCAAGGGGTTCTTTCTGATATTATTTCCAAATCCTGACGTATGAAAACTCAAGTCCTTTTCCCTGTAGTAATAATTCTGCTTATGCTTATACCACCCCTTAATATCAAAGCTTCCATCATTCCCGAACCAGTATTGATGGAAAAAAAGAGGGGATCTTTTCGCCTTGACGGGAATATTGAATTACTTTATCCTGATACGAGCCAGGTTATGGCCCGCCATGCTTCACGGCTGGCCGAGTATCTTGGCCGCCTTCCCGGTATGCAGGTCAGTATAATGTCTTATAATGCGGCAAGCGAACTGCCAAAGCGCGGTATTGTGCTGGCCCTTGGTTCCGCATTGCAAAAGAAAGAGGGGTACGTACTGGAAGTGAGCAATCGCCGCATACTGGTGCAGGGAGAAGACCTTGCAGGGGTCTTTTATGGCCTGCAGAGCCTCAGACAACTTCTTCCCACGCAAATGGAAGATCCCGATATGGCAGCTGCCCTTGTCAATGTGAAGGTTGATGGTGTTTACATCGAAGATTATCCTCTTTTTCCTTACCGGGGTATGCACCTGGATGTGGCACGTCATTTTTTTTCTGTAGAGTTTGTGAAAAAGTATCTCGACCTGATGGCCCTGCATAAAATGAACACTTTTCACTGGCACCTTACTGAAGACCAGGGCTGGCGCATAGAAATAAAAAAATATCCATTGCTTACCGAGGTTGGTGCCTGGCGCAAGGAAACCCTTATCGGGCATGGTGGCCGGCCCCCTTTCAAATACGATGGAACACCCTATGGAGGGTATTACACCCAGGAGCAGGTAAAAGAAATCGTGGAATATGCTGCCCAACGCCACATTACCGTGATTCCTGAAATTGAAATGCCCGGCCATGCTACTGCAGCCCTGGCCTCCTATCCACAGCTGGGTTGTACCGGAGGGCCGTATGAGGTGGAAACACGATGGGGCATTTTTGAAGATGCTTTCTGTGCCGGGAATGAATTTACTTTCGAATTTCTTGAAAATGTATTGGTGGAGGTTATGGAACTGTTTCCCTCACAATATATCCATATCGGGGGCGACGAATGCCTGAAAAACCGGTGGAAGGAATGCCCCAAATGCCAGGAACGCATCAGCGAGGAGGGCCTGGCCGATGAGTATGAGCTCCAAAGCTACTTCATCAGGCGCATAGAAAAGTTTCTGCTGCAACACGACCGCAATATCATTGGTTGGGATGAAATCCTGGAGGGTGGACTTGCACCGCAGGCCACCGTAATGTCGTGGAGAGGGGTGAAGGGCGGCATTGAAGCTGCCCGTATGGGACATGATGTTATCATGACCCCCACAAGCCATTGTTATTTTGATTATTACCAGGCCGATCCGGCCACACAGCCCCTGGCCATTGGCGGGTACCTTACCCTTAGGCAGGTATATACCTTCAACCCTGTTCCCCCGGAGCTTTCAAAGCAGGAAGCAGAACACATCCTCGGAGGTCAGGGCAACGTATGGACCGAATACATGAAAACTTCTGAGCACGTGGAATATATGGTTTATCCCAGGGCCGTTGCCCTGGCAGAGGTATTGTGGTCGCCCAGGCAAAAGCAGGATTTTGACAAATTTTCAGAAAGACTGGAAAGCCATTTGAAAAGACTGGATGCCCTGGGGGTTAATTATTATAGATAATGTGCCTTAGACGCGCTCAGGCACCGGGGTTTTTACGTTCATGTGCCTTCAACAGGCTCAGGTACCGGTCTCAATGGGCTCAGGTGCCTTTATTACTGCCGTAACTGCCTCTCCCGGGTCCAGGTAGTAGAGCGTCCCAAAAAACGCATGCCCATCACATAGCCTTTGATCTTGAGGGTGTTGTTGTCGTCGAACCACATGTAAGCCGTATAAGTGCTTCCACTTTCCGGATCATAGATGGTGCCGTCAGTCCATTCCTTTGAATCCCGATCGTAGGTAAAGCCTTCCAGCATTATAAGACCCTTCAGCGGCTTGCTGCGAAGGGCAGGTTCGGGATTTTCCTTGTCTTTCTTGGGAGTACCGTCATCCTCAAGGGGCTCTTTCAGCCACACCAGTTTTCCTTCATAGGTTCCCTGGGGCGTTTTGTAGATCTCTACCTGAGAATTCTTTTTTTCTGTAAGCCAGATGCCTACCACTTTATCTGCCTGGGCTTTCAACTGAAAGCTTGCCATCAATAGCATTGCGGCAATGATGAGTGCGTGTTTCATAGTCGGTTTTTTGTGATAATGATTGGTTAAACGATTGAGCAGGTCTCGTGGTAAAATTTATCTTTTTGTTCCTTAAAAGCCTGCTTAAACATGCGTGTAAAAGTAAGTATTTTCATGATATATTTAAAAAAAGAGTTTAATTTTTGCGCTTTGTAAAAGGTGAATAATTGGGGTTGTAGGCGTAAGGAAAAGTATGCCATGTCAGGCTATTCAACAAAATTTGCATTACCACAAGGAGATATAATGTGTAATTTTGCTACATGCAACAAAATGCCACAACTGAATTTCTGCAGATCCTGGCAGGGAATTATCATGCCGGGCAACTGGTGAAGCTTACCCTTAGCAAACCCAGGCAAAAAAAGTCTGACCTTAAAAATATCATTATCAGCCCGGTAAACCTAAAAGCCGGAATGATGCTGCATTTTGTATACCGCTATTCTACACGCGATATCACCAAAAACGCTTTTTACGATGATGCTGTACCTATTATCCTAGAGGCATTGCACGAGGTTTTTCTTCAGGCCGACATGTATATTGAAGGAGGAAATGTAAAGCTGCTTTTCAATAAAAAGGGGCAATCGCGCTTATTGCAAAATAAGGTGGAAGTAATTCCTAAAACTAGTTTTGAGCACAACAGAACCAAGGGCCATTGGATAGAAACAAAGGGTAACCTGTGGTTGAAAGAATTGGGTATCACCAATGAGGCTGGCGAGGTAAGGCATGAAATGAGAGACAAGTACCGCCAGATCAACCGTTATGTGGAACTGCTTGAGCCAGAACTACGTTTACTGCCACCCAACGGCACCCTCAGGGTGGCTGATATGGGATCGGGTAAAGGCTACCTTACTTTTGCCCTGTATGATTTCTTGCATCACAAATTGGGCATATCTGCAGAGGTAACAGGGGTTGAATACCGCAAAGACCTGGTTAATACCTGCAATACTATTGCTGACCATTGCAACTTTGATCACCTGCATTTTGTGCAGGGAACCATTGAAGAAACTACCTTAACCCTTCCCCATGTGCTAATTGCCCTCCATGCCTGCAATACAGCCACCGACGAAGCCATTTACCGCGGTATTGCGACAAATGCGCAATTGATCGTTTGTGCTCCCTGCTGCCATAAGCAGATCAGGAAAGAAATGGAAAAAGCTACCGGATTAATGCCCCTGCTGAAGCATGGTATCCTGCTTGAACGACAGGCCGAACTGATCACCGACGGACTGCGCGCCATGATCATGGAAGCCTTTGGCTACAAAACGAAAGTTTTTGAATTCATTTCTTCAGAGCATACGGCCAAGAACATAATGATCGTAGGGCGAAAGGTTAACCGGGAGGGACAATACCGGGAACAAATTCTCGAACAGGTAAGGGGAATAAAAACTTCTTTTGGCATTGGCAGGCACTACCTGGAAGATCTGTTGGGATTATGAGCGGCGAAATCTGATGGTTTGGCGACAAATCAGGCCGAGTTTATAAAGATCGAGGTATAGCATGCGGGGTCTTTTTCCCGTGAGATTGCGTTCCAGGGTCGATTCCATTCGTTTCAAAATGCTTCCTGTCGGATAGCAAAGCCCCAATCGTCGTAGCAGTGACCACATCTTCAAAAGTTTCACCATTTCTGGCAGGTCTTTATCGCGCTTTACGATCGCATATACTTTCAGCAAATTGCGGGTTCCTTCCCTGGTTTTACACAGAAATTCCCGTGAGTTTTGCAATCCTACATGGATGAGCGGATTGTCGATATGCCTGATGTGGATGTTGTTTTTCAACAGTTCCAGGCCAAACAGGGTGTCTTCATGGCCGTATCCCAGCAGGCTTTCGTTGAACCGGATTTTCTTCATGATGGAAGCCGAGATCATGAAATTGTTGGTCATGAAGGAGTGGTTGGGTTTTTTTGCCCTTTCAAGGCAGGGTTTTACCTCCCGGCGGGTACCAAAGAGCCAGTGCAGGTAGGTGTCATCATTGGGGGGTGTGCTGTGGTATATCCTGCCTCCGCAAACTACTCCCTCCTTGCCATTGTTGCTGATGTACTTTTTGATGTACGCATCGTCAGGGCACTCCGAATCGCAATCCATGAATATCAGCCAGGGGTATTTCGCTTTTTTTGCCAGCAGATTGCGTATGGCACTTCTGCCGGCATTGCGGGTAAGCTCTGTAAGGTGCAGATGGGGCAGGGTAGTGCATTCCCGGTTCAGGATCTTGTAAGAATCAACCGAAGCATCATCATAGAGCAAAATCTCAAAGGCTATCCCCTCGGTGGTTGCTTGCCTGTGAAGGTGGAAAACCAGTTTCCGTACATCATAATTGTAAACCGGTATACAAATGCTGATCATGAAATCATCTTAAAATCCAATGCCCGATAATGATTGTAAACGCTATCGGGCAAAGAATATTTTGCCCCGCTGGGGAGTAATTGAAGGCAAATGGGATTGTTTTTCGCTAGTGGGAGCAAATGGCGGAGCATCATTTTTTCCAGAAAGAAGGGGTAAGTAACAGAAGTACAGTGAAAAGCTCAAGCCTGCCCAGTAGCATGAAAAAGCTCAGTATCCATTTGCCCGTAAAGGGTATGTGAGAATAGTTATCCACAGGCCCCACATTTCCGATCCCCGGACCAATATTACCCAGGGTAGCAGCGGTAGCCCCAAGAGCGGTTTTAAAATCGAGACCAAGGATTGACATGATTGCCCCACCTACCATGAATATGATGATATACAAAAGAAAGAATGCCAGAAAGTTGTAAATTATTTCTGAAGGGATGGTTTTTCCGTCAAGTCTTGTTGGCAGCACGGCATCCGGGTGGATAAGTCGTTTAAATTCCTGGGAAGTGTTTCTCAGAAGCAAAAGGTGTCTTACCATTTTTATACCGCCGGCGGTTGATCCAATACATCCGCCTGTAAACATTAACAAAAAGAGGATAAACCACAAAGAGCCTTCCCATTGAAGATAATCTGCCGTAATAAAGCCGGTAGTGGTTATTACAGATACCAGTTGGAATAAACTATCCCGGAAAGCCTGTTCCCAGCCTAGTTCATCGAAAACTATCAGGTTTATAGTGAAAAGGACTGTAAACCCGGCAATGATATAAATATAAAACCGGAATTCATCATTATTGAGAAGTTTTGAGAAATCACCTTTGAGTACAAAGTAAAGCAGGCTAAAGTTGGTGGCTGCAATAATCATGAATAGGATTATTACATAATGGGTATAGGGCCCAAAATCTGCTATGCTTGCATTTCTGGTGGAAAATCCTCCGGTTGCCATCGTGCTGAAAGCATGATTGATAGCCTCGAAAAGATTCATTTCTCCCAGCCAAAGAAGCAAAGTAAGAATGAAGGTAAATAAAACATAAATCAACCAAAGTCTTTTGGCTGTTTCTGTTATTCGCGGATGCAACCTGCTGGGGGTTGTACCGGGCGCTTCAGCCACAAAGAGCTGCATACCACCGACCCCGAGTATGGGCAAGATGGCCAGGGTAAGTACAATGATTCCCATTCCCCCCAGCCAATGGGTAACACTTCTCCAGAAAAGAAGTGTTTCAGGCAATTCTTCTATATCGATTAAAATTGTGGCCCCGGTTGTGGTAAAACCCGAAATGGTTTCGAAAAATGCATCAGTAAATGAAGGGATATGGCCTGAAAGGTAAAACGGTAGTGCTCCGAATAATGAAATGCTCAGCCAGGTGAAGGTTACTATGACGTATCCCTCTTTTTTGCCTATATTTTTGTATTCATTTTGTTGGTTTACTTTGAAAAATAAGAATCCTATGCCAAAGGTTATCAAAGTACTTATTAAAAAAGATATATAGGTGTCATCATGGTAAACAAAGTCCCAGAGCGCACTAACACCCATAAAAAATGAAAGTAGCATTAGCAGCAACCCGAGGAATTTGATGATGAGTTTATAGTTGATATCAGATCGGGTCATAAATATCGATAAGATTGTTTTTCTAGCTTCTAAACATCCTGTCTACAGCATCAAAAGCTTCCGGCAGGGTAAATACTACCACATTATCGCCGGCTTGTATCTGTAAATTTCCCTTGGCAATGATTCCTTCATTATCTCTAATTACCCCGCCAACCATAGCACCCTGTGGGAATTTCAACTTGTTGAGAGGTTTTTTGGTGATGGGAGAATTGGCTTTGGCCCTGAACTCAAAGATCTCGGCATCAATACCATTAAGGCATTTGGTGGAAATTACCTCTGCCTTCATGGTAAAGCGGATGATGTAGCTGGAGGTAGCCAGTTTTTTGTTGATGATGGTTTCAATACCAATATTCTGGGAAATCTCAATAAAATTGAGGTTTTCTACCAGTGCAATGGTTTTGCGTACGCCATATTTTTTGGCCAGCAGGCAGGTAAGTATATTGGTTTCGGAATTGTTGGTAACGGCAATTACGGCATCCATCGATTGTATGTTTTCCCTTTCCAGCAGGGCAACATCATGGGCATCACCATTGATGATCATGGTGTTGCGCAATTCATCAGCCAGTTTTGAAGAAACCTCATGGTTGATTTCTATGAGCTTGAGTTTGTAGTTTTTCTCCAGGTTTTTGGCAGTAAGGGTGCCTACTGTACCACCTCCCACGATCATAATATTGCTGATGGTGAAACTGCTTTTCCCGCCCAGGCGCAGCAGGTGCTCAATCCCTTCGGGTTTGGTTACAACGTATGCCAGGTCGTTTTCCAGGAAAACATCATCGCCACGGGGTATAATGGTCTTGGATCTGCGGTGCAGTGCCACTGCCCTGAAATCCAGACCGTTGTTTTCCTCTGCGATCTGGTTTAGGGTTTTGCCCAATACCCGTGCATGCTGGGTGAGGCGGATGAGCATCAGGGAGAGGTGCTTGTCGGTAAAGTCGAAGATCTCTGTGGCAGCAGTGTTGGTGATCAGGTTGGTAATCTCCTTGGCAGCAATCTTCTCGGGGCATACCACATAATCTACACCAAGGGTTTTGTACATATCCCTGCTTTCGCCCATGGAGTATTCCGTTTCATTTACCTTGGCAATACATTTTTTTGCTCCAAGGTTCTTGCCCAGGATGGCAGCGAGCAAATTGGTGCGACCATCGCTAAGAACAGTAATAAAGAGATCGGTTTTCCTGATATTGGCTCTTTTCAGATGCTCAATAGAGGTTGGATCGCCCGAGTAGAACATTACATCAAGATTCTGGGTCCCTGCACCCTGGTATCCTTCGGGGATAAACAGGGTGATATCGTGGTTTTCATCGTAAAGCAAACCGGCCAGGTGTGTGGCAATGTCAGTATCGCCGGCAATCATTATGTTCATAATCCTTTAGGTTTTGGCTGCTTACAACAGTAAATGATTTCCTGTGGTAACTGCCATGTTGCTGTTTTCCATATGATTGATTCGTTTTTAGGTTGCAGCCCGGAAAGATTGCTACAGCCTGCAAAGATACGAGCCTTTTTGTTAACTGCTACAGCAATATTACGTAAGATTTTTTTATGGCCGAAAAGCATAAACTGGCTTGCTGCAGGTGATGCGGGGTTACAGGATAAACCGGATAGCATGATTGACAATGAAATTTCCTTGCTTTTCGGTGTCACACGTAGATAATAATGCATATAACTTTCTATTTTTGATTGCATAAACCCTAATTGCTGCCCAGAGTATGATTATAGCTATTATTAATAATATCAGTCTGCTGGTTTCCCTGAGTGTTGTTTATGTGTTGATTGCAAGATACCTGGACCAGTCGCGGGCAGAGGTAAAGGTACTCAGGGGTTTTCTCTTTGGGTTGTTTGTCATATTTGGAATGTATAATTCTGTAGAGCTGGCACCAGGAGTAATATTCGATGGGCGTTCCATCATTCTCACCGTTGCCGGCTTGTTTGGGGGCCCCATAACGGCCGGGGTTGCCTTTTTGCTGGCTTTGAGCTATCGTGTTTATCTAGGGGGAGATGGTATGATGATGGGGGTGTTGGTTATTTTTCAGGCTGCCGCCCTGGGGGTTGTGTTTTATTATTTGATAAAAGGAAAGCGTAAAAAGACACCACACAGGTATTATATTATGGTAAGTTTCCTGGTACATTTTATCATGCTCTTGCTGGTGTTAGCCATTCCCGCAAATATGCGACCGGATGTTTTTTCTTCAGTTTGGTTTCCCGTTCTTTTGATTTATCCTTTGGCATCTTACCTGGTGTGTGTGCTGTTTTATTCACAGCAAAAACATGAATCAACGCTACAGGAGCTCATCGAGAGTGAAGGGCGCTTTCGCCAGTTGTTTATCGACAGCCAGATGGTTTTCCTGGTTATTGACCCCGACGACGGGTCGATCATTCATTTCAATAAAGCAGCACTTTCATTTTACAAATATACCCAGGAGGAGATGCGAAAATTGAGGATATATCAGATCAATACCCTTGATTTTGATGAAATCCGCGAAAAGATGCAAAAATCTTTCAAATATGAGCAAAACCGTTACCTGTTTCACCATCGTCTTTCCACCGGAGAGGTGCGCGATGTAGAAGTCTTCGCCGGGCCAGTGGTTTTCAAGGGTAAAAGATATTTGTATTCCATAGTAAATGATATTACTGATCGCATTGTGGCGGAAAAAAAACTTAGAGAAAGTGTATTAAGTTATAAGGGGCTTTTTGATTCGGTGAACGATGCCATCTATATCCAGGATCACGATGGTCGCTTCCTCGATGTGAATATGGGAGCGTTAAAGATGTACGGCTATACGCGCAAGGAGCTCATAGGCAGGTATCCGCAATTTCTGGAGGCTCCAGGTCTGAATAACCATGTTGCTCTTTCATATCATCACAAAATGGCTTTTGAAGGGCAGGAAACAGAATTTGAGTTTTGGGGAAAAAGAAAAAATGGTGAGATATTTCCTAAGTATGTAAGGCTGTTTAAGGGAATGTATTTTGGCAGGGATGTGGTTGTTGCTATTGCCCAGGATATTACAAGACGCAAACTGGAAGAAATGGAATTGGAAGAATCACGTACCAATCTGAATACACTCATTAATGTAAGTGATGATGTGATTCTTTTGCTCGACAGGGAAGGAAACATCATCATGCATAACCGTGCTCTTTTAAGTTATTATAACAACAGGAGTAATTACGTTGGGGAAAATATCTTTAATATGTTTCCGGTTGATGTGGCTCAAAATCGAAGAAAATACTTTGAAAAAGTTCTGCAAACAAAGAAGCCGGTTTCTTTTGAAGACAATAATTTTGAAAAAAACTGGTGGGTAAACTTTTATCCCATTTTGGATAAAAATGCGAGTGTAAGCAAAATAGCAATATATGCCCGCGACATTACCATGCAGTACAAAGTTCTTAATTTGCAGAAAAACCTGCAGGTAGCAGAAAAATCTGCCCAGCTCAAACAACAGTTCCTTGCAAATATGAGCCACGAAATGCGTACTCCTATGAACGGTATTGTGGGTATGGCAGACCTGCTGAGCAAGACCGAACTCACGGAATTACAGAAAGATTATCTCGACACCATCCGCGATTCCTCCCACACCCTGCTTTCCCTCATCAATGATATCCTGGATCTTGCACGGTTCGAATCAGGCAAAATGTCCATAAAAACGGAAACAATCAGTTTGGAACTCTTCCGGAGAAAAGTTTTGAACCTGTTTCAGCAGCAAGCTTCGGGAAAAGGTATTGTTTTTTCGGTAGAATATTCAGAAAATCTGCCTTTACACATCCTTACCGATGAAAAGAGATTGTTGCAGGTGGTCATAAACCTGGTTGGTAATGCCATTAAATTTACACCGCAGGGAGAGGTGATACTCAGGGCATCTTTGGTTTCGAAAAAACAAGACCAGTTAATGATGCGCTTTGAGGTAGAAGATACCGGAATTGGGATTGATAAAGATTATATCTCTCTTCTTTTTGATGAGTTTTCGCAATTGGATAATTCTAAAACAAGAAAATATGAAGGAACCGGCCTGGGGCTTTCCATCAGCAAAAAAATTGTAGACCTCCTGGGAGGAGAAATAGGTGTGGAATCCCGAAAGGGCCAGGGCAGCAAGTTTTGGTTTACCATTGCTACGCGTGAAACAAAGGGGGAGCTTGTTCTTAATATGCCCGACAAACCAAAAGCTGATTTTACACCCCTTGGGCTAAAAGTGCTGCTGGTAGATGATAAGATCGTGAACCGGAAAATTGCTGCTCTGATCCTGAAAAAGATGGGTTGTGAAACCGATACCGCTGTTAACGGCCTGGAAGGAGTTGACAAAGTAATAAAAAACCATTATGACGTGGTTCTTATGGATATTCAAATGCCGGTGATGGATGGTATTACTGCCATGAAAGCCATCCGGAATTCCGTTAAAAAGCAACCCTGGATCATTGGTCTCAGTGCCGAAGCCATGGATGGAGATGCCGAAAAATATATAGAACAGGGAATGGATGATTATATTGCCAAGCCAATAGTAGGACATGTTTTGTATGAAAAACTCGGTAGGGTTGTCAAAACAGTGCAATGACAGATCAGTAATACTATTTTGCAAGGAAAAGATCTTTTAGAAGTCGAGATCAATATGAAGTCCCATAAGAAGGTGGTAATGTGTACCTGTGTGTGCCAGTTCAAGGGCAGGACCCGCTGAGAAACGGCGGAAATCGAATCCATAAGAAGTTGCCAGATTGACACTGAAAAAATGCTTGTGGTCTTCAAACATTACCCCTGAGCCTATGCCTAAATCCCAGCCCGCTACAGGCGAATACCCCAGGTTTAAAGCAAATCCCATGTGGCTGTGATCTCCAAATATCAATTCAGCAGAAGCTCCTGCACTCAAAGGTGTTTTTCCGATATGAAATTCATAACCGTAGCCCAGGTGCAGGCCCGGATCGAATGACTGCTCTTGCGAGAGGTAAACAGCACCAGCTCCAATGCACAGGCTATTTCGGGAGTTTTCCTGGCCATAAGAAACTGCTTGCGTAAATAGGGTAATTGTAACAAAGAGTAATGCTTTACAGTGGAGTTGTTTTGCTTTTTTCATGATAATTTTGTTTTTGCAGTGCTTTATATTGATTTCAATTACATTTCCCTGGTTGTTTCCGGTTGGCGGTTTTGTCTGGGTATCTTCTTTGGTTATTTGATGTGGGTTTGCTAAAAAGGTTTAAAGGATAGGCTCTTTTTTTTGCGTTTTTTTGTTTCGATTCATTTCCTGGCAGTTCCCTGGCAGGAAATGCTTGCTATAACAACGCCCCTTTGCTTAGATTTTGGATATAAAAAAAGAAGGAGGCTGCCTCAAAAGTCTTAATGGACCCGGACGCTGGGCAGTTTGGCAAGCACACTGTAACACCTGTTGAAGCGATTATCTTGCAGATATTCAGTAGGCTCATCGACTGAGTCAACAACCAGGAAAAACTTTTTAGACAGCCTCCTCTTTGGGATTGGTCTTTCAGTGTTAGTTGATCTGGTAAATGACGCCAAATTTGGCAAATGAACTTCCCGGTGTTTCAAATTCCGGCCGGTTGTAATGATCTTTATAGATCTGGCTTCCGCGATACACTTCGGTAAATACTCCCAGGCGTGCTCCATTGCCCAGGGTGAAGGGGATGACAGCAATTCCAAAAGTTAGCCCGTTGCTCCAGGAGTTGAAGGTATAGTTGGGCAAAAGTCCTTGTTGGTTGTGCAGGTTGAGCATGTTGTACTGTAGCAGATGGCCCAGCTTCAATTGAATGATTCCCTGCGGATGTTGCCTGCGTAGAAGAGAAAAGTTGAGCGTGAAGGGCCACATGAGCTGGTGGGTGCCAAAATTGCGTGTGCCCCAATAACCATTTACAGGATCGTTCCAGGAAAAGGTTTGACCATTGTACATGTAGTCAATACCTGTTTCCAGTGATATAGCACCCAGGGGTACCGACGCCCGGGCACCCACATTCATTCCCCGGCGGGTAGCACCGGTAAAAGCATCGGGGCCGGCATCCGTAATATCTGCCATAACGGTATTTTCTGTTATACCCCCTTTGTTGATTCCTGCCTGGAATCCAATATGCAGTTTTTTTCCCTCACGTGTTATATCGGAACTGGCGCATCCTGCTGCAAGAAAGAATAATGTTGTAAGAAGCAGTAATGAAATTCTTGAATGTGTAAACATGGTGATCATGAATTAGGATTTCGAATTAATACTGGATTGATTTGAGCAGCAAAGTAAATTCCTTTCCATTCACCGGCGGGCTCACTAAGGGGTAAAACGAGTATCACTTTCCGTGCAGGCAGGCATTTTACAGGTCTCACTTTTTTTGATACTATTTTCCGGTAGCCCAAATAAGAAAGAGGCTGTCTCAAAATGTTTTCTGGATGCTGAGCTTGATAAAATGCTCAGTGTCCGGATTGAACAGGGCCAATGAGACAGCCTCCGGGGAAAAATGAAACAATGAATTGTGAGGGTTTTGCTATTTACCTGATGTTGAAGTGAGCAATTATCTTGTGATTGTATGAGCCTGGGTAGAAAGATTTACAAGGTTGAGCTGTAGTTTACCGGTAAATGGCATGTACTCATAAGTGAGCATGGTTCCCTTGCCTGAAGGGAGCATACCTCTCCAGTAGGCTTCAGAGTCATCAAAACTGCGTGTATTGAGTTCGGAAAGGATGAAGCCGAAACCATTCTGACCAGAGGTAACATCAATGATCTGCATATAGCTGATAAAGGAAGGCTTGGCATGGCTGAGCTCCACCCTGGTAGCATCGAAGTTGTTGTTCAGATCCATGAAATAGCCATAGTGCACTTTGTTTTCATAGCTTGTAAAAGCAAGATTAAAATTGTTGCCTGAAAGCTGGTGAAACCTGTAAGCAAAGGCTCCTGCACTTTTCATGGCTTTGGCTCTTCTCAGGGGGCCTTTCCCTGCATTTTCTGCCAATGCATTGGATCCGGTCGTGAATTTAGAATCCAGCTTCAATACTACATGTGGTTTCTGTATTCTTTCTGTGTAAAGGATATCTCCGCTGCCTTCAAAACCCAGTAGCATAAAGTCGAGCAAACGGATGCGGTGGTATTGTTCTTTTTTACCTCTGTCATCTTCGCTGGTTACTTCTCCTGAATACCGGTACAGCTCGGCAACTGCCATGAAAGAACCATCCTGATATTGTTCCAGTGCATGGATATATACATCGGGCATTACCCTGAAGAACCAGTCGGGAACCGGTGTGCGCAGGGTGCTGCCCAGGGTAGCCCAGGGGTGGATCTGCATGCCTGCGGTGGAACCATCGGGGTTTACATTGAGGAAGAACAATCCCCGGGTGTTTTTACCCCTGATCTTTTCTCCCCTGAAATAGGTGCCGGCCATGGCAAGAGTATTGTCGGCAGTGGGAAGCAGGGCAGTGGGGAAAAAGCTGTGCTCGCCATCTCCCAGCTCCATGGTGTAAATATGTGAGGCAGATGCCAGGTCGATGCTGTGCAGACGCGCATTTAGGGTTCGGCCCATTTTTTCAGTGGCTTCAAGGATATAAGCCCTGCTATTGGAAGTAACAAGGTCGTAAACATGGGCATGTCCTCTGGGGCTGGTAAAAGGGAGGCTCCAGAGAGTGTTCAGGTTGTGATCCACATGTTCTACAGTGTAGCCGGCGTTTCTGCCCTTTCCCAAAGTTTGAACAATCAGGAATCCGCTTTCGGGATGGTTGTAAACCGTAGGGAAAAACTGATCGCCACGGCGAAGCATGGTGGCGTCGGTGCGTATAGTGCGGGCCACTTCATTGCCGTGCCTGTCCAGCACCACATAGGTGAGGGACTGAGAAAATGCATTGTTGACAAAACTCATCAGGGTATGCTCCCCGTTGGAGGTCATCATGTTGAAGTGAGAATGCTTTGGTGTTTCGAGGCTTCCTTCTTTGATTTCATCCAACAGGTAATCGTACAAATGATAATTCCATTCTCCTCCAGGTGCCCCATGTAGTACCATATAGGCCTGGCTTTCGCCCTGGAGTGGACTCAGTGCATGAACCCCGGCAAAACGAAGGGGAGAAATCTTAAGCTCTTTGTTTTGGGCATAGCCTGTAAGTGTAAGGCCGGCGATCATCAGGGCGGCCACCATAAATAATTTGGATAGTCTTGTTTTCATGTTTGCTGATTGTTAATAGTTTGTGTTGATTTACATTGAGTTTGTATTTGTTTGTTGGTTGATTTTCTTGCCTTTGGTTAATTTCTGCAATAAAAAAATACCGGACAAATTGTGTTATGATTTATCCGGTTCTTTGCTTGGGTCCTGCAGGCCGGTCTTCAAACCGCCAATTAGCAAGGAATATGCCAACGCAATGAAACACTTGTTTCTATTGGTTTTTCAAATCCCTGGTCCATGCCGCTTGAATTTCGGGTTGTCCGTTTTCGGTCATTAAAATGTCCGCTTTCCACACATATGTTTTGGGCCAGTTTTTGAAAATGCCTGCAACAGTATATAAAAAACGCAGGGAAAATTTATCCGGGCGGGGCTTCCAGCCTCCCGATGGCTTTACAGTGACCTGTATCAACGAATCTCTGCGCACTATGCTATACTTACCCTTTACTTTTCCTGTAGAGGGGTGTCCTTGTATTTCGAAGTCTCCGTTGAGTGAATCTCCGTCAACAACGGAAGAGAGATTGGGGAAGGGGGGATAAAAGTTCATGTGCAGGTTATGGTGGGCATGCTTTGCTGTGATACGGCTGATAAATTGCCTGCCGTTGCGGGAAACCAAATCATAATGATTGTTTTGTGAAACAGCTTCCTGCCCTGATATTGCAATGGCTTCAAGGTGGGTGTTGCATGCGGGGTTGATTGTAGCGATGAGAGGGTCAGTGCTGTAACGCGTAAAATACATTTTCTGGCGGTCCATGCTCATGGGTAAAAGATCGGGCTCATGGCTACGGGAGTTGATACGAATGCTGACTTCAGTATTCGCTCTTCTAACGAAGTAAAAATCATGCAGCAATATCAACGGCATGGCGGATGGATTCTCGGCTGCATGCCCCATGGGGGCCAGCAATCCGAAAGGTTTTCTTTTCCTTTTGCTACTTTCGTGAATCCGGGATTCTATCACACGACCTGCAATATCGGTAAATCTGAACCATGCCTGTACGCCTGCTTCTTCCACCCGGAAGAAAGCACCCTCAAGAGGCACTTCAATCATATGGGCCAGTCCTTTACCTGCAATGTCATATTTGTTCCTGTCGGGTTCCAGCCCAGGCTGGTGATACACATCCACAAAACCGTCTGTCCGCCAGGCTATCACCAACATGCCCTCCCCGTTGATGCTGTCATTGAACAGTTGTGGTTCAAAGCCAAGATAGAGACTGTCGGGGTCGTTCTCGAAATTGATCAGCAGCAGGCTTTCCATAGGATCGATATGGATTTGGAAAGGGGAGTAGATAATGCTTGCTGTGTTTGGCTTTTCTGCTTGAGAATTGGCATACAGAACCGGCGCAAGGCCCAATAAGAGGATGGCGGTAACAATTTTTTCTTTTGTGATCATCGGGTTGACGTTTTTCAGGGTTAATTATTGTTTTGGAATTCTTGCCGCAAAGTAAATATCGTTTTTTGGAGAGAAGGTATCACTTTACCTTCCGGAAGGTCTTACTTTACCGGAAAGCAAAAAAAGAGACTGTTTTGTAAATTTTTCCTGGTCGTTGGCAAGCTCAACGTCCGGGTTACATCCGGCTTATGAGATAGCTTCCTGAATCCAATGTTGTGGTTGCTTTAGTGCTTTGTGCCAGTATTGGGCTAAAGCCTGTTATGGGTGGTAGTGCATTGCGGGCTTTTATTCTCTGACAGAAATTGATAAAGCATATTTTTACTGTAGAGGTGTTTGGGTTTTCCTGATTGGGCTGGATTTGTGGCAAGCTATAATGCTTACGAGTAAAGGGTTACGCTGGTTTTACTATTGCTGCTTTGGTCAAACAGGGATTGGGGATAAATGGAGAATTTATGCCACTCCACGGGTTTGATTTATTTTCCGATGTTAAAAATAGGAGAAAACAAAATGCCAAAAGTAAGAAATAAGCTGAGTTTTTATGCCTGATTGTGATGGGAGCCGATTTAGCAAGGAAACGGGGGCTCTGTTACATCCTGGGAAATCTATGCAAGGTTTTTCTTTTTATTGCTTTTTGTTTCAAGCTTTTCAATCCGCTAGCCGGGCTACAAGTATTCCGGTAACCCGCTGCATGGGCTGCAGGTACTCACTTAGCGGTATCGGGGTTATTTCAACCGTGTTGGAACGGGTGGATGCATGCAGCAGGTAAAGCCGGCCATCCTGTTGCAGGGCCAGTCCTGTATGAGTTATATCCAATCCTTCAATATTGGTGGTAAAGGCAATGATATCTCCGTCCTTAATGAGGTGCTCCACGCCCTGGATACTGTCCTTGGGAATGTAACGCATCTGAAGGCCTGAAACTTCTGTTTCTGCTTCCTTTATCTTTTCCACAAAGGCGGGATTATCCAGCTGACGGTAGAGGTGTGGATGGGTACTCATAAAATTCGCAGTTACTTTATAGGGCTGGCTCTCATTTTCCGGTTCTACCATTCTTATAATTCCCTTCTCACTGTTGTTGTGCAGCCACTGACTGAAATAATGCAGCCGCGACGGATAATCATCCAATGTACCATTGTTGTAGCGGATGCAGGCCAGGGTTTGGGCAAAATCCCAAAATGTAGTATCGCCATAGTGAAGTACCAGGGTCATAGCGAGCATGTATTCCACAAAAGTGGTACAATCCATTTCCCTGAGGTTGATCACGAGTTCTTCGTTTTCAGTCACTTCAAGGGTGTGTGCTACATATGGAGTGTCTATAAAACGCTTTGCAAAAGTCATGAGAAGTTCATTGGGCGGTGTACTGGCAGGGGTAACAAGAGAAACCACCTCCATGGTATACTCAAACCGCGCAATATCGCTTTCGGTAGTATAAATGGGAAGGTCTTCCATTCCGCGACACCATTTTTGCCAGGCCTCTACCGGCTTTGGCCCCTGAGGCAATTGTTTTTCGCCACCATGGCATGCGGTGAGTACTATCGCAGCAAACAGTATCGGTAAGAAAGGTTTCAAGAGGTGCATAATCCAAAAATAAATTAAGTATTGGTTTTGATAAGAAATAAAGTTACTGTCCTTTTCTGAAAACGATGCGTACCCTCACCGATTCCTGCTCAAAATTATTTGCCAGGGTAGCCGGTTTCCATTCAGGGCCATTCCTGATCATATCTATGGCCATTTCTGCATAGACAGGTGAGGGGCTTCGCAATACTTCAAAGTTAACCGGCTGGCCCGTATAGGCTATTTCGAACCGGAGTACCACCACCACTTTTGCCTGTTGTGCAGTGTCTGGCAGCAAAGCATTGTCTTTTAAATAACGGTTCAGATGACTGTATCCCTCCACCGGCATAGGCGGACTATAATCTCTGCGGTTGACCCTGTCGTTGCGATGTTGGCTTTGTTCATGGCCCTGTTCAACGTCCCTGTTACTGATACCGTAACCGGTTACCACCACCTCCTCTAAAGCTGCCAGCTCGGCATAGAGTGCCAAAGGTTTATCAACAGAAACATCGGCTGCGGCAACTTCCAGTGTACCATATCCAATGAATGAAATAACAAGGTCTTTGTGTTCATGATCAGGTATTTCCAGTTCAAAGAAGCCGTTCATGTCGGTAACAGTACCTTGGGTGGTTCCGGCAATGTTTACGGTAACACCGGGTACCGGCGTTTGATCCAATCCATCCACCACCTGGCCTTTTACCACCCTGGTGTCGGGTTCTATAACCAGTTGGGGAAGGAGCACTGTTGGGTTTTCGACTACCGCAACAGCCCCGGTTGATTTTTTCGCTGGTTCTTGTTCCTCAGCCATTATTTCAAGGTGGGGCAAAGAAGTGTCGGTTTTACTCAGATTATCATCCTGAGCAGTTGCATCTTCGTTTAGGGTAATCAGTATGGTGTCGCCTGCGGGAATTGACTCTGAATCAGTGAATTCATGATCGGCATCTGCAATAATAACAGGTGTTGCAGGCTGCTGGCGTGCAAGCCGGGGGCCTGATCCGGCGGTTTCTGTTTCGGTAGCTGGTTCTTCTTCCGCAGGCATTGCTGTTTGGGAAACTGTATCAATTTCACTTAAAGATTCCTGAAGGTTTTCTATCCGTTCCTGTTCCCGGGCAAGCTGAGGCTCCTGCTGCCATCTGCGGCTGTTATCCATCATCAGGAAGACTGCTCCGGCAATAATCAGCAGAAGTAGTGAGGCAGCAATACCTGTATACCAGTAAGCAGGGGTTTTGTTTTTTTCCTTTGTGAGGCGCTGGTTGAGGATGTTAATATCGCTGGTGGCTCTGGCTTCATCCACATGAGAAAAGCCTTCCACAGCATCATCCAGGAATGGATCCTGCTGCATCTTCCTTTCCAGGCGGTGGCGCTGTCCGTTGGCATGTCGCCGGAAGATGTAGTCGTATATTTCCCGCAGGGTAGGGATGTTATATGGCTTTTTGTTTCTCATGGTAGTTCTCCATGCAAATTTTCAGGTTTCTCTTTCCGTTTTGCAAATGGCTTTTTACTTTTTTCTCGTCCAATGCCAATGCTTCAGCGATTTCAAGGTAGCATTTATTGTGGTAATAAAACAACTCTATACAGTTTTTTTGCTCGTTTTTCAATTGTTCTATGCACAGCCGCAGTTGTTCGGTGTGCAGTTCAGGATTGTCATCTACAGGATGCGAAACCTCCATTGATTCCATAAAAACCTGCTGATCTTTCTGCCAGAGGTCGTGCCGGTGCTCCTGTGTTTTACGGCTGCGAAGTTCCATTAGGCAGTAATTCCTGGTGGTTACATACAGCCAGGTGGAAAATTTGATGATCTGGTGGCGGTGAATATCATTGCTGAGTTTTTCGTAAATGTTCATTACCGCATCCGAAGCATCATCGGGATTTTTCAGGTATTTCATGCATACACCATATACAAGGTGGGTATACCGGGTAAACAACTCAGCCAATAGCTGCTGGTCTGTTTTCTCCCTGTACTTTTCCAGCAACTCCTGGTCAGAGAAATTCCTGATATTTTTCCTGAATAGATTGAGCAATTCCGCTGTTGACTGTTTAATGCGCTTGTGCGCAGTTACTGAAAAAAAATCCTCTTGTATCTCCCATCAAAACCATTGTCTTATCCAAAATGAAAATATGGCAATGAAAAACGAAACTTTTTGGGCAGGAAAGTTACAATAAATTTTTATTTCAGGATGGCTGTTGAGTAGAAGATTAAAGAAGTTGACGGCTGCACTGCTTGCTTTTCTTTGTGCCCGGGAAAGAAAAAAGTAAAATCTTTTATGGAATTTTTCTCCTGGCTGCATCCTGTTAGCAAAGAATCAATCCGAATGAGTTTCGAAGCTATTATTAATCCTTAAAAAATACCATTATGAAAAAGATCGTTTTTAATCTGATGCTTGCTTTGTTGTTCCCGGCAAGTTTTGCATTTACCCAGGATCGTACCATCTACGGAACTATTACTGATGCCGGCAGTGGCAACCCCTTGCCTGGAGTTACCGTTTCTGTCAAGGGCACTACCATTGGCACACTATCCGATTCGCAAGGGGAGTATTCCATTACCATGGGGTCAGGGCATGAGTTTCTTGTGTTTTCATTCATTGGAATGAAAACCGTTGAATTAAAACCCGGCCATAGCAATCGGTTGAATGTAGCCATGGAGCCTGATATAACAGAGCTCCAGGAAGTTGTTGTAGGCTACGATGCCAGGAGAAGGGGCAATCGTAAAAATAGAAGTTCCGGTGCTGTCTATGAGGCCGAATATGCGCCTTCTCCGGTTTATATTGTGGCAGAAGAGGATTATAACAGTATGGATCAGGAATCTTATGCAGCCTTTTCTGAAACAGGCTTCCATGAAGTAATGAAAAATCCGCTTTCCACATTTTCTATCGACGTTGACAATGCAGCCTATTCCAATATCCGGCGGATGATCAACAACGGGCAGCTTCCACCTGCCGAAGCAGTGCGCATTGAGGAGATGCTCAACTATTTTTCCTACAGCTATCCTGAGCCGCGGGGTGAACATCCCTTTGGAATGCACACGGAGCTGTCGGTTTGTCCGTGGAATCCTAATGGTCAATTGTTGCATGTTGGCCTCAAGGCCCGCGAAATAAATATGGAAGAGGTGCCCGGCTCCAACCTGGTATTCCTTATAGATGTTTCCGGCTCGATGCGCCAGGATAACCGGTTGCCACTGGTGAAAACAGCCCTCAGTATGTTGTTGGAAGAGCTCCGGAGTGAAGACCTGGTATCTCTTGTAGTTTATTCCGGCAGGGTTGAAGTGTTGCTCGAAGCAACTCCTGCGTCAAAAAAGGCCAGGATACTATCAACACTTAACGGCCTTTATGCCGATGGGTCTACTGCCGGCGGCCAGGCTCTGCGAATGGCTTATGATGTTGCCGAAAGTAGTTTTATAAAGGGTGGCAACAACCGGATTATTATGTGTTCTGACGGCGATTTCAATGTGGGTGAAACCAGCCTTGAAGCCATGCAGCAACTGGTGGAAGACAAGCGCCGCAAGGGTGTTTATCTTACGGTTCTGGGTTTCGGAATGGGAAACTACAAGGATGATCGTCTTGAGCTTATTGCCAATAAAGGCAACGGAAACTATGGGTATATCGACAATATCCAGGAGGCACGAAAGCTTCTGATCCATGAATTTGCGGGTACACTATATACCCTGGCTACTGATGTAAAGGTGCAGATCGAGTTCAACCCTGCCAGAGTAAAAGCCTATCGACTGATTGGTTATGAAAACCGCAGGCTGAACCCTGAAGATTTTAACAATGATGCCAAAGATGCGGGCGAGATGGGAGCAGGTCATGCTGTCACCGCCTTGTATGAAATCATCCCTGCCGGATCGGATGCTCCTATACCTGGAGGTATTGACCCGTTGAGGTATCAGCCCAACCCCCGGTCAGTGAGGCCTGATAACAGTGCCGAGCTGCTTACCGTCAAAGCAAGGTACAAGGAAGGGGTAGGGCAAAGGAGTGTTAAGTTTGAACTGGCAGTGCCCGGCAATGTAATTCCATTATCGCGCACATCGCAGGATTTCAGATTTGCTGCTGCCGTGGCAGAATTCGGATTACTGCTGTCCGGCTCGCCCTACCGCAGCAACGCGTCTTATGATAATGTGCTTACCGGGGCCCTGAAAGGGAAAGGCTCTGACGTAGAGGGTTATCGTGCAGAATTTATCAATCTGGTGCGCACGGCACAAAGCCTCGATAAGCTTAGCATGAGGCGGTAAATGATCTTTGTGTCTTATTTGGCGGGGTGCCTTGGAATCTCTAATGGCGAAACATTGGATGATCCGGAAAAGGTGCCTGACGTATCCGGTGAAGTTGTTTCTAATGAATTTCGCCAGGGCTAAGCCAACGCTATTTGTCAAAGCAATGAATTGCTCAACGACCTTGACCGATGGAGTCACAACGCTGCCCGAAGATATAGAAAATCCTGGTAAAGAGATTGAGACCATTTAATGATTCCAAACGCTACTCAGTGAATAGCATATTTCCATTTTTTAATTTATGATTGCAATAAAGAGGCGGGGTCTGTTCCTGCCTCTTTTGCTTTGTATAATCTTTGGAAGTCTGTGTGAGAAAAATGATGCTTTGCTTGCTGTTTCAAACTGTGAGGATTGTTTGATTAAAGTTTTTTGATATCATCCCTGTGCAATCCTGTTAAACGTTCTATTTCAGGAGATGACATACCTGAGTCTTTAAGTCGTTTTGCAATTTCTCTTTTTTCTCTGTGCTTGCCTTCTTCTCTTCCTTCTTCTCTTCCTTCTTCTCTACCTTTTACCCATCCCTCAGCCAATGCCGCAGATAACAGAGTTTTTTCCGAGCTTATGCGATCCCAGTTTTTTTCATACAATTCTTTTTCAGCCTTACTTAACGAAGCTTCCATAACATAAGTGATGGCTTTTTGTATTTCGGGTTGTGCCAGCA
>CAYVQC010000058.1:4966-26501 GCA_964453995.1 uncultured Bacteroidales bacterium | reverse complement strand
ACCATTTCAGATGTAGCCCTGGTGGGCGGGGGGTCATACCCGCAACCCGGCGAAATATCACTGGCCCACAATGGAGTCCTGTTCCTCGATGAACTTCCTGAATTTAAAAGAACTGTACTGGAAGTATTGCGTCAACCCCTTGAAGACAGGGTAGTGACAGTAAGCAGGGCAAAATTCTCGGTGGACTACCCGGCAAGCTTTATGCTGGTTGCATCCATGAACCCCTGTCCCTGCGGTTATTATAATCATCCTGAGAAGGAATGTGTTTGCCCACCGGGGATGGTACAAAAGTACCTCAACAGGGTATCGGGCCCGTTGCTCGACAGGATCGACATTCACATTGAAGTAACGCCGGTTCCTTTCAGGGAATTATCAGAAGCACGGGAAGCAGAAAAAAGTAAAGCTATCAGGGAAAGGGTAATTAAGGCCCGCGAAATTCAGGAAGAAAGATACAAGGATATTCCCGGCATGTATGCTAATGCGCAAATGTCGTCAAAAATCCTTCGGGAAGTGTGCCGGATCAACTCGGCCGGCAGCCTGTTGCTTAAAACAGCCATGGAACGTCTCGACCTCTCGGCAAGGGCATACGATCGCATTTTGAAAGTATCACGCACCATTGCCGATCTTGATGAAAGCAACGACATCCTTCCTGAACATCTTGCAGAAGCCATCCATTATCGCAGTCTTGACAGGGAAAGCTGGGCAGGAAGCTGAATTTCCTTATCTGATATCATTTTAAATTATCCCTGAAATCTTCTTTCATTTATCCTAACACAATCGTGGTAAATCCTATTTCCCTATCTTAGCACATCCAATTATTGTAAAACACCTTACTATGAAATACATGATCAATGTATCCGGCAAAAAGCATTCAACATTTGCCAGTGTAGTTTTTGTGTTCTTTGCATTGGCACTGATTTTTGCCCATTGCAGCCAATCCGACACAGATACTAAAAGGCAGAGCAGAGAACTCACTGAACTTCAAAATAGAACATTAACCTTTATTTCTCCACTACCGGCTAACGCTTTTGCGGAAGAGATGATCCCCCCGGAAGAGATCATAGAACTTGGGAAAATGCTGTATTATGAGCCCAGAATTTCCAAAAGTGGACTTATTAGCTGTAATACGTGCCACAATATGGCCACCTTTGGGGTTGATCAATTACCGGTGTCAATAGGGCATGGCTGGCAAAAGGGGCTTATCAACGCACCCTCTGTGCTTAATGCTGCCTTTCATGAAACCCAGTTCTGGGATGGCAGTGCCGCTGATGTGGAAGAACAGGCGGGTATGCCCATCCTTGACAAGCTGGAAATGGCTGCCACTGAAGAGCATGTTATTGCAGTGCTTTCCTCTATGCCCGATTATGTGGAAAGATTTAGAAAAGCATTTCCGGGGCAGGAAAATCCTTTGGTTTATGACAATGTAGGTTTAGCCCTGGGCGCTTTTGAACGCACTTTGGTTACCAAATCACCCTTCGATCATTTTTTGCAGGGAGATGACGGTGCACTTACAAACCAACAAAAAGAAGGTCTGGAGTTGTTTCTAAATACGGGTTGCCAGGCTTGCCACCGGGGAGTGGTAATGGGGGGAGATATGTTTGCATTTTTCAACACACCCAAAGAAAAAGAAACAGGTAAGGCACATCCGGGGCGCTTTGACTTTACCGGAAGAGAAGCAGACAAGCATTTTTTCAAGGTGCCTTCGCTGCTCAATGTTGCCCAAACATATCCTTATTTGCACGATGGTAGTGTGTGGAAAATTGAAGAAGCAATTCACATTGTTGCCAAAGACATGCTTAATAAGGAATTATCGTCAGAAGAAATCGGTTTACTCGCTGCCTTCCTGGAATCCTTAACGGGAGAGATCCCTGAGTATGCCCTGAAACTGCCCGTATTACCCCCTTCAACGAAGTATACCCCAAGGCCCCGTTTCGATATTTGAATCAGGAACTGATTGGGGCTACATACACCCAACACATCAGACTTGAGTTCCCGGCGGTTGCTACTTTTAAACGGGTTCTGCGGTAGGATAAGGGAACTTCTTCCCATGCATCGGCACTTTTCAGTTCAGCAGCCGAAAGCTGAATGATCTTACCCTGTGTCATCGCTCCTTTTTCTGGCATAAGGTATGGATAATCCATGTCTGTTTTCTTTGCCCATCCAGGGAGCCAGGCGTCGAGCCCATGGGGAATAATGCGCCCGAAGAGCTGAAGCTGAATATCCTTATCGGCCAGGGTGCCATATACAAACACATTTTCCATGGGGTTGAAAATACGGGGTTAATTGTTTTATCATTTTGTCATTATCATACAACAAAGATGATCAGGATCCCGGAGAACCATAGTAATCCTGCGATCCGCGTCTTTCCTTTATTTTTTCCAGTACTTCGGCTTTCTGCTTTTCTGTGTAGCTGTTCCATCCTGCCATTTCTTCAAGCGTTCGGTAGCATCCTATACACATTCCGTCTCTGCTTATGCATACATCTATGCAGGGGGATTTTATTTTTCGTTCCTTAAACATTTTTTTTTGTAATTGATTATTGGTTTGTCAACACGATTCAAACGGGCATTGTTCAGGGGCTGTCAATGGTTGACAGATAAAAATCCGTCCTTCGAAGGCCTTTTCTTCAGAATAGCGTTTTTTTCCTGATTTGTTATCAGGCTTTTGTTTGGTTTTGCAAAAAACCTTAAAGAGAAGGATGCATCAATGCAATGACCCCCGATTTTTAATCTATGGCTTCACGGAATTTCCTATTTTTGCATGATAAGCAAAGTTTTGATTTATAACCCTTAAAATACATAAATTATGAGTAAGGTATTGATAATAGGAGCCGGTGGAGTAGGCAATGTAGTAACCCGCAAATGTGCGGCTGTTCCGGAGGTTTTTTCTGACATTTTGCTGGCCAGCCGTACCATTGAAAAATGTGATGCCATAGCCCACGACATTGGTGGCGACAGGGTACGCACAGCGCAGGTGGATGCAGATAATGTTCCTGAACTGGTAGAACTGATCGAAGATTTTAAGCCCGACCTGGTGATCAATGTGGCACTCCCATACCAGGATCTTACCATCATGGAGGCTTGCCTGCAAACCAAAACCCATTATCTTGATACTGCCAATTACGAACCCAAAGATGTAGCAAAATTCGAATACAAATGGCAATGGGCCTATCACGAACGTTTCAAAGAAGCGGGTATCCTCGCTGTTCTGGGTTGTGGCTTTGATCCTGGAGTTACTGGTGTTTTCACTGCATACGCTGCAAAGCATCATTTTGATGAAATGCACTATCTCGATATTGTGGACTGCAATGCCGGGGAACATGGTAAATCGTTTGCCACCAATTTCAATCCTGAGATCAATATACGCGAGATCACCCAAAATGGTCGTTATTGGGAAAAAGGAGCATGGGTAGAAACCAAACCTCTTGAAATCCATAAGCCTATTGAATATCCGGAAATTGGCCCACGCGAGTCTTACCTTCTCTACCACGAAGAGTTGGAATCTTTGGTAAAGAATTTTCCTACCCTTAAGCGTGCCCGCTTCTGGATGACCTTTGGCGAGAAATACATCAACTTCCTCAACGTACTCCAGGAAGTGGGCATGACCAGCATCAAACCCATCAATTTTAAGGGTATGGATATTGTACCCCTGGAGTTTTTGAAGGCTGTACTTCCTGAGCCTTCTTCGTTGGGCGAAGGTTACAAAGGGCAAACCTCAATAGGATGCCAGATCAAGGGAATCAAGGACGGCAAAGAGCGCACTTATTATGTTTGGAATAACTGTTCGCATGCCGAAGCCTACCGCGATGTTAAAGCGCAGGCCATTTCTTTTACCACAGGTGTGCCGGCCATGATAGGTGCCATGATGATGCTTACCGGGAAATGGGCCGGGCAGGGCGTTTTTAATGTGGAAGAGTTTGATCCCGATCCGTTTATGGAGAAGCTTCCTGTATACGGTCTTCCATGGCATGAACGGCTGAATGAACCATTGCCGGTGGAAAGCAAGTAAGTAAAGACGAGAGAATAAAAATCAGATTCCAGAGATTGGAGGGTAAATATTATAGTACGGAGACCAGTGACAAGGGAGAAGAAAGTAGAGAATGGATAAAAAGATCGTACTTTTCCGAAATAGGCTTACTTATTTAGGATCAAAATAAGAGAGTCAGGTCACTGCTCCTTTCTCGTCACCCGTTACGGGTCTCTGGTTTCTTACATCCGGTCTCAAATGATAAACAATTAATTAAATAGCAACGTGTCTGTAGATTTTAACCAAATCCCATCCCCCTGTTTTGTGCTGGATGAAAGCCTTCTACGTATCAACCTGGAGATTCTCGATCTTGTACAAAAGGAGGCCGGTGTAGAGATCATTTGTGCCTTGAAAGGATATGCCATGTGGTCTACTTTTCCACTGATCAAGAAATATCTCAGTGGAGCCACGGCCAGCTCACTCAACGAGGCCAGGCTGATCTTTGAGGAGATGGGTGTGGAAGCCCATACTTACTGCCCGGTTTTCTTTGATGATGAGTTTGAGCATATCCTGCACTATAGCAGTCATATCTCATTTAATTCCCTCAGTCAGTATGAGCGGTTTCGCGGAAGGGCAAAAGCCTTTCACAAACCCGTCAGCATGGGTTTGCGCATCAATCCTGAGTATTCAGAAGTAGAGACAGATCTGTATAATCCCGCCATACCCGGTTCCAGGCTGGGTATTACCAGAGATCTTATGCCCGACCAATTGCCTGATGATGTGGAAGGGCTCCATTTTCATGTTTTGTGCGAGAATGATTCTTTTGTGCTTGAGCGCACCCTTGCCAAGGTAGAAGAAAAATTCTCATCCCTTATCAGACAGGTAAAATGGTTCAACATGGGAGGGGGGCATCATATTACACGCAAGGATTATGACGTAAAGCACCTGGTTAAACTGCTCCGGGATTTTAAACAGCGTTATCCCAACCTTGAAAAAGTGATCCTTGAGCCGGGGGAGGCTGTTGGCTGGCAAACCGGTTACCTTGTATCAACCATTCAGGATATCATCGATAACCAGGGCATCAAAGTTGCCATGCTGGATGTGAGCTTTTCTGCCCACATGCCCGATTGTCTTGAAATGCCATATAAGCCAGCTATCCTTGGAGCTACTGATGCTGTTGAGGGAAAAACAGTCTATCGGATGGGTGGGCTTACCTGCCTTGCCGGCGACTATATGGGCATGGGTGATTATTCCTTTGAAAAAGAACTGCAAATTGGTGATAAAGTGATCTTCGATGACATGATCCATTATACCATGGTAAAAACCACTTATTTTAATGGTGTAAAACACCCTGCCATTGGCATTTGGAAGGAAAATCAGACTTTTGTTCCCTGCCGGTTCTTCGGTTATGAAGACTACAAGGGTAAACTTTCATGATTCCTGGATTCTCGGCCCTTCGTCAGCCGAATTGCAACTCTTTCCAGTCGCGTATTTGGCGTTTTTCAACTTCGTATTGCTAAAGCTTATTATAACGATTCATCATGTCACAATCCATAGAGATCATGTCCCCTGTTGGTTCTTTTGAATCACTGATGGCCGCCATACAGGGGGGCGCTAATTCTGTTTATTTTGGGGTTGGGAAGCTCAATATGCGTTCACGCTCATCCCAGAATTTTTCTTTGGATGATCTTTTAAGGATTGTGGAAATTGCCAGGAATCATAGGGTAAAAACCTACCTAACCCTAAACACAATCATTTACGATGATGAGATGGAGGAGATGAAAACCACTCTGCAAAGAGCCAAAGATGCCGGTATATCTGCCATAATTGCTTCCGATCTCAGTGTGATTGATTATGCCCACAGACTAGGTGTAGAGATTCATATTTCTACCCAGTGCAACATAACCAACCTGCAGGCAGTAAGATTTTTCAGCCGGTTTGCCGATGTGATGGTTACTGCCCGTGAGCTGTCCCTTACGCAAGTGGCAGATATTGTTGCTGGTATTGAACGCGAACAAATAACAGGACCTTCGGGAAACCTGGTGCAGATCGAAGTCTTTGTTCACGGCGCATTGTGTATGGCTGTGAGTGGCAAATGCTACCTAAGTCTTGATAATACGAATTATTCAGCCAACCGGGGAGCTTGCCTGCAACTCTGCCGCCGGGGCTATACCGTTAAAGACAGGGAAGGTGAATTTGAGCTTGCCATAGAGAATGAATACATTATGTCTCCCAAAGACCTTTGTACCCTTGAGTTTATAGACAAGATCATCAGGGCAGGGGTGAGGGTTTTTAAAATAGAAGGCAGAGGAAGGGGGCCGGAATATGTTAAGACTGTTACCAAAGTATACCGAGAGGCTGCCGATGCATGCCTGCAAGGTACCTTTACCCGTGAAAAAGTCGATGCATGGCTGGCAGAGCTGAAAAAGGTTTACAACCGTGGTTTTTGGGATGGGTATTACCTGGGAAGAAAAATGGGAGAATGGACAGAAAGGTACGGATCGCAGGCAACCCACAAGAAGGTTTATGTGGGTAAGGTAACCAATTATTTCCCCAAAATAGGTGTGGCCGAAGTGAAAATGGAAACCGGAGAAATACGAACCGGTAACTCGGTTTATATTACCGGGCCTACCACAGGAGTATTAGAAACCACAATTGATGAGATCAGGGTTGATTTAAGTCCGGTTAATTATACCCGAAAAGGAGATGTGTGCTCTATAGCGGTCCCTTCACAGGTAAGGCGAGGCGACAAAATTTACAGGATTGATGAGGTAGTAGATCTATTTTAGCATTTTTCTGTGCTGAAGAAAAAAATCCTCACCCGCTGCAAACGACTGGGTGAGGATTTTTTTTGTAGCAATATCCAGATTATTGATCAAAACCTCCTGATCTTTATCTTAGATACTTATGGCTAAGATCAATTTCCTGTGATTATCGAACCACACTTACCTTTTTTACTATCCGGCCCTCATCCGATTGTACCATGAAAATGTACAAACCCTCCGTTTCGCCGGTAATGTCGACGTTTAATACTTCGCCGGGTTGTAGCTGGGCCAGGCTCTGGCTTTTCACCAACATACCCGCCATGTTGTAAACCTCCACTGTTACGTTTTGCATGTAAGCCGATGAGGTAAGCGAGTAGTTTCCCCTGCCTGGATTGGGATAAACGGTAATGCCCTCAGCCAAATTAATATCTTCTGAAGAAGTAACATTTTCGAGGGTAAAGTTGGCCATAATGAAATAGTCGTTTTCGGGCATAACAAAGCTGTATTCAGGAAGCCATGTGAGCATATTTCCACCTGCGGTCCAGGATTCGAAGAAATAAGCTGTATTGGCATAAGCCATAATATCTACACGTTCTCCGGCAATATAGCTTCCGGCGCCATACACTTCTCCCATATCGAAGGGAAGTACCCCAAGAGAAAGATCATATACCGATTCGGCAGCATCATAGATTTCAATTTTATCTATGGCAAATTTTTCTCCGCCATTGCCTGTATATTGAAAACCAATCCTGATGTTTCCATCCTCAGTAAGATGGGTAAGATCAAGCACCACCGGTATCCAGGTATTGTTGGTATTATCTCTGAAAAGAGGGCTGTCAGAAGAGTCCCACGCTTTCACGAATGTGTTTTCTGCAAAGGAAGTATACACCTGTAGCTGGCAATCTTCGTCGGTATTGGCAGCAGTAAAATTACCCGTGAAATGGAAACGCAGGGCAGGTACTTCCAGCTGGCTGATGTTAAAAGACGGGGTAAGGAGCCATTCATCCTGATCTTCATTCATAGGTTCTACCACCATAAAGAAATCCCCTTCAAGGGGCAATACCTCTGTTTCATCAGAAGCAGTATACCCCTGCGAAAACTCCCATCCATTGCCGGCAGTACCCTCATTTCTCCAGCATGGAGGTAATTCATCAGTTTCAAATATCTGTGTATAAGGGAAGCCGGTAACCTGATCCTGGCAGGTTTCATTCAGAAAGACATAGGCACTATTGGAGGGTGGTGATTGCCTTCCTTCATAAACCGCCCTGATATAGTATTTTACAAACTCACCTGTTTCATCTGCCAGGTTATCTGTATATTGCAGGTCGATACCGTTTTCATTCTCCAAAACGTCTATCTCCTCATTGTTTTTGTAAATTTTATAGCTTAATGGAAGATCAGCCCATTTATTAGGAACTGTAAAAGGTTCGTTTGAGTTGTCTGCCTGAAGTGCTTTTTCATTGCCTTCTTCCTGGGGATACTCTGATCCTTGTTCCGCATAAAACTTTGTAAGAAACACAAACTCGTGTGTGTTATTGCCAACCGGTTCCCATTCACTGGAATGGCCCGTATAGGAATATGAATTGCCCTGATTGGTAATGTTGTAGGCTGAAGCAGGATGTCCACTTGTATGAGTGGGTCTTACAGAGATATAGAATTTATCATCAAAAATCATTGGTGGATCAAGTTCATGAATCACTTCTTCAAGGCTTACGGCAGTAAGAGAAGGAGATGTATAAAGGAGTTCCATGCCATCAGATCCATAGATATTAAAGGTGAACTGGTCATTTTGCCAGGGGTCGTTGGCAGTTTCTCTGAAAACATGGGAAATCTTGCTTATTGTTACCGGGTATGAAAAGCCAAGGGCAGGGGCATCAAATACGGTTGCTCTCTCTGGAGTATCATTATTCTGACCCACAAAGGCATTGGTGTAACCATACCAACCCGGCTTGTTGGGGGCATGTCCGGGTTTCAGCCATGTAATTTCTGCTTTGGTGTCGTTGTCGGTGAGCCTGGCGGCCACAAAACCGGGTGCAGGATGATTTTCAATGTAAGGATCATATCCATTTACAAAGAATAACCCTGTACCCAGGGGATCAAGATGGGGTGCCAGTCTATGCGCAGGATGATCATGATTGCTGGTCCAGTGGTAAGCCATCTTACCATATATGTTTACACCATTGGGATTGCTGCAACTTGAAGAACCGCCAGATAAGGTTCCTACAATAAGACCATCTTGATTGAACATAGGAGATCCGGATGAACCGCCCTGTGTTACACTATGGCCGTTTTCAGTACCAATAAAAGAAAATCGCCATGCTGCATTATCTGCCATTACTTCACCGCTATTGAAGCTGCCACCTCCTGATACAACATTTCCGAAATAGGTGGAGATTTTCTTTGAATCACCGGCCGGATGGTGAATCCCAACGCCGCTCTCACTTGGAAGATTAAGATTGTTCCATCCGTTGTAATAAGGTCGCCATGCAATGGGTGGGGGCTGGTAAAGCAATAAAAGTTTAAAGTCCGAACCTCCATCCAATGGTCCATTGGCAATAAGTTCTGCGCCGAAAAGTACGTTATTCTGGGGCATCCCCAGGTTATTACAACCAGGTCTTTCGAAATTGAAGTAAAACTGCCACAGATCCATATCCTCAGCACTGGCATCGTCAGCACAGTGATGGGCGGTTAAAAAATAGGGTGTGCCATCATGAAGGGTTGTATTGATAAGGGAACCGGTGCACCAGTACCAGCTGTTACCCGAGCGCATTAGCATTCGGGCAACACCTCTTTTTTGTTTTTGCCAGTTGTCTCCCTCCGAGCAATTGATATTGATCATACATTCGTCAGAACTTCCCAGATCTTTACCTGTAGCATCGGCGAGACCGTTTACCACATAGATTGCTTCTGTCAGGTTAAAAAAGGATGATGTGAATCTTTCCCTGCCTTTTTCTATTTTTTCCTGGTATTCAATAATAATAGTAGATCCAGGTATGATCTGGGAGGAAAAATTCTGCTTATGATTATTATTTTTATGGGTGAAAGCGCCAATATAATAATCAGCATTTTCATTGTAGATAAACATGCGTGCATCTTCAGCGAGGTAAAAGTTGCGTAAAACAAGTCCCAGAGCGTGGGCCTGTTCAACATCCAGTCTGAATCTCCATACCCACAAACTGTCACCCAGGTTTTGCCATACGCCATGCCTCAGGGGATCAATATCCAGGGGTATACTAAAACCCGCTGTCATAGCCTGTCCTGAAGGTGTTTCCCTTGTAAGAATTTGTTGTTTCAGAGTTTTTTGCTCATTACTCAGGGTGATGGTTTTTTGAAATCCCTCAGCATGAGTTTTTAATATAGCTGTTTGTTTTATCAGGGGAATACCACCATGTTGAATCTGTGCATGAAGAAAAACCGGGCCGGATAAAATGGCAAAAAGCAGCAATACCAGATACAGCTTTTCTTTTTTCATTGTGTTCATAATAGTTTTAAATTAAGATAATGAATTGGTTGATCGGATTAAGGATGTTAATGCTTTAATTTTTGCAATGGAAAATCTGCGGTAAAAATAATGTTTTTTTTTGCAGAGTATTTTTTTAATATACAGTAATAATTCATAATAACGAGGTGGGTTCGTAAGAATATTGAACACCAATGAAGTTATCTATAATGAAAGCATTGTTGCATAGAAGAAAAATTTCTTTTGTGACAGGTAAAACCCCACTTACCCTGAATTGAAATTGCAGGAAAAACTCATTGATTCCGTATTTTTATTCTTGCACCAAAGGAATTCACTTTAACAGTCTATAAGCAAATGAATATCAATACCTATCTATAAGAAATGGATGAATTTTCCAAAAAAATGGCTTGCCAACTGTCAGGATAAAGAATTATTTCTATCTTTACACTCCAAATATGCTTAAAAAGCTTGATTTTTTACTTTTTCAACTAACAAATCAAATTTTTCATTAACTAAAACATTACAATCATGAAGAAAAATTTACAAGTAGTTGCCTTAACTCTTATGGCAATGTTTATCTTCACCAACCTCGGTTTTGCCCAGTTTGTGGCGCAAAAACTGGATCACCCTGTAAGTGCTCCTACTAACAACAAAGACGAAGGGGAATGGATTCATTATGATTCCGGCGAAAGTGATAATGCTCTTGGATTGAATGACGGCGCTGTTTTCCAGTCTGCCATCCGTTGGGAACCTGCCGATCTGGCTGATTTTGACGGCATGCATATTACCAGCATCCGTGTTTATATCGCTGACCTTCCCGATGCTGCATCGGTAATAGTATACCAGGGAGAAGATGAGGAATCGCTGGTAGAATTGGCTAGCCAGCCTTTTGATCCTGCAGCGGATAGCTGGAATGAAGTTGTGTTGGAGGAACCTGTTGCTATTGATGCGAGTCTTGAACTCTGGATTGCCACTGAAATAGACGATGCAGGTGATGGTATTTTCTCCTCAGGGATGGATACTACTGTTGATGCTGTTGGTTTTGGCAATATGGTAAATTTGGGCACTGGATGGGACATTCTTACTGACCTTGCCGACATTCCCGGTGTATTTTCATTGCAGGCTTTTGTTGCACCTGCCGGGACTGCCGATGAATACACCGTTACTTTGGTTGTAGACATGACTGATGCAGTTGCCGTTGGTGGTGTAGCTTTTGATCCTGCTGTACACGATGTATATGTAACCGGTAGTTTTGTTGATTGGGCACAGCCTGGTAGTGAAGGTTCTGTTATGTTGGATCCGGTTGTTGATACCAAAGATGAAGAAGTACAATACCTGTTTCCTGGTAACTGGGAAAACAGAACCGGTGAAGGAATGGGAGAATGGGCTGACGACGGCGGTTACATATTAGGAACCAACGTTTATGGTGATGCAGCCTATGGTCAGATCTTTGAAATCGAAATGGACCATCAAATAGCTGGTGGTAAATTCTGGTTGGGTTCTGTAGTGGGTGCCACTGGTGATGCTGTTTTTACAATTTGGGAATACAGTGATGGAAGTGTTGGCGATGTTATTGCATCCAAATCTGTTCCAATGGCGGATCTTATGCCTGCCGCTTCATTTGACGACGCATATGTAGTAATGTTCGATGAGCCGGTTGCTGTATCTGGTGGTTTCGTTATGGGTGTTGATTTAACCCAACTTGATTCTTATGAAGCAGGTGTTTATGAATTAGGTAACTATCATACCAATGATGGTGATGGAGGTGGTGCAGGTTTAGCTTTGGTTAAAGAAGGCGATACCTGGGTTCCCATTCTTAATTATGATGTTGATGTTGATGCGGCGATTTTCCCCATCCTTGGTGGTGATACCCCCCCCCCACCGGATGATATTTTCTACACTGCTACAGTTATGGCGTCCGCTGGTGATCATGAATACAAGTACTTCCTCGTTGAAGATGAACCCTCCTGGGATCTTGGCGAAAAAGATGGTACAGACAATCGTATGGTGAATATATCCGCCGATGTTACTTTCAATGATACCTGGGGAGATTTTGGAACTTTTGTTGACAATGTACTCAATGAAGATGGTTTGAGCATATTCCCCAACCCCGTTCGCAATACCTTGTATGTACAAAACTCATCCAGCATCAATGAGGTTCGTATTTTTGACCTTACCGGCCGCATGATCATGAGCCAGGAAGTAAATGGAAACGAAGCCTCTGTAAATGTTAGCGAATTCAAGCAGGGCGTTTACATTATGCAGGTAATTTCTGCTAATGGCGTTGCTTCACAAAAATTCAATGTAGTAAAATAGCCAGGAATCCAATTTTCCTGGATAATAAAACAGAGAGGCCCAATGGTCTCTCTGTTTTGTTTTCGTATGTTTTGGCTGGTTTGCAGGAGATTATTATCTAACAAACTTCCCCTTCGGATAAAATAAAAGTGAAGACAGAAGAGAATATCCCTTCCATAAAGGAGAATAAGCCAATAATAGGGCTTTTCCTCAAAATGTTAAAACACCCTTTCAGAGCTTAACTTTTATTCTGAATGCACTTTTCATTATGAAAAATTACTCTTATATTTGACGGCTTTTTAATCATTAACAATAGTTATTAACAAAAACAAAACAACATGAAAAAGTTTTTTATTGTATGCGGTTTGTTGCTGTATCTGGGTTCGTCCCTGCTTGCGCAGCAAATCCAGGTTACAGGTACTGTAACAGATGCCGGTGACGGAAGTACACTTCCGGGCGTTACAGTAGCGGTAAAGGGTACTACCCAGGGTACTGTTACTGACATGGACGGTCGGTATGAAATAAGTGCTGCTTCCGATGCTATTTTGGTTTATTCATTTATTGGTATGGCCACACGTGAAGTCCCTGTTGAAGGTCGTACTGTTATTGATGTTGCTCTTTCAAGTGACATGATCGGACTGGAAGAGGTGATCGTGGTAGGTTATGGTGTACAAAGAAGGGAAGCCACAGCAGGTTCTGTTGCTGTTGTTGGCGAAAACGACCTGCGTAATACACCGGTTACCAGCCCTGAAAAGCTTCTGCAAGGTAAAGTTGCTGGTTTGCAGCTCAATACCACTTCCGGGCAGCCAGGTGCAAGTTCACAGATTCGTATCAGGGGATTCAGCTCCATTAATGCAAGTTCTGAGCCACTGTATGTTATTGATGGTGTGCCTGTTGCAACTGGTAATTACAATACCTTTACCTCTACCGGGAATGTACTGTCCAATCTGAATCCTGGTGATATTGAGTCTATTACCGTTTTGAAGGATGCAGCTGCTGCATCAGTATATGGCTCAAGAGCAGCCAATGGTGTTATCCTCATTACTACCAAAAGAGGACGTGCCGGACAACCAGCCCGTCTTAGTGTTCGCGCCAGGACTGGGGTTTCCGAGAGAGCAAATGACAACGATTACCGTTTCATGACTGCGCAGGAAATTTACGGCTTTAACCGTACAGCACTCATCAACAGTGAGATTGATCCTGCAACCTATGATGCATCTTCTGGTGGAGCTATGTTTGAAGGTTTCTACGCGTCTGAAACAATGCCAACCGTTTATCCTGAAGGACATGAAATGGCTGGCCAACCCATTGGTTTGTTTGACTGGGAAGATGCGGCAATGCGCCAGGCACAATTCCAGGAGTATGAATTTTCAGTACAGGGAGGTACAGAGTCAACATCATATTTTACTTCTGCGAACTACCTTGACCAGGAAGGTATTATGATTGGAACCGGTCTGCAAAGATTTTCTTTCCGCAGTAATATCGACCAGAAAGTTGGATCAATTTTTAAAGTAGGCTCCAACATCAATGCCTCCTATTCGCATATGGACGACAGACCCAATGAGTCTATGTACTTTGTGAACCCGCTCTGGGCATCCGTTAACCTTTTGCCATGGCACCTGCCTTACAATGAAGACGGTTCTTACAACTTCAATATTCCTTCAAACAGTAATGCTAACTTCATTGCTGCCGCCGATCATGAAGACCAGTGGGAACAACAATACAGGGTACTTGGTACCGCATTTGGTGAATTAACACCCATTGAAGGACTGACCATCAGATCTGCAAACTCTATTGAATTGATCAACGGTGAAGGCCGCAGATGGTGGAGCCCGCTTGCAGATCCCGCAGAAACCGGTACTTTGCAGGTTTCCAATACCCGCCTTGAAAGGTATACTACTACCAATACCATCAACTATATGACTTCCTTTGCAGGAGTTCATAACTTCAGAGCACTGGCTGGTCAGGAAGCTTTCATCCATAACTTCAACTACCATTATGCCTATGGTACCAATATTGGGTCTGAAATTCCTCACCTTAATCGTGCCACCCAGGAAGACTCAAGGGTAGGTTACTCATTCAGCGAGTATTCTTTGCTTTCTTTCTTCGGAATTTTCGATTATAATTTTGATGATAAATATTTTGCCACTGCCAGCGTTCGCCAGGATGGTAACTCCAAGTTTGGATCAGATAACCGCTGGGCTACTTTCTGGTCATTAGGTGGTTCATGGAACATCCATCGTGAGCAGTTCCTCAGCGACCTCACCTTCATAAATAATCTGAAATTGCGTGCAAGTTACGGTATTAACGGTAACGATGGTATCGGTATTTATGATCAATGGGGAACTTATTCGTCTGCTGGCTCAGCCTATAATGGTATTACCGGTGTAAATCCTTCGCGTATCCCCAATAGTACTCTTACATGGGAGCTCAACCGTACATGGAATCTTGGTCTTGATTTTGCTCTTTTCAGAGGATTCCAGGGTAGTTTTGATTTCTATGACAGAAGAACTGAAGAAATGCTCCTTGACCGTCCTATTTCAAGAACGTCAGGCGATGCCTCATTCCGTATCAATGTTGGTGAATTGCGCAATACAGGTTTTGAAGCCAACCTTTCTTACAATGTAGAGCTGGGCGATCTTAACCTCAACCTGAGAACCAATGCCGGTCGCAACCAGGTAGAAATTCTTGACCTCGGTGGTGAAGAGGAAATTGCCGATGGTTTCTGGAGAAGATTCCGCGTAGGTGGTGGTTATTCTGACTACTATGTATACGATTGGGCCGGTGTGAACCCCGCTGATGGTCAAAGCTTGTATTACAACGAAGAAGGTGAACTTACTCCTTCGTACTCTGAAGCAAGAAGAGTATACCAGGGTAATATGGAACCCAATATTTTTGGTGGATTTGGTGGTGACCTGAACTGGAAAGGATTTGGATTAACCGTATTCTTCGAGTATAAGTTAGGACACTATGTTTATATTATGGAAAGTCGCTATACAAGAAGTGATGGCTTTAACTGGGGTACCAACCAGAATGCCATGCTGCTGGATCACTGGAAAGAGCCTGGCGATGTTGTTCCCAACCCGAGACCAATGGTTAACAACTCCATGGGTGCTAACGAATGGGGTACTTCAAGATTCCTTGAAAGAGGTGATTATCTGCGCTTAAAGGATCTTACCCTCAGTTACAATATTCCCAGCAATATTTTACAAAATGCAGGAATTCAGAATGCACGCGTTTTCTTCAATGCTACCAACCTGTACACCTGGCATGATGTAAGCTACTGGGATCCTGAAAGAGACGTAACCGGCGGTGGTTATATCGTGTTCCCGCTGGCCAAAACTTTCTCATTTGGTGTTGATTTAGGACTTTAAAATAATAAAACTATGAAAAATATAAGTAAAATAGCAATAATAATTCTGTTTATTTTCGGGATCACCTCCTGTGGAGATGATTTCCTGGATCGCCCGCCCATGCTGGAGCAATCAACAGAGCTGGTTCTCCAAGATTTTAATGGAATGAATTCAGCCACTATTGGATTGTATAGCGAATTATATCATGAAGATTGGTATGGAGCAGCATTTCCCATTATCATTGACCTTAAAGGCGACAATGCCAAGTCAAGCCCCAAGTCTTCCGGTCGTTACCAGCAAGAATACAACTGGAACCAGAATCCCTCACAAACCATGGGTGGTTTATGGTCCATTGCCTACAGAGTTATTACCAGTGCCAGCAACATTATAAATGCTGCACCCGATGTAGAACTACTCCCCGGACAACAGCAAGCCTGGGTAGATCACCTGGTAGGTGAAGCCAAATTTATCAGGGCACTTGGCCATTTCGACCTGGTGCGGGTATTTGCACAACCTTATACACACGACCCCAATTCTCCTGGTGTTCCGGTTATTACCGAAACCCGTATTGGCACACCTGCCAGGAATACAGTGGCCGAAGTGTATGAACAAATTGAACTGGACCTTACCGATGCCATAAATATGATGACTGCTGATGCAAGTGAATTCTATGGCGACCATAGAAATGCAGCCGTTGACATGAAAGGTTTTACCTCACGTGAGGCTGCAATTGCTATGATGGCACGGGTTAAGCTTTACAAAGGTGATTATGCAGGAGCAGCTGATTATGCTTCGCAAATCATTGACAATCCTGAAGACGATTTGTACAGCGCCGATAACTGGTTGAGCGCATGGGGTACCAATGGTGCCAAAGAAGTTATTATGGAAGTTTACGGAAGTACCGGTAATGGTAACTGGCCTTCCTGGGAAGAGATAGGATACATATATGATCCCTCCGGAAGTTATGGCGACGTTTGCGCAACAAACGATCACCTTTCATTGTATGAGCCAACTGATGTCAGACTTGGTATCTTTGTTGAGCCCGAGAGTAACCCCGGTTATTTCTGGCCCACTGGAAAATATCCTGGAAAGGATGGCAACACCCGTCAGAATAATATCCCATTGTTCAGACTTTCAGAGATGTATCTTATCAGAGCTGAAGCACGCCTGAATGGTGTTGCTGGAAGTGCCGCTGATGACCTTAACGCTATCCGTACCAGAAGAGGAGTTGCTGCCATTGAAAACCCCACCATGGATGATATTTTTGAAGAAAGAAGAAGAGAGCTTGGTTTTGAAGGTCATATTCTTTTTGATTATGCTCGCTTAGGCAGAACCCTCGAAAGAGAGGATGAGGACAACAGGCTTACTGGTCCTACCACTATTTCGTTCCCGAGCCATCTCTGGGCTATGCCTATTCCCATTGGTGAAATGGAAGCAAACCCCAATATGGTACAAAATTCAGGTTATTAATTTAAAAAACATTTAAAATGAAAAAGTTTAAATATATATCCGCTTTAATTTTTGCCGGGGTATTTCTGTTTGCAGCCTGTCAGGAAAATGAGCCGATAACATTCAGTGCTGATAGTCATGCTGCATTTGAAGAAAACATTCAAACTGTTGAGCTTACTGATGATATCAGTAGCGTAGAAGTTTCTGTTATGCTCGTTGGACCCCATGAAAATAATGCCATCGATGTTAACTATGAAATATTGGCTAGTGACACTATAGCCGGCGACGAACATGTTACTAACGTTACTGAAGGCAATGAGATAGGAAGCCTCGATAAAGCAGTGACAATCCCTGCTAACAGTAGTTTTGGCACTTTTGATATTACTTTCAATCATGATAATATCGAAGCCGGCCAGGTTTACAAATTGGTTCTTGGTTTGCAGGAAGGCGAATTGGATGTTTCTCCCGCTTACAATCCTTCTTATGTTCTGATTTTTGTAAAACAATAAGTACAGACGAGAAGCTACTCAATAAAAAAGGTGATGGATTAACTCCATCACCTTTTTCCTTTTTAGGCCAGTCAGTTACAAGCTTTCAAGAAATTTGGCAAGCTTGATTAGATCCATTCTTTCATCAAATGATATCTTTTCCTTGCGTAGGAAACTCCTTATGGCAGAGCGATGATCTGGAAAAAGTTTGTTAAGATCGCGCCTGGAACTGATTTGCTCGAATTGGTTTTCTTCAATCAGGCCCATTGTAGGCTGAAAAATAATATTTACCTGTACTTCATTACCCGTAGTGTTTTCCAATGTAACACGATCACTAATAAGATTTCCAGATTCTCTTCCCGCCAACACGTTTACCGATTCTGCTGATGCTGCAGGTGAAGCCTGTCCGTAGGCACCCTGGGTTATTTCATTCATCGTGTATAATGACTGATATTTGATAAAGAATGTTTTTTCCTGTGTTCTTACTTTCTCAACATAGCCATAATTTTTATCATAGATCAAAAGCATGTCATTGACCACAATGCTGTCGAAGAGCCGACGGGTAGACAAGGCTCTTGTTTCTCCCCCCGGAGCTTCGGATATGATTTCATCCTGAAACAACCGATAGTTTATATTCATTTCTACCTTCTCAGTAGGGTAGTAAATGATAGCTGGCTGAAATTTCCTGAAGAGAAATACCACTTCAGGACTTGCTAATTCTTCCAATTCTATGCTTGCTTCATTTGTTCTGAAATTGTTCCGGTATGTTTGTGCCATATTTTGCAAGGTAAAACATACCATTAAAAGTAAAAATACAACTGATTTCTTCATGGTTTAAAGGAATTTAAATGTTAATTATTGATAAGGGAGATGGTTAAATATAAATATGTCAAAACGGGAAATGTATGGTTTATGTTAAATGACGGAAAAAATTGCTGATTTGGCTTCAAAAATAAACAATATGACAAAAATAGCAAACTAACTCGATACTTTTAATTGTGGTTGTTAAGTAAATAAAAAAAAACCTAAATAATAATAAAATTGTTTTTAATTATTTTTTATATTTACACTGCTAAACAGTGCCAACTGTTTAGAAAAAAACCAAAGTATAAACAAAAACAAAAACGACATGAAGAGAATTTGTTTAATTTTTGCCATTCTCGTTTTCATGGGCAGCATTTTAGGGGCCCAGGAACGCAGAATAACAGGTGTTGTAACGGATGCCAGCACCGGCACTACTATGCCGGGTGTTACCATTACCGTGCAGGGTACCACCCAGGGCACGATAACGGATGTTGACGGCCGTTATGAAATCGTTGCTACAGAAGGAGCAACTCTTGTATTTTCTTTTGTAGGGATGTTGACTGAAGAACGGGTTGTAGGGACCGAATCAGTCATCAATGTTGCTATGTCTATGGACCTGGCAACCCTGCAGGAAGTTGTCGTAACCGCTTTGGGTATCTCCCGTGAATCCAAAGCTTTGGGTTATTCCGTGCAAGCAGTCGATGGAGATGAAATTGTACGTGGAGCCAACACCAACCCCATTAATTCCCTTACCGGAAGGATTGCCGGGGTTAACATCACAAACTCTTCCGGAGCCGCGGGTTCTTCGAGCTTTATGACCATCCGTGGTGCTGCTTCACTTACAGGTAACAATCAACCCCTTTTTATCGTAGATGGTGTACCCATTGACAACTCCCAGCTTACTTCCGGTAATCCCGCCGATGGAGGTAATAACCTTCTTTATGGAGTAGCTCTGTCAAATCGTATTGTAGACATTAATCCTGAGGATATTGAGTCTGTTAGTATTCTTAAAGGTGGAGCTGCTACTGCACTCTATGGTTTGCGTGCAGGTAATGGTGCTGTTATTATTACGACCAAAAAAGGGCAGACAGGTGTACGAAAATCCTCTGTTTCTTTCAGTAGTTCAATAACAATAGAGCAGGTATCTCAATTGCCAGAATTGAACAATAAATTTGGACAAGGACTTTTTGGAGACTATAGCACAACCACACTTGTATGGGGACCAAGGTTGGATACTCTCAGATTCGATGGCGGAGAAAACCTTTATTATCCCGAAGGAAATATTGTTAGCATGAATGATCCAAGTGCACAATCCAATTTATTGGTAGGTCCTTATGATAATGTTGGAAATTTTTTCCAAACAGGGTTAACCTATAATAACACACTGTCTTTTACTGGTGGTGATGAAAACAATAGTTATCGTCTTTCTATTGGTAACACCAATTCCACAGGGATTGTCCCCAATAATGTTTTCGAAAGAACAAACATTAGTCTTGCCGGTGAATCCAAATTGTCTGATCGTTTTACCACAGATGCCAGAATATCCTATACCAACTCCGGTGGTGTAAGAATTCAGCAAGGATCAAATACTTCTGGCGTTATGCTTGCGTTAATGCGTATGCCCCCCAACTTTGATATTACTGGTGGTACTGATGATCCTACAAATGATGAAGCTTCTTATAAACTTCCTGATGGCCGTCAACGCAATGCTTATGCAGGTGGCGGTTACGATAATCCTTTCTGGACAGTCAATATGAACCAACTTACTGATGATGTCAACCGTGTTACCGGTCATGCCGCATTACATTTTAAAGCGGCCGAGTGGTTGAATATTACTTATCGGGCAGGTACTGACCTTTATAGCGATAGAAGAAAAAGTTATTTAGCGATTGGATCCAGAGCTTTCCCTGCTGGCAGGGTTTATAATGAGGAATATTTTGTAAGAGACTTCAACAGTGACCTTATTCTTAATTTTAACAGAAGACTAAGTGATGATGTAGTACTTACTGGTCTGGTTGGACATAACTTATTCCAAACCGCAACCAATCGGGTATATGTGCAAGGCGATCAGCTGACGGTTAGCGAATTTTATAATGTTTCTGGAGCCATCGATCTTGTTGCCTTTGACCTTCTAAACAAGAAAAGAACTTCAGCCTTGTATGGTGATATTGGAGGTTCCTTCAGGGATATGGTTTATCTGAATGTTACCCTCAGAAATGAACAGTCAACAACACTGCCTGAAGAAAACAACTCCTTCCTGCTATATTCAGGTAATGCTTCTTTCGTATTCTCAGAGCTACCTGCATTAAAAGACAATAGTGTACTTCCATTTGGTAAATTCAGGATCTCTTATGCCGAGATTGCCAATGATGCTTTTGTTTATGCCACACTGCCATCTTTCCCAAGAGCAACCTGGGCTGATGGGTGGACCAGTGGTATTTCTTTCCCAGGCTTTGGAGGATTGGGAGGTTTCAGCCTGGGAACTGTTCTTCCCAATAATGAACTGAGACCAGAGATTACCAAAACATTTGAAGTGGGTGCCGATCTGCGCTTCTTCAATAACCGCTTTGGGTTAGACATTTCTTATTTCTCAAGTCAGCATGAAGACCTTATCCTTTCTGTGCCGATTGCTAAATCTTCAGGATATTATGCTCAGGCATTGAATGCAGGTAATATGGAAAACAAAGGTATTGAATTAACATCCTTTGTTGTTCCTGTTCAAACACCAGATTTCAGATGGGATATTAACGTAAACTTTACTCGCATAAGAAATGAAGTTCTTTCTCTTGCAGAAGGAGTGAATAACGTAACCCTGGCAGGATTTGTTGGAGCACAGGCGCGTGCTGTTGTAGGTGAACCCTATGGAAGCATATTTGGAGACTTCTTTGAAACCAATGATGAAGGACAGTTGATCATAGAAGATGATCCTGAATCTTCCAATTATGGACGTCCAAT
>CAYVQC010000058.1:0-4866 GCA_964453995.1 uncultured Bacteroidales bacterium | reverse complement strand
AACGATATCCAGGTTGCTAAGGATATCAACTGGTACGTGTTGGGCCCCGGAAGCGGATTTACAGGACCCACTTCCCAGTTTGTAGAAAAGACTGATTGGGTGCGCTTGCGTGAAGTAACACTTTCATACCGCCTTAGCAGATCTCTGCTTGCCAGGACTAGGTTCCAAAGCGCGGAAATATTTATTACCGGTCGTAACCTTTGGTTAAGCACTCCTTATACAGGAATTGATCCCGAAACCAGTTTGATTGGAGCAGGCAATGGCCAGGGACTTGATTATTTCAATATGCCAGGTACCAGCAGTTATGTTGTCGGCTTACGTGTTGATATTTAAATCATTCCCGTAATCAATTGTTAATAAAAAAACGAGAAAAAATGAAACATATACTTAAAAAAATAGGATTTTTCGCGTTGCTTGTTTCTTTCATAACAGGCTGTGAAAAGTGGATTGACCCTGAAATTAATGTTAATCCCAATAACCCTGGTGATGTTACAATGAATGTGTTATTGTCGTCTACCCAGGCAGCGATTGCTTACACGTATGGTGGTGAACTAAGCCGCTATCCTGCCATCTGGATGCAACATGTTTCAGGTGTAACCCGCCAGTCTTTTGCTACTGAACGGTATTCTGTTCTTGACTCAGATATCAACAACCTGTGGAACACTCTGTATGGTGGTGCTCTGGTAAATCTGAAAATTCTTGAGGAAAAAGCAAGAGAACAGGATGCAAAACATTACCTTGGAATGTCTCTTGTATTGCAAGCTTTTGCTATGAAGAATATTACCTCTGTATGGGGGGATGTGCCTTTTTCTGAAGCTTTTAAAGGAGGCGAAGGGATTACAGCTCCATCTTATGATGATCAGCAACAGATCTATTCTGCTATAGATGCAATGCTTACAGAAGCTATTGGACTGTTTGGTCAGGACAACCCTGTGGGTATCCCAAAACCTGCTGCAGATGATATTATCTATAGTGGCGACGTTGACAAATGGACAAAGCTTGCGCAGACTCTTAAGGTAAGGGCAGCCTTGCACCTTGCAAAAAGAAATGGCTACGGCCCGGTGCGTGATTTGATCAATGCAGGCGGATTGCTGGAAAGCAATGATGATGACTTCGAATTTGACTTTGGGCCTGCGTCAAACGAGTGGAACCCTCGCTATCAATTCGATAACGATCGTGCTGATGTTAGGGTAGGAAAAAGAATCGTTGATTTAATGGTTGCTGTTGATGATCCAAGACTGGGCAATTATTTTTACCAGAATGAAGATGGTGAATACGTTGGTTCTGGTCCGGGAGAAGCCAATGGCGATGCATCATTTATTGGACCCGCATATGCTTTGCCCAGTGCAACAGTATTTTTCCTTAACTATTTCGAGTTAAAGTTCATTGAAGCAGAAGTTTTCTTTGGTACTGACAATGCAGCTGCCGCAGAAGCGTATAATGAAGGCGTGAAAGCTTCCCTGGCTAAACATGGAGTAAGCAACGAGACTTGGGAAAATGAATATGCAAACGAAGATGAAAATACCATTACGTTTGAGAAAATCATGACCGGTAAATACGTTGCCATGTTCCATAGCTTGGAAACCTGGACCGACTGGAGAAGAACTGGAATACCTGTACTGGAAATTCCCGCCGGAAATGCTTTGGATGAAACCCCAAGAAGGTTCCTCTACCCATTGGATGAGAAACTTTACAATACTGCAAATGTTCCCGAACATACTGCATTAAGCCGTGTTTGGTGGGATGTTGAATAATAATTAAACTTCAGATTTTGTCTGCAAGTCAAAATTATAGTGAGGCTGCTCCTGTTTCGTGAGGCAGCCTCACTTGCTTTTGGGGATTATTTTCTTGACTCAATTGGCCTGGTTATTGCCAATTAGAGATTTAAAAAATCAGTATTTCTCCTATTTGATTTAACGAATTCTGATGTTAACTTTGAATCCTGCAGTATATAATAAGCTGCTGTGTTTGTTTCTTCAGGCACTTTATTGATAAACAAAAGCTATGTAATTATGAAAAAAGTTTTCTTAACATCCTCACTGCTTGTTCTTTCCTTTTTCGTTTTCTTTGCGGCTGCCCAGGAAAAAACAGGTGCAAAACTATCCTATGCCAAGGAATATGAAGATCTTGGAGAGTTATTTGTCCAGGAGCTGGAACCCATGAAGCTGGAGATAGAATTCACCAATGAAGGTGACGAACCCTTAATCATCTCTACCGTGAGAGGTTGTTGTGGTACAAGGGTCAAGGATTATCCCAAACAGCCCATTCTTCCCGGTGAAAAGGGAATCATTCATGTTGAATTCAGATTGGCGCCCAGACCTCATAAGATCAGCAGAACGGTGAGTGTTATGTCAAACGATGCTGACGGAATGAAGGTTTATCGTATTCGGGGTGAGGTAGTAGATACAGACCCTTCTGCTTTCGAAAATAAGATCAATCCGACTGCCGGCCCCAGGACAAACTAACTCTTGAAAAAGGTTTTCGCATTACCACGTTTTTTCCCCGGTAAATAATTGCCGGGGATTTGCTATTTTAGCAGGAAAAAAATAAATATATGAACAAATCAGGTTTTATTAATTTACTCCTCTGGTTATCCCGCATCCTTTTTGGCATCGTATTTATTTTCTCAGGCTTTGTAAAAGCAATCGATCCCCTGGGTTCTACCTACAAGTTCCAGGATTATTTCCTTGCATTTGATGCCCAATGGCTCTTCCCTACTGCTCTTCCTCTTGCAATCCTTATGAGTGCCCTGGAGTTTGTAATAGGGGTTACGGTCCTGCTGGGGATAAAAATGCGCTACAGTGCCTGGGGGGGCCTTCTGTTTATGCTGTTTTTTACACCCCTTACACTTTACATTGCTGTATTTGAACCGGTTTCTGACTGTGGTTGCTTTGGCGATGCCCTGGTGATCAGCAATTGGGCGACCTTCTATAAAAACATTTTTATTCTTGCAGCTGCAATTTTTATTTTTATAAACCGGCACAAGGTTAAACCCTTGTGGTCAGAAACCCGTGACTGGTACCTGGTAGCTGCTGTTTCCCTGTTTATTGTTGCTTTGTCGGTGTATTGTCTTCGTAATCTGCCCTTAATGGATTTCAGACCCTGGAAAATTGGCAATAACATTGCTGAAAAGATGCAACCCCTACAGGAAGAAATCGCCGAATATACATTTATCTACAGAAATACCGAAACCGGCCAGACCAAGGAATTTGCTCTTGACCAGCTCCCGGAAGCAGATAAAGGGTGGGAGTTTGTAGACCGTAAAGAAGAAATCATTCAGCCTTTTATAGAAGCTCCCATCGATGATTTTGTCATCCAGGATGAAGATGGATTTGATCTTACTGAAAATTACCTGGGAAACCCCGATTACCAGTTCCTGCTGATTGCATATGATCTTCACAGAACCAACCGTGAGGCGTTTTCTCAACACATCAATGAATTTGCCCAAAAGGCAGAACAAGCCAATGTTTCCTTTATTGTTCTCACTGCTAGCTCTTTTGAAGATATCGATCTTTTCCGCCATGAGATGCAGGCTGCCTATCCCTTTTACCAGGCCGATGGCATCAAATTGAAAACCATTATCCGTTCCAATCCCGGACTGGTATTGATGAAAGACTGGGTGGTGATTGATAAATGGGCACATCGCAACATTCCGGAATTTGAGCAAGTGCAGGAACAGTATATGAACCCCTGATGATCCAATTTAACGATGAACAACCAGGAATTTCGAAAATATGCCCATGAACTTGTCGACTGGATTGCTGACTACATGGATAATGTGGAACAGTATCCTGCCAAATCGCAGGTGAAACCAGGAGATATAAAGAACAAACTTCCCGGAAACCATCCTCGCAAGGGTGAATCCATGGAGAAGATTTTCAAAGACTTTCAGCAGATCATCATGCCTGGTATCAGCCACTGGCAACATCCGGGGTGGTTTGCTTATTTTCCTGCCAACAGCAGCCCACCCTCGGTTTTGGCCGAAATGCTTACTGCAGGTCTTGGTGTGCAGGGTATGATTTGGGACACCTCACCGGCTGCCACCGAACTGGAAGAGGTGGTGATGAACTGGCTCAGGGATATGACGGGCCTGCCTGAAACCTTTACCGGTGTAATCCAGGATACGGCATCCACTGCCACACTCTGCGCCTTACTCTCTGCAAGGGAAAAATGTACCAACTTTGGGGTGAACCACCAAGGCTTTTCACAAACCCTGCGGGTTTATACCAGCAGCCATACCCACTCAAGCATTGAAAAAGGAGTGAAAATTGCCGGGTTTGGAAAGAAAAATCTCGTATACATTGATACTGACGAAAACTATGCCCTGAAGCCTGATCTCCTTGAAAAAGCGATAAGAGAAGACCTGGAAAAGGGAATGGTGCCGTGCTGCGTGGTAGCCACGCTGGGCAGTACCTCATCTATGGCGATGGATCCTGTGGATGCCATTGCCAGAGTGTGCAATACATATGGTGCATGGCTTCATGTGGATGCGGCCTTTGCCGGTACAGCAGCACTGGTGCCCGAACTGAGAGATTTTATGAAAGGTGTGGATAAGGCCGACTCCTATGTGTTTAATCCCCACAAATGGATGCTCACCAATTTCGATTGCTCAGCATATTATGTAAAAGACCCCCAAACCCTCAGGCGCACCTTCTCTATCATGCCCGAATACCTTAAAACTGCTGCTGATGACAAGGTAAACAACTACCGGGACTGGGGCATACAACTCGGACGCCGTTTCAGGGCCCTTAAGCTTTGGTTTGTCATTCGCCACTATGGGCATGAAGGTTTACAAAGTATGGTCCGACATCACATTGATATGGCCAAACAATTTGACCGATGGACTGACAATGACCCCGACTGCGC
>CAYVQC010000057.1:0-26863 GCA_964453995.1 uncultured Bacteroidales bacterium | reverse complement strand
GCCATTCTGCTCAAATGTGCTGCGATGGCTGAGAATATCTTGCGGAGCATGGTGCGGTCGAGTTCTGAAAGGTTGCCGGCCAAAATATTGTTGCCGGGTTTCTGGCCGTTCTCCAGATGCTGGAGTTGGTTGCGGATGCGCAGCAGCATCAGGTATTTCATTGCCTGGTGAAACTCTTCACAGGTGCTTTCGGGTAGTATTTTTGCCGCACGTAAGGCCTGCAGGCGCTCCATGGTATTGCGCTCACCAATACCATATTTCAGAGCCCATAGCCGCATGATGCCGGTGAGGGCCATCAGGGGCTTTTTGATGTCAAGGTATTCTTCGCCGTTGTCGTTGGTTTCAAAGGTGATCTGACCCATTACATTAAGCGGGGGTTTCAGGGCTAGGGTGTTTTGGGCAAGATTGTAAAAAAACCTGCTCTTGTCTTTTGTTTCAATGGTACAGAAGCGTTTGAGCATACTGGCAATTTCAAAGTCGCCATACACCGGCCTGAAATCAAAAAAAATACCGGCATTGAGCAATTCTTTGGGATTGGGTGTTTCTAGCCATCCGGTGATCTGTTTTTTAATTTCATCAAAACTTACGCACCATTGGGGGTTCATAGCCATCACATTACCTTGGCAAAAAGGGTATCCGGAAGTATCCAGCAGTGTGCAGATGCGTTTTCCCAATTGCAGGAAATAGGCTTTTATGTGTTGTTCATTTTCCGTGTTTTGAGGTAAGTAGATGATGGCATTATCCTGGTCGGTAGCCAGCGACTGTTCACGGCGCCCCTCGCTACCCAACGCCAGGAAGACGAATGGAGCAGGGGGGGTGCCCATTTCAGCCAGTGCCTGGTCAATCAGCTTTTCCGTAACAGCATCTGATATCCGGCTTATAAGCTTTCCACTGGTGGCAGCCCCAGCACCGGTTTCTGCCAGACGGGCTATCAGTCGTGGCAATTGTTGCATGTTCTCAGCGATTTCTTCCACCGACCGCGATTTTCGAATGTTGCTGATCATGTATTCAGGGGTGTCTTTCTTCAATTGTGAAAGGGTATGCAGGCTGATATAGCCCGGGCAATCTTTTCCCTCCCGCCTTATTACTACATAGGATACTTTATGCTGCATCATCAGGGCAAAAGCATCCATCACCATATCTTCCTGCGAAACAGAAATTACCGGAGCACTCATGATCTGGTTTACGGGTGTGGAAATGTTCAGATTGCGGGCTACAGCGCGACGGCTGATGTCACTGTGGGTAAGCATTCCCACCGGTGCCGGCCCACCGGCCCTGATGAGGATGATGTCGGAGTTGCGCATGGTCATGAGGCGGGCAGCTACTTCCAGTGAGGTATCCAGATCGCAGATGGGAGCTGTTTGGATGTAATCTTCAACAGGTTGCAAAAGCACACTTGCTGACAACGATTGTTCTGCAGGTTTATGCATGAAACCCGCATCCCGGCTGAAGTGCTCGTATGCATCAATGAGGATGCCATCGCAATAGACCACTTTGTCGTGTACATCCTTTACCGGAAACAGGGAAACAATGGCTGGCAAAATGCTGCCATCGGCCTTTTTGATCCGCAGTAATTTTTCTTTAAGAAATGCTCCTTCGCTGATAGCTTTGATTACTTCTCTTTTCTCGGGCCGGTCGACGAAGAGCTCCTGTACGGCCAGATCCCTGATCTCATTTTCGCTGGCATAGCCCAGCATTTCAGTCGCTTTCCGGTTTACTTCCACAAAACGGGAGCTGCGCCCTATGGTAGTGCGAAATACCCCTATGTGCATGGTGTCGGCAATGGACTTGAATTTTCCCATGTTCAGATCCAGTTCCCGTTCGGTATCGCGGTGTTTGGATACATCCTTGATGGTGTATATGTAGCCGTTCTGCCCACCCATCTCAAATTCCGAACGGCTTATGACCACATCCACCATCAGTTTGTTCTTTTTACGGATCCGGTGTTCTTTTACAATTTCACCAACACCTGTGTCGTGGTTGTCTTTCAGGTGAAGCAAACAATGCAGGCTGTTGAGAAACTCTTCGTCTTGCCTGTCGGCTTCTTCCCGGGAATATCCCAGCAGGTTGAGCAGGTAGGGATTGCAATAGATCACTTCGCCGTTGAGGGTCATCAGCACACCATCGGTAGATGCCTCCACCAGTTTTTTGTATTTTTCCATGGTTTCCCGTTGCCTGGCCTGCGCTTTTTGCCTGAGCTGCTCTGCCTGGAAATTTTTTCTGGCGAGGTAAACGATTACCGCAGTAATGATCAGGGTAATGAAAAAAGAGATCCACACCACCCGTCGGGTAATGGTGGTGATCTCCTGTTGTACATCTTCCACATAGATCCCTGTGCCAATGATCCAACCCCAGGGTTCATAAAGTTTTACGTAGGAAAGCTTGGGTACAACCATCAGGCTGTCATCCTTCCACTGCCACTTGTAATCGATGTAGCCATCGCCCGATTCTTTGGCAATCTGGGCTATTTCAACAAAAAATCTCTTTCCTTCCTGGTCCTCGTAGTCTGCAAGGGGTTTGCCATCCAGCTGTGGACGGTAAGGATGCATGATCATAGCAGGTGTGGTATCAGTAATCCAGAAATAGTCCTTGTTTTCTTCGCCCCAGCGCATTCCCCTGATGATCTCAATGGCTTCTTTTTTTGCGTGGGCAATATCCAGGCTGTCGGTAATGGTATGATCGATGCGTTGTACTACACTCCAGGCCGTGGTGGCAAGTTCTCTTATTGTTTCCCGTTTTCTGTCCATAAGACTTTCCCGGTAACCGGGGATTACAAAAATGTACATGGCGGCAAGAAAAAGCAGAATGGCGATCAGCGAAGGGAGCAGAATGCTGCGGAAGAAGCCTGTATTGCGCATGGTGTTTTGTTTTCAGATGGTAAGGGTTGTAATGAGCTGTTGCTGAGTATCAAAGATAATACAACTACCGGGATTTCTTTCTCCGGCAATGGCAGGGCAGATGATGGCCCGGTGGTGTTTGCGGACTTTAACCGTTTTGTCTGCCGGATGAGACCAAAACAACCTGTTTACGGTTACGGGGCCTTGCGGATGCGAATGGCCCACAAAAGCAAGATCGCAGGTGTTTTTCTTCATGAACTGGAAATGGTCGCTTATCTCAAGACTGTTGAAGGGAAACCAACGCAGGATGCCTGCCATATCAGGCAAAAAGAAATGGGTAAACAGGTATCTTTTTCCATTGTCATCAATGGTTTCCCATTCCTTAAGGCCGGTAAGGAATCCAAGGTTTTCACGATTCAGTACGGGAACTACTTCTTCCTGGTAAAGCCATACTTTGTTTTTCGATAGCCTGATTCTTTCGTTAAGGCTGAGAGAATACCAGTTTTTGGGTATGTTTTTCTTTGCATGATAGGAAGGAAGCCGCCCACAGGTGTAGAGGTCGTGATTTCCGGCAACGACAAGGGCCTTCCTGCTGCGAAGCAAATCTATACAGGCATTGGCATTGGGCTCATGGCTGTAATAGAGCGGGCTGTAGCCCGTAATATCGCCCAGGCATACCAAAAGATCGTAGCCATGGTTTTCGATGGCAAGCATAGCCTTTTCAAGATTGGCAATGTCTTCGTGTATGTCGCTAATAAGGGCGATGCGCATGATCAATCCTTTTGTTTCTGGTATGCATTGCCTACTGAAAGATAGGTTTTCGGTGTCATCACAGGCAATAAGCTGTTTTTGTAATCTTTCAGATTACGGGTAAGGATAATGTTAATGCTACTACTCAATTTTGCTGTATGGTTTTGCAAAGCATTTAATGTGAGTTTAGTATTCATGGGTTTCAATTTCAAACACTTATAAAGGTATAAAAAGGCACGTGTAAAGCAAAATTATTTCACACGTGCCTTTCACGATACCTTATCAATCAATTTCCTTTCTTCTGCGTAAGCAGTGAAACCACAATTACCATGGCAAAGGAGAGGGGGATGGAAATGATCCCGGGGTTATTAAAAGGAATGGGAGCATCTTCGGGTAGCAGGCCGTAGGTTTCAAACATACTGGGCGATAGCAGTATAATCCCTACGGAAACAACAATGCCTGTTACAATAGATGCTGCAATTCCTTTGGATGTGGTTTTATCCCAGAATATCACAGCCAGGATGGATGGCAGATTGGCTGATGCAGCCACGGCAAATGCCAGCCCCACAAGGAATGAAACATTCATCCCTTTAAAAAGAATCCCCAGTACAATGGCAAAAATACCCACGCCGAAGGCAGCCAGCTTTCCGGCTTTTACTTTTTGTTTGTCGGTCATTTGCACTTTCAGGTACATATCAACAAAGTCGTGGGCAATAGCTCCCGATGAAGCAACGATGAGCCCGCTTACAGTGCCCAGAACCGTGGCAAAAGCGATGGCGGAAATGATGGAGAAGATGCCTATGCCGAAAGATTTGGCCAACAGGGGGCTCGACATATTGCTGCTTTCCATGTCATTTACACCTCCCACCATAGAACCCAGGCCCAGGTAGAGGGTGAGGATGTAAAAGAATCCGATGGCGGCAATAGCCACAATAGTTGATTTGCGCGCTGCCCGCTGGCTGGGTACCGTGTAATACCTGATGAGGATGTGTGGAAGCGCTGAAGTGCCGAAAAACAATGCCAGCATAAGCGACACGAAATTGATCTTATCCCAGAATGTGCCGTCTTCGCCCACCTTGAGCATTAGCCCGGGCTTGAGTACCTCAGATCCTGGCGTAGGATCCTGGTAATAAACTGTTACCCTGTCGTTTTGGTAGTCAAAAAGGGTTTTGTTGAACATTACCACTTCACTTTTTTCCAATACACTCAGAAATTCAAACGGACCCAATGGACCTGTTTCGCTTACCTCCCCGCCGTTTTGAACTATTTCGCTCATATGGCCAACCTGGTAAAACCGGTTCTCTGATTTTGGAGCACCATTGTATAACTTTTCTCCCTCTGCTGTCAGGGTAATGCTCAATGCTTCCTTAAGCAAGGCATTTCCTCCCGGTTGATCTTCCAGCTTGAACCAGGTATCATATTCACCATCATTGAGCAGTGCAAACAACTGCTCTTCATGCCTGATCTGCGCCTGAAGAGTATATTCCGCGCTTTCCATGTTGGTAATCACTCCTTCCTCAACGGTTGCAGGTATTGCTTTAAACTGATGGTAGTCTTCTGTTGGCTTGAGGCTAAATCCATTGTTGAGGATGTAAACGGTGAGGATGGTTGAAAAAATAATGAGCAAGGCACCTTTGATGAATTGTACAAAGGTGGTGGAGGTCATCCCCGCTGTTGCCACGATATAGATTACAATGGCACCTACAATGGCAACTCCGGCCCAGTGGGGCAAACCCAGCAAAGGTACCACCAGGTCGCCCGCACCTACCATTTGCGGGATGAGGTAAAAAATGGAAACTATAAGTGTACTTATGGATGCTGTTAGTTTGATGGCGCGGGAATTGAATTTGGCATCCAGCGCATCAGTAAAGGTAAATTTGCCCAGTCTTTTGAGGGGTTCGGCCACCAGGAAGAGAGCAACTACCCAACCCGAAAGATAGCCGATGGAATAAATAAACCCATCGAAACCTGCAAAAGCGATCATTCCGGAAATTCCCAGGAAGGATGCGGCAGAGAGGTAATCGCCGGCAAAGGCTACTCCGTTTACACCCCAGTGAATGGTGCCACCGGCGGCATAATAACTGGCTGCTGATTTGGTTTTGGCCCCGAAATAGAAAGAGAGACCCAATACGGCGGCAACGAATATCAAAAAGATTATGATTGCCCAAATAGAAACATCGTATGTCATTTTTTGGCCTCCTTTTCCATTTTATTTTCCATCTGTGTGCAGATCAGGTTGTAAATAAAACCCATAATAATGGCGAGAATGATCAGCCCCATGCCATAAACCACGGCAAGGTTGAGGCCGGCGATTACAATAATGCCCAACAGGTGTGTGTAGCTCAGCCCAATGATCACAAAGCTTCCGTAAATGATTGCATAGAAAAGAAAAAGAATCAATCCCAGTCTTGTCTTTTGTTTCGAGGCGTAATCCACGCCCAGTTCTGCGGCAGGTCCATGTAGCATACTTGTCCTTTTTTTTGTGAATACCCTATTAGTTGCATCCGGAGCTGATATATCAGCTTGGGATTTAACGTTTTCTAAAGCTAAATTACGCGTTTTTAGCATTTGATTAATTTTTTTTAAGCAATTGTTCGGGTATTGTTAAAAAAAAGTGTTCTTGTTTGCATTTTTTGGGGTGGGGTTCAAATGATCTGGTTTTTAATTGTTGTTCGGCCTGGCTGCCTGAGGAAGGTTAAAGGTGAAGGATGCCAGGACGGGGCTTCCCTCTCATTAATTATTACATGCAATTGCTAATTACGCTAACAGCAAATTACTGCTAGTAATTATGACCTTAACACAGCGCCTCTCTTCACACGGCTAAAGCACAACGGCAATAGAAACTCTTGACCAATTCTGGTCCCCAGGGTTTACACTTATCCAATTCTTTTCCATGGATAAATTTACCGATGGCTAAAGTATGACGGTAACAGAAACCAATTAAGCCCGTTGTGAAAAATAGTAATGCCGGTGGCTGCGGATAATTATAAATAGAAGATTGGTTAGAAGCGTAATAATAGAAGACAGCAGGCTGTGCTGGTTTGTTTCTCAAAACCCCAGCAGATTATAATACCAGAAAAACCAAACGGGTCCTAACGAGATTACAGTATAAATCAGATAGTAGATCCTTGCCGGCTTTCTCCGGTTCTTGTCGTTCCAGGTTTGCCAGGCAAACCAGGCCATAACCAGGAAAGCGATGAAAACCAGCCAGGGCATCAGGTCCAATAGCTGATTGGCAAAACCAACTTCGCCAAAAGTGGATAACGGCAGCAGATGAACCGGGTGGGGATTTCCGGTAAGGGCAATGAGCCAAATGAAAACCACAAGCAGGAATGCATGTGTTAGCATTACTGCTCTGGCCATGAAAGATCGGTCTCGTATTTCTGGCGGTTTACGGGTTACTCTTCTTACGAAAGCTCTGATCACATAAAACAGTATATTGATAAGGGCAAGCAGTATTGCCGGTAAAAGCATCAATGCCGCAAAAGAAAGTGTTGCATGCCACGGCATTTTGATGTAGGTCATGGGTCCGTCGCTCATCAGCATAAGGTTGCCATCAGGGGCGTGCCCGGTTACCAGGTAATGAAACGGACCAAAGGGATAAAAAGGCTCTGGGGTAGTATTATGATAAATCCCGGGCCGCAGTTCCCCGAAAAGCATCCTTTGCCCAAGGGTGTTTACTTCAATGGTGCTGTTTTCTGCCATGGAGATGTTGATCACTCCCATCAGCAGGTTGAGCACCTTGTCGGGGCCCGACACCAGCCGGCGGCTTTGGTGGTATTCTCCTTTCAGTTTCTGCAGGTGGGGTTCTGCCTCTGCTGCAACCATGGGAAGTCCTGCCCGCTCGTCTGCGGGCACAGGAAACCAGCTGTCAAGATAATTCCGGATAATGCGGATATGGCCGGCATAAGTGCCACCGCTGTAAGCGATGAAGATGCCGGTTTCCAACCCGGGCAGCAGATACAGGCCCGCATCAAATATGGTGGTGCTTCCACCATGAAAAACCACTTGCTGACCGTTGTAGCTAAACTCTTTGAGGCCATGGGTCATCCCGCCCAGTAAAGGATGGTATGAGAAAGTCGGATTCATCATTTTGTCAAGGGTAGCAGGGGTCATGAACCTGCCGTTTTTGTTTTCTCCTCCGTTGAGCATGGCAGTCATAAACAATACCATATCCTGTGCTGTAGTGCTCAGCCCACCGGCAGGAGCAGGCATGTGCTCGAAGCGGGCCGGCAGGTATTCTCCATCCACCTTGCGGTATGCAGTGACCATATTTTCAGCATGGTTTTCCTGAAGTGGCTGGTAAAAAGTGCTGCTGTTCATACCCAACGGGACGAAAATATTTTGCTGTACATAGGCTTCGAAAGGCATCCCGCTTATCCGTTCGGTAATATATCCTGCCAGCACCGGGCCATAGTTGCTGTAGGCCATCACTTCGCCGGGTGGATAGATGCGCTGGGGGATATTGGCTGTAAGGTATTCCCGCAGTGAAGGTTGAGGCTGGAAACTGAACAAGCCTTCCAAAACATCTTCAATACCAGCCGTGTGGGTCATCAGGTGCCTTAGTGTAATGGGATCTGCCGTTTCATTGCTACCGACAATTCGGGTGGGAAGTTCAAAATCGAGGTATTGCTGAATATCTGCATCCAGGTCTACAAGTCCTTTTTCTTCCAGTTGTAATACTGCTGCCCAGGTAAATACCTTTGACACCGATCCTACCCTGAACAAATTTTGGGCAGCGTCAACCGTATCATTAGATGAGGTGTCGGTGAATCCATAGCCGTTGCTGAAGATGAGCTCTCCGTTTACCACCACGGCAATTACTGCATTGGCCACTTCGTCCTGATGCATCATCTCTTCGACCTGGTCGTGGAAAAATGCTGCCTTTTTTTCCTGGGTATCATTGGCCAAACCCATCAGGGGCATTATAAACAGAGCAAACAGTAAAGTATTCCTCATGGTCTTTTTTGTTGTAAAATTAGGAAAGTTTTTCCCTTTTTTGATGATGATATGCATTTGGGTGTCTGCATCGTTCGGGCCGCTGTTTATAATGATGTCATTAATGCCTGTTCCATTCCTGGTATGATTTTTTTTTACACGGTCTGAAAAGCACTGAGCAGAATTTGTAATTCAATCAGCCTGAATTCACTGGTATTTGACTCTGCCGTAAAACCTGCTTCCATCCTGCCCGAAATTATGTCCTGAAAAACTGAGGAAAATAATTAATTTTGTGCCCAAAATTTAAAACACTGATTAATCTTATTTTATGGCAACTACATCAGATATTAAAAACGGATTGTGTATTGAGCTGAACAATGATTTGTACTCAGTGGTGGAATTCCTGCACGTGAAACCGGGAAAAGGCGCTGCATTTGTTCGTACCAAACTGAGAAACATGAAAACCGGCAAGGTGATTCCACATACCTTCAACTCCGGTGTAAAAATCAACGTACAACGTGTGGAAAGAAGACCTTACCAATATCTTTATACCGATGACATGGGCTATAACTTCATGCATACGGAAACCTTTGAACAAATTCCCATTCCTGAAGAAATCATCAATGCTCCCGCTCTGCTGAAAGAAGGCCAGGAGGTAGAGATCGTTTTCCACGCTGATACCGAAACTCCTCTCACATGCGAATTGCCCCCTTTTGTTGAGTTGGAAGTAACCTATGCCGAACCCGGTGTAAAGGGCGATACTGCTACCAACACCCTTAAGCCTGCTACCGTTGAAACCGGCGCCACCGTTAATGTGCCTCTTTTTATCGAAGTAGGGGAGAAGATTAAGGTTGATACCCGCACGGGCGCCTATTCCGAAAGGGTTAAATAATTATTCATTTACCAGGTTTTTAGCTGATGCGTTTACACCCAACCCAAACCCTGAAGCAGATCGCAGGCATGATCGATGCACGCTTTGCAGGGGATCCATCTTTTGTAATTAGTGGGATCAATGAAATACATAAGGTTGAGCCCGGCGATCTTACATTTGTGGATCACCCGAAATATTACAATAAGGCCTTGCATTCCAAAGCTACCACCATCATCATCAATAAGGAAGTGGATTGCCCCGAAGGCAAGGCCCTGATTTTTTCTGATGATCCTTTCCGTGATTATGTTTATCTGACCAAACAATTCCGTTCCTTCGAACCTGCCAAAAGCATGATCAGCCCTTCAGCCATTATTGGCGAGGGGAGTGTGATCCAGCCGGGCGTGTTCATCGGCAACCATGTTACCATTGGCAGAAACTGTATCATCCATGCCAATGTTTCCATTTACGATCATAGTGTGATAGGTGATAATGTAATTCTCCATTCAGGTACGGTGATCGGTGCCGATGCCTTCTATTTTAAAAGACGTCCCGAATATTGGGATAAAATGGAATCCTGCGGCCGGGCCGTCATTGAGGATGATGTGGAAATTGGAGCCTGCTGTACGGTAGACAAAGGGGTTTCGGGAGATACCATCATCGGGAAAGGAACGAAGCTTGACAATCATATCCAGATTGGGCATGATACCGTGATCGGGAAAAACTGCCTTTTTGCCTCACAGGTAGGTGTGGCTGGTTGTGTGATTGTGGAAGACGATGTGATTCTGTGGGGCCAGGTGGGCGTACAGAAAGATCTTACCATTGGCAAAGGGGCCATTGTGCTTGGGCAATCGGGTATCTCTAAAAGTATTGCCGGTGGTATGACCTATTTCGGTTCTCCCGTGCTCGAGGCCAAAGAGAAAATGCGCGAGCTAGCCATGTTAAAACACCTGCCCCGGCTGATGGAATTGTTGGGTAAATAATTACTACAGGTATAATTGCGATGTTGTACAAGAAAAACCCTTTCCTATTCTAAGCAGGAAAGGGTTTTTTAGTGTTTTAAGGCCCGACTTCTTTACCTTGTCAGCCTCGCAATATCGTCTATGGGAAGGCTGCTTACCATCTTGGTAACGGCATCTTCATCGGCAATACCATGGCATTTGAAAGTGAGCAGGGTGGAGCCCAGCGGAAGCGATACATCCCATGATGTTATACCGGTATCATCCTGGCTTTTTTGCATCAGGGCTCTGCGATTGCCTATCCTGATGCGTTTCTGGTTTTCATCGCCGGGGAAGATGGGAAGCGAAAGGATCGCATTGACTCCCGACATCAGGGGAGAATCACCAATGATCTCTACCGAAATTGATTTGTCCTCTTCACTTGCCTTATAGGTGCGGGTAACAAAGAGGCCCATGGCACCGGCGGATGTAACATTGTCCTCTTCTTCATTTTTTTGCATTCCTTCCAGGGAAGCAGGTAGCAGGGCCAGTATTTCACGGCCAATGGCCAGGTCCAGGTCGTGGATAGCCTGTTGCAGTGCCATACGTGTTTCCTGCAGGTTGCCATTTTCATAAGCAGAGCGGGCATCATCCAGTTGCTTTCCCGCATCCTGGGCCATCAGTCCCTGCAGGGAAATGGCCAATACAGATAATATAATAAATATACTCTTTTTCATTATTCGTCCCCCAATTCTTTTTTGATCTGGTTAATACTGAAACTGTTGGCGGCAGCCATAAACTGGCTTTCATTTTCGAAATTGATTCCGTTGAGCACAAAAACAGAGGATTGACCAAACGGCACACTCAGGGTATATCCGTCGTAGTCGGTGTAAGAGATCACTGCTCTCTGCTCCTGGAACCGGATCTGTTTCTGGTTGGTTTCATCGGTGGTTTGCCACTGCCCACCATCCCTCATATAGATGCCGGCCAACCCCAACAGGGCAGAATCGTTGCCGATGGATACCCTGAGCTGCTGGTCGCCACCTTCGTAGATCCTTTCGATGATCAGACCTACGAAACCTGCTCCGGCACTACTCACGCGGTCTTCCGATGCAAGATGCGCAAGCCCTTCTACCTCTTTGGGCATAGACTCAAGTACCTTTTTGCCGATCTCGATTTCTACACCCCATAAAGCATCGCGAACCGATGATTTGGCCATGATGTAGTCACTGGCTTTCCACGATTCTTCTGCTTCAGCAATAAACCGCTTTACATCAGGCGCTTCCATGTCAAGTCCTGCGCCCTTTCGGTTTTCGCCCCGGTGCATTTGTTTGCTCTCTTCTTCTCTTTCTGCTTTTTTCTCTTCCGATTCACCAAGGATCTCATTTACGATCCGTTCTTCGGTTTTTTCCTGTAATCGCCTTATGAGCCGCGACTGGGAGTGCAGGCTTTCGACTGCTATACCGGTAAGAAATATCAGTATGCAGACCCTTATTATTATTGAAGTCATAATTGTGTGGGTTTTTGGTAATTTAAAAAATTAGTGTGTTTGACAGAAATGATATTCTTCTGGTGAAGAATGGGTTTTATTTTTTAAAGGCCTAGGTTGTCGCACTTCAATAGTTTTCCTGGAACTGTATGTCGGAGCCCGAGAGAATCTGAAAAATTCTTTCGGGCTCCGAAATTACAATAGATTTTTGTTTTTGCCTAAAAAAAACTATATTCTGGCGTACTATTTTTTTGTTATGGGGAGGGCTGGTTTTGCTGCCGGTTCTTTTCCATGTATTTTTCCATCATAATGGTATGATGATTTTGCATATCAATCTTTTTTCCAAGGATATAAACCTGTTCAAGAGAGGAGAAGAAGTCAAGGGGGTCGCCATTGGTGATGATCAGGTGTGCTTCTTTGCCCTCTTCAATGGAACCTGCTCTTTGTTCCAGTCCTAATATTTGTGCAGGATAAAGCGTGATAGCCTTAAGAGCTTCTTCATGAGGTAATCCAAAGGCTACTGCTGCCCCTGCATGATGGGGCAGACGGTAAATGGAGCTGGCGCCAAAATCGCCGGCAATGGCAAATGTTACTCCTTCATTATGCAGTAGTGCTGCTCTTGCATATGCTTCGCCATAATGGTCCCATTGACGGGCAGGGCCACCGATAACCGGGGTGAGCAGTACCGGGATGTTGTGGCTGGCAAGTTGCCCGGCCATCAGGGCTGCATCGCGACCACCGGTGATCACGATTTGAACGTTTTCCTGCAGTGCCCAGGCCACTGCATCCTGGATCTGGCTGATCTCATTGGCATGGATAAATACCGGCAGTTGGCCATCGAAAACCCCGAGCATGGCTTCCCAGCGAACGTCGCTGGGATGATCTGTCTGGGTGTTTGCAGCCAGGTGATATCTTCTTGCCTGGTCAAAAGCTTCCCGGAGTTCACCTACCTGTTTTTTATATTCCTTATTGTTGATGGCTACCGGCCAGTTAACTATCAAACCAGCGGGGGCCTGCATAATTCTCTGGTCCCAACTCCATCCATCGGTGTACATGGCTGCTGAAAGGCCTGAGATGAAACCTCCTGTGGGTGTGCTTACCGAAATGGCGATGCCATGCGTTGCAGCCACACCAATATGGCGGCTCCCGGGATGAAAGGCCACCTGTGCCCGCACGTTGGGGTTGATGGTGCCCAGTTCGTTGAAATCTGATGTTACCGGCACGGCACCAATCTCTGATAGTCCCAAAAGATTTCGCGCATGAATGAAGGCGGGGTAGACATGCTTCCCGTCATAATTGTCGATAATGGCATCAGGGGGAATTTCTACGTCGGTTCCTACAGCAGTGATAAGGCCATTCTCAATGAGCACCATCCCATTTTCAATGGTGCCATGGGTAAGGGTATGGATGTAGGAAGCCTGTATCACCCTGGGTGTCTCTGCCGGTGGTGCAGGAATCTGGGCATCAATGGATGAGGTGAGGGATGTAAAGGCGATCACCAACAGGATGTACCGCACGATGGAAATATGATGTATTTTCGGGTTCATAACTTTCTGGTTTTAGTTTTGCTGGATCATATTGATGATAGCGGTTCTTTCTTTTTTGATCTGGTCCTGAAGCTGAAGGTCGGTTTCACGGTCGAAGAATTTGCGGCCTTCCACCCAGGTCTGATCGGCTATGGTGTATGCCGACAAGGGATGTCCGTTCCAGATTACAAAATCTGCATCTTTACCCGTTTCCAGTGTGCCGGTAAGGTGATCGATGCGCAAAATCCTGGCAGGGTAGAGGGTGATCATGTTGAGGGCTTCCACTTCGCTGATACCAGAGCGGAGGAGCTTTCCGGCTTCCCAATTCATGCGGGTAGACAACTGCGTGTTGTCGGAATGCAGACTGGTGAGGACTCCCGCATCAAGCAGCATACGGGCATTCTGGTGGATGGCATCGTAGGCTTCCATTTTAAAGGACGACCAGTCGGTCCATACAATGGCTGCTGCGCCGTGTTCGCGCAGTTCATCGGCAATCTTATAACCTTCCACGGTATGTTCAAAGGATGCGATCCTAAAGCCAAACTCTTCGGCCAGGCGCATGATCATGATCATCTCGTCCTGGCGGTAGGCATGTACATGGGCAAGCCGTTGTCCGCGCAATACTTCAAGGACGGCCTCCAGTTGCAGGTTTTTTCTGAAAGGTTGGGCATCGCGACCCCGGCGGTCTGTTCCCTTGCTGGCTTCTCGGTCTTTTTCATACTGCAGGGCAGCAAGAAAGACATCTTTGATGATCTGCTCGGTACCCATACGGGTATTGGGATAGCGATCTTCGGAGCGTTTTACATTCTCGCCCAGGGCAAACTTCAGTCCTGGCTTTGATTCCTTCATGAAAAGGTTTTGGGCTATCTCTCCATGTCGCATCTTGATCACCGCGCTGGTACCACCAATGGGGTTGGCTGAGCCGTGAAAAAGGTTGGCGGTGGTAAGGCCGCCTGCCAGCAACCGGTAAATCCACACATTGTTTGCATCCAGCACGTCAACAATACGGGTTTCAGAGGTAATAGCATCACCTACTTCATTTACCCCGCCATCAATACTGGTGTGAAGGTGTGGATCGATGAGTCCCGGAGTTACGTGCCGCCCTGCTGCATCTATGATTACCGCACCTGTGGGAGCTTCCAGGTTTTGTCCTATGCTGCGTATTTTACCTTTCTCCACGAGGATGTCTGTATTTTTCAGAACGCCTTCAGGTCCTTGTGTCCACACGGTGGCATTGCGGATCAGCACATGATTGGGTTGTTCAGGTACTTGGCTGTAGCCATACTCCAGGGCAGGGTAGAGTGGTGACAGGGTAAGAGGAGTGGGGTTTTCGCGGGGAGCGTTCTTTTTGTTATCACTGGTGGGATCTCCCGGTTTACGCCTGGCTGACCAACTGAAGAAACCACCATCTCTGCTTTCTGCCAAGCCAAGCATTTCGTCCTGGTGTACCGTGGCCGAAAACCTGATTTGCGGCCAAAGGCTGTCCTTGTCCATGGTAAATGATAATCGGTTGTTTTCCCATTTTACATTCTTGAGCGGTTTGGAAGTGCTGTCGGGAGGGTTTACCAATGCTGCTTCGAAGCCTTTGTTGGTAGATCGGATGTTCAGTGTATAACCTTTGAAGGATGCCTGTTGGCTTTCCCAGCTTCCTGCAAGGAAATTTTCTTCCTTTACCTGGTGTTTTTTCCCCTGTACCCATACCTGCTCAATTTTGGTTGTTTCCTGAAAAATATCTCCATCAGCAACAAAAAAGCAGGCTGATTTTCCCTTTTCCAGGGTGCCGAAGAAATCAGAGATGTTGAGTTTCTGAGCTGGAATAGTGGTAAGGGCCGCCAGTGCAGTTTCTGGTGAAAGGCCCCTGGTAACTGCTGTTCTGAGGTTTTTCAGGAAATCTTCCTTTTTCTTCAGTCCATGAGTTGTAAGGGCAAATTCGATCCCGGTGTCTTCCAATACTGAGGGATTTTCAGGAGCCAGGTACCAGTGGCGTAAATCTTCAAGAGAATGGTTGATGCTGGTTTCGGGCCTGGAAACATCGGGTTTTTCAGGAAAAGAAAGGGGAACGATCATTTGCAACCCCGTTGCTTTGATCTCGCGAGCCCTGCGGTATTCATGGCCGCTACCTGCTACCCACATAGTAAGATCGAATTCGGCAGCAATAGCGGCGGCGCGAAATACCTGTTGTTCATCATCAGTGGCTATGACAAAGGGATGGTTCTGTTGTAGTGCTTCTGAAATGGCTTCCAGGGCGGGATTGAATTCTGGCCTGTCGATAACTCCAGGGTGCTTTTGCCAGTATTCGTGGGCCTGTTGATACCACATGGCGTCGTACAGGCTTTGCCGGATAAGGGCTATAGAGCCCATAACCGCCGTGGGATACCCCCTGCCAAGCTCACGGGAAGGCAGGAAAGACAGCCCCTGGCTGATATCGGCCTTTATGATCTGCATGGCAGGGTTGTCATCGGCGAGTTTTACCAGCGATCCGGTTCCTTTAAATATTCCTGCTTCTGAAAGGGTGTGGGCTAATACAAAACCCTGCGATCGCAGCTCTGCTGCCTGCTTTTCGTTATAATTGCAGCTACCTGCACTGCTAAAATGGCTACGAACCTGTGGGTTCCAATGCCGCGAACCATTGTGGCCGGGAATACCTGTTTCTGCTGTTTCTTTGGCAGAGGGCAAACCCACTGAGGCATACATCTCAATAAAGCCTGGATAGATGGTTTTTCCCTCCAGGTTGGTTATCCAGGCATCGGGTGGAATGGAAATACCTGTTCCCACCGATTCTATCAGGCCATTGCGAACCACAAGGGTAGCATTTTCAAGCACCTGGTGGGGTGCAACGATGATACGGGCATTGGTGAAGGCATGCACCCGGGGAGTGTTGTCGCGAAGGCCAACCTGCCGGTGGGTTTGGGTATAAATGCTCCCGGAGGTTAGAAACTGCAACCCCGTGAGCAAAACAATGATCAATAATTGCTTCATGGTAGAGCTGGTTTGGTAAAACTATTTTCTTTTCAAAATCGGAATTACATAAAAATCCCCCAAAAATATGCAAAGGGAATTATGATTTGACAATTAACAGGTAAAGGAATTACAATTGAAGAATGTACCATTGGGTTGATTTTCTGTAAAACTGTGCCAGTATGCCTTAAAGCTTTGTACTGTTGTGTTGAACCGGAATGTTAATATTTAATAAAAATTGTGATATGGAGATGCTATCGTTAATAAACATAATGAAAGGCTTTATAAAACCTATTTGTATTGTTGTCAAGAGCGTCATGGTTTTTCGCAGTTATGGATTATATGTTTCTATTTGAGTATTTTGAGGAACATTACAGGTAAGGAATGTGAACAAAAAATGTGAATCAAAAAAAACATTAATTGTCTGTCAATAAATACTACATTTGCGGGTTCATCTTCAAATATTTCTCATGTGTCGTACAATTGTTTTGTTATTCATCTTGTTCTGCCATGCAGAGATTGAATTGGCAGGACAAAACGGGGAAAGAGGAACCCGGAGTTTTGCAGACAGCCTGTATGCAGAAATCAATGGTTCACGAACAGATACCGCCAGCCTGAACCGTTTGTATTTTACCCTTCGCAATAACCGGGTAGAGCTGGGTGAAGATTATAAGCCCCTGCTCAACCAATATATTGAGCAAACAAGAAAGGCAGGCCATTTACCTGGCTTGATGCTGGCCCTGGACCGCATGGGATTGCAGGAGCGTTTTGATGAGAACTACCAGAAAGCACTTGAGCTTCATGAGGAATCTCTTACGCTGGCGCTCCAGCTGGCAGACAGTGTGCATCTTACTTTTGTATACAGCAATATTGGCCAGGTGTACCGCAAGCAGGATTTGAATATACCGGCATTGACGAATTTTCACCTTGCCCTTGCCATTCAGGAGGCTATCAACGATACCCGGGGAGCATACTTTACACAAAATGTACTGGGTGCTACCTATTTTGCCCAGCAGGATTATGAAAAGGCATTCTCCTTTCTGCAACAATCTTTGAAAGCATCACTTGCTCATAATGATGCCAGGACCACTTCATACAACTATGGTTGTTTGGGGGAAATATACCTTGCGTGGAATAAGCCCGATTCGGCTTTGTATTATTTCGAAGAGGGCAGAAAGTTAAAACTGCAGATGGATTACGATAAAGGGCTTGCTGTTTCTGACCATCTTATCGGTCAGGCCTGGTATTCACTGGGGGAGGTCTTTAAGGCAAAAGTAGCTTTTCTTTCGGCCCTGGAGAGGCACAGGAAATACGGAACCGAACGCTACCAGTCTTTGTGCCTTGCCTACCTTGGCAAAATAGCACAATTGGAGCGGCAATATGCCATGGCTGAACAACTTTTATTGGAAGCCCGTGGTAAGGCACAAAAGGTAAATTCACTCGAAAACCTTGTTATCATTGAAGAAGGGCTTTTTGAATTGTATCGCAACACGGGTAGGGTAGAGGAAGCTTTCGATGCAATGATGCTTCAGTATGCTTACCGCGACAGCATTAATAGCGCAAAAAACAAGCAAAGTATCCAGCAATTGGAAGTCGTTTACGAAACAAGACAGAAAGAGCATCAGATAGAGCTCTTGTCAAAAGAGAGTATGCTAAAAACCCAGCGCATGAGGCTGGGAGGTGGTATTATCTTCCTGATGATCCTTATTATTGTGTTGATCAGTGTACTGTATTCACTGAAGCAACGCAATGCCCTGGTTATTGAGGCCGGGTTGCAGCACCGCCTGTCGCGCTCCCAAATGAATCCTCATTTTGTTTCCAATGCCATGTCGAGCATTCAAAAATATGTTATGGAAAATGATCCCGGGAATGCTATGATGTACCTGGGCAAGTTTTCGATCCTCAACCGTGCAGTACTTGAGCATTCCATGCTGGAAACAATCCCCTTGTCGGAAGAGATCGATATTTTGCGAAGATATCTTGAGTTTGAACAACTGCGCCTGGGCAATTCATTCTCCTATACCTTTGATATACAGGAAAACCTGGATGCCGAGATGATCTATATACCCCCGTTGTTTATACAACCTTTTGTGGAAAATGCCGTAAAGCATGGAGTGAAAGATATGAAGGGCGAGGGGATGATAAGGATCCGGTTTTCGGATATGGGCAAGGTATTAAAAGTGGAAATCATTGACAATGGTGTTGGAATGGATGTAGCGGGAGAGGTAGAACCACTGCATCAATCCCGGTCGATGGAAATCATTAAGAAACGCTTGCATTTGCTCAGAAGGAAATACAAAAAACTGCCAGATATGGAGATCAAATCCGGCTTCTCCGGCCCTGGTGGTGTTCATGTTGTTATCTATTTACCCATAATCTGATACTCCCCGCAGAAAATGTTGAAAGCCGTAATTATTGAAGACCAGGAGCAGTTTCGCAATATAAACCGGGAATTGCTGAAAATAAATTTTCCTGATGTAACACTGGTGGGTGAAGCCGACAGCGTAGAGAGCGGCGTAGCCTTGATACGACAAACCCAACCCGACCTTGTTTTTCTTGATATTGAAATCAACGGAGGAACAGGTTTTCACTTGTTACAAAAAGTAAGACCATACAATTTTATGGTAATTTTTGTGACAGCTTACGATGAATTTGCCCTTAAAGCTATCAAATTCAGTGCAATAGATTATATTTTAAAGCCGGTAAATGAAACCGAGTTCTGTGTGGCAGTAGAACATGCCATAAACACTTTTGAGCGCAACAGGGCTGCCATGCAAATGGAAAACCTTCTCAGCCATATTGAAGATAAAGGATTAAACAAACGCATTGTATTGCGCACGCAGGAATCTATTTTCCTGGTAGAACTAAATGATATCCTGTATTGCGAAAGCGACAACAGCTATACTACATTTTTTCTTCACAATGAAAAGACGATCCTGGTTTCCCGTAGTTTGAAGGAGTTTGAGCAAATGCTGGGCCCCTACCGCTTTTTCAGGCCTCATCAGTGTTTTCTTGTAAACCTAAACAAAGTGTCGCGCATTGATAAAGCCGAGGGGGGCAATATCATCCTGCAAAATGGCAAATCGCTCCCGGTTTCCTTTCGCCGCAAACAAGCTCTTCTTGATGTACTAAACCAATCCTGACACTTTCAAAATCAAACACTACGTATTCAAAAGCAGGGGGGCGTCTTATTCCGAATTGTGCTTTTTTTGTACCCAATTCGAATGTCCTCATATCCAGGTAAAATGCCTGCAGGAAAAATGCCGGGTACACCGGTTTGCGGTATGAAAAACCCTTAAGGGGTTACGTCTGAAGATGAAATTTCATAACTGCTATCAAAGTTACCGTGTGCAACCGTTTTTCCTCAACAACTTACCTCCCTACACATGTCGTTTTTGAGGATAACAAATTGGTTTTTTTTTAATCCTGCCGTACGATGACAGTCTACGGCAGGGTTTTTTTGCGGGCTTCTGAAGAAGAATGTATTATCAACTGCTACGATTTCAAAGCCACTCCCGTCAGATTCAAATGTACCCTCTTCAGCTACGGCAGACACTGTAGTTTTGCTGCCAGGAAAAGTTTAAAAAATCCTTGCAGGCTTACTCATTTGAAATAATCGCTGATTGATGGGGTATCTGATCATTGTTTCCGCTGTCCTGATAGTTGTACTTGCACTGCTTGTGTTTGTAAGATCCTTGCTAAGGCAATCCAACGAATTGGTGCATACTTTCAGGGATACCCAAAGCCCGGCCAGGGATGTTTCGAACAATGTAAAGCGAGCAAAATCCAATGAGCCGGGAAGAATGATGCCGGCAGACGAACCAAATGCAACCAAAATAACCAATGCAAAAAAACAACAGGAAAAAACTGCAAAGAAATAGCAGGGGCCTGGTAAACCAAAATATAAAAAACCTTTTCGGGAATCTGTTAATCAATTAATTATTCACTTTAAACTAAAAACATGAAAAGCAAACTTTTACTTGTATGGGTTTTTGTCATGGCTGCAGTAGCGGTTATCGCCCAGGAATCCACATTTAACAAAGAAGACAAAGTGCTGAACCTGGGAATCGGTATTGGGTCAACCCTTTACTCGGGTGCATACTACAACACCAAGATCCCCCCATTGTCTGCCTCACTTGAATTTGGAATAATCGATAATCTTTTTGAAGTGGAAAACCTGAACCTCGGAGTGGGAGGATATGTGGGCTTTTCCATGTCGGAGTGGAGATATACCTGGTGGGGCGAGGATTATGGATGGCGGTATACCAATATTATACTGGGTGCCAGGGGTACGATCCATTATCCCATTGCCGAAAAACTGGATACCTATACCGGTTTGCTGCTCGGGCCCAACATTGTTCTTTCTTCTGAATTTGGTGACTGGGGTGATGGTAATGATATCCATACTGCTTCAGGCAGCGGCCTGGTTTATGCCTATTATATTGGTGCAAGATACTATTTGAAAGAGAATCTGGGTGTTATGGCAGAGCTGGGATATGGAATTTCTTACATCAACCTGGGTGTGGCCTTAAAGCTTTAAAATCGAACTACCGGCATCAGATAAACTCCCGGGAGCCCCCGGGAGAATCGGAATATTTGTTGCGTTAATTTCATGTCAGTTTTTTTAGAGAGGCTGTCTCAAGAGCCAAAATTAACCTGGATTTGCTGAAATTCAGACGTTGTTTCGACAAGTGTTACTCTGAGCTTGCCGAACTGCACAACGACCAGGTAATGTTTTTGAGACAGCCTCTTGTTTATTGCACCTGGCTCAAAATCACCCGCCTGGCAAGGAAAAGCACTGCCAGGAAATATCCTTCCTTTTCTCATCTGCGTCGCCATACTCACATTACAGGTGCAGGATAAAACATTATTCCGGGAATTACTCTTCTGCACAACTTCTTAAAGGGCATTGCTCTGGCCTTAAAGAAGATGTTGCTGGTGAAATGCCGGTGCCTTCCCTTTCCCCCTGTACCCTTATTCTGTAAATATCTGTTTTCCTGGTTCTTTGTGTGGGGGTGATGCCCCTATACGAAAACAATGGACCGCTATGGTGTAACTGATAGCAAAAAAAGAAGAAAATAATTTTTCAATTTTTGGTTCTGTCTACAACAAATAGTTTGAAAGAGTAATAAAAATGATTCATACATCACAAATGTAAAATTGATGCCACTGACAGTTAAAAAGCCTCCGAATCGTGCAGTGCCTTTAGCTGATCTTTTGAAAAGACCAGGCAGATGCAAAAATCAGGGCTGCTGTTTTTGCTTTTAGGGCCATCGAAACATCTGACCACTAATTTTTAATTCAGATAAAAACAATAAATCAAAACTTCTACTCATGAAACAAATCTTTTTTACCATTAGCATGATGTTAATGATCTGTTCGGTTTCTGCCTTTGACCCTGAACCGATCGTTGTTTTTAAAGATACGGTCACTATTGCAGATGACTATGAAAATAGTCTGGCATTTGCCAAAGGCGACCTGGTTATTTTGAAATACCGTGAGATCAAAGACCGGAACATTAATGCAGCAAAAGTATTTACGTATGATAAGCTAAATACTCTTTACCATGTTGAAGACAAGTTTTCAAGAGGGGTATTTCAGTACGAAATGCAAACCGACGATGTGTTAACATTTTACTTTGAAGGACGTGGCATGCTGAACAGGAAACTGGAGATTGAAATACAACGAATCCCTGCCTCAGCAGAAACCGTTAGCTTTAGCAGCCGCTACATGGCAAAGAATATCACACATGAGTACACCGTAAAATTTCAGAATTGGGATTATACCGGGGAAATAAAAGAGGAGGAAAAGGACCATGAGCTGAAATTATTTGATAAATATGTACTGGAGGATGTAGTAGTTTGGGATCATTCAAGGCAGTTGAAAGGGATAATTGATTTCAGTAACAGTCGTCATGAGCATGCAATTGGAGTGGGCAGGCCTCCTGTGCCGGAAGCTAAACCCTATCGTACATCCGTAAGTTTTGCTTCTGTAATTGGTGGCAGTAAGCACTGGGATATTGTTAATTCTGCTGCACCCCTGACCGTTAGTGTGGTGAGTTCGTTTTTCCTTACACCTGCCGGCGGTGCTGCTGTGGGTGCTGGTGCCGGTATGATGCTCAATCATATGGGCCCCAAACCAGACGCGGAGCCTACTATGATCGTTGTTGGAAGTGCAAAAGATATGGGAAGTGTACGCTCTGTTAAATCTCCCAGTGAAGCCCTGAGAATATTGAACAACGACCTGGGCGAAACCTATGCGGCAAACATGACCAGCTTGTTTACTACCCAACGGTTTTCGACCGACAGGCAGATTGTTATGATGCAAAATCTCGATCCGCACAAGGCTAAAAACATAAAGGCTAATTTTGCAACCACTTTTTATGCTCCGCTATACAAGCCTGTTATTGCCAAAGAAAAGAAGTTTATTCCCCAATACAATGTAACGGAAGAAACCAGGGTTTTGAAACATACCATAGCCTCATATGAACCCTGGGGGCCCTTGAAAACAGCAGATGGAAGGCCTTACAGTATTGTGGAATATCCTGATACCATCTGGACCATAAAGCAACAGCCGGTTGAAATCAAAGATATTGTAAGCATTGTGCCACGGGTAGAACCCATGAAATACCAGGTTACTACAAAGTCTGACCTGGTATACAGCCAAACCTTTGCCGCACTGCCCGATCATCCCCTTGCTGCCAAAGTGCGTTTGCCTGAGCCCATCAACGACGAATACCAGACCATGCGCTACAAACAGATTAAATATACCCTTACCGTAGGGGATGCCACCTATAATGCCTTGAAAGGGCATATGGCAACTGTCCTGGAATCGGGAATCAGCTATGGTTTTGGTAAAGGAGTTGGTGCCGTGGCTGGAAAAATGGGGAAAACAAAAGTACCAGGTGATGAATCCATGAATATGGTAGAAAAAATACTCGATGCAAAGGAAAAATATGAAACTACTGCAGAAATTGTGGAAACATCAACAGAAGTGAAGGATATCTATGAAAATGGCTCGCAGGAGGAAGAAGAGGAGGAAGAAGAAGCATTTTTCATCCAGAACGGTGAAAAAGTGAATACCGTTTTGCACAAAACAGGAAACGAAGAAGCCGATGTAACGCAATACATACCTGAGGATATGCTTACCCTTGAAATTCCAAGTATTGCCCAGATATCACAAAAAGGTGCCGGTGCAATAACTCCCAAGATCAAAGATAAAATCAGGCTTACTGTTTATCCTTCAGGTCAGCCCCAAAATGTTGTTTTAAAAAAGGAAACCGGATTTCTGGTAGATAGTATTCCCATTAACGGTAACCTAGACTTTACTTTTCTAATAGAGAATCCCAGGGAAATTTTAGATCTGGCCAATTTATTGAGTGTATATGTCATGGGTACCCTTACTGTTGAGGTTGAATACGAGCAGATCAACTATAAGGATATGCTTGTATTTGATGAAATTCGCACGCCAATTACCGATGTTACTCAACCCGTTCAGGAGTATAAGGTAGAAATGCGCAGGAAATACGTCCATCCGGATGAAATTAAACCTCATTACAGAATAATAGAGTAAATGGGAGTTCTCTGTCAGAGTTATCCCGTAAGGAAATCAAAGTGTAAATCAGTAATAATAAGTGATGTTCAAAACAAATAACAGCAAAACAAAAATGGAAAATGATTGCGAGGATAGCATGATTACCAAATCCTAATATGCATTTGAAAGTTTTTTGCATCACACTTAAAAAATATAATCACATGAGAAAAACCATTATTTACCTGATGCTTCTGTCTTGTAGCATGAACTTATGGAGCCAGAAACAGGAAGCAGAACTGAAGTCATTCATGTTGCAATGCAAACACGAAGGGATGTATCTGCTCATCGAAAACAATATACCCGTTGCTTCGCCTGATTATTACGGACAATATTTCCATATGGAGGAAGGCTCTCTCACATCTTCCAAAAACGAATATGAGCTTCTCTATCTTGAAAACAATAAGCTGGTGATGAAAGCTGCCCCCAAACTTTCTGAGGAAAAGCAGGCCGAATACAACGAACAAATGAGAATACGGGCCATGCAGCGAATGGCTGATGAGCCCCTTAGTCCTATTACGGTCGAATTACCAAAGGTAAAAGCTGCATGGTACTATGAGCCTGCCGACGACAATAGCGTTTATATCGTTTTTCCTTATGAGCCGTTTGAAGGGATGGTGCTCACTGTTACCAATTCCCTCGGTGATGGCAAATACAATGTGGAACTGAAACCAAAGGATAAAACCATTGAAGAGAGGCAAAAATGGCAATTTATACTTGTGCCCTAAATCTTAAGTGATTGTAAGTGACTAAAAAACTACAAAAAAAATACGAATATGAAACGACTGATAATACTCATAATTTTAGGCTTGATTGCTACTGAAATTTCCGCCCAGCCAAAAGCAAACTTTACTACCCCAACATCTCTATTCAATGATGATCTGGATTCCCTGCTCAGGGGGAAAAGAAAAATTTTTGTAGAACCTTTTGTAAACCAGGACCCTGGATACTTTAATATTGAAATGCAGGAGCATATCCATACCCAGGTTATTCAAAATCTGAGAAGCAGCAATTTTTTGCGTGCAAAAAACCAATACTCGCAATACAGTCATACCGACCGGTGGGAGATTGTCCATAGCAAGGATGAAGCTGAGTTTTATGTTAGCGGTACCTATCATACCCTTCCCGTTGTAACCCGCGATAAAACAGAAGAATTTACCCAACAAAAGGTGATCATGTATGAAACCCATGCCCTGGCATGGGGGTATGATAGGGAAAGGGTAAGCCCGGCATTCGACGCCATAGTGTATGCCGAAAACGGTTTTACTGTACCCTATGTTGTGCGCAAATTTCAGTATAAAAATGAGGTAGAAGCCTTTGTTACCATGGCTGTAAAAGATATGGACGGTAATGTGCTGTTTGAAGACTCTGTGAGCAAGAAGCTTGTACACGCTCTGCCCGAAGCCATTGGTCGGCCCTATGTCTTTCCCGATGACAAGACCATCCCAGCCCTGGAAAAAGAGCTGTACACTGAACTGGCCAGGATCGCAGTGTGGAACCTTATGCCACAAACCAAAAACTACAATATGAATCTTGTTGAAGTAAGGCCTTCTGAAAGAAGCATCAGAAGGGAATTAAACAGGATCGATTATGAAAATGCCGAGCAGATTGCAGAAGCCATCCGGCTTTATAAAAAGGTATATGAACAGGAAAACAGCAAGGATGCTGCATTAAATATCAGCAGGTTGTTGTTTGTTTTGGGGTATTTTGCCGATGCACAGGAATGGGATGTGCTGGCCGGAAGCCCCGATGAGATTGTAACTGCTGGCATGGAAAGATACATTTATTTGCGGGAAAAATCGGGCAAGCCCCTGCGCGAAAAACGATTTGTTTTTGATTTTTAAGCCTTATGGCTGCTTTTAGGGCCATAAATAAACAGAAGCTGTCTCATAAGCCTGTGGTAATCTGAACCCTGAGCTTGTCGAACCGGATTATCGGTAGTCGTTGCGACAGGCTTGCAGTGAGCTTGCCAAACTGCTCAGCAACCGGAGATCACTTTTGAGACAGCCTCTTTTTGTATCTTTTCCATCTGCAGGTAGAATAGTTTTGGTTAAATGGAGAAAGTGGTAAGTCAGGAATGGTCGGGCATTTGGGCTGGTCTCTGCGTCCATCTGCGCAGCCACACTGCCACCATAGCTATGATTATTCTGGGTACCAGCATCCATGGTATTGACACACCTATGGCGGCAAATAAGAGCAGATCCTCAAGGTTGGAATGGGAAATAGCCACATGGTAATTGAGCAGGTCTGCATCTTTTTTGGTGATTCGGCCCTGGTTTCTTTCTTCCATCATTACAGCTGATCCGTAGGCCAGACCAAGGGTGTTGGCAACAATCCACAAAAAGGAAGTTGATGGGGGCAGGCCCATAAGCTTCAAAAGGGGTGACAAAGGTTTTGTGAGAAGCTTAATGAGGTTAAACTCCTGCAGAATGGCCTGCAGGATCATCAATAAAACAATAAGAATCACAATTTTCAGAACCAGTTTAAAGGCAGAGATCATCCATGCATAAAGCATTTCCGGTATGCTTGCTGCACTTTGCGAGTCTGCCATGAAAGCAATTTTCTGACTCATCTCAGGCAAAACCATATTCAGAAACGCTGCCGCCACAAAGGATGAGCCTATGCGAAGCACTATCATGTGCCAGGTTCGCGAGCCTGTTTTGCGCTGGATCATGGTTTCAATGATCAGGTTGTGCGAGATCAGGCTCATTACGGCAATGATGGTAATTTCTCTCATGTCAAGGCTTAGCTGGGAAATTACGGCAATGACCGAATAAATATTCAGCAGCATCCCCGTAATGAAAGGCAAGGCTGCCTCGCCGCCCAGCCCGATGAGCCTGAAAGCCGGGGTAAGATGCTGTGTAACAAGCTCAATCCACCCATAATAGTTGAAAATGCTTACCGCCAGGGAAACCGGGAGGGTAATTTTCAGGATCCATATAGCAGTTTTTATTGCCTTGGGAAAGGAT
>CAYVQC010000056.1:0-27952 GCA_964453995.1 uncultured Bacteroidales bacterium | reverse complement strand
TTTTATCCATCATGCTCGGATACCGCTGATGTGATCCCTGCCCCAGGAGAAGCCCTTCGCCTCATATTAATGTAATTAAACAATCATAGCCATGAGTGAAAAGATAAAAGAATTAAAAGTATCGGCCATTGAAAATGGAACCGTAATAGATCATATACCTGCCAATGCAGTTTTCCAGGTAATCAAAATGCTCAAACTTGATGTATTTGACCAAATGGTGCTTTTTGCCACCAACCTGGAAAGTAAAAAATACGGCAGCAAAGGAATTGTAAAGGTCAGCAATAAGTTTTTCAAGCCAGAAGAACTCAACAAGATCGCATTGGTTGCACCTCATGCATCCATCATTGAGATCAGAGACTTCCAGGTAGCCCGAAAAACAGTGGTAGAAATCCCTGACACTATTACCAGCATAGTAAAATGCTTTAACCCAAACTGTATTACCAATATAGAAGTGATCACAACCCGTTTTGCCGTAGTTGACAAGGAAGATATCAGGCTCAAATGCCATTACTGCGAAAAGATCACCGTAAAAAAGAATATGGAATTTAAATAGAGAAGTATTACCGGCTGTAAAGCAGATCAGTGCAAAAAGCCTGGTACATATTGGCCGCAAAACAGGATTTGCGGATATTAGAAACGGATGTGCTGAGAACCTTCTAAAAGGTTACCTGTACATCCATTTCTTTTCCATTGCGAACCACCCTTACCACGACACTTTTTGCCGAGCCTATGGTGCTAAGAGCCTGCATATAGGTATAAATATCGCTTACCCTGGTTTCTCCTACCCTGATGATGATATCACCATCCTGTATCCCTGCACGTTGGGCCGGATTGCCCTGGGTAACTGCCTGTATGCGCAGCCCTTCTCCCTCAAAGGCATGGTCGGGCATCAATCCCAGCACAGGGCCACGCCTTTGGATGCTCTGGCGACTGGTTGTGGTTGTTTCTGTGAATTCAAGCTTGCCCTTCTCATCCAGTGCGGCCACAAGGTCGAAGGAGAAGTTGAGAATGGCCTGCATTCCTTCAAAGTTTACCTTATCGGGAGTATCCGTAGGCCGGTGATAATCTTCGTGTATACCGGTAAAGAAAAACAATGCCGGAATATTCACCCTGTAAAAGCTGGAATGATCGGAACCTCCCTGCCCACTGGAACTTTTGCGAATGTTGAGGGAATCATTGGCAACAGAATCTATGGTTGACACCCACACCGGTGAAGTGCCTGTTCCGAAAGTAGTAAAGCTGCGGTTCTCCATCCGGCCAATCATGTCGTAGTTCAGCATATAACTGACCCTTTCCATGGGATATGCCTCACTTTCTGTAAAATAACGGCTGCCAATCAGTCCTCTTTCTTCAGCAGAAAAAGCAATAAACAGGTAATTGTGACCAGTGTACTCCCCCTGGGAAAAATACCTGGCCGCTTCCAGCACACCTGCCACTCCCGATGCATTGTCGTCAGCACCATAATGGATGGCATTAACTCCTGGGCTTCTCGATCCCTGGCCGCCATAGCCCAAGTGGTCATAATGTCCGCCCAGTACCACGGTATTTTCTGCATCATTGTCGATATATCCCGCCACGTTTACAGCCGTAATGGTATCCCTTATAAGTTCCGCAGAAATAATTACAGGACGTTCTGAGGCCATTTGCTGCCAGTGTTCAAAAATTTCGGCCCGGGCAAAAAGCACCGGAATACTCTCTTTCCCCAGTCTCTGGTTTAAACTTGTGGGCGGATCGGTACGCTCCGACTGGGTGTTGATAAGGATCACTGCCAATGCACCTTTCTGCCGGGCGAGTTCTATCTTACGTTGCAAAATGGCAAGAGGTTGTCTTTCAGCCCCATCATCCATGAAGGAGGGCAGATAGTATTCCATAAAAAAGATATGGTTGTCAAGCTCTTCCAGGCCTTCATAATCACTGTGCAATTCTTCCTCCAGCCCGAAACCAACATATACGGCCCTTGCCTGTATCTTGCCATTGGCTGAGTTGGGAAGAACAAAATAATCCTCCCCCATGGTGTATTCCTCTTCGGCTACTATAAGCTTATTCTCACTTCCAAAAGTAAGTGGCCCGGGAAAGGTGAATTCCTGCAAAAAAGATCCTTCAAATACGGGTTGTAATCCTGCCTCCTGCATCCGTTGCATGATCCAGGCCGCAGCCTTTCGCTCTCCCTCGGTACCGGCCTCCCTTCCCTCCATTTCTTCAGAAGAAAGGGTGTAAACATCTTCCTTCAACCTCGATTGAACCTCACCGGGGGTAAAAGTGAATGTGGTTTGCCCTGAAAGCTGATGCACAACAAGTAGCACCAATACAGATACAGCAATTTTTACTTTTCTTATCATCATGATGTTGAATTAAGTTAATACATCTACTGGCCAAATGTCTTTTATGGCTGGGAAAAACATACTCAGAATTCAATGATTCATGGAAGCCAAGCCTGAAATCATTTCATTTCCGATCAAATTTAAGAAAATTATTGAGGATACCTCCAAAGAATGGATTCAGCCAGCACAATAAGCATGCAGTACACAGGGGAATACCATCTAAAAAATTCTTTGGTTTTACCGAACCTTTTTTTACTTTTACAGCATAAACAATGCACTTGAACCTAAGCAAAAGATCACAAGGAAAATTGTAAGGGACTATTTTCAGGGAATGCTTTTTTTGCACCCGGTGAAAAAATTAACAATCAGACAGTTTGTTACTTCATTACTAAAAAATCAAAAGCCATGCAAAAACAACTTTTACTGGTATTTTTCATTGCCATGATAATCCTTCCTGCCAGCTTTGCACAGGATCCGGATTTTGAAAATTTCAAACGGCAGCAGGATGAGCACTTCAACCAATTTGTTGCTGAACGCGACAGCGTCATTAAGCAACTGAATAAAGACTTTGAAGACTATGTGGAACAGCGCAACCGCGAATATGCCCAATACCTGGAGAATGAATGGGAGCGAATGGAGGCATTTATGGCCGCCATGCCCGATCCAGGGCCCAAACCCGATACGATCCCCGCATGGAACCCCGACCATGAAGACCCCCAACATAAGCAGCAACGCGAAGAAAGAGAGAAAATAGTCATCAGGACCATTCCCCCTGCAGAAGGGAGGATACAACCCAGGAAACAGTTTTACGAGCCCATTACCGTAAGACCTGTTGATGCTGCCCAACCTGCATCTTCAACCCTTTCCATCAATTTTTATGGCCTGCAGATTGACCTTCAGGCCGACCGCTCCTTCAGAGGAATCAGGGCCTATGGCATTGACGAAAAAAATGTGTCCGAATGGTTTGAAAGAGCAGCCCAGACAAACTTTGCTCCTACCCTGACAAACCTGCTCGATGTAGCCGATGAAATGGGCATGAACGACTGGGCACTCTTCATGGCTGCAAGCAAATTGGGCGATCGCCTGGCCAGTAACAATACAGTGGGAGCCAAACTCTACACATGGTTTCTGCTGCTTCAGGCAGGATATGATATTCGCCTGGCCCGACAGAACGACCAGCTTCATTTTCTCATGCCTTTCTCACACACCGTTTACAATACGCCAAGACTTACCATCGATAATAAAATATTTTACCTCCTGGAAGGGAACAGCGAAGACCCCCTTTTTACTTACAGCCAAACCATGCCCGGTGCCTTCCGCAACTTTGACATGAATTTCTACAAAAGTCCACGCTTTGCCCGAAAAGGACAGACCAAGTCGCTTAGTATATCTTTCAAGGGCCGCGATTATTCTCTGCCCATGGAATATGACCCCGTACTGGTGGCCATGCTGGCCGAACAGCCACAGGCCGATATGAATGTTTACCTGGATGCTGACGCTTCCAACATTATGGTGCAGGCTGCACAGCAAACCCTCGAACCAATACTTAATGAAATGAGTGATGTAGAAAAGGTAAGCTTCCTGCTGCACATGGGCCAAACAGCTTTTCAATATAAGACCGATATCGATCAGTTTGGCAACCAGCGCTATATGATCCCCGACGAGGTAATCCACTACCAATATTCTGACTGCGACGACCGTGCCGTACTCTTTGCCTGGCTGGTACGCAACTTTGCCGGTCAGAAAGTGGCCGCCCTGCTTTACCCAGGGCACCTGGCTACTGCTGTACATTTTACCCACGGCAACCCTGCCGGTGACCAAATCCTGGTGGATGGTTTGAATTTTGTTGTGGCAGATCCCACCTTTATCAATGCACCCATAGGGCTCACCATGCCCGATTACATCAACGTGCCTCCTACAGCATGGGTAATTGATGCTGAAAAGTATTATTTTGAACAAAGTCTTGCCCTGTGGCAAACACTGGGTCAGTTGGGAGCCCGCAGAGGTAATAACCAGCGCGATCTCGTATTTGCACCCGATGGCGATTTTTATGTTACCGGATATTTTACTGAGAAGCTCACAGCACCAGATAACAGGACCCTTCTGCAAGGCAATGAGAATAAACGTACTGCTTTTGTTGCTGCATTCACCGCCAACATGCAACCTCGTTGGGCATACGCCTTCGAGTCAGAAAAGGATGCCACCGGGATTTCACTCATCACCGATGCCAGAGGCAACCTGATAGTGGCAGGAACCTTTGAAGACCGTTTGAGCCTGCAGAACCGAAATATTACATCGCCGGGTGCGCAAAACGACGCTTTTGTGGCAGCGTTCACCACGGGTGGAGATCTGCAGTGGATACGCGGGGCCGGCCTCAACAACAGGCATCAAAACAATGCCATGGCCTATTCACTGCACCTGAAACAAGATGGCAACATCAGCAAACTACACTACCACAATGATCCGCGCGAAAGTGTTGCAGCACTTTATACCGATGCCGACAACAGCATTATTCTTACCGGTACCTTTGGCAACACCAGCGGTTTGCTCGTTGAAAAAGCCCCTGTAGTAGCCAGCCGGGCAAGTATGAACTACGCCGATATGCTTATACAACGCAACCGCGAACTGATCAGGGAAAAGAGAATTGAATCCTCCATTGCGGGTTTGTTTGCCGCCATTCAGCTTTCCAAATCAGAAGGAGCCATTTTTCCGGGATCAGCAGCACAGGAAGCCCTCAGAAAAGGTAACCCACTATTTCCCTCCACTTTCCCTGAAACATTTGCCAGTATTGGTAAAATCAGCTTCCTGCGAAACAAATCAGGGATCATTGAGATCAAAACAAAAAACGGGGATGATGTATATTTCGACAAGTTGCGCATCAGCAATGGCTCCACCGTGCGGATCAAAACCCTTCCCAATGGTGATGAACAAATCGATATCCTCAGCGATATCCATGTGGGGCAGGCTATTGTATGGTACCAGCTTAATTTTGTCCGCCTCTACGGCCGCACCGGTGATTTGCTTTTCGACTACCGGCGCAATAACACCCAAACTACTCTGAATCTGAAGAAGGATATTCTGAATTGATGAAAATCAACCAGGGGAAGCCTCACTACTGCACTGTGGCATTTGGTGCAGATTAACTTGTTAAAGGACTAATTGAATGAAAAGTAGTTTTAAGATGGACACCCCTTTTCATCCGAAGAGCATTCTTTTACGGATCAGATGTATTCTGTAGCTTTTGATGTACGCATCTCAATTGACTAATTTTTGTTTCAGAAAGTCAAAAAAATCTGACCTCTCAGCCTTTAGTTCCAGAGGTATATCTGCCAAACTTGGTATATAATTGAATATCTGCCAGAGCTGTTAACAATGTAATATCTGAATGTTGGAAAATTTTATGCCCTTGTTCCGAAGATCAGGTTTCCAGGTAGGAACCAACTTGACTTTGTTTCTTCCTGCAGGAAATCAGTAGACCCTTGACATGTGTCGAACTGAACCTGTTATGTTCCATAATGTTGAAACACACCTGGGGTTCGTTTATGGGTGTGGTTCTGACATATGATGAGCAGAACCGAATAATCAGGCTTTTTTGGGTTTTACATGCGTGAGTTTCTCTTAAATATACCAAAAAATAATGCACCCTGAATAAATTGTATCCTCAAAACCTGAAATCCTCCAACCCGTAAATGCTGCCGTCAGGATTTTTTTCGGGTTGCCAGGTACGCACATAAACTTTCGGATTGAGGGTATCGTTAAGGTCTATCATCAAAAAAAGATACCCTTTATCGGCATAGGTAGATGAATGGTAGTGCTGGGCAATTTGAATACCATATATCTTATCATCGCGCTGGGTTTTGCGCACCTCGTTGTCTTCAAAATGAATATTGATGAATTCATTGCGGCTGAAGTTGTGCCTGAGCCGATCCATATATTCTGATTTGGAAAGTCTTATGTATTCCACTTCCTGGGTAGAAAGGCTTCCATACATATTGGCCATATTTTCCAGAGGTTCTACCGAGCGTTGCACAATATTTCCTACAATGATGAGGGCGTTTTCATCAAAAATAGCTTCCAGGTAATCTATTCTTTTCAGGGCAAAAGCGGTTTTGTAATTTTCCATAAACCGAATCAGGAAATACTTGTCATTTTCTGTTCCAAAAGCCTCAGGTTTGCTCAGAATGTCGTTAACAGCAATATTTCCCAGTGCAAAGGAGATGTTGCAGATTTTGTTATTCTGGTCAAAGTCGAAAACCACATTTTCGATGAACCTGTTGCGGTTGTTATGATAAGCAAACAACATGGGAACCGATCTTACAATGGTTTCATTCTCCATTCTCATGATCCTGAGTGTATCAATCTGGGGATCTAGAACGCTTACATACCCGTTTACCAGCAATTTCTCGTACATGGTATATGCATCGGTGGTAAACATTTCCTTCACCTGCTGATGGGTACCTTGTTGTATCGCATTGATAACATGGGCTATAGCCTGCTGATAGAACTTATAGGCTTCGGCCCCGGTTTCTATTACTTCAAAGCCACTGGTAGCAACAGCGGCTGTGGCAAGGGTATTTTCACTTATCAGGGTTGTATCGGCAACATCAGCCTCTTTTTGCAGTTCGATGCGGATCTCTGAACGGGGAAAATCAGGGATCACGACACTTTCCATCATTGTTTTTACATCGGGCTCCAGATGGGCCTTGTTGGCATAGCGGAATTCTATCTGCATCCTCAGATTGCTGGCCAATCGGGCAAATTCGCCTTCCAGCGTGGCGATACCCATTCCATCGCGAGCCGTTACCATGGGCGAATACCCGTCGCCCAGCCAATAAGTATAGTCCAGGTCCTGGATAGGCTGATCACGGTAAGTCAGGCCTAGATGAATATATTTACGGTAGGGATTATCCGCTTCAGTTATATCCTTTACATCTACACGAATAAAAGAGAAAATCCTGTCAATCCGGTCATAGAGACCCATCATCAGGGGTTCATCGCTGGTACCATCAAAGACATGTCGCAGTTTGCTGTTATCAGGATGACTGCGGGTAAGCACCAATGCCCAGTAATAGTAGCGAAGAGCATCAGAAATGCGTCGTTCTTTGGTCGCTCTGCCTGCCTGCACAATAAAATCCCGGATCAATTGTTCACGTTGTCTGAAGATCTCTTCCATACTCTCGCGGGTAATATATACCAGTACTTCTACCCTGCCGGGTTCTTCGCTCAACACCCTTTCTTCCTGTCGTCCTATTACCGCCGTGGTATAGCTGCTCACCACCCCTGTGGTAAATATATTGATATCGTCATTTTCTTCCTGTGTGATAACCTGGAAATCGCTCTTGATATGAACAGATATCTGCTCCGAAAGGCTTGCCCTGGCCTGGTTGCGGGCAATAAAAAGATTAGCCCCTTCACCAATCCCGTAATAATACAATCCGGAGTTGCGAATATGATCAATACTTTGTGTAAGACCTTGGGAAGGGGCCAGCAACATAAATAGAATGCCCAGGAGTCTGGTAATGTAAAGGTTTTTCATGAGATATAGGGATCTTTAAACGTTTTCCTGCTATTTTGTATACCTCCAAAATTACAGCTTTTACCACTTACAAACAAGTAAAACATCATTTCATCTAACACAATGGCAAACTAAAAGAAATTTGCTGACAATCAGGTTTTTTGTTGTCTAAACCAAAGTTACCCGATTGAATATCCGCTTTTTTGCCAGTCGTAAATTTTAATTCCTTTTAATAAAACCCTGGCAAATATTTGGATCCACATATAATTTCTTCGATCAACCAAACCGGTAAAAATGAAACTACTATTACCGTTGTGCTTTACCAACGGCAAACAAATAATGTAAATAACAGAAAAATAATCCGGCTTTTCACCCCCTTTCGTCGTAAATTTTTCATATATTTGAAGTAAACCTAAGCCTGACTCAAAGCCGTCTGTCTAAAAAACAGACCTTTTTTTCTTTTGGTTCTTCTGTCCCGGAACCTACACAATATAGTCATCAGTTTCAATGCATATTCTGCTGTTTGCCATGCCCAATACCTGGTTCTTATTATAACATTCTGAATGCATTATGCTTCCATAATAAAAAGTAAGACACATGATCATACGGCCCTTTACGTTTCCCTTCCGGTATTTGTTTGCCATCATCAAGAAAAAGATTGGCAAGCTCGATACCATTAAAATTGAAGCACTTTATGCTTTTGGCAATGAACAAAAGATTTTTTTCAAAGGCCGTGTGGTTGAATCTTACAAACAAAGTAAACCTTCGGCACGCAAAACCTACCTGCAGAATCTGCTTGCTGCACTTAGGCGTTATGCGGGTAGTAGTATTCCTGAGGCCAAGGTCCGGGTTATTTACAAAGACCAGGAAAAGACGCTGGAAAGTGATGCCGACGGCATTGTTGAATGTTCTTTTGAGGGAAATCACATAAAAAATGAGACCGAAGACAAGCTCTGTTTCAGCCTGGTAGCCGAAGAGGGGCTTAAACCCGAGCGTGAAAGGGCTTATACCATTGTAATCAGGTATCCTTCAGATCATCCCATGGGAATCATTTCTGACATTGATGATACCATACTCATCAGTCATGCCACACGGACAGGAAAAAAAATCTGGCTTTCTGTTTCCAAGAATGCCTATACCCGGCGGCCCTTCCCGGGAGTGAGTAGTTTTTACAAAGCCCTTGTAAGGAACGGGGAAAACCCTGTTTTTTATGTATCAAGCAGTGACTGGAACCTTTTCGATATGATTCGTGATTTCCTGAATTACAGAAAAATCCCCCCAGGCCCTCTCCTGTTGAAAGACTTGCACGTAAACCTGAAGAACATATGGAAATCGGGAGGTGGTAGCCATCAGCACAAACTGGAGAAAATCAGGATGTTGTTAAAGTTATACCAGGGGATGCAGTTTGTGCTCATTGGCGACAGTGGCCAGCACGACCCGGAGTTATACGCCACCATCATAAAAGAAAATCCGGGAAGGATTAAGGCTGTTTACATCAGGGAGGTGCGCCCTATTACCAAACAAAGAAGAGAGCTGCTGGCTGCCAAAATCAAAGACCCCGAATCGCCCGATGTAACATTTGTGGCCACTACGGAAGAAGCTATTGAACATGCAAAGAATCATAATTTAATAGAATAACCCATGACAGAGAAGTATCTTTATGTTGTAAATCCAAAGTCAGGAACCGGCGCCGGAAGAAAGGATGCGCATGAGAGGTTGGTTGAACTTTTGGGAAAAGATCATCTTGAAATTATTGAAACTAAAGGGAAAGGCGACGTAGAAAGAGTGCTTTCCAAAATAAAAGAAATTGACCCTGCATTGTTGATCATTGGCGGGGGTGATGGCACTTTGCGAAACCTGGCTCCCGCTCTGCGCTCCAGCGGAATACCCGGTGCCATTATCCCCCTGGGATCTGCCAATGGCCTTGCCCGTTGCCTGGCCATTGAGGATATGGACGATGCTTTTGAAGCTATAAGCAAAAAGAAAGCAAAAAAAATTGACCTCCTGGAAATCAACAACGAAATATGTCTGCACCTGAGTGATTTTGGTTTTAATGCCAGCATGATTAAAAGGTATGAACAGGAAAGTGAACGGGGAATGCTCTCCTATTTCAAAAGCTCCCTGGCCCAGTTTCTGGACATGAAACCCTACCGCTTTGCCATTACCCTGGATGGAGAACATTTTGAAACCAATGCCCGGATGCTGGTAATTGCCAATGGCGACAGGTACGGTACCGGCGCACTGATCAATCCCAGGGGAAAACTTGACGATGGCATCATGGAGATCGTTTCTCTTAACCCACAAGGACTGGACGACATATTGGCCATCTCCATTGCCATGTTTCAGGGCACGCTTCATGAATCGGAAGCCGTTACCATCAGAAGGGCAAAAAAAGCCCAGGTGATCAACAAAGATGGAGCTGATTTCCAGATCGATGGCGAAGTAATGGAAAACCCCGGGAAGATAGACATTGTATGTAAGCAAGGTCAAATCACTTTTCTCAGCAGGCTTTAACAAAAAAAAGGCTGCACCCCTTGCTCTGCATTGCTGAGCCAGGGGTGCAGCCCTGTTGTTAGTCAATCAAGTCCGGTTTACAAACCCAACACATCTTTACCCTGGTTGAATACGATATCAACAGGAATATCAGTGGCATTGACCTTATCAAGGTCTTTCTGCAATTGTTCGGTCATTACACCGTCGGTTTCGATCCAGTCTTTGGCTGCTTCATAATCTCCGTCACCCTGGATGATAAGGATTTTGCCCAGAAGCGACTCAACGGCCTGTTTCATCTCCTCAAAATTCACTTTATAAGTGCCGTTATCCTGGTATACAAAAGCATTGCTGTCAGCAAAGTACTTCATAGTGAGCATATTGGCCCTTCCATGCGCACTGGAAGCTCCAAACCGGCTGGAGCGGAAAATCCCGGCAAAGAAAGTAACATAATTGTTCATCAGTTCACCACTGGTAATCTCACCCATTTCATAAAGTCTTGTCACCAGATACAGCCCCATGATATCTGCCTTGGCTTCCTCAATGGCAGAATAATACTCACGCAATGCCTCACGGGCAGTTCCGCGATCATTAATGGTATTCTTCACACCCATACCGTGAGCTACTTCATGGAAAGTTACATTCTCAAAGAAGGCGTCGAAAGTAATATAATCTCTCTGGCTTTCATCGATAAGCATATCGGAGATGGGAACAAGGATCTTGTCGAACTTGGCTTTCATGGAGTTTTTCAGCTGCAGCTTGCGGCTTCCCACATTGAGATGTATTTCCGGATCGTTGGGCAGATTGATGGCAATGGTTTTGGTTCCGGCATTGCAATCGCCTGCATAATAAAGGGCATAGTATACATTGATATCGGAATCGGTACCAGGTGCCTCTGCCTTATATTCCTCAGGAACAGGAAGGCCTGCCTGCAAATCCGGGAGCATGGTGGTATATTTTGCCAATTGGGCACTCCAATCAAGATCTTTTACAAGAACGAAGGCTTCATGTGCAGCCTTGTAGCCAAACAAACGGTCTTCATAGTTCTCGATGGGGCCCACCACAAAGTCTAAATTGGCTTGCTTCATAGCCATCCAGGCATAATCGCTGGGTTGGTAGTCATCGGTAAGCAAAGCCTCTGCACGAGACAACAGGTATTCTTTCAAGCCTGGGTCAGAGGCCAAATCCGCAGCTTTCCGCAAAAGGGTAGCAGCTTCTTCATGCTGCTCACGGTAGGCCTGTGAATAAGGAATGGAAACCAGGTTGCCTTCTTCATCGCGACGGATAAGGGTGTAAAGGCTGGTTTTGGTAGGTTCATCCCAGGCTTCGAACTCCTCGCGCGTCATATCTGTGGGATAGAAGTTGGCACCTTCAGGCTTTTCTCCAAATCCGGGATAAAAAGGCTGGTTGTTGTCAATTCTGCTCCAGGGCCCATAATGGATTCTGGCATATTGACGCGCATTTTCATTCTCTATTTGCGCGAAAAGCTCTTCTTTGTCGCCATAGGATTGCATCCAGAAGATCTCGTCCATGATATCGGCCACATCAATGAGGATACGGATGATTTCCCGCTCATCTTCACTCAACCAGCTAAGATCGGTGGTGAGGGTTACTTCTTCAAATTTTGCTAGTCGTGCTTTCATGTCTTCTGTAAGTGGATCTGTTTTGGGAGCGCAGCCCTGGAAGATCAAAAAAATGATCATAGCTGCAAGAATTTTTTTTGTAGCTTTTTTCATTGTTGAATGGGTTTGGGTTTAGGAAATGTTGCTTTGGAAAAGAACTCTTAGTTTTTCTGACATATAATTAAAGCATTCAAAAATAATAAATATCCCAAGACAACCGAAATTCAGGGGCAGGTTCTTTTTTCAAAAAACGAATTCTCTTTTTGATTAAAATTACGCCTGTATGCAGTTATGTCTGTTCTTTCAAAATAATATTTGAAAAATCTTAGCTTTGTGAAATTTTTCATGATTGCACATAAAAAATATTGGATATGGATCTGATTTTCCTGGTATTGTTTTATGCATTGGCTCCCATGCTGATCCTTTTTTTAACCTATCGCTATCCCCTGGCCGAACGGATAGGGTCGGTAATCATAGCATACATAATCGGCCTTGTAATGGGCAACATAGGCCTGATTCCCAGCCCGGGCGCAGTCCTCAATGAAATTATGCTTACCCGTCCTGATGTTACTCTGCCCGAGATTCAGCAATTGCAAACTGCCGGTACACTTGGTGAAAATGATGTACTTGCTTTCAAGATATACAAACTTCGCGACCTTATCATGACCATCACCATCCTACTGGCCATTCCTCTTATGCTTTTTTCCACCAATTTGAAGCAATGGAAACAAATGGCAGGTAAAACTCTTGTTTCAATGATTATCGGGCTTTTTGCCGTGGTGATAATGGTGCTGGCAGGTTTTTTTATTTTCAGGGATTCGGGCACACGCGATTTGTGGAAGGTAGCCGGAATGCTTATTGGGGTTTATACTGGAGGCACCCCCAACCTGGCATCTATCAAGCTGGCATTGGAAGTGGATCCTGAGATCTACATACTTACCCACACCTACGACCTGATCGTGGGAGTTTTCTACCTTGCTTTCCTTGTTTCGGTGGGGCAAAGATTGTTTCACCGGTTTTTGCCTCCATTCCCGGGCCTGGTAGTTGCTGAAAAAGTTAAAAATCCCAGAAAAAAACCACCCTTCTTTTATCCGCTTCGTCCAAAGAAACTTTTCCCCCTGCTCAAGGCCATAGGTATTGCTGTATTGATTTTTGGTGTAGCAGTCGGCATCAGCGAACTGGTGCCCCGGGGCGCAGTCATGGCAATAGTAATTCTGAGTATTACCACCCTTGGCATTTTGGTATCGCTGATTCCGGCCGTAAACAAGATTGACAAAACTTTTGATGCGGGAATGTACCTGATCCTGGTGTTCAGCATTGTTGTTGCCTCAATGGCCGACATAAGGAATTTTGCAGGGATTACTCCGGGTCTGTTTGGTTATGTAACGCTTGCAGTTTTCGGGTCTTTGTTTTTGCACATGCTGTTGAGCAAAGTGTTTAAGGTGGACGCGGATACTACCATCATTACCTCCACAGCATTTATCTGCTCACCGGCTTTTGTTCCGGTGGTGGCAGGTGCAATCGGAAACCGGCAGATTGTGGTATCGGGAATGACCATTGGTATCATTGGGTATGCCATTGGCAACTACCTGGGAGTAACAATAGCATTGTTATTAAAATGAAGCTTGTGCCTTACTGGTTACCACCAACTGGCTCTGCAAAAAGAGAGGTTTGTGATTGTAATAGCTTAATTATTATATAAAATACCAAACTCAATAAAAGAGCAACAGACCAGAAGTCCAGGGTGGGTATGAGGATTTTATGCTCAATATAGTTTTCAATATATTGAAAGACAAAGAACAACAGGAAAATATTCAACAAACCAGCTTTCTCTCTCTTGAAAACCTTCCTGATGCTAAACGAGTTTACATTTTTCCGAAAGCGGGAAAACCCAGGAATGAATGCTGGTGTGTGGGAGGCCCACGCCAGGTAGGTTTCTCCAAATTTCTTCCTTAAGTATTGTTCTTCGGCAAACATTATTCTTTCGTAATACACCCAGTAAATAAAAATAAAGGCAACCACAAACCAGAAATGCTCTGTAAGCATGGCAAAACCCAGCCACATAAAGAAATTTCCCACATACAACGGGTGTCTGACGGTGGAATAGATTCCTGTTGTATTGAGCTGATCGGCCACCTGTCCTTCGGTTGTGTTGCGTCCTGAGGTATTCTTGGGTACAAAACCAACAGTATAAATTCGGATCAGAAATCCGAACAAACAAACCAAAAGACACAGCAGCTGAAACTGGTCCTCAAAGTACCAGGGTTGCCGGTACGTTTCCAGGTACTCATTGTAAGAAAACAGGACCAGTCCGGGGATTAATATTATTAAAGGTAGGATGCTTCGGTATTTGAACAGGAAATTACCCTGTGTTTCCATTTCTTCCTGTAGTGGCATAAACTGTACTATTTTGTTTTTCTGCGAAATTAAAACAATTAATGAAATCTGATCAACAACCTCCTGCTTTATCAGGAAAAAAAACCTAATTTGGCTGTTTAAAACACAAAGGGTGTGGTGAGCAGACTTAATTTCATAAAAGTTTCTCATACTCTCTCTTATACAATGCAATGAAGGACTCATCTCAGCGCATCGCAAAAACTTACAAATAAACATTGCCTGCTTATGCTTAACATTGGAATTTTACTGTTCAATGACATCGAAACACTCGATTTCTGTGGCCCTCTGGAAGTATTCTCTGCAGCGAATATCGCCAATGAGACCCGGTTTTTCAACATCTACACTTTTGCAGAAACCCTGGAAGTGATCCAAACTATCAACGGGCTCAAAGTACTGCCCGATTACAACATCAGCAATGTTCCCATGGCCGATATTCTTGTAATTCCGGGGGGCAATGGTACCCGTGCCTTGATCAGCAACCAACGGGTTCTTGATGTATTGCAGGTAATGTACGATGCATCGCAGTATACTTTTTCTGTTTGCTCCGGCGCCAGGATACCTGCTTTGCTGGGTTGGCTCGATGGTAAAACCTTTACCACCCATCACAGTGTTTTTGACGATGTACAGAAACTGGCGCCCAGGGCCCGTGTGCGTCCCAACAACCGGTTTACCGACAATGGCAAAATCCTCACTTCCGCCGGAGTGGCTGCCGGTATCGACCTTTCTTTATACCTGCTGGATAAAATAAAAGGGTATGATGTTGCCCGCAAAGCGGCAGATTACATGGAATATCCCTGGGATAACAAAAACAATAAATAAGCCCGGATACAAAAGCAGCTTATCCTTACAGACTGACTCAAACCTATATTGTTATGCGTTACCGAAGTTTCTCTCCCGAACAACTTACCCCTCAGCAAAGGCACCATTACATCCTTGGGAGTATTAACCCACGCCCCATATGCTTTGCCAGTACGGTAGATGCTCAAGGCCGGCCCAACCTGGCTCCGTACAGTTTTTTTAATGTATTCAGCAGCTCGCCTCCCATTATGATCTTTTCGGTAAATACCCGCCGCGACGGCAGCAACAAGGACACCCTCAACAATGTAAAGGCCACGGGTGAAGTGGTGATCAACCTGGTAAATTATCCCATGGCCAGGCAAATGGCCATTTGCGGGGTGGAATATGATACCGGGATAAACGAATTTGACAAAGGGGGATTTACCCCTTTACCTTCTCTTGCCGTAAAACCTTTCAGGGTAAAGGAATCGCCGGTACATTACGAATGTAAGGTAATTGAAGTGCGCTCTCTGGGAGCAGAGGGGGGAGCGGCAAACCTTATCATTGCCCGCGCGGTACTGATCCATATGGATGAAAAGATTTTCAATGAAAAAGCTTTTGTAGATCCGCAACAAATCGATATGGTCGGTCGGTTAGGAAATTTCAACTATTGCCGGGCCAGCGGTGACAGTGTTTTTGAGATCAGGCAACCCCCGGCAGAAATTGCCCTTGGTTTCGACAACCTCCCCCCTGATCTGAAAACGAGCGGCATCCTCACAGGGCATCACCTGGCTATGCTGGCAGGAACAAACAGCATCCCCTCAAGGGAAGAACTTGCATCTTACCCACGTAAAGATGAAATCGCGCGCTTAATACAAGAAATCTCTCCTAAGGAACAGCTGCCTGAAGACAGCCTGCATAGTATTTTAAAACGTATTCTTGATCAGGGAGAAATCCGGCATGCATGGATGGTATATCTTGCTGCAAAGCAACCCGACTGAATTATGCCGGGCCTAAAGCTCTGGCAAAACCTGCCCTAAGATGTTCCGGAAAATCCATACCCTGTGGCACGGAGGTATTTTTCTGCAGAAAAAGTAGTCTGCTGATTCTGCAAAAGATTCTTTTTATTCCTCGGGAACCCCTTTGAGCACTTCAACAATGAGATCCCAACTTTTCTTCACTGAAGGAATATTGAGTTTTTCATCCGGAGAATGCACTCCTTTCATTGTTGGCCCAAAAGAAATCATGTCCATGCCCGGATATTTTTCTCCTATCAACCCGCACTCCAAGCCAGCATGGATGGCAAGCACATGCGGGTCTTCACCAAACAGCTCCCTGTACCTGGTTTTCATCAGGAAGAGCATTTCCGATTTCATGTTGGGCGTCCAGCCGGGATAGCCTTCACCATGGCGAACTTTTGCACCGGCAAGCTGGAATACACTGCTCACCATATCAGCCACATCGCGTTTAAGGGTAGCAACAGAACTCCTTTGGCTGGTGGCTACAATGATATTATTTGAGGTCATTTTAACTGATGCAAGATTTGTAGAGGTCTCCACCAGGCCAGGAATATCAGGCGACATACCAATGACTCCGTGAGGACAACCATACAATGCTCCCAGCAACCTGCTTTGTGAAGAGTAATCGATAAGACACTCAGGCATAACCGTTTCATGCAGAATAATCTTCAGCCCGGGTTCGTTGGCTTTCTGCTCAAAAGAAATATCATTGGCATATTCTTTTATTTTCGCCTGAAAATCCTTTTGAAATTTTTGAGGAACAGTTATAATGGCAAATGCTTCTCTTGCAATGGCATTGCGCAGGTTGCCACCGTCGATTTGTGCCAGGCGCATCTCAAACATTCGCTCACAGTTCCACAACATGCGGGTAAGTATCTTTATGGCATTGCCTCTTCCCTTGTTAATGTCATCGCCCGAGTGCCCACCCTTTAGGCCTCCCACCGAAAGTTTAAAAGCAGTATGGTCGGTTTCATTGTTAACCCTATCATACTGAAAAGTGGCAATGGAGTCAAGACCACCTGCACAACCAATACAAAGCTCGGCATCGTCTTCCGAATCAAGGTTTAACAACAAACGGCCCTTTAAAAAGTCAGGCTCAAGGCCGAAGGCACCGGTAAGGCCGGTTTCTTCATCAACGGTAAAAAGACATTCCAGGGGACCATGCTCCAACTCCTCCGATTCAAGCACCGCGAGCATAAAAGCCATACCAATGCCATTATCAGCACCAAGAGTTGTTCCTTTCGCTTTTACCCAGTCGCCATCAATAAAAGGCCGGATGGGGTCTTTATCAAAATCGTGCGTAACATCGGCATTCTTTTCGCAAACCATATCCACATGACTTTGCAGTACAAGGATCCTTTTTCTCTCATGTCCTTTTGAAGCAGGCTTTCGGATTAGCATGTTGCCCACCTGGTCGCGCTGGTAATCCAACTTATGGTTTTTAGCAAATTCAGTAAGCCAGGCCAGAATTTTCCCTTCTTTTTTTGAAGGGCGTGGAATGCCGCAAATTTCTTCAAAAAGCTCCCAAACCCTTTGTGGCTGAAGCTGTCCGAGTATTTTTCCCATGATTGATTGTATTTTGAATAAGGGTCTTTAAAAATAGTAAGGTGTAAATATAACCAAATAATTTAGTGCATAAAAGTCCTCAAGGCAATTAATCTGCCTGTTATCCCTGCCGGGCTGATTCTTTTTATAATTTTGCAGCATTCATATTCAAAAACTGCGAATGACAGAGAAAGCTCCCATAAAAGTATTGGTAATCCGTTTTAGCTCCATAGGCGATATTGTATTGTGTTCGCCTGTACTAAGATGCATAAAGAAGGTAGAAGGGCAAAATATCATTACCCATCTTCTTACCAAGAAAACCTTTGCATCCTTTACCTCCAATTATCCTTATGTGGATAGGGTCATTACGCTGGATCAGTCATTAGAGGAAGTGATACGGGTGCTCAAGGCAGAGAATTATGATTTTGTGCTCGATCTGCACAACAACATTCGCTCCTGGAGAGTAAAGCTCGCGTTGGGAAAGCCCTCGAAGGCCTTCAATAAGATCAATATTGAGAAATGGCTGCTAACACAGTTTAAAATTGACCGCCTGCCAAGGGTACATATTGTAGACCGGCTGATGGAAGCGGCAAAACCCCTGGGAGTTGTAAATGACGGGTTGGGTTTGGATTTTGTGATTCCGGAAAAAGACAAAGTAAATAAAGATGATTTGCCTGCAGCATTCAGAAAGGGTTATGTGGGTTTTGTGATCGGTGGCACGTATTTTACCAAACGTCTACCCCCGGAAAAGATCGTGCAGATATGCCAGGGATTGCATAAGCCAGTGATCCTTTTGGGCGGGCCTGAGGATAGAAAAACAGGTGAGCATATTGCAAAACAACTTGAAGGAAGTGTGCTTAACACTTGTGGAGATTATTCCCTCAATGCATCTGCTTCTCTTGTAGAGCAAGCTGAAGTGATCATCAGCCACGATACCGGATTAATGCATATTGCCGCAGCTTTAAATAAGCCCCTGGCGTCAGTTTGGGGCAATACCGTACCGGAATTGGGCATGTACCCCTATTTCCCCCACAAAGCAACAGCACCACCGCATCTTATTTTTGAGGTAAAAGGATTACCCTGTCGCCCCTGCAGCAAACTGGGCTACGACAGTTGCCCAAAAAAACATTTCAAATGCATGAAAGATATCGATGTGGAATCGTTGTGCACTTGGGTCAATGCAGTTGCAGGCTGACAAAGGTAAACGGTGTAACATTAAACCTTCAGCCCAGGTGCTGCCAAAGAAAATATGAAAGGGAGTTTGTTGGCTACAAAAACGGATTGTTTTGTTTCTCTTCTCCAATGGTGGTGGTTGGCCCATGACCGCAATATACAGTTACATCATCATCAAGCACAAACAACTTATTGTAAATTGACTTCTTAAGGGTTTCGAAATTGCCGGTGGGCAAATCAGTTCGCCCAATGCTGTTGTGAAAAAGAACATCACCGGCGATCAGGAATTTCTGCTTATCGTTGTAAAGACAAATGCTCCCATCTGCGTGTCCGGGTGTTTCAAGAACTTTAAGCTCATTTTCACCAAGGCTGATAATGTCTCCCTCCCTGAGAAATTCCTCTGGCGATATGGGTTTTTCAATTTCAAATCCAAATGCTTCACCATATTCAGGAGCATTGGCAAGGAATCCTTTCCCGTCTTCGTGCATGGATGGTTTTACATTCCAGGTTTTAAAAACAAAATTATTGCCCAAAATGTGATCTATATGGCAATGGGTATTGATAACCTTCCTGAGAGTTAGTTGATTCTCTTCAATGAAAGACTTCAGGGTTTGTTCTTCCTGCGATCCATAGCAAGCCGGATCTACAATAATACACTCTCTGTTTTCATTATACAGGATATAAGTATTTACCTGGAAGGGATTAAAAGACAGCGTTTTGATCTTCAGCATTTCTTTGTTGGTTAATCGTTATTTTTTTTGCAGGCAAACCTACAGAAAATTATTGAATGAAACGGCTGGAAGGAATAAAAGTTTGAAACATCACCATTATGATTTTCTTTATCTTTACAACTTTCAACTGCCAATGGGCTAAAGCTAAAAACGCGTCTGATCATGCAAGCCTTAAAAGAAAAAATCCAATCCCTCTCTTCTTTGTACTTTGGGGAGATTCAGTCAATTCGCCGACATCTTCACCAAAATCCTGAACTCTCGATGCAGGAGTTCACTACTGCTGCCTTTATTGCCGGGAAACTGGACGAATATGCCATACCTTATCAAACGGGGATTTGTGGAACAGGCATAGTTGCGCTGATAGAAGGAAATGGCCCCGGTGAAAAGGTGATAGCCCTGAGGGCCGATATGGATGCGCTTCCTATCAATGAAGAAAACCAGGTGGAATATAAATCAGCACATCCGGGGGTTATGCATGCCTGTGGTCACGATGTGCATATGGCCTGTTTGCTGGGAGCGGCAAAGATATTAAAGCATACAAACGATCATTGGGGAGGCAAAGTGAAGCTTATCTTTCAACCCTCAGAAGAGAGTTACGAAGGAGGCGCAAGCTATATGATCAGCGAAGGGGTACTGGAAAATCCTGCCCCATCGGCCATCTTTGCCTTACATGTGGCACCACAGATTGAAGCCGGCAAGGCCGGTATAAGAAATGGTATATATATGGCCTCAACCGATGAGGTTTATCTCACGGTAAAGGGCAAAGGCGGTCATGCAGCCATGCCACATCTTATCACCGATCCGGTTTTAATTGCCTCGCACATCATTGTGGCATTGCAACAAATCGTAAGCCGACATAACACCCCCTGGACACCCTCGGTTCTCTCTTTTGGCAGGATTATAGGAAACGGGAGAATGAATGTGATCCCTGATGAAGTGAAGATTGATGGTACCTTTCGCACTTTTGATGAGAAATGGCGTACACAAGCGCACGAAAAAATCCGGCAAATTGCACAGGGAGTAGCAGTTGGCATGGGTGGCAATTGCGAAGTGGAGATCAGGGAAGGCTATCCCTTTCTTTACAACAATGAATCCCTTAGCGAGAATTTCCGCACGTTTGCTGCCAGCTATCTTGGCCCGGAAAAAATTGTTGATCTTGAATTATCCATGACAGCAGAAGATTTTGCATTCTATTCTCAAAAAATCCCTGCCTGTTTTTTTCGTCTGGGTACGCGTAATTCAGAAAAAGGCATCACCTCCAATGTTCACACTTCTACATTCGATATCGATGAAAACGCCCTCGAAACCGGCATGGGATTATTGTCTTATATTGCCATAAGCCAATTATCAGTAAAGTAAAGACTTCTCGTGACGGGTAGCTACTTTCTTCCCCCATACCATAGAAAACTCCACAGACATATTCTAATACAAAAAACCATAAATCATAGAAATTTACCCCCGTTTCGTCCTCTATTTTTCTTATTTTTAAGGAAATCTTGAGGCAAAAACTGTAGCAGTAAAAAATCCTTCCGCCTAAATTACTGACCAGTAACAACTTTGAGCCATGCTATAGTTTGCTTTGATTATGTTTCTTTTTCCCTGCTATAATCCGATAATTGCAGGGAAACATTGAAAACCTTTTTGTTTTTCTGACTATGAAATTTACACCTGCCGGATTTTTGGCTTTATTGGGCACTGTTTTTATCTTTTCATTCATGGCCTGCCAGAGAACTACCCCAGAACAATTTGATACGGTTACCGAATTCGATTATCCTACCAGACACTATGAAGCCACAAGATGGCCCGATCGGATCATCCAATCTGTTTCGGCAAACCCTTCAGAACAGATTAACCTTTCCTGGAGAACTTCCGGGGATATCATTACCGGTCATGTAGAATATACACCATCGCCCCTGGGCCCCAATTCGCAAACCCACATACAGCCGGCCATTGTCAAACAGGTTCGCTACGACAATATCCATGATCACTATTTCCAGGCTGAGGTAAAAGGGTTGCAACCGGCGAAGGAATATATGATGCGTGTGGGAAGCGATCTTTACCAGTCGGAATGGTTTCCGGTAAGCACCGCACCAGAGCAGTTTCAGGCTTTTCGGTTTCTTTATTTTGGCGATATTCAAAGCAATGTAAAGGGATTGACCACACGGATATACCGTCATGCCCTGTTACATTATTCAGATGCAAAATTCATGGTACACACCGGTGACATCATCAATGGTAGCAATGGTAACCATGATGATGACCAGTGGGGAGATTGGTTTTATGCCTGCGGATGGATGTTGCAAAAAATCCCTGTGCTTGCAGCAGCCGGAAACGGTGATCATATCCCCAGGAAAAATTTTGCCATAAACGCCCACATGCTGTCCCCCCAGTGGAATGGTGTTTTTAACCTTCCTGCCAATGGTCCGGAGGAACTTTCTAACTTAGCCTATTATTTTGATTATCCTGGCATCAGAATAGTTTCACTTTATTCGTGGTTCGAATCACTGGAAAACAATGGCCAGGAAATTTTTCTCAACAATGATCTTGCTTTTACCAGGGACCATTTTAACCAACAACTGCGCTGGCTAGAAAGGGCACTTTCTTCCAACACACAACCCTGGCTTGCTGTAGTTGTGCATCATCCGGTTTTTGCAGCGCGAAAAAAACGGCATAATACCTTTATGCAACAGCAGATATTACCGTTGCTGGAGAAATACAAAGTAGACCTTGTAATGCAGGGAAACGATCATGTATATGCGCGGGGTAATATACCTGACCAGGAAAACAATGCACGCTTACCGGTTTTTGTTACATCGGTTGCCGGTGGAGATTTTCAGGAGGTTGACCACACACACCAGTGGATCAAAAAATACCGTGAGAATGCACAGATTTACCAGGTAATTCATGTAAATCGTAATACCTTAAAACTTGAAGCCATTGATTCCCGGGGCAGGCTAGTGGACAGGTATTGGATCAGGCGGGGTGAAGATAATACAAAAACAATGGTGGAATAATTTATTAAAAAAATATGACTCATTTGTGTAAATTGATTGAATAATTTTACAAATTTGCCTGTTCATTACATCCTTAGTATCCAATTGAAGTTTAATTTTAATTCCAGGGTAGCTCCATGGCACTGTTTAACGGGAATACACAACGAAAAACCAACACCTGCTTGTCTGGTAAAACCAATTCTGTTACAACCAAACCGAAAATCAGCCAGCGCGGCGATAAAACTTATAATACCTGGCAGATAGCAAGATTATTCATTCTGCTTAGTGGAATAATAGTGTTGTTACCTCTCTCCCTGGCCATTGAAAAAAAGCAGCACCACAATGCTGCCATGCATGAATACAGTGCCCCGTGGGCTTTTTATACCGGAAAAAGTCTTGATATTTCTGACCATACATATAATGCCCGTGCTACCTATTGGAAACCTGATGGAACTATTATTTATGTTGTAGGAAGAGATACCGACAATGTAGCAGCCTACATCCTGGATGAACCCTGGCAGATCAATACGGCCCGCTATCTTCATGAAACAAAAATTCCGGGTCAGAATCAACATGGGCTTTACATCCGCGAGGATGGTTTGATGATGTGGGTTTTTGACAGAACAAGCATCTGGTCTTTTACCCTCGAAACAGCATGGGATATCACCACCCGATCAGGAGGAATGAACCACGATCTGAGTCAATTTGCCCAGCGCGGGCACGACATTGAGTTTAAGCCTGATGGTACTATTTTGTATATTGATGACAGAATTGCAGGAGCTGTATTTGAATACAGCCTCACCACACCATGGGACATTACTTCCGGTTCCCTCACCTACACCCTTGATATCAGTGATCAGCAAAAGGAAGTAAGAGGAATTGAGTTTCTTCAGCAGGGTAAGGTAATGATGCTTATGGATACTGGCAGGGACGAGGTTTTGCGATACATTCTTGAAGAACCATGGAACATATCAACAGCTACATACTTCGATGCCGCCAATGTAAGTGCGCAAACTCAACAGGGCCGAGGACTCAGTTTCAGTGCCGATGAAACACTTATGTTTATAACCGGACGAAACGAACAAAAAATATTTCAATACTCAATGAAAGAGTGAAGGAATAATCAATAACCTGGTTGTCCTGCCTTAAAAATTCCTCAGGCCTTCTTCCAGGAATTCAACATACGCCTGGATATTTAAATCATACCCTCTTGCCGGAGCCAACATTTCTTCCTCATGATTCAGTAGCACATAATAAGGTTGCGTATTCATCCCGTAGCGCTCTGCCTGGAATACACTCCATTTTTGTCCTACATTACGGATCGTTCTTTCACGACCCAGAACTGACGATACGAATTGTTCCTCTTCGGGCAATGGTGTGCGATCATCCACAAAAAGAGAGATCTTAACAAAATCGTTTCGAAGCATGTTTTGTACCTGGGGATCGGACCACACATTGGCCTCCATCTTTCTGCAATTGGCGCATCCCAAGCCGGTAAAATCAAGAAAAACGGGTTTCCCTGCTTTTCGTGCAGCTTCCATTCCTTCTTCGTAATCGGTAAAGGCCAGCAATTCATAGGGACCCGACTTTACACTTTCGCCAACATAAATGTCAGATGAAAAATCTGTAGCACCTCCGGAAACCACTCCCTGGCTCAGGTCAAAATCCTGTGTTACAGGAGAGGGTAAAAAGGAACTGATGGCTTTAAGGGGTGCGCCCCACAATCCGGGCAACAGATAAAAAACAAATGCAAAACTTGCAATGGCTAGCATCAGGCGCGGTACACTTAAATACTTAAGATCGCTGTCGTGGGCAAACTTGATCTGGCCAATAAGGTACAACCCCAGCAATAATGCAATGGCAATCCAAAGAACTATAAATACTTCGCGATCAAGGATTCCCCATTGTGCCACCGCATCTGCTGTAGCAAGAAACTTCAATGAAAAGCCCAATACAACAAAGCCAAGAACGACTTTGACGGCATTCATCCAACCACCTGATTTAGGCAATGATTTGAGCGCAGTTGGAAATACTGCAAACAAGCTGAAAGGAATGGCCAGGGCAAGACTGAAGCCCAGCATACCGATGGCCGGACCAAATACATTTCCACCTGTGGCAGCATCAACCAGCAATGTTCCTACGATGGGTCCGGTGCAGGAAAAGGATACCAAAACAAAAGTAAATCCCATTAAAACAACTCCCAGCAATCCTCCTGTTTTATCTGCTTTGCTATCCAGTGCTGTAGACCAGCTTGCAGGCATGGTAAGTTCGAAAGCGCCAAAGAATGAGGCCGCAAAGAAAATAAGCAAAGCAAAAAAGAAAAGATTAAAGCCAGGACTGGTGGCCAGTGCATTGAGTGTATCAGCACCGAAGATCATTGAAATGGCAAGCCCAAGAATTACGTAACTGAAAATGATTGTAAAGCCGTAAAACAGGGCATCGCGAATGGCCCTGGCACGATTGTCTGAGTTGCGCAGGAAAAAACTCACTGTTAGCGGTATCATGGGAAAGACGCACGGAGTAAGCAACGCCAGCAAACCTCCAAAAATCCCGGTTATAAACATACCCCAAAAAGAACTATCTTCTTCCGTTTTTTCTTCCGGGCTGTTTAGCGTGCCCTGGCTTAACGTTGCTTCCGGCACAGTATCTTCTTCCGAAGACTCCTCTGCTACTGGCGGTGTAGCTGGCTCATCGACGGTTCCTGTACTTCTGCCTGGCAGATCAAAGGCAAACTCAATATAATCAGGGGGTAAACACGATGTGGCATCACAACTCATAAACATAAGTTCGCCGGTAACCATTACCGGACTATCTGAAACCACCTCGACCGTTTGCATAAAAGTCACCTCTCGTTCACTGTGCATGGATAACTCCATATCGAAGTTTGGGTCGTATTTTACTATTGCCGGAGGAGCAATTATGTCATCCACCAGGCGGTAACCCTCTGGCTCCTGAAACTCGAATGCAGTAGGAATAGGGCCACCTGGGGCAACATCGAGTCCGTATATAGACCATCCCTCATCGATTTGTGCTGTAAATTTAAGATCCCAGGTATTTTCTGACACCTGTTCTTTGGAGAAACTCCAGGTAACCGGTTCAAGAATTTGGGCCTGGAGAGAAAGTATTCCGGCTATCAAAAACAAAATACCGGAAAATGCAGCTTTTTTCATTACGTCTTTCATATTGTTTACAATTGGGGTGAGCAACACCCAACCCCCTGGTTTACTTTGGTTTAAAAACTCAATAACATTTAAATATACCTATGTGAATATTTTTTCAAATGCAAAAATAAAACATTCCCTCTTATGAAGGCATAAATCTGACAATAAGTACCTTTTTGTTAACTCTGTTTAACCTGAATTGTTTATCTGTCCGCATCCCGGCAACCCACACGATCTTATCTCCCGAACACAACAGCCAGATTTTTGCCTTTTCTGTCAATGGAATCTTATTGTCAGTAAGAAGGTCGCTGATTTTCTTTTTGCCTGACAACCCATAAGGCATAATATAATCTCCCGGCCGGGGATGCCTTAAAACAAGGGGAAATTTTAGAAGTTCCGCATTAAGATAAGCTATTTCAGGGTCAGGTTTGATCTTTTCCTGAGGGAAATTATACATTGTTTCAAAAATAAACTTCCCCGCCCCGGTAATAATTTCCTTGGTGGCCGGGGTTACATGATACATTTCCGTGGCCTTTTCATCTGAATGGGGATAAATAATCAGATAATCCCTGTCTTTTAAGCAAAGATGCGTATGGGATGAAAAGATCTTTCCCGGTTGCTTGTCAAGTGCTTCAGCAATATCATTGATCATTGGGCCCTGAAATCCATATTCTTTTAATAATTGATACAAAACCAGAGCAGGTGGATCAAAATCAAGGATAGGATCTATTTTGATGAACACCTTTTCACCTTTAAATATCTTGTGATGCGAAAAGGTTCTATCAATAAATAATTGAAGCAACCTTTCCGATTCCTCTGCTCTCACAGACAATTCCATCATGGCATCGGTAAAGGATGGATTTATGGATTTCAGCACAGGGATTACCTCGTGTCTGATTTTGTTTCTGGTGTACTTGACATCCTTGTTGGTAGAATCCTCACGGTATGACAGCTGATGTGCTATGCAGTAACTTTCAATTTCCTTTCTATCAAAGCATAACATGGGCCTTACAAGATAACCTGATGTGGATTTTATTCCCGATAAGCCGCTCAATCCTGTTCCCCTGACCATGTTTATAAGGAGGGTTTCGCTCTGGTCATCTTTATGATGCCCTGTTGCAATGTACGCGAATGTATTGGCAGATCTCACCTCCTCAAACCAATTATATCTAAGCTCTCTGGCTGCCATTTGAATGCTTATTCCTTTTTCCCTGGCATAAGTTTCAGTTTCAAAACGTTTGGTGAAAATCTCAAGCCCATACTTTTGGGCAAAGTTTTTTGCAAATTCTTCATCCTGATCAGATTCTTCATTGCGGAGAGAGAAATTACAATGGGCCAGGGCAAAGAAAAATCCCGAGTTGTAAAGCAAATGAGCGAGTGCTACCGAATCCATCCCGCTGCTGAAGGCGAGGAGTATTTTATCTTTTTTACTGAAAAGAGAGTTTTTCTCAATATAGTCCTTAAACTTCCGGATCACAGGTGCCTTGTTTCTTGTGTAATGCAAAGCAGCACAAAACTGCTGCAAGTACTGCAAATGTATTAAAAACCAAAGTGGAAATAATAAAATCAACCCATAAAATTCTATTTCATGGCTTTTAGACAGAAGAGTTGTAACATTTGGTTTCTGATATCCGTCCTAACTGAAGAAACAAGATTATTAACAATACCACCAAAGCCATGAAAACACGAATTATAACTCTTAGTACTCTTTTTACATTGTTGTTATTGGCAAGTAACCTTATGGCTGAAAAATTCATCACCAGGATGTATCTGACTACCAGCCAGGGAATAAAACTTGAGGTTCTCAAAAAGAAAGAGCCCGAGCTGGTTGAAATTCCAATCCCTGAAACAACAAAATTCCAGCAGGATTCTTTAAGACAGGAAAAGCTAAAGCAAGCTCTTAAGAAAATTGATCTTACCTTTTTCAGAAAAAAGGAAAAGGAAATCTCTGAACCAGAAATCAGTTCATTCAGCGATCTTTAAGAATTAAACAGTAAAAGGCTAATAGATAAGTAGATTCGTTTCTGTGTTTTTGTTTTTGTTTAGTAAAGGTTCTGTCGTGTGGCAGGACCTTTCTTATGGGTATTTTTATGGAGCAAAACCCATGATGAAGATTGTGGTGGCACGTGTGAAATCCGGGCAATAACGGGCAAAAAAAAAGCCCCAATCTTTCGATTGAGGCTTTTAAAAAATCTGGCGACGACATAC
>CAYVQC010000055.1:0-28071 GCA_964453995.1 uncultured Bacteroidales bacterium | reverse complement strand
ATTTGCCGTCGGGTGAAATTTTCGGAAACAACTCAAGCCCTTTGTGGGAAGTAAGCCTGCGTGCATCTCCCCCATCGGCATTTACAGTCCATATGTCGCCGGCATACACAAAGGCAATAAGATCACCATTGATATCAGGGAACCGCATCAATCGGGCGTCCTCGTATCCGGACGCAGATAGGGATACTGCAAAACCCAGGATCAGGGTTTTTAACAATAAAATTGTTTTATACATAATTAAAAGAGGATTTAAGGTTTGCAATGATGGATAAAGTTTTCACAATTAATCTTCTAAACAAACAATTGAAAAAGCAGTTCGAAGGAAAATAACGAACCTTGAATCACGAAAATAGCCCTATTTGATGGCATCCTGTTCTGTAAAAGAATTATTTAAAAAATATTAACGTGTATCCCAATCGCTCTTAACCGGAATAAAAGGTTAAATCATCTTGTTTTCAATCAGAAATTCTCCTGAATAATGGACAGATTTCAGATACACCATTGGAATTTTTGCAATCGGAAATATGAGATTTACCCCAGGAAAAAATCCAAAGAAAAAAGGAATCAGCAAAAAAATGATCCTGACCAGGATCGATTTCAGGTAAGATATTACAGTCAAAACCCGGCAAATTACTGATAAATTGTTAATAGCAATTATATCCAATTGTTGAAAACCATGCCCTGATACCGCGCAGTAAGAGCTAATCTCACTGATGTTAAGCGCATTATACTTATCAACAATTGTTGATAAGTATTGTGGAAAGAGCGTTAATAAATACGATCCAAAAAACTTGACTTGCAAGGTTTTATTATACTATATTTGTTTCAGCAGGTGAGCGATAAAAGGCCGCTCCCCAAAGCAAGGAGAAGATAATAAATACTTAGTTGTGTTTTGATTCTGATCATACAAACCGCAAGGTTTGCTTGCCAAAGGAGCCGAAGTCCGGGCTCTCTGAAGATACAGATCTCCGGATCCGTTCCAAAGAGAAAACGGTCATTTCACCAAAGTCGCTTAGCGTTCTTTAAAGAAATGAGTCGAGGGCAGCTCAATTGCCAGAGTTTTTTGGTATTACCTGGTTCGTCAGAACCGGGAATCTGAAAAGCTTACTTTTTTTGGATTTTTCGCTTGCGATAAAAACCATTAAAATAAGTTTCTGAGCATTGAGTTGATATCTGTAAGGCTACGGCCCTGCAGGTAAGCTTTACATGACAGCCCGGTGAATTCTGAGATTACAAGAAGCCAAAATTTCCGAAAGGAAGGGGAGGCAAGATGAAATTGCAGAATCACGCAGGAATAATGATAAAGCCCCTGGTAAAGACACTTCGCCTGTAAAGAATTACCTTCGGGTAATTGTAGCAGGCAGCACATCACCCGTACTTTAGCCGGTGCGGTTGTTTGTGTCAAGGGCTGCAAAATCCGGAATTCCCCGTAATGCCGGATGAGTATGCCAGCCACAATAACAGTAACCTGCCACATAAGAAAACTTAGGTTTTCTTGAGTGAAAGGGAGTAATCCAGACCGGATTACTCCCTTTACTGCTTTAAACAGACCGGTAAAGCAACAACTATTACTCCCTCTCCCCCGAAGCCGAAGCCTTTATATTTCTTTTGTGGACTCTGTACCACATTCCTTCCATTTTTGCGGGAATTGATTTACCTTCGCTCTCCCAAACTCTTTTTCAAAACATCAAAATCAGGAGGCAAACAACAATGACAACACAGGAAAAACTGCAGGCAATCAGAGAACTCATGACCCAAAAAGGCCTCGATGCCTATATCATCCCTCCAACAGATCCTCATCAAAGTGAATATATCCCAGATCACTGGAAAACCCGCGAATGGGTTTCAGGATTTACCGGCTCAGCAGGTACCGTAGTTATAACCCAGAATTTTGCAGGATTATGGACCGATTCGCGCTACTTTATCCAGGCGGAAGCACAGTTGAAGAATTCGGGCATTGAGCTTGTAAAACTTAAAATCCCCCACACACCTGAATATATCGATTGGCTTGAAAATACACTCCAGGAGGGACAAACCGTGGGAATTGACGGTAGCGTCTTTTCACAGGCATTGGTAAATGCTACGAAAAAGAAACTTTCTCCTAAGGGAATAAAACTTAATTGTGCTTTTGATCTGCCTGGGAAAATATGGGACGACAGGCCTCCCATCAGCCTCAATAAGGTTTTTGAACACGACCCTGCATATGCCGGAAAATCCAGAAGCGAGAAAATAAAGCTGGTAAGAGACGAAATGAAGGCCCGAAACATTGATTTTCAACTCATCTCTACCCTCGACGACATTGCCTGGCTATTCAATCTCAGGGGAACAGATGTAGACTACAACCCGGTTTTTATTGCCCACACCCTGATCACTGCGGATAAAGTATTCCTTTTCATTGCAGAGGAAAAACTTCCCGAATCCATTCAAGAGTCTCTTTTGCAGGACAATGTTACCATAATGCCCTACAATTCTGTTTACGACGAACTTGGAAAGATCGGGCTGGGCCAGCATATTCTCTTTTCGTCAGCCAAGATCTCCCATCACCTGTTCCTGAGTATACCTCCCACCTGCAAGAAAACCGACGATATTGCCATTACCACCATCCTTAAAGCATGCAAAGACGAAAAAGAGGTGAAAAACATACGCAATGCATTGATAAAAGATGGTGTGGCGTTGGTAAAGTTTTTCAGATGGCTGGAACAGAATATTGACAAAACAGAGATTACTGAAGTAACAATTGACGAAAAGCTGACCGCTTTCAGGGCTCAGCAGCAGGGTTTTATTGGCAATAGTTTTGGTACCATTGCCGGCTATAAAGACCACGGTGCAATCATTCATTACAGCGCCACTACTGACACGGCTTACATCATCAAGCGTGAAGGTATTCTCTTGCTGGATTCAGGTGGGCAATATATGGATGGCACAACAGATATTACCCGTACCATTTGCCTCGGTAAACCCACAGATGAACAAATTACAGATTATACGCTGGTACTGAAGGGACTTATCAAGCTTTCCATGGCCTATTTTCCTGAAGGCACCAAGGGGTTCCACCTTGATGCACTGGCTCGCTTTGCCCTGTGGCAGCAAGGTAAAAACTACGGGCATGGCACGGGTCATGGCGTAGGATATTTTCTGAATGTACATGAAGGCCCTCAGGGAATCTCTCCCAATCCGGCCCTGAACTTCCCTCTGAAAGAAGGTATGCTTCAATCCAACGAACCCGGCTTTTATCCTGAAGGGAAATATGGCATCCGATTGGAAAATCTAATCCTTGTAGTGCCCCATATTGAAACCGAATATGGCAGGTTCCTTCAGTTTGAAACGCTTACACTTTTCCCCATGGAAATGAAGCTTATTGATCTCGATTTATTGACAGAAGAGGAAAAAGGATGGCTGAACAGGTACCACAGAAAGGTATTCCAGAACTTGTCGCCAAAACTGAGTCCGGAAGAAAATCAATGGCTCCTGGAGAAAACCAGGGAGGTAAAATAACCATTTCTTTTTCATCCTGCAAAACAGATGGAGAGATAATCAACGCACATCAAAGAGGCCGTCTCAGAAGCATTTACTGGTCATAGGGCCAGTCGAAATGACACTGTGCATTAGTATGATAATCGCTTCGGCAGGCTCAGCGCCCAGGTTAATACCAGCTTATGAGAGAGCCTCTTTCTGTTACCGCCATTCGCCGGGCGTCGTATCAAAGATGCGGCACTTTTGGTGCATATACTTAAAATAATAGAAAAGGCGATAATTCAGCTCCTTGCCATAATCAACGGCGGGTCGGTAATCTATGTGCGACACAGGCATGCACCTCATCTGCCAGGTAGAGCCCCTGAAGGTGTTCCATTGATTTACCAGCTGTGCATTCCAACTTTCCAGGTAAGATTGTTCATAAAAAGTAATTGGCTTGGATGTTTGGTCAAACCAAACCTCAAAACCCGGATCGAAGATCAATAATTCGTATTCTAACGTATCTTCCTCTTGTATCTCAATGAAAACAGATTCATCTTCATTGGTTTCTGGAACATTTTCCTTTGCACTGCGGCATCCGGTGGCCATAAGAAAAAGTATTACCGCAATAATGGAATAAGTTTTCATGGCTTGGTTCTGTTTTTAATTGATAATGACCCTAGTTTATTACACATATACAACACTGACTGGACAATTATTGTTGCATTATAAGAGGCGTTTACCAGCGATAATAATTAAGCCTGCCTCGAAAGCTTTTTGTTGGAGATGCCAACACTCCATAATCCATCAAACTTCCCCATATTGCTAATATTTTTACACACTTCCTTACCTCTCGCTGCCCCCCTTGCAAGGCCAATTTATTGACATACAATCAACTGTAGCTTTTTCCACTATTTCGGTACTGGTCTTGCAATTTAACACTTATCAGTACCCTATAAACTCCAATTATTATGAAACGGATAACACAAGAGTTGAGTGCAGAAAGTTTCTGGTATAAAACTGCCACAGGAATAAGAAGAAGAAAGCTGGAAGGTATTACAAACAAAAGGTTTACAAAATCAGACGCGGCTCTCGGTCCTGCCCGGGCAAGCAACCATCAAAGTAACATTTTGACTTTTTCACCCGGGTAAGCTGCCGATAATTCTATCCGAATAAAAAAAAGAAATCCTGATGCTTTACAGAAGTAATTCAGCACATTTGCAAAGAAAATTTTCGAACCTATTATAAAAGCAATTGTTTAGATTTAATGAGTTTCTCAAGGAAATTTTCGAGATGAAAGGCTTACCAAAGGAATGAATCTAAAATGTTTGTAACAGATTTTCTACACATACTATAGTGCCTGAATTAATGAAATATAAATTCTGGTTCTCCAACGCCGTTATCCCTTCCAGGAATTACCAATGGCTGAATGTAAAAATAAAAATTGAATAAAAAAGTATTATGAAGAAGGAAAGCAATCCCTTATGGTTTAAAGATGCTATTATTTACCAGGTTCATGTTCGTTCATTTTATGACAGCAATGGAGATGGCATAGGTGATTTCAGAGGGTTGATCCATAAACTGGATTATATCCAAAGTCTTGGGGTAAATACCTTGTGGTTGTTGCCCTTTTATCCTTCGCCTTTGCGCGATGGCGGATATGACATTGCCGATTTCACTGATATTCATCCATCATACGGAACCCTTACCGACTTTAAGAAATTTGTAAAAGAAGCCCATAACCGGGGTTTACGGATCATTACGGAGCTTGTACTGAACCATACCTCCACAGAGCACAAATGGTTTCAAAGAGCCAGGAAGGCAAAGGCTGGCAGTATATACCGCGATTTTTATGTATGGAATGACAACACCGAAAAATACAAGGATGCCCGTATCATTTTCCAGGATTTTGAAATTTCAAACTGGACCTATGATCACGAAGCCAAGGCTTATTACTGGCATCGTTTTTATTCACACCAGCCCGACCTGAACTATGACAACCCAAGAGTCCAAAATGAAATATTTAAGATCCTGAATTTTTGGTTCAACATTGGGGTAGACGGGTTCCGGCTCGATGCAGTGCCTTACCTTTACCAGCGTGAAGGTACCAACTGTGAAAACCTGCCTGAAACACACGAATTTCTGAAAAAACTCAGAAAATATGTTGATGATAATTTTGACGACCGGCTGTTGCTGGCCGAAGCCAACCAATGGCCCAACGATTCACGCGCCTATTTTGGTGATGGCGACGAATGCCATATGGCATTTCACTTTCCCCTGATGCCCCGCCTGTATATGGCCCTGCGCATGGAAGACCGTTTCCCGGTTGTTGACATCCTGGAGCAGACACCTCAAATTCCGGACAATTGCCAATGGGCCATCTTCCTGCGAAACCACGACGAACTAACCCTGGAGATGGTTTCTGATGAAGAGCGCGACTATATGTACAAGTCCTTTGCCAAAGATCCGCGCAAACGGGTAAATGTAGGTATCCGCAGAAGATTGTTTCCTTTATTTGGCGGTGATACCCGTACCATTGAACTGTTAAATTTCCTGCTGTTTTCCATGCCGGGCACTCCCATTGTATACTATGGCGATGAGATCGGAATGGGCGACAACTACTACCTGGGAGATCGTGACGGGGTGCGCACACCCATGCAATGGTCGCCCGACAAAAACGCCGGTTTTTCCAATGCTGATCCTCAAAAACTCTTTCTCCCCGTAATTATAGATTACAACTATCACTACACCACCGTGAATGTAGAAAATCATGAGCGCAACCCCTCGTCATTTTTATGGTGGAAAAGAAGGGTAATTGCCAAAAGGAAGAAATACAAAGCTTTCGGAAGAGGAAGCCTCCGGTTTGTAAATACCAGCAATCCCAAAGTGCTGGCTTTTGTGCGGGAATATGAAGATGAAGCCATTTTGGTGATCGTTAACCTGTCACGCTACTCCCAATATGTAGAACTATACCTGCACGAATTTGCGGGGGCAATTCCTATTGAAGCATTCAGCCGCAACGAATTTCCGGTAATAACGGATACCCCCTGGTCATTTTCATTGCAGTTTAAAAACTATTTCTGGTTTGAGTTGCAAAAACCTGAAAAACATGTCGATACAAAACCTGACACCAAAGACCTGCTGGAAATATCTTCTACCCAGTGGCAAATGTTACAACACCCATTACAGGATAAAATAAGGATACTTTTAAAGGAATTCATTATCAACAGCAGCTGGTACCGGGGCAATGTAAAGAAACTTCGCGACATTAACCTTGTAGACATCTTTCCCATTACTACCCACAAAAGCCTCTCCTATGTTTTCCTGATTGAGATGGACCAGATAGGAGATGAGAAGGAGGTCTTTTTGATGCCCGTATCTATAGCGGTAAACAACCGCATGGAGGATATTTGCAATCGTCATCCGGAGTCAATCATCACAAATGTTTCCTACGATGGTGAAGATGCTGTTTTATACGATGCTGTTCAGGATGAGAACCTGTTGCATGAGATTTTCGATGTTATTCGTAAAAGATCTAAAATTAAAGGCAGGCAGGGAGAAATAGAAGGTTCGTCGGGCAGCAGGCTGCGAAAACTGGATCCTTCCTTATACCCTCTAAAACCGCAGGTGGTAGCCTACAGACCTTCCAATACCTCTATTGTATTGGGCGACAAATACTTCTTTAAGATATACCGGAATCCGCGCGAGGGAGAAAATCCTGATGTTGAGATCACTAAAAATCTTACCCGCCACACACCCTATGACCAGATTGCCCCTTATGTGGGAAGACTGGATTATAAACGGACAGGTTTTGAAGACACCTCCATTGCGCTGCTTTCTGACTTTATACCCAATACCGACAGTGCCTGGAAAATGGTACAAACATCCATTGAAGACTTTTTCGATAAGGTATTAAGTGAAAAAAACCAGGATATTAAGGTTAACCAGATCATTGATGAGCAAATAGAAGATCTGATCGGGACCTTCTTCCTCGAAATGGCTACCCTGATGGGAAAACGCACGGCACAAATGCACCATTCCCTGAGTACAGTAACACAGGTAAAGGGTTTTGAACCTGAGCCTTTCTCTCTGCTTTACCAAAAGTCGCTCTATCAGGCTATGCGCACTTTTGTAAAAAGAAGTTTCTCCTGGGTTGAAAACCACAAAGAAAATGTAGAGGATGATATCTGGGAAAAAATGAAACAGCTCATCAACGAGCAGGACCATTTTCTTACATACATCCAGTCAATACTTGAAAAAGGAAAAATTGATACGGTAAAGATCCGCATCCATGGCAACTACAAACTCGATAAACTCCTCTTTACCGGAAAAGACTTTGTGGTTACTGACTTTGAAGGCGAAGTAGAATATCCCATCAGTGTAAGAAGACTCAAGCACTGCCCGCTCAAAGACGTAGCCTCTATGCTTGTATCTTTTTATTTTGCTATCAACAGGGGGTATTTTGCCCGCAAGGAATTCATGCCTGTAAACGACAATTATCTGAGGCCACTCATGGAAAAATGGTATCAGGCTGTAAGCGAAGCATTTCTGCAGGGCTACAAACAGGAAGCCAATAAATACGCCCTTATCCCCGCTGATGAGACAGAAACCAATGCTTTGCTCAACCTGTTTGTTTTTGAAAAATCAATTCAGGAAATCCGTAAGTTTGCAGAACACAACCCTCAGTACCTGATCATACCTGTTAAAATACTGCTCAAGCTCAGGGAAGATATCTGATCTGCAATATAAGCTCACAACAGTACCTGATTCCTGAATCCTTCTATTAACAGTACAAATGCCACTTAAAACTCATACATAAGTCCATGGAAACAATGGAAACCTGGCCCGGGAGACCTTATCAATCAGGCTCAACTTTCGACGGTAACGGTGTAAACTTCGCCCTTTTTTCCGAAAATGCAACATCAGTGGAGCTCTGCTTATTTGATGAAAATGACATTGAAACGCACAGAATCCCAGTTACAGAGCGTACCCATAATCAATGGCATATTTACATACCCCGTTTACAACCCGGACAGAAATACGGGTACCGTTTACACGGCCCCTACAACCCTGCAGAGGGCCACAGGTTTAACCCCAACAAGCTCTGCATAGACCCCTATGCCAAAGCACTCAGCGGAATAGAAAAGTGGGATGATTCTCTTTTCGGATACCAGGTAGGGCATAAGGACAATGATTTGTCATTCAGCACCACAGACAGTGCACCTTTTCTGCCCAAAAGCGTAGTGATTGATGACCATTTCAACTGGTACGGAGATACACAACTTAAGATCCCGCTTAACAAAACGGTGATTTACGAAATGCATGTTAAGGGATTTACCAAACGTTTCCCCGGCATACCCGACGAAATCAGGGGGACCTACGCCGCCCTTCGTCATCCCAAAGTTATTGAATACCTCAAAAAACTGGGTGTAAATGCGGTGGAACTCATGCCCATCCATCACTTTATTCACGACCGCCACCTGGTAAAGAATGGCCTGTCCAATTACTGGGGCTACAACAGCATCAACTTTTTCGCACCCCATCCTGAATATTCGGCAGCCAGCTATGGTGTGGAGCAGATCTACGAATTTAAAAATATGGTAAAATCGCTGCATGAGGCAGGCATTGAAGTGATTCTCGATGTGGTGTACAACCATACTGGCGAAGGCAACGAAATGGGCCCTACCCTTTGTTTTCGCGGGATTGACAATGCAGCCTATTACCGTTTAACACCCGAAAACAGGCGGTACTACATGGATTACACCGGCACGGGCAATACGCTCAACACTGTGCATCCCACCATTTTACGCCTGATCATGGACAGCCTGCGCTACTGGGTTACCGAAATGCATGTAGACGGTTTTCGGTTCGACCTGGCATCGGCTCTTGCACGCGAATTCAGTGATGTCGACAAGTGGGGTTCCTTTTTTGATGTGCTGCACCAGGACCCGGTACTTTCGCAGGTAAAGCTCATTGCCGAGCCATGGGATATTGGCGAGAACGGCTACCAGGTGGGCAATTTCCCCCAGGGATGGCTCGAATGGAATGGCCATTACCGCGATGTGATGCGTGATTTCTGGAGAGGCGAAAACAGGAAGCTGGGGAAATTCGCATGGCGCTTTACCGGCAGCTCCGACCTCTATTACGACGATTGGAGAAGACCCGTGGCCAGCATCAACTTCATCACTGCCCACGATGGTTTCACCCTGCAGGACCTGGTTTCCTACAACCAAAAATACAACATGGCCAATGGGGAAAATAACCGCGATGGGGAAAACCACAACCGATCCTGGAATTGTGGTGTGGAAGGCCCCACCAAAGATCCGCAAATCATCAACCTTCGAAAAAAACAGGTTCGCAATTTCCTGAGTACCCTCATGCTTTCTCAAGGCATACCCATGTTGCTGGCAGGCGACGAGATGGGACGCACCCAGTTTGGAAACAATAATGCCTATTGCCAGGACAATGAGCTTTCCTGGATCGACTGGGACAACTGCGATGAAGAATTGGTGGAATTCACCTCACAACTGATACGCCTCAGGTTTGACCATCATGTTTTCTCGCGCATCCAGTGGTTCCGTTACAAGCCGCTCAACTCATCAGGAGTTAAAGATATTGAATGGTTTCTGCCCGGGGGCAGCATCATGACCATTCCCGACTGGGAAAGCCATACCGCCAAATCGGTAGGTGTTTATCTGTCGGGTGATGGAATTCCCGGTAAAACCTTCGATGGCAAGGAATTGAAAGATGACAATTTTTACCTGATCTTCAATGCACATCATGAAGAAAAACTGTTCCGGCTGCCTGGTCCTGACTGGGGAGACCAATGGTCGCTGATCATGGACACCCGAAAGGGTAAATTCTTTTACCACGACCAACACATATTTGGCCCTTGCGAGAAAGTGTTTGCAGAAGGACGATCCATTGTGCTGTTGATCAACAAAAGAACCCGGTAACAAACGATCCCTTTTCTTTTTCCAGCATGAAGTACCTTTTCCAGCGCAATATAGGCCTCAATTTCCAGCCTCAGCCCCATATCAGGCTTTGGGCTCCCCATGCCCGCACGCTCACCCTCGAGATCAGGGGGAAAACACCAATACCTTTACAACAACAGGAGTTGGGATACTGGTATGCCGCATTACCCGGGGTGCAACCCGGCGACCGTTACCTGATCAACATTGACGGGAAAGCGAGTTTTCCTGATCCTGCATCCCTTAACCAGCCCGATGGCGTTCACCAGGCTTCCCAGGCAGTAGACCTGGAAAAAATCAGGAATATCCACCACGAGGCATGGAGAGGAATTCCCATGAAAAACCTCGTAATCTACGAGTTGCACACCGGCACCTTTACTCCCGAAGGTACATTCATAGCAATGGAAGAGAAACTTGATTATCTGGTACAGCTTGGAGTGAATGCGCTGAAGATCCTCCCCGTCGCTACATTTCCCGGCAAGCGCAACTGGGGATATGACGGAGTATTTCCTTTTGCCGTGCAGCCATCTTATGGCACACCCGAAGCATTTGCCAACCTTGTAAAAGCCTGTCATGAAAAAGGACTGGCAGTGATTCTCGATGTGGTTTACAATCATCTCGGACCCGAAGGCAACTACCTGGAAGCATTCGGCCCTGTTTTCACCGGCAAATACAAAACTCCCTGGGGCAAAGCCCTCAACTTTGATGATGCCTGGTGTGATGGCGTGCGTCATTATTGCATCGAAAATGCACTGATGTGGCTGCGCGATTTTCATGTGGACGGCCTCAGACTGGATGCAGTGCCTGCCATCAAAGACTTCAGCCCCAAGCACTTTCTGCGCGAACTGGCCGAAAATGTTGAAGAAATCAACCGGCATTCACACGGCAACCATTTTCTTATTGCAGAGTGCGATCTTAACGATACCCGCTACATAAACCCTGCAGAAAAAGAAGGATATGGCATGGACGCCCAATGGTGCGATGAATGGCACCATGCCCTGCATGCTCTCATAACCGGTGAACGGAATGGATATTATTCTGATTTTGGCAACCTGGAACATATTAAAAAATCATTCAACCATGGTTGGGTCTTTACGGGTGAATTTTCCCACCACCGCAAAAAGATCTTCGGCACTTCCACAGAAGACCAGCCAGGAGAACGCTTCGTGGTTTTCACACAAAACCATGACCAGGTAGGCAACCGCCTCAATGGAGACCGCTTGAGCAGGCTGGTGGATTACGAAACCCTTAAACTTGCTGCTACGGCCATGATGATGAGCCCTTTTGTTCCCATGATCTTTATGGGAGAAGAGTATGCTGAAGACAACCCATTTCTCTACTTTATTGATCATACCGACAAAAAACTTTTGGAAGCTGTACGAAAAGGACGAAAACGCGAATTCAGAGATTTTATAAAGAATGCACAACCCCCTGACCCTGCCGCAGAAGAAACTTTTAAGAGGTCAAAACTTCAGTGGAATTATCACCAGCACATCCATAAGCAGCAGATGCTCTCATTTTACAAAGCACTGATCAGCATCAGGAAAAAAGAACCCCTTCTTAAACCCGGATCGCGCGAAAATGTTGAAGCCCACATTGATGAGTCGGGAAAAGCAATTCTGTTATACCACAAGGGCGAAAGAGAATCCATTATCACCGTGTTGAATTTTTCTGACAGTGAGACCCGGGTAAAAGTATGGGAAAAGACAGATCGCCAGGCAGAGATTCTGTTACACTCAGCCGGATCATGCTGGGGAGGCACTGCAACGGACAATGAACAGATCACCGCAAAAAAAAATACAGGGACATTTCTCACCATCAAACCCAAAGCTGCTGTTATCCTGAAAATCATCCATTGATTTTGCGGGGAAAAGAAGTTTGCTTGCACGATCGTAAAACCCAATTTTATTCTCTGTGGCCATCGGCAAATTTTACCTCCGGGTTGAACCTTGTTTCATTGTCATGTGTAACTGCAAGAATCTGTAAAAAAATGCAATTATCCGCAATCTTACCATTTAGTTTCCTTTTGTTTAATCGGCCATTTTTCCCATTGCCTTAAGCCCTGAGATGGTAATAGAAACTGTTGAATTAAAAAATAAAATTTGATTTCTACCGGCAAGGTTGCGGACAATCATTAATAATCTTTCTTTCCTGATATTATCACAACAAATTCCGACCAAACAGAAATTATAACATCTTTTATGAAAACAAACCAGAATGAGGGCATAAAATAATTAACTTTGTTGGCGGAAAGCAGAAAACACAAAATACAATCACTCATTAATCCTCCATAACGGCTTTTTTTTACGCCTAAATTATTCTATTGGAAGTCTTTAAAATTAAGTTAAAAACAGATTTACAGGAATCGCCAACAAGCTTCAGTATAAAACTGACAGAAAGCAAATTCAAAGTAATATAATCCCACAGCTACTTACCATCAAAAAAGCTCATCAATGAAAAAAAACCTGTTACTGATCCTTATGCTTTTGGTGTTTTTATGCAGCTGCCGAAGCCAGGCACCTGTACTTGAGGCTGATTACCAGGCCCAGTCCCTTGATGTTCAACTCAATCACCTCACCAACCAAATGGTGAAAAGCCTCTCGCAGGAAAATAAAACAAAGATTGCGATTATGGAATTTCCCGATCTGAATGGCAACATCAGTGAATTCGGCAAATTTATTCCTGAGGAACTTACCACACGATTGTTTATGACCCGCAGATTTGAAGTATTGGAAAGACAATTGCTCAACAAGGTCCTGGAGGAGCAAAACCTGGGCATGAGCGGATTGATCGACGCATCATCTGCCGCCCAGATAGGAAAAATTCTTGGAGTAGATGCCATCGTAACAGGCACCATCACGGATATGGGCAACATGATCCGTCTCAATGCCCGTATGATCGCCACAGAAACAGCAGGGGTATTTGCTGTAGCCTCGGTGAGCATCGAAAAAGAACCTCACATTGCGGCCATGATGAACAGGATATCGCATAACAATTTGCAACCAACAGAACAGGCTACTACTGACAAACCTGCTCACAGCCCCTCAGGCCCCCAACCAGACAGCCCGGTTTTGCCTGCTTTGGCAAGGGCGACAGTTGAGGATTTTGAGTTCCGGGTAATTTCCTCAAACCTTACCCACGATAACAGGGTGGTGGTTGAGGTATTGATCACCAACACGGGTGCACAGGACAAGGATATCTGGATCGGGAACAGATCCCGACTGTTCGACAATCTTGGCCAGGAATATGGCCATTCGGTGAGAATCATCGGGACGAAACAGGCCAGCAGACATGGAAACATGAATCATCTGTTCATTTCCCAGGTACCCACCCGACTCACCATTGAGTTCCCTGATTTTGATACAAATGCCGAAAGTGTTGCCCTGCTGGAAATCTGGTTGAGTGGCCTCAGGCACAATGCCAGCCTCCGCAATTTTACCATCAACAGATAGCCTATGGATGTTTCTGAAAAATACCAGCAATTTACACCATGGCAACATCGCAACATTATATTTTACTTTTTTGCTATTATCCTGCTGCACTGCCCCCTGCAGGTTTCTGCGCAACCTTCCTGGGTAACCCAGACTCCTGTTTGCCCCGACCATTACATCGGAATAGGTTCTGCTTCAAAAACACCCGGTAGCAGTGAGCATATTGCAAGGGCAAGGGATATGGCTCTCGAACAGATCGCTTCCGGCATAGCAGTAACCATTACCGGTGAAACATCACAACACATTATTGACCAGTCAGGAATGGTTCGCGAAACTTTCGAATCCAACATCTCCTCGATGGTAAAAACAGATCTGAAAGATTACGAGCTGGCAGATTCATGGGAAAACGACAACCAATACTGGGTATATTACCGGCTTTCAAAAACAAAATACCGGCTCAACCACGAAAGGCAGAAAAAGGTAGTGGCATCGCGTGCATTTGATATGCTTATTCAGGGAGAACAAGCCCTAAACAAAGAAGAGGTGGCCCTTGCTCTGACCTTTTATCTGCAGGCAGCAAAAGAAACAGGACCCTACCGGGGAACAGGCCTTCCTTCACCAGCAAATAGCGACTTCCAATATATTGATGTGGAAGCTTTTTCAAGGCTCAGCGGTCTGCTTTCTGCCATAAGACTGAACGTGGCTCCCCAGGTTATACAGGCAAGCCTTTACAGGGCTCCTTCAGAAATCATCACCGTTAAGGCTGCCTATTATTCACCAGGAGGAAACTCTATTGCCATAAACAAACTTCCGGTAAGAGTGCAAGTGATCAGGGGTGACTGTATTTTCAACAGCCCCCTGCCTACCGATAGTCTTGGCAGTACCACCCTCAGTATTGCCCGTATCAATGCACCGGTGGATCTTCAGATTAAAATCTCACCCGATATTGCTACCCTGGGAGGTTTTACCGAAAGCACCATAAAAAACCCGATTTTCGCCCAGCTCAACATTCCTTATGCCCTGGCAAGTGCAGCGGTAAGACCGGTAAGGGTTTTGATCATTGCAAAGGAAGAAAACATGCAGGCAATCCAGGATAGGTCTGTGGTTGCAGGGAGGATAAAACAGCATCTTACAGCCAGAGGCTGGAGCATTGTAAATGAAGCCGCAAATGCGGACTGCATCATCTACCTTAATGCCACAACAGCTGCCGGAACACAACACCAGGATATCCATACTGCATTTGCTTCCGGCAACGTATCACTTACTGACAACTTTACAAGAGAAGAAATATTTCGCGCCAATGTGGGCCAGGTAAATGCAGGCGGACCCAATTATAAAGCTGCAGGAGAAAAGGCCCTGGAAAGACTTGCAGAAAAAATCATAAAAGAACTTGAAACCCGGGGTGAACCATTCAACCGGTAAATTTCACTAATAACCAACATCATTTTAAGAACCTTTAAAAAGCACATCACATGAAAAGCAAAACGATTACTTTGTTGACCGCTTTGAGCCTGACCAGTATTCCTTTATTTGCCAATACAACGGAATCATCCGGCGGCGGCTTTGATTATTTCAGCTTCTTTATTGCAGCAGGATACCTGCTTGGGGTTTTTGTTTTATTACCGCTTGTTTTGTACACCAATTTCAACGAAAAGATCATCGACCCCAGGGAAGGCAACCCGGACAAACTAAAGCTGCTGGAAGATCTCACTGAAGAAGAAAGGAATGAAAGAGCAGTGAGCATTCTTCAGAGAATTGAAGAAAAGCTTACCCCGGTTACCGACGAGGAAGGAAATGAAATGATTACCATTACCAACGGTGCACAATCCAGATTTACCAAAAGAGGCCTTGATTACATTCTTACGCGTCTGAATCCCACCGACCAGGATATTCTTGACCGTGTGGATGAATTTAAGGAAGTATATAAACAACGGTCCAAACGAATTTTTTCAGGTTCTTACTGGATCATAGCCTGTGCTGCAGGTTTGGGCTTGTTATTTATCTACACCGGAGGGTTGTCCTTCTTTGTGGTGATACACTGGCTGGGATTGCTTTTCTATATACTTTCCAGCCGCATCACTATTTATGGTGCTGAAAAACGCCTGAAGTGGCTGGGTGGACTGAGCACGGGTATCATTGCCGGTATCATGGGAGGACTATTTGGATCATTCGACACCAAGCACTATAATGTGTACAGTTCTGGTCGCAGGGAAAGGGATTATAATTCAGAACTCTCCGGATCTATGATTACCATTTTACTGCTGGCTGTGGTGGCTATGATCATTGGTTTTTTAACAGCATTAATGGGAGTAATCAACTTCCTGTGGAACTACACACATTCGTTCCTGCTGCCCTTTAAAAACTGCGATCAGTGGTATGCAACAAATTTCCAGAGAGAAACAACCATGGAGCCCGACAGCCTGGTTACACCTGCTTAACCCTTACCAACCCGGCAAAATGATCAGTGCCGAACGGGTTGCAATCCCCCAGCCACCGACCATTATAATCAACAGACTGGTTTCCTAACAAACAAAAAAAACCGCAAATCCGGATTTGCGGTTTTTTTTGTCGTTTATCTTCCCCAATGATCAGGGACGTTCGTTGGAAAGTTTTTCCATCTCTTCATTGAAGATCTGTTCAAACTTCATTCTGTCGTAATCCAACCGAAGCCTGTCATCGCGGCTGATACGGCTGGAAATATTGTTCAGCAGCTCATCCTTGGGAACTTCCACGGCAACATAAACATTGTAGCTTCCTTCTTTTTCAAAGGTTTTGCTGCACACAGTAGCAACATTGTTGAGCGATTGATTTACCACAGACCGGGTAAGATCTTCAAATCGTTCGGCATATTCATTGGACTCGCCAACGGTAATATCTTGTGTATAGCGGTCTGTAACTGATTTGATGGTACGGTTTACACTGGCTGCAAGAGCAGCATTGGCGTCCAGGTTGGCCCGTCTGCGGGTGGATGCAAGATTCGTGCCTTCAGCCATTCCGGTGCCTCTGAAGTAGGTCATATCAGAATGAAACTCCTCATCACTGCAGGGAAGATTCAGTTCGGTTCCCAGAGCATTAGAAGTTGTGGTCGCTTTCTTTCCTCCGCAATTTACAAACACCAATGCACCAACAAACAGGGCGGCAATAAGCATTACTTTTTTCATGTTAAGATTTTTCATAATCATTCAATTTAATTGATTGTAAAACAATAAGTGAACCGACAAAAAATTATCTTTCCCCGAACTTCCCGGAAATTTTTGTTTTTCCATTCTACAGAAGAAAGACGTTTTCATTGAATTCGACGCAATCTGCTAACAAACAGACTGAAAAGAGCGTAATGGATTTTCAGATAATTTCTCCAGGTTAAATTAACGTTGTTTTGCATAACAAATAACCTGCCAGAATTTAAAAGAACATCATAATATATCTTTTACAGACAAGCTGTTTATCAAAGATTTTATTCGTCAAATGTATTAAATTATTCAATAAAAGCCTTGCAATTTTTTCTGTAAATCTTAAATGAAAATATGGCTAATCAGAGTTGACAGCCATAAGATATTTTTGCCTGTCACTGCTACACAGCAAATACCTGTGCAGCCAGAACATTAAAGCATCTGCAACAAAACTGCACCTGGCAATATTTTGGGAGAATACCGAAGCTATAATTCCTGCTCAGCATAAGCCCGGCTGCTGCTGAACCGGGCTAAAAGCAGATTTTTCAACAGGATCAAACAATGTTTGCTGAACAGTTTTATTTCTTAATTTTGCCACTTTTACAGGCCCCTGATAATATTAAACATTCATAACACATTTTATCATCCTCAAATACCAAAGCATATGAAGGTAACACTTTCGGACCGGATCAATAACCTGGGAGAATCAGAAACCCTCGCCATGTCGAGGATCAGCAGAGAGCTCAAAGCACAAGGCCACAATGTGATCAACCTGAGTGTGGGCGAGCCCGATTTTTTCACCCCCGACAATATTAAGGAGGCCGCCAGAAGAGCCATTGACGCAAACTATTCCTTTTACCCGCCGGTAAACGGCTATCTTGAATTGCGCCAGGCCATTTGCCAAAAGCTCAAAAGAGACAACAACCTGCATTACACACCCGATCAGATCATTGCAAGCACCGGGGCAAAGCATTCCATCATGAATGCCATATTGTGCCTGATCAATCCGGGCGATGAGGTGATCATCCCCACCCCCTACTGGGTAAGTTACTCGCATATGGTAAGTTATGCACAGGGCAAGCAGGTTTATATCCGTGCCGGAATTGAAAACGATTATAAAATTTCGCCAGAGCAACTGGAAGCGGCCATCACTCCCAAAACCCGCCTGTTTATGTTCTCCAGCCCCTGCAACCCCAGCGGATCAGTTTACAGCAAGCAGGAACTGGAAGCCCTGGCAAAGGTATTTGAAAAGCATCCCCATGTTTTTATCCTGTCGGATGAGATTTACGAACTGATCAATTTCAGCAAAAACCACGAGAGCATTGCCCAGTTTGCAACCATAAAGGACCGGGTAATCCTGATCAACGGGGTTTCCAAAGGCTTTGCCATGACAGGGTGGCGCCTTGGATATATGGCCGCACACCCCGACATTGCCGCCGCTGCCAATAAGCTGCAGGGACAATTTACCTCTGCTACCTGTTCCATAGCACAAAAAGCTGCCGAGGAAGCCATGAAAACACCCCCTGAGGCTACATGGCATATGCTGGAAAAATTCAGGCAACGACGCGATCTGATGCTTGATCTGCTTAAAGACATTCCCGGTTTCAAAACCAATGTGCCCAAAGGAGCTTTTTACCTTTTCCCCGATGTGAGCAGCTACTTTGGAAAATCCGATGGCACCACCACCATTGGCAATGCTAATGATTTGTCTATGTATATCCTCAACAAGGTTTATGTTGCCCTGGTGCCCGGCGATGCTTTCGGCTCGCCCGAATGCCTTAGAATATCCTATGCAACATCCGACAATCTGCTTATTGAAGCTGTGGAACGAATCAAAAAGGCCTTGGCTCCCTTAAACTGACAATAAGCAAATGACAGAAAACAAAAAGGTTAGTTCCATTTTCGAGGCTTTCACCCAGGAGAAGATCCTCATTATCGGCGATGTAATGATCGATTCTTACCTGTGGGGCAAGGTAGACCGTATATCTCCCGAAGCTCCTGTTCCCATTGTTTCCCTTAAGAAAAGAGAAAACAGGCTGGGAGGTGCTGCCAACGTGGCACTGAACGTTCAGAGCATGGGAGCAACCCCCATACTCTGCTCGGTTATAGGCAATGACGATAAAAGCCACCTGTTCTTCCAGCTCCTCAGGCAACAGGATCTGCCTGCCGAAGGACTTATCTCCAGCCCCAGCAGGATTACCACTACCAAATTCAGGGTGATTGGCAACAATGTACAAATGCTCAGGGTAGATGAAGAAACAGAAAAGGGGCTTACCGAAGAAGAGACCAATGCCCTTTTTGACCGTATCGGCCACATCACAGCAACACAAGCCATAGGAGCCATCGTTTTTGAGGATTATGACAAGGGAGTGATCAACAGTACCCTCATCGAAAAGGTGGTAGAACTGGGACGCAACAAAGGGATTCCCGTTGTGGTAGATCCCAAGAAAAAAAATTTCATGCATTACAAAGGGGTTAATCTCTTCAAGCCCAACCTTAAAGAACTCAGGGAGGGGCTCAAGCTTGATGATGAGCTGGAAGAGATGGACCAGATCATGGCAGCGGTAAAACAATTGCAGGAAATACTCCATGTGGATATTGCCATCGCTACCCTGTCGGAGAAAGGGGTTTGCTACAGCCGCCGTGAGAGCGATAGTCGTTATACCACCGGCAATATTCCTGCGCATGTGCGCGATATTGCTGATGTATCGGGGGCAGGCGATACGGTGATCAGCATCATTGCCCTGTGCATGGCTGCCGGGGTAGAGCTGGAAGATATGGCACGACTTGCCAACCTGGCCGGCGGGTTGGTATGCGAATATGTTGGTGTTGTGCCGGTCAGCAGGGACCGCCTTTTCAATGAAGCCTTGAAAACTTTTCAGTAGCCTGATTGTTTAGGAAGGCGTATGAACAACCGAAAAAAGCTTTTTGACCTCAGAAAGGAATACACCCAGGGAGGCCTCAGTCTTTCTCAGGTATTACCCAACCCACTTTCACAATTCAGCCTTTGGTTTAACCAGGCTGTTTTTTCCGGCCTGGCAGAACCCAATGCCATGACCCTCTCTACAGCAACACCCAATGGCAGGGTGAGTGCAAGAACCGTACTGCTGAAGGAAATTGACGAACGTGGTTTTGTCTTTTATACCAACTACAACAGCCGCAAAGCCAAAGAGATTGAGCAGAATCCTTTTGGAGCGATCCTGTTTTTGTGGTTGGAGCTGGAACGCCAGGTAAGAGTGGAAGGCATTATTGAAAAAGTTAGCGAACAGGAGTCAGATGAATACTTTGCCAGCCGGCCACGCGAGAGCCAGCTGGGAGCCTGGGCTTCTGACCAGAGCCAGGAAGTGAGCTCCCGCGAACAACTGTTTGCCCGATATGCTGAGCTGGAAAAGATCTACAAGGGAAAGGACATTCCACGTCCTGCACACTGGGGCGGCTACCGCCTCATCCCTGAAGAGGTAGAGTTTTGGCAGGGCCGCCCGGGGCGCATGCACGACCGTATTCTCTATACACTGGCCACCAACAACAGCAATGGCTGGCAGAAAAAACGCCTGGCCCCCTGATCAGCAGCAAAAAGCAACATGTTTAAACATTAGAGTAATTACCCATGGCTAAAAAAGAAGAAGTTCGCGGAATGTTCAACCGTATTGCACACCGCTACGATTATCTCAACCACTTTCTCTCCCTGGGAATCGACCGGCTGTGGCGCAGGAGACTACGCCGGCGCCTCTCCCAATACCAGCCTGCAACCATCCTTGATGTGGCTACCGGCACCGCCGACCTGGCCATAGAACTGGTAAAGCTAAACCCCCAAAAGATTGTAGGGGTAGACATTGCCGAAACCATGCTGGCGATGGGCAACAAAAAAATTGAACGGAAAAACCTTCAGCATATCATTACCCTGCAGCAGGCAGACTCAGAAGACCTGCCCTTCGACAGCAACAGTTTCGATGCAGCGACCATTTCCTATGGGGTAAGAAATTTTGAAACGCCCCTGAAAGGCCTTAAAGAAATACACCGCGTGCTCAAACCCGGCGGAGTGCTGCTAATCCTTGAGTTTGGAATGCCCTCCAAATTCCCCTTCAAACAGGCTTACAGCTTTTATTTCAATTTTATCCTGCCCTTCTGGGGTAAGGTATTCAGCGGAAGCTACGAATCTTACAAATACCTTCCCGAGTCGGTAAAATCATTCCCTTACGACAAGGCCTTTACCGATCTGCTGGCCCAGGCAGGCTTTGCCCAAACAAGGTCAACACGTATCAGCCAGGGGATCACCTATTTGTATGAGGGGGTGAAAGGATAAAGCAATTTTCACTGAAAGAATAAAAAAATCGCGCATTATCAGCCCAATGACCTCCTTCAATCTGCAAAACAACGGTTGCTGATGATAAAGAATCATCAATTGATTGAATAAAAACGGTATTTTTGCAGCAATAATGGAGTAAAAATTTCGTTTTATCAGCGCAGTTTGCATTTAAAAGATTGCTTAACCAATACAACACCAGGTGACACAAAAATCCAAACATTATATCATTCTCCTTTTTGCGGCACTCACCTTATGCAGCGTTGGGTCTGTCCGGGCGCAGCGCGACAAGGCATTCAAATTTGAAAACCGCCCCTATCACGACCAACAGGACTATCATTTTGGCTTTTCATTGGGTTTCAACAAGATGGATTTTTCCCTGAAACCCATTTCCAACCTGCACAATGTGGAAATGAGCCCATCCGATGTGGTCATTCTTTCAGAGTTTGATACCCTGCAATCAGTGCTCACCCAGGCAGAAAACGGTTTCAACATTGGCATTGTATCCAACCTGCGCCTGGGCTCCCAGCTCGATCTCCGGTTTATTCCCACCCTCAGCTTTGGAGACCGCAATATCATCTACAGAGGAATAAAAGATGGAGCCCCCATTACCCGTCGCCAGCAACTGGAAAGCACCTTTATAGAATTTCCCCTGCACCTGAAGTACAAATCGGTAAGGATGACCAATACCAGGGTATATGTGATCGGTGGCTTCAAATACAGCCACGACCTTGCCTCCATTGAAGACAAGGAAGATTTCGAAGACGAAATCCTGGCCCGCATTGGCAAAAACGATGTATTCTATGAGATGGGGGTAGGGTTTGATTATTACTTTTATTATTTCAAGTTTTCTACCGAGATCAAAGCCTCCTTTGGGATGATCGATATGCTCAAAAGAGAAAACACCATGTTTACCAACTCCATACAGCGGCTCAACTCCAAGATCATCATGATCTCGTTCCTGTTTGAATAAATCCAATTGTTTTATTTACCCGCCAAAGGGCTGAAGCACCGGCCCTGGGGCTATTGCACCCCCCTTTTGGTGGGACGCAGGTCTGCAGACAGGGCTGATGAGCGTTATCCATCGCTGTTTGAACAGGCAAACAACTTCCTGAGCGGGATAAGGTCGGTGGGTTTATATGGCTTGCCGGGAAGGGATTCGATATACTTTTTGTTGAGCATAAAAAGGCGGCTGTTGAACTGATCCTGGGGAAAAGTATTTTCGGGAGAAAAGCCGTCAAAGTCAAATTGGGTAAAGTTGAGCTCGCAGGCAGACAATTCCCAGTTTTCCTCACCCATATACAACAGGGGCAGTCCCTGCGTACGGCATATCATGGGTCGTGCATGATAGATAACACAGGTGTGATTTACCAGGAAGGGGCACTCCCCCTCTGCTGCCGGCTCTACACCACCTTTCAGGGCATCGCCTGCCTGCGCCTTAATGGCATGGTACTCCAGGGGGAAAATGCTAAAATCCATGCAACACATATCGCATCCTTCTTTGCAGTTGAGATGAGGGGCATGCATTGCATACAGCTCAGCACAGCGTGCATCCAGCTCATGGCGCAGCTGCAGGTATTCTTTGAATGGGTCCATATTTTTCACGGGGCAAAGTTACAGATTATCGAGGAAGTGCATCCAAAGGGTCATAAATTGATCAGGATGCGTTTCCATGGGATTGTGGCCTGCCTGCTCAATCACCCTGAGTTGTACCCCGGGCATCTTTTCCAGCACCTTGTTTCCTGATTCCAGAGGCACCCATGTATCGTTTTCGCCCCAGATGGCCAGGGCGGGCACATCCAGTGCAGCGGCATCCAGTACAGCGATCTCCATGCTGAAACGTTGCATATGTAGTATGGCGCGGGCAGTACCCGGCAGCAGCAGAGGTTCCAGGTATGCTTCCACCTGGTAGGGTGAAGGTTGCTCGCCATAGGCAGAAGCCAGCAGTTGTTCTATTCTTCCCCTGGTGATGAACCAGCTTTGGGCCAGGTTTCCCACAAAAGTGGTAAGCCCCGGAATGTGCATCCACAAGGGGGTTTGCCTGCTGCCGGGCTGTATGGATGAAAACAGGGTGGCTGCCACAAAGCAGACACTATGAAAGAGGGAAGGCCGCAACAGGGCCATTGCCTGTACAATACCTCCTCCCATGGAATGGCCGGCAAGGTGCCAGGTTGTACCCGGAAACTGCTGCTCCAAAAAGGCGATGAGTAGTGCAGCACGTGCTGTTACCGATTGGTTTTGCCTGGGAGCCCGGTCGCTATAGCCAAAAGGGGGCACATCTACCGCCACGGCCCGGTAGCCCAGCTGCTGTAGGCTATCGCCGGCCTGCTGCCACGAAAAAGTAGAACCGCTGAAACCATGCACCATCAGGATATTGCCCCTGGGCGACCCCTCTGCCGGCTCCCATACCCGGTAATGGAGCCTGGTACCATCAACGTGAGCCATGTGGCTGTTGGAAAAGGGCAATGCCCCTGCAATGTGGTGCAGGCACAAAAACAGGATGATGAAAAGTGTTGTTCGTATCATGGTATTTTGCTCGCTAAGTTTGCGACTACCGTATACAACCCGGAAAAGCCATCTGTTGTTTGAACACCTGGCGAAGCCATGAACCGACCTCCATTCCCTCTCATATCTTTTGTTTGATCTCGTCCACATCGCGGCGAAGATCCATCACCATACGGGTAAGGCTTTGCGTTGCCGGCATATCGGCGGGGATGTCTTCGGAGATGAAATTGCGGAACCGCCATACTTCCCTCACATCCGACACACCCACCTCGTAGGGTTTATAGAGCGTGTTGAGCGAATAGAGCCGCAGCACTCCCCGCTCCTGCAGCTGGTTCTCAACGATCTTAAACACCACCCCATCGTTGAGTGTAAGGATGATATAAGGTTTGCCACTGGCAATATCGTTCCAGTCCTGTACAAACTCGCCGGTGATCCAGGCTCCTTCGGGGATGGGCAGCATACTGTCGCCACTCACCTGGAAGCTGCGGTATTTCTTGTTGTGAGACAGAAAGGGAAGCTGAAAGCGGGGCAATTCCTTAATATATTCAGGATCGGCAAAGCCGGTAGTATAGCCGGCCTTGGCCTTTTCACCTACCAGTTCAATATTTTCGCGGTTGTGATTGTCGATGGTGGTGGCCAGCACACGGATGTTGCTGCCGCGCACATACACATCGTTGCCGCGCTCCAGCTGGGAGAGCTGAAATTCGGAGAGCCGCCCCAGGTCAACCCTCAGCAGGGTATCGGCAGCCACGCCAAAGTAATCGGAGAGTGCCAGCAGGTTTTCTACGCTGGGCAGCACCCCGCTGTTTTCATAGCCACTCAGGGTAGGCCTTTTGATGTGGGTAGAAAAGGCCACATCGTCCTGGGTACGTTTGCGCCGTTTGCGCAGCAGTTTCAGATTACCTGCAAAATGTAATTCCATAAGGGTACGGATTGGAGTAAGTTGTGTTTTTTAACAGAAAGCACCCTGTAAAGGTAATGAGTTTTGACTATATTACAAACATCATTTTTGATCGTAATACCAACAAAAATAAAAGATCAAAGATGAGAAAACGTTTTCCAGGTAGGATTGCGGATCATTCAACGAAAAACGAATAAACGATTAAACCATCAGGCGCATCATCATGGAATCCATAAACAGACATATCGCCCATCTTGACCTGGACACTTTCTTTGTGTCGGTAGAGCGGCTACTCAACAGCAGCCTTAAAGGCAGGCCGGTGATCATAGGGGGCACCTCGGGACGTGGTGTTGTGGCCAGCTGCAGCTACGAAACACGCCATTATGGTGTTCGCTCGGCCATGCCCATGAAAAGGGCCCTGCAACTGTGCCCCGATGCCACAGTTATCCGCGGCGATATGGAAGCCTATACGCGCTACTCCAATATGGTTACCGAGATCATTGCCGAGCGCTCGCCCCTTTACGAAAAGGCTTCCATTGATGAGCATTACATCGACATTACGGGGATGGACCGCTTCTTTGGCAGCCTGAAGTGGACGCAGGAGCTGCGCCAGGCCATCATCCGCGAAACGGGGCTGCCCATCAGTTTCGGCCTGTCGGCCAACAAAACGGTGGCCAAAGTAGCCACAGGCGAAGCCAAGCCCAACGGGGGGATGTATGTGGAGCAGCCGCGCATCATCCCCTTTCTGGCACCGCTCTCCATCCGTAAGATTCCCATGATCGGCGAAAAGACTTACATAAACCTGCGCAACCTGGGCATCGACAAGGTGGCCCTTCTGCAGCAAATGCCCGTGGAGATGATGGAAAGGCTCATGGGAAAAAACGGCATAGAGATATGGAGGCGGGCCCGCGGCATCGACGATACACCGGTATATGCCCAGTGGGAACGCAAATCCATCAGTACCGAACATACCTTTGAGCAGGATACCATCGACATTGCCGCCATCAAAAACCTGCTCACCACCATGGTGGAAGGGCTGTGCTACGATCTGCGCAGAAAAAACAAACTCACCGCCTGTATTACGGTAAAGATCCGCTATTCCAATTTCGACACACACACCCTGCAGAAGCGCATTCCCTATACTTCCTTCGACCATATCCTGATACAGGCTGCCAAGGAGCTTTTCCAAAAGCTATACACCCGCCGCATGCTCATTCGCCTGGTGGGGGTGCGCCTGAGCCACCTGGTGAGCGGATCGCAACAGCTGCACCTGTTTGAAGACACCCCCGAAATGGTAAGCCTCTACCAGGCCATGGACCGCATACGCCACCGCTTTGGCAGATACGCGGTGAAAAGGGCCGTGGGGATGATGGAACAGAAAGAAGGAGAAGCAGGATAACAATGCCCAATCCTGACAAGCCAGGCTTTTGCTTCCGGAAAACAATGCGCACAACCCAAATACACAGAAAAATCCATTGGATCCATTGAGGCATTTGCACCACCAGCCATACATTTTTTTTACACATTCACATCTGTATTTTATTTTACGAAGATTAATTCATTATATTTTGCCACATCAACCTGATAACCGAAACCCAAAATGCACAAAAACTCAACCCCCAAAGGAACATGGGCAAGACAATCACCATAAAAGAAAATACCTGAATTTGCAATATCATCCATCAATCAGCAGTTACGCCCCAAAAAGAATTGTGCTATAATAACGATAACAGCAATGGGTGGTACGGGGGCATCCTACATGAAAAAGTTGATTTTTTCAGCTAACATGAAATTAAAAAATTGAATAGGTTTGAACTAAAAGGAAAATATTGCCAATGCCTGATTTGCGAGATTAATAAAAACGTTAGTTAGAATTAAATCCGCCCCCCCGATTAAACCTTAACAAGTTAGTTGCCTCTAACAGCATATAAAATTTTAACAATGAGAAAAAATGAAAAGACTTGATTTTACAATTATTTTCACACTTCTGTTAACTTTAATAGTTTTTCCTCTTAGGGCTCAGAATGCCGAACGAATTTCCCCCGACAATTTATTCTACATCGACCCGGAGGTGAATATGCCTTCAGAATTGCTTGGTTTTCAGTTAGCAAACGGCGATATATGGATTGGCGAACTCGACAAACTGACCGGGCTGTTTAAATCTGAAGATGGGCTTGATTTCAAAATTGGCGAAGATGCTGCGCCGTTAATTGAAACATTCAATGGCCCGGAATTCGGCTACGATTCCAATGGATGGAGCGTTGTATTTACCAAAGAAATTGACGGGGTTTACAGGATTTGGGAATCGAAAATAACTGATGGCGAAATCATCTCCCGTGAAGTAGCTTCCGGTACTGAAAACAGGCAGTCGGCTTTAGCCTCGAAGAATCAAAATGCCGGTTCAACCCGGATCGTATATTCCATCGGCGGTTTCGATGGGGTAATGGCATGGAAGGATTTAAGCGATATTGACAATGAATTCATTATCGACAGCGTCGACAGGGGCGTTCGATGGATTGACAATTCCAACAAACTCGCTTACATAAAGCAGACGGGTCAGCATAAAGGCGAAATCGCGATTTACGATACCGACACCCAAACCGAGGAAATCATCTCCGGCGATGGAAGAAGTAAAACCAATCCCTATGGCTGGTATGCCCCCGAATATAACGATGAAGTACTTGTAGCTGCTTTGCTCGATAGCGATACCAAAATAGGCGTTTACAAAAAAAATGCTTATCAGGAGTGGGAATTGCTTCGGGAAATCGAAGTCCCTGAGGATTCTGAATACGAATTTTTCGGTTCGCCAGAACCCTTTACAGCTGCCGGAAAATCATATTTCAGCTGTGTCATAAAAGAAGAAGAACGCGTTTACAGCAATTCCGAAGTTTGGATAATCAGCCTGTCTGACGGTATGAATACAGATCACAAGCTGAAAATTGAAGACAGCCAGGGAGTCATTATTCGCACCGACCCGGAAACCTTTACCGGGGAAAATGAAGTTTTTGTGTATTATAATGTGATTAATGCTGACGGTAATTTTGAAGCCTGGCGCGCCCGGACCGGAATCGAAACACTCAACAGCCCCGACATTACATTGCACAGAATAGCCCCTGCCGAAACGGATGAAAATATTGACGGCAATCCTGAGCCAAACTACGTTTTGCTGAATAATTCCATAGGCCCCCTCGGCAAACTCCTGCTTTATTTTCCAGGTACCACTGCAAGGCCTTACGATTACCTGAAATTCTGCAAAACAGCCGCGAATATGGGTTATCATGCCATCTCACTCAGCTACGAAAATCTCGCTTCTGTCAATTACATAGCCTGCGGACAG
>CAYVQC010000054.1:27446-29505 GCA_964453995.1 uncultured Bacteroidales bacterium | reverse complement strand
CCATCCCCGGCATTTCAGTAAGCCGTGGAGCTACCTTCCTTGGATCAGCTACTGTATCCATGAGAGGTATGGGGAGTGAAGCAGGCAGAACACTGGTGCTCGTAGACGGTGTGCCCGTTAACAAAACCGATCTAGGAACAGTAAACTGGAATGCCATCAATCCTGAAGATATTGAACAGGTTGAAGTAATGAAAGGACCTGGCTCCAGCATTCATGGAGGAAATGCCATGGGTGGAGTTATTAATCTCATTTCACCTGTGCCTTCGCGCAATGTGGAAGGATACGTAGGCCAAAGCTATGGTACTTTTGAAACTGCCAACACCAATGCCGGAGTTACGGGCAGAAACAACAACTTTTTCTGGGGAGTAAACGGACGCTACCGCATGAGCGATGGATATATCACTACACCTGCAGATGAAATCGACGAATTTTCTGTTGCCTCATTCCTTGACGAATACCAGGTAGGAGCAAGGGCAGGATATTTTCTCAGCCCCGATCAGTTGGTGGAAACTTCATTCTCTTACTATCTTGGTCAAAGAGGCACCGGTTCAAAATTTACCGGATTTGGCTTTGAAAATGATGATCTTGCAGCACCCGATGGTGCTTATAATGAATATACTTCACTTAACGGAAGAGTTGTTTACCGAGCTGGGTTCGAAAACAACAGCCAACTGAATGTAACCCTTTTCGGACAAAGAGAGAACTATCAGAATATCCGTGAAAATGTAAGAAATGACAGGATCAGCCGCTATGATGTAGAGTCTATCCGCGATGATCTTGGATTGCTCTCGTCCTTTACCTTCAATCCCTTGAGTTCTCATACCATAACCACCGGAGTTGATCTTCGCCATGGTGCTGTTGATGGCGCAGATATTTACCTCACCAGCACTGACCAGGTTCTCAACCTTGGTAAAATGAACCAGGTAGGCCTGTATCTCCAGGATGAGATCTTCATTGCTGAAACACCATGGAGTTTGCTGGCGGGAATCAGGTTTGATTATTCCGGATTTTATGATGGGGCTTTCCTGATAGAAACCCCTACCGATGAAACCGCATTCCTGCAGGACTTTACCGGAGAGCTGGACGATGCAGATTTTACCGCGCTCAGCCCCAGGTTATCCGTTCAATATCACCTTCCGCAAAGCTTTAGGGTTTTTGCTGGTTACAGCCGCGGATTCAGGGCTCCTGTACTGGATGATATGTGCCGTACCGGAAGAATTTCTGGTGGTATGAAAATCGCCAACCCCCATCTCAAACCCGAATACCTCGACAATTTTGAAGTGGGGGGAGATGTATTCATCACGCCATCTATCACTTTCTCTCCATCTGTTTATTATGCCCAGGGTACCGATTATCACGCCTATATTGCCACCGGCGATTCTATCATACTCAACAACCGTAATCGTCCCATCCGCATTAAAGACAACATAGGGAAAGTTACCATCATGGGAGCAGAATTGGCCTTGCGCCTAAAAATTACTGAAGGGATCGACTGGAATATTTCCTACAGCTACATTGATACAGAAATCAATGAGTTCAGGGTGCTCAATCCCAATGAAGATGATGACCTTGTAGGCAATCAATTGGTATACCAACCCCGCGATCTGTTCCATACCGCTTTTATGTGGCGCAATCCCGTTGTAAATGCTTTGTTTTCATTCAATTACAAAGGAGCACAATGGCTCAACGATGTAAATACCGAAAAAATAGAAGAATTCAATTATATAGACCTGCATCTGTGGAGACCAATCTATCGCGGCCTTTCGGCTTCCATTGAAGTACATAACCTGTTGGACCAGGATTATGTTGACTCCCGCAACATGATTGCCCCGGGCAGAATGATCAACGTTCAATTAAAATACTCCTTTTAGTACCGTCGTCCTGAAATCCTCTGGACCGTGCAAAATTCCAATTTGTTTTAGTGACGACTTCAAGACCGGGTATTCATAGAGGCCCGGTCTTGATTTTTATTATGTTGTTCTACCATACAGTTTTAACCAGGACGGCATCCTTGCAAACCAATGGTTGATTTAAAAATGATCTGAATGAAATATACAAC
>CAYVQC010000054.1:0-27346 GCA_964453995.1 uncultured Bacteroidales bacterium | reverse complement strand
GGCATCCTTGCAAACCAATGGTTGATTTAAAAATGATCTGAATGAAATATACAACTATCTGCTTAATTGTAATACCTTATGTTTACAAGGACCTGCATAGTGTAATCTACAATTGTGACAATACATCAACTTATGGGCACAGAGGGCTATTTATAACCCGCTTTTATTCATCCAATGTATTATATTTGTGCTAATTCTAAAGGCTTGTCGGCTAGCCTTTACGCAATCAGTAATGCAACATGGTGCAGTATTCGGAACCCTGGAAAGCTGACAAAACTCCGTTCGTTACTTACTGTCTTAATCTTACAATCTATCTGTTATGAAAAATAAAGTGTATTCTATCCTGGTGATTTTAATATTTTTTGTCCTGTGGGGATGCAATCAGAAAGACAAATCAGCTTCCGAAACATTGCATGTCATCCATGCCGGTAGTCTTACTGTTCCTGTTGTTGAACTGGCAGAAGCTTTTGAGGCGGAAAACCCGGGTGTGGAAATACGCACGGAAGCCTGGGGTAGCAAAGCCGGTGCCCGCAGGGTGATCGACATCAATACCCCGGCCGATGTGTTTATGTCTGCCGATTATAGGGTGATTGAGAATATGCTGATACCCGAACATGCCGCTTGGTACATCCCTTTTGCCACTAATGAACTGGCCATCGTTTACACCGACCGGTCACGTTTTGCCGATGAAATCAGCCAGGAAAACTGGATGGAGATACTCTTGCGACCCGACGTGAAATATGGCCGGAGCAATCCTGACATGGATCCATGCGGTGTGCGTAGTGTATTCACCATCAAGCTTGCAGAAAATATGTATAACGAAGAAGGGTTTGCCCAGAAATTGTTAGACAAGGATACCGACAACATTCGTCCCAAAGAAACCGACCTCATCGCCCTGCTGGAAAGCAATCACATCGATTATATTTTTCTTTACAAAAGCGTCGCTATTCAACATAATCTGGAATATCTGCAATTGCCCGACAGTCTTAGTCTGGCAGATTTTAGCCTGAATGACTGGTATGGCGGGGTGAGTATTGAAACCCTGGGCACACAGCCAGGAGAGACCATTACCGAATTTGGGGAAGCCATGGTTTACGGGCTCACCATCCCTCAAAAATCTGAAAATACCCAATGGGCTGAAAAATTTGTAAGCTTTGTGTTGCACCCCGAAAAAGGCAGAGCCATTCTGCAAAAGCTTGGACAAGACCCGGTAAAACAGTTTGATAACCCTTATGCAGATGCCATACCTGAGGGAATACCAGATAATCTGGTTCAGCCTTAGCACTGGCCCTGGATTTGGCTTAAGGCTCAATTTGGAAACCTTAATCTTACAACAGTATGAAAAATCTATCCACTGTTTTATTGCTGGTGCTCATGGCAGTAGCCTTCGCACAATGCAACAGTATGCTTTCACGGAAAGAGCGTCAGCTCCCCCAACCAGACCGAGTAGTTTTTCAGTGCAATGATCAGGACTGGTCATCAGACAGAGAATTTATCCGTGCCCGCGGCCAGGGAACAAGCCGAAATGAATCTACTGCACATAGAATGGCTGAGCTTGATGCAAATGTAAATCTTGCAAGGGCTGTAGAGGAGTATCAGAAAAAAGTGGAAGCCTTTCGCGATAATCGACAAATGGAGAAAGAGACAACTGAAGTTGAATGGGAGGGAAGTACCCTTTCACAAACAGAGATCAATATGTCTTTGCGCAATGTGGCTGCTGTATGCTCACAGTCAGAGCTGGAGGATAATATGTATACCGTTGTGAAAATCGTTGAGATTCCGCTTAGCCAGATCATTGCCGAGTAATTCACATTTTAACTATACATTTCCTTACCTCACAAACATTTTCTTTGAGGTGGAGAATCCATCCAACACTAGCCTGTAAACATATAATCCCGGAGTAAGATCAGCCGTTGAAAAGGTTATGGTGTGTGTGCCCGTTGGATAGTGCCCTTTGGCAATAAAACTATGCATGCGCCCTGTTGCATCATATAGTATAAGGTTTGCATCGGCAGGGGCCGGCAGGGCAAAAGAAACGGAAGTGGTTTCTGTAGCAGGATTGGGATGGTTTTGGAATAATACGGGTAAGGATTGTTTTGTGTCCTGATCGGGTAGAATATTTGTTGTAAGGGTGCTAACCCTTATGTTGTCGAGCCTGAGCATATCTCTTCGGCCGTGGTCAGTGTCAATCTGCTCTCCGGTAAAGTAATATTTCCAGCGCAACTGAACATATTCCTGGTTGTTTACCGCGTCAGGTAAAAGCAAAGGCCCAAAATGTTGTTCGTGCCCTGCATTTTCGGAGCGCATGTATTCAACAACATTTCCCTCTTCATCCACAACATCTGTAAAAAAACCGTCAGGACCAATTTTGTACTGCAGCCTGATGGCATATACTCTGGCATTAGGCACAACGGTACCCCCTGTCCAGGCTACCGTAATGTCTTCCATTTCTCTTGTGTCTATGGCCAGCACTGCAGCGCCCAAATCGCGTTCGCGCCCGGTGTTGATAAAAGATATGCCTTGTGCTCCAAGTCCGTTGAGACGGGTGCGACGCGTGAGGTTATACGGGAATCCAACCTGATCCAGATCATCTTCATGGTATTCATCACTAGGAATATGATACCTGTGTGTCATAGCATCAAACAATTTTGGATCATCTTTGGAGGATTGTAAAAAAAGCATATTGGGAGGAAAGCTTTCTTCTGGGTTTTGGGCATTCCAGGATTCAAAGAAATAACTTCCATTGACCAGGGGCCATGCCGGGGGGTTTAGTTCATCGCCTTCAAAACCCGGATTAATTTCGAAATGAGCGGTAAGTGAAATATCGCCTTCAGGCACAATTTTTATGGTTGCATGAGATTGTTGTGTAGCACCGCTCCAGTGTGAAAAGCGATAACCGGGCCGGGGAACAGCCTGTACCTCAATGGGAATACCTTTAAAATAAATACCTGCCCAGGGAGATGAAATATCCGGCCATATGGTGTTGATTCTTAAATCACCCATACCTGGTTCATTGGCCGAGAGCTCCACCCTCGCCTCGCCGGCAAGGTTGAAGTGCTGCCTGATATGCTGACGCTGGTAATCAGTGCGCTGTTGGGCAAAAGTACGCATACGTTGTATGTTTTCGTGCCATTCATTAAGCGTGGTAGGGCGACGCCAGCGGTCTATATGCTCCTGCATCTCGGGCTGGAGTTTTGCTTCGATGGAGTCGATAACTGCCACAACATTTTCAGCCCTCAACGTTGTATTGAGCAGGTCAGCAAACCGGTTGATAAAATCGTTTTTAAAATTGTTGTTTTCCAGCAGGCTTCTCAATAAAAAGGTTGACCAGGGCGGATTGGGCCAGGAGGGGCCGTTAGTTTCCGTTGCAAAGGCAAGGGTATTGTGGGCAGCTCCTTCGTCTACCCCGGGAACATAAAAGAAATTGAGCCAGAAGCCAAAATCAGTATCCAGGATATGCCATCGCCACCGTCCATCAAGCCCCGGAGCTGCCATTGGATCATAACCATCTGTTAATCGTCTGAAAAAATTAATATTGTTACCTGGCCAGTCGGTGTTCATAACATATATTCCGGTAATCCTCTCATCAATATAACTCCTGGTATCCATCATGGACTGAACATGGGCATAATTGTTATTGTCGGCCATGTTGTTACTGCCGATAAAAGATACCATCTGGTTGTAATGATGCACCCCATCGGGATTGCCATAGGCAAGCTCAGCATTTCTTTGCAGCACAGTCATCTCATGTTCTTCTAGGCCATAATGGCTGTAAATATAATGCTTGTCATACCTGTCGCGGATATTATGGATTCCCCAGTATTCGCCGTTTAAAAATACTATTGCGGGCCGGTAGTATTGTGTTTCCAAATTGAGATCGCGGGCGAGATATTGCATAAACCCATCTCTGAACACACTTTGATCCCAGTCATTGCCTGAGTTGCGCAACAGGAAACGTTTATACTGCTGAATGCCCTTTTCAGGAAAAAGCTGATAATTGAGCCAGCTTTGGCCATACTCATCGCGGGAATAGATCCGCAGGCTTTTACGTGGTCGGCTGCGGGTGGTTCCGCCATGGATACGTACACCCATATCATCGCTGAAACCCAATGTGCCATCCTTTTCAAAAAAGGCAATGTTTATGGGGCGTTCCCATTCCCTGCCTCGCTGAAACATGTTGTTGTATTCGCCCGGGATATAAATACCGGAATAATGATCGAAAAAGTGTTCTTCGTTGGTATTGATAAAAAACACCGGAAGTGAATAGCGGTTTACCCCTAATTCGTCTACCAGGTAAGAGTGAGTTTCTACTTTGCTGGGAAGGAAGTTCTCTTTCACTGCCATGGCTCTTACCACATTTACTTTAAAAATTTCTCCGGCTGGTGGTTGCCATCCTTCAAAATAGGGAGGACCCGGATCATCATTATTATTGGTAGGGATCATGGAAATGGTATTGGGGTCTCCTTCGCGGCAGGCTATAGTTATATTTTCGGTATATATATCTGATGAGAAAGTAGGTAGGGCCCCATCAAGGGTATAATAGACTTGTGTGTTTTCGTCGGCAGTGCCTATTGTAAGTTCAAAGGCATTGGTATAAAAACCACCCTGGTGGGAAAAAACCGGAGTAGGGGTTATACCTTGCCATACCTGTGATGTATTGCCTTCCCCCGGTGTAGGCTCGTTAAAAAAGTACCATCCGGCTTCGCTGGCTGCATTGCGCCCGATGCTGACATCTGAAGGCAGCTGTGTGGGAGGAATATTATCGAGTTGTGCTCCCGAGGAATGGGTAAGTACAATATCTTCGCCGGAAGCCCTGATGCTAAAATTGGTATGGAGAGGGGCTCCCGGAATTTTCCTGTCTTTTCCTGAAGCCCAAATGATCAGGTACTGCCCGGGTTGCAATGTTACCTGGGGAAATGTCCAGCGAAAAGGCTCTTCTGGATTGTCGGAAAGCCCGAAATTAAGAAGATCAACCGCCTGGTTGGTAGGGTTGAAAATCTCTATCCAGTCTTTATGATCCCCGTCCTCATCACTGATTGTTAGAGCGTTGGAAGCCATCATTTCATTCAACACGATCTGCTGTGCCAAAACAGAATTAGCTGAAAACAAAACAGCAAGAAACAGAGAAATAATAAAGAACCGGTTTGTCATTGGGAGATAAATTGAGGGAAAAATGGTTTTAAACCGTATTGTAGCGCAAAGGTAAAAAAAAGCAGGCAATGGACACTGAATGCCAATTGCCTGCCTTTCACCTGCCGAAAGTAATGCGTGTCTGTATTATTTCTGCTTTTTTACCGCACATGTACTTAACCCCAAGGGTACGTATAGCGGGCAAAAGCTAACCAGGCTTGTAAGCACAAAAACACCAGCTACCACTAGTAGAATTATTCCCAGCGTTCCGGTAATTATGCCGCTAAAATAAAGAGCAGCAATAGCAGCAGCTATCATGATCCTTATCACTTTATCAGCAATACCCATATTTTTTTTCATAGTGTATAGTTTTAAAGGATTCATTAAAGAATTTTTTTAGATGCCGTAATCAATAGCAGCTCAACGGCAAAGCATGGTTTAAACATCAAGGGAAAAGTTTTGTTTGAATAAAAAAATTGCCTTGACATAACAAATACAGTCAATTGGCGTTGAAAGAAAACTCCACAAATTCTGATTTGCAGGTGTTGTGAGTTTTTGTGTGATCCGACTTTTTGAGTAACAGAACAGCCAAAATAAGCAACTCATATTTAGGCTGTAAAAAAAATTAGAACAAAACCCGTAATCTTTTGCATTAAATTATGTTTATAATAGGCAAAACGATTTATTTTTTTTCTTGCTAATTATATAAAAAAAATTACTTTTGCAAAAAAATAAAACCCTATTTAATATGTATTGGACCTTAGAATTGGCTTCAAAACTTGAGGATGCTCCCTGGCCGGCAACCAAGGAAGAGCTTATTGATTATGCGCTTAGATCTGGTGCTCCCATGGAGGTTATAGAAAATCTTCAGGAGATAGAAGATGAGGGCGATGTGTATGATAGTATTGAAGACATATGGCCCGATTACCCCACAAAGGACGACTTCTTCTTTCATGAGGATGAATATTAAAAAATAACAAGGCCGGCCTTTAAGCCGGCTTTTTTCTTTCCCAAATTAAACCTCTTGTCTATTTATTTTTTTTACAGATTTGCACTACCTTTGTCCATTGACAAAACATGAAATATCTTTCCATATAAACTTATTTTTAATCACCCCGATTTATGTTGAATATATTTAAGAAATTTTTTGGAGATAAAGCATCACGCGACCTGAAAGAGGTCATGCCCCTGGTAAACAGTATCCATGAGGCTTACAAAAGCATTTCCCAACTCACCAATGATCAATTAAGAGAAAAGACTGCTGAATTCAGAAAGCGCATTTCCGAGCATATAAAAGAAGAATCCGAAGCCATTGCCCAACTTCGCAAAAAAGCCGAATCGTACGATATGGATATGGATGAAAAGGAGAAACTTTTCGTCCAGGTAGATGAGTTGGAAAAAGTTAAATACGAAAAAACCGAAAAGATTCTTATAGAAATACTACCCGAAGCCTTCGCTGTTATAAAAGAAACCGCAAAAAGATTCAAGGAAAATGAAACGGTAGAAGTAACTGCGAATGATTTTGACCGCAACCTGGCCGCCTCTCGCCCCAGCATTGAAATAAATGGAGATAAAGCATATTTTAAAAACAAATGGATGGCAGGAGGTAATGAAATTACCTGGGATATGGTACATTACGATGTTCAGCTCATCGGGGGAATCCACCTGCACAAGGGTAAAATTGCCGAAATGGCCACCGGTGAAGGTAAAACCCTTGTGGCAACCCTGCCGGTTTATCTCAATGCCCTTCCGGGCATGGGCGTTCATGTGGTTACGGTAAATGATTACCTCGCCAAGCGTGACTCAGAATGGATGGGAATGCTTTTTGAATTTCACGGCCTCCGTGTTGATTGTATTGACAAGCACCAACCTCACTCAGAAGAACGCCGTCAGGCCTATCTTGCCGATATAACCTACGGTACCAACAACGAATTCGGTTTCGACTACCTGCGCGACAACATGTCGAGAAACCCCGAAGAGCTGGTTCAGCGCAAACACAACTTTGGTATTGTGGATGAGGTTGACTCGGTACTCATTGATGATGCCCGTACTCCTCTTATCATCTCAGGCCCAACCCCACAAGGCGAAAAGCATGAGTTTCATGAAATGAAACCCAATGTGGAAAAACTTGTTTCTGCCCAGCGCAATCTTGTTACAAATATGCTGGCCGAGGCAAAAAAACTGCTCTCATCCAAAGACGGAGAAAAAGGCGACGAAAAGAAAGGTGGCGAACTGCTGTTGCGCTGCCACCGGGGATTACCCAAAAACAAAGCCCTTATAAAATTTCTTTCCGAACCGGGAATGAAAACCATCCTGCAACGAACAGAAAACTTCTACATGCAGGAGCAAAACAAGCATATGCACATTATTGATGACGAGCTTTATTTCGTCATTGAGGAAAAGAACAATGTAATTGAACTTACCGACAAAGGCATAGACCTGATAACAGGTAGCTCCGATGATCCCAACTTTTTCATTCTCCCGGATATTGGAGCCGAAATGGCCGAGCTGGAGAAAAGCAACCTGAATGAAAAAGAAAAACTGGAAAAGAAAAACCGTATTCTTGATGACTTCTCGGCGAAATCCGAAAGGGTGCACACCATCAACCAGCTGCTGAAAGCCTACACCCTTTTTGAAAAGGATACCGAATATGTGATCATGGACAATAAGGTGAAAATCGTGGATGAGCAAACCGGCCGTATCATGGAGGGAAGACGCTATTCCGACGGGTTACACCAGGCCATTGAAGCCAAGGAAAATGTAAAAATTGAAGCCGTTACCCAAACCTACGCCACCATTACCCTGCAAAATTATTTCAGGATGTACGGCAAACTTGCCGGTATGACCGGTACCGCCGAAACAGAGGCAGGTGAGTTGTGGAACATCTACAAACTGGATGTAGTGGTAATACCCACCAACCGTCCGATAATAAGAGAAGACCGCGAAGACCTGGTATACAAAACCAAACGCGAAAAGTACAATGCGGTGATCGATGAGATTGTGAACCTGGTAAACAAGGGGCGTCCCGTTCTTGTGGGTACAACCTCTGTAGAAATATCAGAACTATTGAGCAAGATGCTCAACCTGCGCAAGATTAAACATAACATCCTCAATGCCAAGCAGCACCAACGCGAAGCCCAGGTAGTTGCAGAAGCCGGTAAAGCAGGAAGTGTTACCATTGCTACAAACATGGCAGGTAGAGGTACCGATATCAAGCTGGGGCCCGGGGTGCGTGAAGCCGGCGGTTTGGCCATTATAGGTACCGAACGCCATGAATCACGAAGGGTTGACCGCCAGCTAAGGGGTAGGGCAGGGCGCCAGGGCGACCCCGGTTCATCGCAATTTTTCGTATCACTGGAAGATGACCTGATGAGGATTTTCGGCTCTGACAGAATAAGCCGTATCATGGACCGGCTGGGCCTGCAGGAAGGCGAAGTAATCCAGCATTCCATGATCACCAATTCCATTGAAAGAGCACAGAAAAAAGTGGAAGAAAACAACTTTGGTGTCAGGAAACGACTGCTGGAATATGATGACGTAATGAATGCCCAGCGTGAGGTGATCTACAAAAAGCGCCGCAATGCTCTCTTTGGTGAAAGACTCGCCGTAGACCTCTCCAACATGCTCTACGATGTGTGCGAACAAATGATCATCGACGCCCAGGAAAATGGCGACCTGGAAGGGCTGAAAATGGAGATGCTGCGAAACATCAGTATTGAAGTGCCATGGGATGAGACAACCTTTGTTGATACAAAGGCTCAGAAGCTCACCGAAGAAATATTTGAAATAGCATCCAAAAGATACCGGGATAAGATTGAAAGCATCGCCCAGCTTGCCTTCCCTGTTATTAAAGAGGTATACGAAAATGCCGGGCAGCAGTATGAAAATATTGCCATCCCCGTTTCTGATGGTGCCAAAACGCTCAATGTACTGGCCAACCTTAAGAAATCCTTTGAAAGTGAAGGGAAAGAAGTTTCTCTTTCCATCGAGAAGAGCATTACCCTTGCCATTATCGACAATGCCTGGAAGGAGCATTTGCGCGAAATGGACGATCTCAAGCAATCGGTACAGGGGGCTGCCTACGAACAAAAAGACCCGTTGCTGATCTACAAGTTTGAGTCTTTTGAGCTTTTCAAACAAATGATTCAGAAGGTAAACAAAGATATTATCTCATTCCTGATGAAAGCCCGTCTGCCGGTAAATGACCCATCCCAGGTTCGTGGTGCTGAGGCTCCACGGCGCACCGATATGAGTCGGCTTAATGCCGGCAGAAGTGATGTGCCTGGTGGCGGAAGCCGTGGGAAAGCCGAACCCGTTAGGGTTGAAAAGAAAGTAGGTAGAAATGAGCTTTGCCCCTGCGGAAGTGGTAAAAAGTACAAGCACTGCCACGGAAGATAAAACCCATATAAGCTTTAAGAAAAAAGCCCTGCAAACCTTTTGGTTTTGCAGGGCTTTTTTTATTTGCCAGGTTTTATTACGGTCTTATAGTTTCATTGTATTGTTGTTTCCTGGGTAAAATCGATCTCTGAACCCATCAGGCTGTGTGGAATCAGATAAATCAGCAGCAGCATCACTGCAGCAACTATGACCCAGGTGCGGTGGTATTTGTTTCTGAAAACCATAACAGCGGCCAAGGTCCATAGAATGAACATCACGGCAGTCTTGTTGTCAGTAAGATCGGTGCCAAAGGGCCAGCCTGTCCACCAGTCGCCAAAGGCAAATTTTTGAACTATAGGGCCGAAAACAAGTCCACCTACCCCGATAAGGACCAGGGTCCACAAAGTAAGGGCAAAGGTTCTTTCCCTGAAAATACCTGCCAGGCCTGCCCTGGTGCTGAAGAGCAATGCCAGGAACATCAGCAAAATATGCGGAATCATTGCCCAGGCCGGCACCTCTCCCCTGAAGCGGATTACAATGGGATCTTCTGTGAGTTTTACCCTTTCATCATCTTTTTCCAGGGTGAGCTGGTACATTACTTTCCCTGCAGGCGGCTGCTGTGGTATATAGGCAACCAGGTAATCGTCTTCTCTTACCAGGTCAGCTTCGGTCCAGCTATCATTGCTTGGTGTACGCTTGTAAAGATAAGACCCTGTAATATTATCATTTTCCACCAGTATCTTTACCGGGGCATCTTCTGGCCCGGCATAGGAACGGATTAGTCGGTAACTGATCAAATCATCATCCAGCGCTACCGAACCCCTTACTGGCTTTGTTGGTCCGGTGAGCCTTGTATAATAAACTCCTGACAAGGTAATTAGAATGGCCAAACCCCAGAGAAACGCTTTTTTCTTCATCTTATGGTTTTATTTAAAGTCATGTATGGTTATTTTGTGAGTCCTCGGGTTAAGGAGTGTAAACGCATATTTCAGAAAAATGGGCGGGTTTATGTCAGTCAACATCTTTTACCAGGTACACCTTGTTATCCCTTACCTCTTCTGAAAAACCCATCTTTTTCAGATACATATAATGTTTTTTATTGCGTGGATGGGCACATAACTTCTCAATACCCAGCTTTTCAAAATAGCGTTGGTTTTCGCGATAAATATAATTCCCCGTCTTCAGATCACGATACTCAGGGATGGCAAAATCCACTTCTATAAACAGCTCATTTTTACCTTCGCATTTGCCGATAAATACTCCGGCAACGTCAGCATTACGTATGATCAAAAAACACAGGTAATCTTCAGGCCTGAAAACTTCATTTTTAAAACTCTCGTAGAATCCCGGAAAAAAAGTATTGATATCTTCCTTGTAATAATCCATAAAAAAATCAAGATAACGGTTATTTGTTCTGATATGAAGGATTTTCAGAAAATCTTTCTGATTATAAATACGCGTTAGGTGATAAATATTAATGAGAGAAATAAACAGGTTGAGAAAGGCTACGGGCATGGCTCCAATAATAAAACCGTAGGCTGAAAATATAGATGCACCTAAAAGATTCAACCACCTCAGTTTCACAATGGAACTCATCATCAGAGAAATTGCTATGATGACAGAGCCAATATAACCGATCCATTCAAAAATTATAGCATAATTGTCTGACATATAATTTTGATTTAACGTATGAATTAAAAAACTGATAGAAATACTTGTTTATCTTGTAGGCTTTCAATAATTTTGGCCGATCAATAAGCCCTTTGAAAGTTTTGCGCGCAAAGATACAAAAACTGAGGATATCATGCTTTTATTCAGGCAGAAAGGGAAGAAGTCTTAAGCAAAGATCATGTAAAAAAAGGAAAACAACAAAGACAATTGTATCGGGCGCAGAACAGGTTTCATCCTAAAAAAAAGCATCAAAATGAAAAGACTTACTTATCGGTTGATGGTTAGTATTATGCTATCTGTTACTTTCCTGGTACCTGAAACATTCTCCCAGATACCGCTCAACCTTGAAAATGTATTGGTTGAGGATAAAATTTATGATGGCACCACCCCAGCTACCATCCTTTCACCAGGTACTTTAACGGGTATGGATGAGGGTGATGACGTAACCTTTAATGCAGAACTACTTGAGGCCTATTTCGATAGTGCTGATGCAGGAACATCCAAAACGGTTACTATCACTAATATCATTCTTACCGGTGCAGATGCCGGTAAATATACCATCAACGATCAATACACGCAGGCCGATATCACCAAAGCTATCCTTACTGTAACGGGTGTAAATCATAGTAAAACTTATAATGCTGCTCTTTATACCGATTTTTCTGTAACCTATGAAGGTTTTGTTAACGGTGAGGATGAAAGTGTTCTTGGCGGTGAACTGTATTTCCTGGGTGATGCCCTTGATGCAGTTTCTGTAGGACAGTACTATTTTTTCCCGGCAGGTCTGGAATCTACCAATTATGATTTCTTTTTTATGTTTGGTACCCTTGATATCCTGCCGGCAGAACTGCATATCACAGCCGAGAACCATTCAAAGGCTTATGACGGTAATGTATTTACCGGTTTTACAGCTAACCTCACAGGTTTTGTGGGCGGAGAAGACAGTACTGTGCTGGAAGGTGAACTCAGCTTTGCCGGTCCTGCCCTCACAGCCATCTATCCTGGCAGTTATTCTGTATTTCCAGAGGGACTGTTTGCCACCAACTATGATATATATTACAACATGGGTACGCTTCAGATCACCAAGGCACCGTTAACCCTTACGGCCCATGATATAACCAAAATAGAAGGTTTGTCCTATACCTTCTCCGGCACAGAGTATTCCATCACAGGCCTGGTGGAAGGCACAGATGACAGTGTTGTTTCCGTTTCACTTTCAAGTAGTGGCACCGATGCATCAGCTCCTGCAGGCGATTATCCCATTATCATTGGCAACGCACAGGGCACTGGCCTGGAAAAATATACCATCACATACCAGGAAGGCACTTTCACGGTTACCGAGCGTATTGTGCTTACCCTTGAGGGAACGGTCGCCAGCGATAAGGTTTATGATGGTGCCACAACTGCCACCATCACTGACCCGGGAACGCTTACGGGTATACAGGAGGGTGATCTGGTAGAGCTGGATGTAAGCACATTAACAGCAACTTTCCTCAATAAAAATATAGGCACTGATAAGCTGGTAACCTTGCACAACCTTAATCTTACAGGTCCCGATGCAGAAAAATACACCATAGGCAACCAGTACACCTATGCAGATATTACTCCCCGGGAGCTTTTCCTGGAGGGCTTCTTTGCCGATGACAAAACATATGATGGTACCAGCCAGGCAACAGGTACCGGTTTTATTGATAACAGGATTGTGGGTGATGACCTTACATTCACCTACCAGGCAGCTTTTGCAAGCCCTGACGCCGGAACCGAGGTGCCGGTTGTTTTTACTGATATTGCAATCAGTGGCGGTATTGATCTGCTGAATTACTCCCTCATAACCTTGCAGGGAAATGGTACAGCAGCTATCTTTCCGGCACCATTGTCGCTTGTAGCTGACGATCACTGTAAGACCTATGGAGAAGAGGATCCTGAATTTACCTGGCAGATCGGCCTCGGTCAGTTGTTTGGCAGCGATATCATCAGTGGAAGTCTTGAAAGAGAACCGGGTGAGGACGTAGGAGAATATGCTATTCTGCAGGGCAGCCTCACAGCTGGTACCAACTACAATGCAACTTTTACTGAAGGTGTTTTCACCATACAACCTGACAGTTTGATTGTTACCATTGAGCCGCAGGAAGCAGCAGATGCTGGCGCTACCTGGAGCATTGATGGTGAGAACTGGTATGATAGTGGTTTTGCTCTGGCTCTTGATCCGGGAGAATACACCGTACAATTCTCTACCTTCAACCAACAGGACTGGTATACGCCCGAAGCGATTCCGGTTGTCCATGGCACCCAAACCATCATTACCGGGGTTTATACTGGAAAAAGATATCTTACCATGCTGCCCCCCGATGGGAATGGCAGTGTATGGCCCACTGAGGGCAATCACGATTTCCCTATGGGTTCAGAAATCTCTCTTACAGCTACTCCGGATCAAAACTGGACATTTGTACACTGGCTTATTGATGGAATTGAAATAGCTGAAAATCCCTATCCGCTCACTATCTCTGAAAACACTACTGTACAGGCAGTATTTGCCCCGGTTACTGAAATTTTCACTCTCACCATAGCCATGGAAGGCCAGGGTGAGGTAAATGTTAATGGACTTACCTATGCTGCCCCTGTGGAAGCTGATGAAGGAACCGTGTTAACGCTTGAGGCCTTGCCTGAAACAGGATGGATATTTTCTCACTGGCTCGGTGATTTAGAGGGCACTGAGAACCCTGCAGAAATAGCGTTGACGGCTGACAAGCAGATTACTGCAGTTTTTGTATTACAAACCTTTACCGTGACCTTCAACATTACAGAAACAGGAGGAGCCCCCATCGACGATGCCACGATTACACTGGGAGAAGTTGCCAACGAGCCGGGTGATTATGTATTTACCAATGTTTTACCAGGTATTTATCCCTTTAGCATTACCCGTTCGGGTTATGTGAGCATTTCCTCCAATATCGTTATAAACCAGGACAGGGTGGTAAACATCCAGTTGATGCCTGTAACCTCACCTACCTACACCGTTACGTTTGAGGTACAGGATGAATATGAAAACCCTGTGGATGGAGCGGAAATAACCTTTGCAGGTGTTTCCAATCCGGCCGGAAATTATGTGTTTCCGGGTATTTCTTCCGGCACCCACGACTATATGATTACCCGGGAAGGTCATTTTCCTGCAGAAGGGTCGGTATATGTAAACAGCAACGAGTCCGTTGTTGTAACCCTGGAATTAACAACGTTTACCCTTGAAATCTCAACAGAAGGGGAAGGTACCACTACTCCTGTACCGGGTGTACACCTTATTGACAAACATACTACGGTGAATTTACTGGCCACCCCAACGGAGGGTCATCTGTTCAGCCATTGGGTGATAAATGGTGAAAACTATGCTGATGCTGAGATGGAATTGCTGATGGACGAAAATAAGGCCGTAACAGCATATTTTGAAGAAGAACCACCAGTTTACAACCTCACCATTGCGGTCGAAGGACCAGGTACTACCGACCCGGTTCCTGGCTCTTACGAATGGCAGGAAGGTTCAGAAATTCTACTTACAGCAATTGAGCAGGACGAAAACAGCACTTTTGTAAAATGGACCATCAATGGAACAGAGCATACTGAACCCCAAATAAATGTGGTAATGACTGCCGATATTCATGCTGTTGCATACTTTGAGGGTCCCCAGATTTATACTCTTACAGTAAACATAAACGGCCAGGGAACAACCACACCCGGGTCAGGGCATCATTTTTATGAAGAGGGGACAGAAGTTGCCCTGGAAGCTTTTGCTGATGAAGGATTTGTCTTTACCCTTTGGACCGTCAACGGCATTGAATATACCGATCCTGCGGTTACCCTGGTAATGAATGAAGACAAAACGGCAACAGCCTGGTTTGATGAAGAGCAAAGCGATGCTCATCCCCGGCTCAATAGCGAAAAGTTCAGTGTGTATCCTATTCCGGCAAGCCATAAGGTTACTGTTGAATATACCACCTTAGCCGGAAAGGGCAGTGTAAGCCTGTCTGATCTGCAGGGAAGAATCGTAATGAATAACATGGAATTGAAGGATCCGGGGAATGGTACCCTAATTCTTGATATCAGCAGTTTGCCTGCGGGTTTGTATTTCCTGGTGATAAAAAATGATCAGGGAACCGTGAGTATCCGCTTACCGATCGTGCGTTGAACTGTCAGGCTGTTTTATCTTAGACCCCGGCTTGCTCTTAATACCGGTGATAGAATACGTTGGTAAACTTCTTCAATGGGGCCAATTCCATCCACGTCGATCACCTGGTTATGTTCCCTGTAGTATTCCAGCACTCCCTGGCTGTGCTTTTCATGTTCCTCCAGCCTGGAAACAATGGTGGAAGCGCTGCTATCGTAGGGCATTTTCTTATCGGTACGGCTTCTTTCATCAAGTCGCTTCATCAACTCAATATAATTAACATTCAGGTTGATGACACAGGTGATGGAGTATCCTTTCTTTTTCAAAAGGCCATCTAGGATATATGCCTGCACCAGTGTGCGCGGATAACCTTTAAATACATATCCCCTTCCATTGCCATTGGTTTCAAGCAAGGCCTTTTCTATTAGGCGTATTACAATTTCGTCGGGCAACAACAACCCCTTTTCCATATAGGGTTGTATTTGTTGTCCCAATGCAGTTTGTTCCTGCACCTCTTTCTGGAGCAACTCACGCGTTGAAATGCATTTCAGATCAAGCTCGGCGGCAAGTTTATTGGCTTGGGTGGTCATACCTGCACCTGGATAACCAAACATAACCACGTTGATGGATTGCTTCCTAATATCCTCATTGATATAATGCTTGATGCGTAAAAAAATCTCTTCGCTGGTACCTGATGCATCGATCCTTGTCAACAAGCCGGTATTCTTGTAAAATTCCAGCAGCGGCAGTGTTTTTTGGTGGTATTCCTGCAGCCGTTTTGTAATTACTGCTTCATTGTCGTCCTTACGGTCTTGCTCCTTGGCCCGTTGCAGCAACCTTCGCTTACATTCTTCATCTGACAATTCCAGGATAAAAATGCGGGTTATTTTGTGCTGTAGCCTTAAAAACAAACCATCAAGGATATAGGCCTGCACATAGGTACGCGGAAAACCATCGAACAGGAACCCTTCACTGCCTTCATGGTTTTTGATTGCTTTGTTGATTAGTTTTACAATGGTTTCATCATCAGCCAGTCCACCGCCTTCTATCTTTTGCTTTACCTTTTTACCGATTTCGGTTTCCTCCCTGATCTCTTTGCGCAGCAATTCTCCCGTACTCACATAGGTAAGGTTAAACTCTGCCATTAGCTTTTCTGACTGCGTTCCTTTTCCGGCCCCGGGAGGGCCAAACATAATAATATTCAACATGATGGCTGTTTTTTATATTGGATTGGATCACCCATAGCAACAAAGGTTGCAAAAATACAGTTAATTCGCAAACGGGCATCAAAAAATAAATTTTCGGCTCATAAATACATTGGTTCCCTTTACATGGAGAATGTACATGCCAGAGGGGAGATTACCAAGGGGCACGGTATAAACAGAATACCCGGGAGCAAAGTCCTGCTCTTTTTGCATAAGGAGCCTTCCTGAAAGATCTAAAACGCTGAAATACAAGGTTTCATACTGGGTTATCCATGCATTTACTTTAAGATTGCCAGAACCATCATAATAAGAGGTTATGTTACTGGAATGAAGACTTGAAGGCTCCCGGGTACTTACCGGCTCCAGGCTTTTTTGCAGCAGCCAGGTAAATTGCTCGGGAGTAACAAATTCCACATGTTGGCCTGTTTCCGGATCGGCGAGTACCATCTCCATAAGCTGTTGCAGGCGGGGCAGGGTAATATCGGCCTTGTTATTAACCCCGATAGCAGTACCATCGCTCCGTAACCTTTGGTATCCGGCAAGCAAAAAAGAGGGGCGGGGTTTATTGGCCAGCTTGTTCACCACCCGTTGTGCTGCAGCATTGATATCAGTAACATCGGCATAAAAAGTATCATCATTTACATGATTATAAAGCAGTCCTCCAAACATGGTGTAGGCTTTTTGTGTATCCAGGGCAGGATCGAAGAGGAAAGTAAGCTCTGCACCCATTTCTTCGGCAAATGCACCAAGCTTCTGAAAGTTGTAGTTGTTGGAGATCACCACATCGCGGTAGGAAGATACTCCGGCGCCGTTATAATGCTTGTAGGCATATATTGCGGGTATCTTGTACCGGTCAATTTTCCATGAAGACCTTTCTATGGCATCGGGCAGAAAGCTTTCGGGGAACATGTCGGAATAGGCATATCCCAGGGGATGGGTTACAGAGATAAATCCATCGTTGGGTGTTGCTGTTTTGAAATAATACTGCCCAATAAAGGGAAACTCTTTGAAGAAGTGCAGGTTGAACCCCCAAGCCAGGGGAACATCACCTCGTGCGGATGAAAGCCATGCCCCCGACTGGAAACCAAAGTTCCAGTTGCCGGCATCACCTTCTGTGCCAATAAAAATCACGTAATGTTTGTTTTCGAGTGTTACCTCATCTGGGGTGATCCATGAAGGCCGCTGATAAGTAAAATCCTGGTCTGCAGGGAAGCTATGGTGCCAGGAAAGATTTCCCAGCAATGTTTCATGGAAACTACCACCCCATGCCGATATCCACTGAACCAGTGGCTCGGGGCGCATCCATCCATAAACGTGAAAAACCTCATCCGGATGGCTGTTGCGCAGGTAGGTCATTACCTGTTCAATTTTTTCTGCTTTTTCATCGGTAAGAGAATAGAAATTCAAAGATTCTGATCCGGCAAGATTGAGTTGGAACATTCGCTGGCTTACAGCCCAGTCGGTGATCTCTCTGAGGTAAAATTTGCGGGTATTGGTGCGGGGAAGCAATGTTTGCAGGGCCCAATCGAGAATAAGAAAATACCTTTCCTCCTGGCTGATATCTGCATCGCTCCACGGATGAGACTCCAGTTCAAGCTTTGCCGGGATATAGATGGTGTCCTGTCCGTGGAAATGATCGGGCACAGCAATGGTATCGGGGTAGTCAATTCCTGAGAGGGAATAGTTGTAGGGCAGGGGAATACAATCGGTAAGCCCTCCGGCCATGGCAGCAACCTCTGCCTGCCATCGGAAGTTCTGACCCGAAAAATTTCCATAGGTAAGTGCCGGATCGTACGTTATTACCCCATGGATATGATCACTGAAGTGAAGTATCAGGTCATCGAGGTTGTGTATCTGAGTAAAAACAACCCCGCCATCAGAGGCGTAAATCTCGCGCCAGGTTTCGTCGGTCTGGTTGTAGCTCCAGGTTTCATAAACATTTTGAAGATACAGCCGGGGAGCATCGCGGTTTACAATACCTGCCAGGGTCATAGCAGCAATTTTGTGTTCAGGTGGTGTGCCTGACCCATCGTACAGAATTGCCTGGTGAGTTTGTGATACAACGGTAAGGGCAGATAAAACAATAAGAGCAGCTACAGTTATCCTCATTGCAAAGGGGTTTTGAAGTAAAACGAAAAGAACCGGGCAAACCGGGTGGCTCACCTGGCGTATCGAAGCTCAAAGGTAGTGAGTTTAATAGGAAGAGATGGCAGAACAGGCTTAATAAAACATCATTTGTTTTCAACCTGTTTTTCAACAGTTGCAATTACTTTTCTTAAACTTGCTTCCGATACGGGTTTCACCACATATTCATCCATACCTTGTGACATGTATTTTTCGCGATCGCCTTCAAAGGCATTGGCACTAAGACCAACAATAGGGGGTAGATTGACATACCTCGATCTGAGTTCATGGGTAGCAGTGATACCATCCATTACAGGCATTTGAATATCCATAAATATCAGATCAAATCTGCCCGGGCGGAAAATATCAAGCGCGATCTGGCCATGGGAAGCAATGGTTACCTTGTGGCCCATCTTTTCCAGGATAAGTTTGATCACCAGTTGGTTTACTTTTTTATCTTCCACCAAAAGTATCCTCATGGGCGATACACTGGATGTAAGTAACTGGTTATCTGTAGCATCATTGGGTATTTCTGCTTTGGCTTTCCTTACCCTAAATGTAAACCAGAAAGTGGTCCCTTTGCCCAATTCACTTTCTACGCCAATATCACCCTGCAAAATCTCAGTAAGTTTTTTTGATATGGCAAGCCCTAATCCTGTACTGTCGGTATTGCGGGTATCTTTGTCTTCCACCTGGAAGAAAGGCACAAACAGCTTGCTGATAGCCTCTTGTGCTATACCAACGCCGGTATCGGCAACTGTTATTTTTAATAACAGTTCTTCATGTTCTTCGTTGTTTTCTTTTATTTTTTTGCTGTCTTCAAGAGAAGCGGTTAGCGTAATTTTTCCTTCACGGGTAAACTTAACAGCATTATACAGAAGGTTTTGAAGGATCTGATTGATGCGCCCCCTGTCGCTGTAAATGAGCACACCAGCCTCGGGAGCAATATGGGTTTCCAGTACAATCTTTTTCCCGTTTTTCAATGAGTTGAATACTTTTTTGGCATGAGAGAACAGCTCGTTAAGAGAGAAAGTAACATTAATGAGGTTGATCTGACCGGATTCTATTTTAGAATAATCCAGTATCTGGTTGATGATCTCTTTAAGATTCTGTCCCGATTGCCTCAGGGTGGTGATGTATTCCTTTTGTACAGGGTTCAAAGGAGTTTCTGCAAGCAGATCGCTCAATCCAATAATTCCAGTGAGTGGTGTTCTGATTTCATGACTCACATTGGCCAAAATATTTTGTTTGATCTCGATGGATTTTTTCGCCAATACCACCTCATTGTCAAGGAGTTTATTCTCAAGAACCAGGGATTTTATTCTGAGTCTGATAAAGGCCCTGAGTAAAAATACAGCGACAACGAGGTAGAGCACTATAGCCCACCATGTTTGCCACCAAGGGGCAAGAATAGCAAAAGAGTATTCATTTACCTCACCCCATTGGCCCATCGGATTCATGGCGCGTACCCTGAAAGTATAGGATCCGGGTGATAGGTTACCATAGTGTGCCTTGTTATCAGCTGTAGGCCGATGCCAGTTTTGATCCACCCCTTGCAGGAAGAAGCTGTACAACAACTTGCCTGAATAGTGTGATGGCCCGGAGAAACTAAACGTTATGAAGTTGTTTCTGTGAGAAAGCTCAAGGTTGTAAGGGATCTGGTTCCATGGGCTCAGGCTGTCGAAGTTCACCCTGCCAGCTCTAATGCCATTGGAATGGGTAAAAACCGGGTTTCTTTCCTCAATGAGCTTCGCCCAGTCAAGAGTTTCGTTAAATAGCTCGATCTGGTTGATGTTTACTTCAGGAATGCTGTTATTGTACCAGGAGTTTTCCGGGTAAAACAAGGTAAGCCTATCATTGGCACCTACCCATACTTTATTGCCATCTGCCAGCAAAGAGCCATGATTACATCCCATACCCAGGAAGCCATCTTCATAGACATGACTCACAAAATAGAGGTGATCGGCTTCGGGTAATACTTTTCCTTCATGGGATTCTATGGTTATCTCTCTGAGTTTTTCCGAAGATAATACATTGATGCCGAAGCGCGACCCCAAGATTACATTCCCTGACTGATCCTGTGTGATGGAGAAAATGTAATTATCGGTGAGGCCATTTCTGGAAGTGAAATTGATAAATCGTTTCCCATTGAACATTGAAACCCCATTTCCTTCCGTTCCGAACCACATATTTCCCTGCGAATCTTCAAAAGCAGAGAAGAGGTAATTTCCGGCCAGGCCATCCTGAGTGGTATAATAGGTAAATCCTTCATCAGTGATTTTGCAAACGCCACCGCCCCAGGTTCCAATCCAGATGTCGCCTTTCCGGTCAGCGGTAATGGCGTAAATCAATTCAGCGTTTAAGCCACTGTTGGTATCATAAAAGGTGAAGCTTTCACCATTGTATTTTACTACACCGTGATCAAATGTCTGTAGCCAGATGTTACCAGCCTTATCAGTAACACCGCCATTCAAATAAAAATTTTCGGGCAACTGATCAATGGGATAATGATAAAACCTGTTTCCGTCAAAACGAGAAATGCCACCATCATTCATTGAAAGCCAAATATTTCCATCGTTATCGGCAAATATTGCTTCCATATAGCTTACAGGGTCTTCCGGGTGGTTGGAGTACCTTACAAATTCATTCCCATTAAAGTTCACCAGCCCTTGTTCACTGGTAGAAAGCCATAATGAGCCATCACCTGTTTGAGCCAGCGAAATAATATCCTGATCGATGCCCTGCTTGATAGAAAAATGCTGGAACACATCTCCGAAATACCGTGTCATCCCGCCATTGTAAAATCCAATCCAGATGATTCCCCTGCTGTCTTCGAAAAGACCAGAAATGTAGTTGTTGGACAATCCATGTTCTACGCCAAAATGCATGCACTGGTCATTGTCCATAACAAAGACACCATTGCCCCATGTGCCAAACCATTTGCGGCCTTTAGAATCAAACATTATCCTGTTAATGCGTCCACAGGGAAAATCTTTGTCGGCATCGTAAAAATGAAAATCGGTGCGATCGTATTTCATAACACCTTTTTCATATATGCTGAACCATATCTCGTCATTATTATTATCCACTTCAAGTCTCAGAATAGGGTTTTCCTGGTTGGCAAAAGGAATATTATAGACATGAAACGATCCTTCTTTGAACAATGCCAGGCTATTACCGTAACAGCCAATCCACATTTCATTATTGTTTCCCGCTTTGAGTGTGTGCCATTGTGATTCAGGCAAACCCTGTTCCTTGCCAAAATGGTGAAAGTATTCTCCATCAAACATGGAAACACCTCCCTGGCGGTAAGATATCCATATGTTTCCTTCAGTATCAATTTGCAATGAATTAAGCGGATCCTGTAAAAGACCTGCTTCAGTATTATAATGGTGAAGTTCCAGGCCATCAAACATAAACAAGCCTTCAAGGGTTGTCATCCATATATTTCCAGATTTATCTCCCTCAATATGCATTATATCATTGATATTCGCTCCCATGCTTTTATTATAGTTGTCGATAGTATTTCCGGCAAAACGCATCAAACCACCACCCACTGAGCCTATCCACATGTTTCCATTTTTATCTTCATAAAAACTGGATATAAAATCGTGGGTGATGCCCTGGGTTTTGGAGTGAGCCATGAAGCTAAAGGGATTCAAATCACGGCTGATGGGGTTTTTGAGGGTTATTGTTTCGGGTAAACCCATTTTTATAATGGTTGGGACTGCCTTCACTTTTTCAGGCATGAGGAAACCATTCTCTCCGGGAGTTTTTACTATCGGATCGGCAATCTGTAAGATTTCTGGTTTGGCAGTCTTCTTCACATTACGCTCGTAGGCAACACGCTCAATAACATGAGCAGCTTCTGTATTTGCCAATGGCACTTTTCTTACAACAGGAGCCTGGACGGAATCTTTATGCACAAAAACCCCGGGAGGAGAGGTTGCATCATTTTTTAAGCTGATGTTATTATAATCCTGATTTGCATTCTGGCAGCCGGAAAACAGAGCAACCATTAATCCGGCAATCCGCCAATAGTATTTTACTATCATTAGTATTGTGGATGTTTTTCAGCCTCTGTTTCTGTCAGAGGGTTCGGTTTAACAGAGTTTGCAAAAGAAAAGTTCTTGTGCTTCAACTCGTTCGTGACCGCTAACAGAGCCACTTGGGCGTTCTTCTTAGCGGGAGTATAAACAAAGGTAAAAGATTTTTCATCAGTGAACACAGATGGCACAATTCAAGAGCCTAGTTATCAGGATTCATAATGACTCAATGTATTATTTCCTTTGCTATGCAGTTTACCTTTTTCTATTAATTTGACTTAACATTCTTTCATTTTTTTTTGAACATTCGGATTAAAAATCCCCAAATCATTGATGATCGATAGGTTACTGTGTATAAATATGCATTCTCGCTTTTCCTTTTCGAAATTATTTATCTTTGTCCAGCTTGACTGACAATATATGTATATGAAAAAACTTCTAACTTTTTCCCGCCTTACTGTTTTAATAATAATTCTTCTCATGACCCACAAACTGCAATCTTCTTCGCCCAAAAGAGAAATGCGTGCCGTATGGATTGCATCGGTGGCCAATATCGACTGGCCTTCCAGGAGTGGATTATCCGTAGGCGATCAGCAGCGTGAGCTGGTTGAATTGCTTGATCTTGTGAAGGAGTGGAACATGAATACTGTCATCCTGCAAATCCGTCCGGCGGCAGATGCATTCTTTCAATCCGATCTTGAACCCTGGTCGCAGTGGCTTACAGGCACACAGGGCCAGGCTCCCGATCCGTTTTATGATCCTCTTGACTTTGCTATTATGGAATGCAGAAAAAGAGGAATAGACATTCACTTGTGGCTAAACCCCTACCGGGCCGAGCTGGATACTGCCCGCAACGCTTTATCGGAAGACCATCCTATGCGCAGACACCCTGAATGGTTTGTCACCTATGGACAAATGGGATACTTCAACCCTGGATTACCACAAACCCGTGATCATGTATCGCATGTGGTAGCCGACCTGGTGCGCAGATACGATATGGATGCCATCCATTTTGATGACTATTTTTATCCCTATCCAATTACCGGGGAGGAGTTTCCCGACAGTGCGGCATTTGCAAAGCATCCCCATGGTTTTTCGCCCGAACAAAAGGATGATTGGCGACGGCACAATGTTGATCTGATCATCAAGCAACTACAGGATACCATTAAATCCATCAAACCCCATGTTGCCTTTGGCATTTCACCATTTGGTGTATGGCGCAACCAAAATATTGATCCCAAGGGGTCGGCTACCACGGCAGGAGTAACCAATTACGACGATTTGTATGCCGATATCCTGAAATGGCAAAAAGAAGGCTGGATTGATTATGTAACGCCGCAGCTTTACTGGCATATTGGTATGCCTGCGGCTGATTTCTCCATTTTGGCTCATTGGTGGAGTGAAAATACTTACGGTTGCCATCTTTATGTGGGTCAGGGACTTTACCGGCTCGATCCAGTTTCAACCACCCAAGAGTGGCGAACTTCTGAGGAGATCAGCCGACAGCTCAATATAATACGGTCTATTCCCAATATTGAAGGAAGCATGTTTTTCAGCGCCAAGCACCTGCGCTCCAATCCGCTACAGCTGAAAGAGAGGTTGTTGCAGGATCACTACCGTTATCCTGCCATTCCACCTGTCAACAATCGGGTGCAACAACTCACTGTTGAGCCGCCTTCAAACCCGGTTATGGTGGTGAGCACTTCCCAGGTAAAACTGTCATGGGAAAGATCTGAAGATCATAAATCTTATGTAGTTTACCGCTTCAGACTGGGCAAACCTGAGAATATTGAAGATGGAGAGAATATTTTTGCCATTACCGGCGAAAATTCCATCGTAATCCCACACACCGATCAAACCCGTCCTGATTGGTATTATTATATGGTTACTGCCCTTAGTCATACCAACCAGGAGTCTGTTCCGCTGTTTTTTAATGAAGTGTTTTTGCCCTGATGTGAAACCACAAATACCCAATGGCAGAAACAGAGGGATATCCAGTCTGAGATGTCTGAAAAAGTAACAAAAACAAGTGGAAATGGCCTTAGATTAAAATCTGCCCCAAAAAATAATCCCCCTCAGTGTATCAGAACACCCAAGGGGGATTATTAGTTTTTAAGGCAATCTGGCTATAGTTACAACTGTTTTTGCAGGTTTGTGATCTGCTCTTCCAGCACGCGTATCTTCGACTCGGCATCGGCTTGTTTTTTTCGTTCTATGGCAACCACATTTTCTGGTGCGCCACTTACGAAGCGTTCATTACTGAGTTTCTTCATTACCGCTGCAAGGAAACCCTGCTGGTATTCCAGTTCCTGGCGAAGTTTCTGCAGTTCACCCTCCACATCAATATCCTGCGAAACAGGTACATAAAACTCTGTGGTTTTTATGATGAAGTTGAATGCTCCTTCGGGTTTCTCCTCTACATAACCGAGGTTGCTTATATTACACAGCTTGCACACCAGGTCATCAAAAGTAGTATCGGGCGATTCATTGTTATTCTTACGGATCAGTAGTTCAATACTGTTTTTGTTGGCAATGTTTTTTTCCTGGCGCAGGTTTCTCACTGCCATAATGGCCTGCACCGCAAAATCGAATCTCTCCAAAAGGGATGCATCGTATTTTTGAGCCTTGGGTGCCTCAGAGATCATAATGCTTTCAGGATCACTTTCAGTGCGAAGATGAGAAAAGATCTCCTCACTGATAAAGGGCATGAAGGGATGCAATATTTTGAGCAATTTCATAAATATGGTTGTGGTTTGCTCATAGCTTTCGCGATCAATGGGCTGCTGATAGCCGGGTTTGATCATTTCCAGGTACCATGAGCAGAAATCATCCCAAATGAGCTTATAAACCGCCATAAGGGCATCGGTGATGCGGTATTTGGAAAAATGATCCTCAATTACCGAAAGGGTTTTGTTCATATTGGCATTGAACCATTCCACAGCCACCTTGCTGCTTTTTGGTTGCTGAATGGCGTCATCAACTTGCCAACCCTGGGTAAGGCGGAAAGCATTCCAAATCTTATTGCAGAAGTTGCGTCCCTGCTCACACAGGCTTTCATCAAAAAGCAGATCATTACCTGCCGGTGAGCTAAAGAGCATTCCCACACGAACGCCGTCGGCTCCGTATTTTTCTATCAGTTTGAGCGGATCGGGGGAATTGCCCAGCGATTTCGACATTTTACGACCCAACTTATCGCGTACAATGCCGTGCAGATATACGTTTTTAAAGGGGATATCATTGCGATATTCCAATCCTGCCATGATCATACGTGCCACCCAGAAAAACAGGATCTCGGGAGCAGTAACCATATCGTCGGTAGGGTAGTAGTACTTTATATCATCGTTATCGGGATTTCTGATACCGTCAAAAACCGACATGGGCCACAGCCAGGAGCTAAACCAGGTATCCAGAACGTCTTCATCCTGCCTGAGGTCTGAGGCCGTAAGATTGTTGTCATGTTTTTCACGGGCCATTTCAAGGGCCTGCTCTTGATTTTCGGCAACCACTACTTCGCCATTGGGTAAATACCATGCGGGTATACGATGGCCCCACCACAATTGCCGGCTGATACACCAATCGCGAACGTTCTCCATCCAGTGGCGGTAAATATTTTTCATGCGTGGCGGGTAGAACCGTATGGTATCGTCCATTACCACATCAAGGGCAGGTCTGGCAAGAGTTTCCATTTTGAGGAACCATTGCAGGGAAAGTTTGGGTTCGATCACTTCATCGGTGCGTTCGGAATACCCTACGCTATTGCTGATATCTTCTACTTTTACCAGGTGACCATTTTCTTCCAGTTCGCGGGAGATCTTTTTCCTTACCACAAATCGGTCTTCACCGATATAGATCTCTGCCTTCTCATTGAGGGTTCCATTATCATTGAAGATATCAATGGAAGGAAGATTGTGCTTGATGCCCAGGTTATAGTCATTGATATCGTGGGCAGGGGTAACCTTCAGGGCACCGGTACCAAATTCGCGGTCAACATACTCATCGAAGATGAAAGGAATGGGTCTGTTGATAAGCGGCACAAGAGCTTTTTTGCCTTTGAGGTGCTGAAACCGTTCATCTTCGGGATGAACACAAATGGCTGTATCGCCCAGGATGGTTTCCGGACGGGTGGTGGCAATGGTTACATACTCATTATCTGAGCCCTCAATTTTGTACCTGATGTAGTAAAACTTCGACTGTACATCCTTGTATATTACTTCCTCGTCAGAGAGGGCAGTAAGAGCTTTGGGATCCCAGTTCACCATACGCACACCGCGGTATATGAGCCCCTTGTTGTACAAATCATTGAAAACACGGATCACTGATTCTGAAAGTATGGTATCCATGGTAAAAGCTGTACGGTCCCAATCGCACGAAGCACCCAGCTTTTTGAGTTGTTCGAGAATGATTCCACCATGCTTCTCTTTCCATTCCCAGGCATGATTGAGAAAGTCTTCGCGGGAAAGGGTAATTTTATCAATGCCTTCTTCTTTAAGCTTTGCAACCACCTTGGCTTCAGTGGCAATAGATGCATGGTCGGTGCCAGGCACCCAGCAGGCATTTTTTCCCTGCATACGCGCCCTGCGTACCAGCACACCCTGGATGGTATTGTTGAGCATGTGCCCCATGTACAACACCCCGGG
>CAYVQC010000053.1:0-29792 GCA_964453995.1 uncultured Bacteroidales bacterium | reverse complement strand
TCGCATCATTTCTGCCCATCCAACCCATAAAAAACCCATAGACAAGTTTCGCTCAACCCAATCCCCCAGACTACCCAAACAAAAATCACAAAGTGATTTAAAAACGGCGCCTTCGCGTCCCTGCGAGAAAAAAATTAGAGATCAGACGAGCTGAAAGTCGTCAGAATACGGTGCACAATAGCGACAGGATCAACAGGAAGTGATCACGTCACTATACACCTCCCATTCACCATTGCAAGCACCTAGTTGGCACCCCGAAACTTTTGTCGCAATAATGTATCAATAAATTCAACTGTTTTGGTAATTTCGCTAAACCAAAATTATAACTACCAACGTATGGAAAAGCGAGACATCAACATCACCCCCTACCGAATCATGATCGTTGACGACGATCCCCTGGTGATCAAAACACTGGAAAAGCTGTTGTTTCGTAAAAATTACCTGTTCTACAGCGTATCATCGGGCGAAGAAGCCATTGATTCTATCAGGGACATTGAACCGGATATGATCCTGCTGGATGTTTTTATGGAAGGGCTCACCGGGTTTGAAGTGTGTGAAAAGTTAAAAAACGATGGTGTCACCCAACGCATACCCGTAATCTTCCTAACCAGCAACGACCAAACCAGCGAAGTTTTAAAAGGATTCAAAGCCGGTGCTGTAGACTATATCGTTAAGCCTTTCAATACAGAAGAATTGCTGGTACGCATCCAAACCCACCTCGATCTCAAGAAGGCACGGGAGGACATTAAAACCATGACTGCCATAAAATCCAGATTCTTCTCCATCATGACCCACGACATCAAAGATGCCCTCACCGGGGTAAAAGGGGTGGCTGAGTTTCTTCACCAGGAGTTGAAGACCAACAATATTGATCTTGATGAAGTAAAGAAACTCTCGGATTTGCTTCTTACCGACAGTTCTGACCTGTACCGGTTTATGAGCAGCCTGATAAAATGGGACCAGATAGATCAGGAAAGTCGTCCGCCGGCTCATTTACCCGTTAGTGCTGCAATTCTTGCCAGCGAGCTAACAGAAGAATTCAGCCAGGCAATCAACAAAAAACAGATCAGCCTCACAACAGATTTTTCTCAAAAGTCGGCCCCCTCTTATACCGATCCGGAGGCCCTGAAAGATTCTTTGCGTGAGATCCTCAGCAATGCAGTAAAATATACTGAGAGCGGTGGAGCCATTACATTTTCTTCCACAAAAAGCAATGGCACCACGGTTTTTACTATTTCAGACACGGGGTTGGGTATGGAGAAGGAAGTAGTTGCCCATATTTTCAGGCTAGACACACCACACCCCAAAACCATCGGAACGCATAATGAAAAAGGGGTAGGACTGGGACTTATCATTTGCCAGGCTCTGCTGAAAAGAATTGACGGAACCATAACCATTACTTCAGAAAAGCATAAAGGAACGAAAGTTGTTGTGCAAATTCCCGACCTGGGCTAGCCCCGGAAATCTAAAACTCATACAAACCAAAATCGAACTGAAATGAAAAGTGCGTCTTTTATCCTGTTGGCCATCACTGCCACAATATTTTTAAGTCTTTCAGCATGCAATACAGCTTCAAAGAAGACTGCCACCAATACTGATCCTATGAATAATTCCATCCTCGCCCAACGCAATAACAGTTTTGCCTTCAGCATTTTCAAAACCATACATGACCCCCAAACAGAAAATCAGGTGATCTCTCCTTTCAGTATTTCCACAGCATTGGCCATGGCTTATGCCGGAGCCCGCGGAGAAACTGCTACCCAGATGTCAGAAACCCTGTTCTTCGACCCCGATCAGGATGCCTTCCATGAAGGGTTTCACCATTGGATGGAATCTGTTCGCAACAAAGGAGCCGTTGAAGATCGTCTCAGAGTTGCCAATTCCATGTGGCCGCAGGAAGACTTTCATTTTGTAAAAGAGTATCTCGACCTGGTGGAAAAGCATTACAATTCAGCTCTTTACCCGGTAGATTATGAAGGTGACCGTGAGGCCATACGCCAACAGATCAACCAATGGGTGCTTGACAATACCAACAACCTTATCGAAGAACTCATCAAACCGGGTGTACTTACTGATGACACCCGCCTGGTTCTGGTAAATGCCATATACTTCCTTTCGCAGTGGAAAATTGCCTTCGATGAAAATGCTACCCGTAAGGATGCTTTTTTCACAAAAAAGGGCAGTGCCGTGCAGGTTCCCTTTATGAACATGAAAGATACCATCGGATGGTTCCAGGGAGAAAACTTCCGGATGATAGAACTGGAGTATGCCGGGGGAGATTTCTCCATGGTAATCGCTTTACCTGATGAAAGTTATGAAATCAGCAGTTTGCTGGAAACAATCAATGCCGCACTTTTTGCTGACATGGCAGAGAATAAATCCATGGAAGAGGTTCAGGTGTACCTTCCCTCTTTCAGAGTACGCTCTTCATTCGACATGGAAGAAACCCTTGCTTCCATGGGTATGCCACAGGCATTCAGCAACAGCGCCAACTTCTCGGGGATGACACAGCTGGATGATCTGAAAATAGACAAAGTGATTCACCAGGCTTATATCGATGTAAATGAAGAGGGCACAGAGGCTGCAGCATCCACGGCTGTGGTGATTATACGCAAAAGTGCAGTGGTGGGTGAAGAGCCACTGGTTTTCAGGGCCAACAGACCGTTTCTTTATTTTATAAAAGAAAATACCAACAACGCCATCCTGTTTATGGGTAAAGTTTCTGACCCCTCTCTGCTGGATGAATAGAAGAAAAGATAAAGGGATGCTTACAATTTTGCGGTCGACAGATTGATAAACCCTGTACAGCTGAAGCATTCGGTTTGCTGATCATTGGACCCGACGATCAGCAACCTGTTGCCGGCAAATTCCTTAATGAGCTGCTGATACCAGCCGATAGAATTTTCATCCAGGTTGGAGCAGGGCTCGTCAAGAATCACCAGCGGCTGATCAGACATGACGGCAAGCAGAAGCTTCACCCGCTGTTTCATTCCTGACGAAAAGTACTTCAGCGGTTTGTGGGCACTCTTGCCAAGTCCTGACAATTTTACCAGGGTATTTTCATTGTATCCGTTTAGAAATGAGCGGAACTTTCCATGAAAACGTATACTTTCCGCCAGGGTAAACTCCTCTATCAGCTCCAGGTGGGGAGAGGCAATACCGCAATGGTGAAAGATATTTTCGGAAACATCCTTGTTTTCATGCTCCCATATCACTTTTCCTGTACTTGGGGTCAGAAAGCCGGAAAGGATCTTCAGCAGGGTTGATTTGCCACTGCCATTACTACCCAGGATACCATAATGCCCCGGCCCGGCAAATTCAGCATTTATACTACGGAAGATCCAGTGGTAGCTGTATTTTTTCCCGATATTTTCGAGGTAAATATTCAAACTCTTGCAGGATTAGGGGCCAAAAACTCCTTCATGATGATTACTCCTTGTTGTAGGAGTATCCTTTCATAATCCCCCGGCTTGAATTGGAGATAAAGGAGATGATCTCATCGCGCTCAGGGGTGGCCGGCATTTCGGCTTCAATCACTGCCAATGCGCGTGTTACATTGAGTTTTCTCAGGTAGATGATCCTGTAGATCTCCTGGATTTCATTGATCTTTTCTGATGAAAAACCCCGGCGTCTGAGGCCAATGGAATTGATCCCCACAAAAGATAACGGATCACGTGCAGCTTTGGTAAAGGGAGGTACATCTTTACGCACCAGCGAACCGCCAGAGATCATAACATGAGGCCCGATATTTACAAACTGGTGTACTGCAGAAAGACCGCCAATGATGGCAAAATCCTGGATGGTAATATGGCCGGCCAGGGTAGCAGCATTGGCAAGAATACAGTTATTGCCGATTACACAGTCATGCGCTACATGCACATAAGCCATGAGCAGGCAATTGTCTCCCACTACGGTTTTAAAATTGGCTTTTGTACCACGGTTGATGGTAACAAATTCCCTGATGGTAGTATTATTGCCTATCTCGGCAGTGGTTTCTTCGCCTTCATATTTTAGGTCCTGTGGAATGGCAGAAATAACGGCTCCCGGGAAAATACGGCAGTTTTTACCGATCCGGGCACCTTCCATAATGGTAACGTTGGAACCGATCCAGGTTCCTTCGCCGATCTCCACATTTTTATGTATGGTTACAAAAGGTTCGATGACCACATTAGCGGCAATTTTTGCCTGGGGGTGTACGTAAGCTAAGGGTTGATTCATTTTATGTATTGGATTTTTTTACTATTTGTGCCATTAATTCAGCTTCGAGTACCACTTTAGATCCCACGTAGCCTACACACCTCATATGGCAAATACCTCTTCTGACAGGCGAAATGAGGTTGCAGCTGAGGATGAGGGTATCACCGGGAATTACTTTTTGCTTGAATTTTACATTATCAATTTTCAAAAAATAGGTGCTGTAGTTTTCCGGGTCATCAACAGTAGAGAGGATCAGTATACCACCGGTTTGTGCCATGGCTTCGATCTGCAATACTCCCGGCATAACGGGTTCATTGGGGAAGTGTCCTGAGAAGAAGGACTCATTCATGGTTACGTTTTTGATCCCGATCACATGCGAATCGCTTATCTCAATGATCTTATCGACCAGCAGGAAAGGATAACGGTGCGGAAGCATTCGCTTGATATCATTGATATCATACACAGGCTTCTCATCAGGATTGTAAACGGGGATGTGCTCTTCGGCAATTTTTTTCTTGATGAGCTTTTTCAGGTGCTGGGCAAACTTAACATTGGAAGCGTGCCCTGGTTTGGAAGCCACAATGTGTCCTTTGATTCTTCGTCCTGCCAGGGAAAGATCACCAACAATGTCAAGCAGTTTGTGGCGGGCAGGCTCATTGGCAAAATAGGGCTCCAGGTTATTGAGTATCCCTTCACTGCGAACCTCTACAGAGGGCTTGTTGAAGAGTTTGGCCAGGCGGTCAAGCTCTTCCTGCTGTATAGGGCGGTCTACGAAAACAAAGGCATTGCTCAGATCGCCCCCTTTGATAAGGTTCTGGGAAAGGAGGAATTCCAATTCATGCAAAAATACAAAGGTACGGCAGGGGGCAATTTCGGTTTTAAAATCGCTAAGCCTGTCGAGGGTGGCAAACTGCGAACCCAATACCTTTGAGTTATAGTCGATCATGCAGGAGATTCTGTAGTTTTCAGCAGGGATGGCAATAAACTCGCAATCTTTCTCCTCATCATAAAATCTTATGGTTTCGGTAATCTCAAAATATTTTCGGGCAGCTTCCTGTTTTTGAATACCAGCCTTTTGGAGTGCCTCTACATAGGCCCGGCTGCTGCCATCCAGGATGGGTGTTTCGGAGCAATCAACCTCAACAATAATATTGTCGATATCCATTCCGGTAATGGCAGCCACCACATGTTCTACGGTAAGAAGTTTAACACCTTCTTTTTCGATGGTGGTACCCCTTGAAGTATCTATCACATAATCAGCATCTGCTTCAATATAAACCTCCTGGTCGAGGTCGGTTCGCAAAAACCGGATGCCTGTATCTTCAGGCGCGGGTTTAAAGGTGAGGGTAACAGTCTGGCCGGTATGCAATCCTACCCCTGAAACAGTTACCGGGGCCTGGATGGTATTTTGCTTTTCTATCATAAGTAAAGTGGATTAACTGGATTCAAATCTCAACAGGTTCAACAACAAATATAACTTAAAATCACAGTACCTGCTGCCGGTGTTTTCAATCCATTTATGTACAAGCCGCATCAGGTGCCGGGTAAAGCTTCTTCTCCAATACCTGTGTATCGTTGAAAAAACAGGCAAAGATAAAAAAAATCTTTCAGGGGCTTTAGCTTTGCTTACTTTCAGCAGCTTTGAGCTTTTTTTCCAACTGGTCAATTCTGTTCACAATCTTTTCCAGGTTGCGGAAATGAATGTATGCTTTCACATACTTTTCATGATCAAAAGCCGGAGCACCCATAACAATCTTTTTATCTTTTACATGGGAGGATAATCCTGATTGTGCAGCAATTTTTACTTCGTCGCCGATGGTAATGTGGCCGCTGATGCCCACCTGGCCGCCAATCATACAGTTGCGACCCACTTTGCTTGAGCCGGCAATTCCTGTTTGCGCAGCAATAACGGTATTTTCTCCCACTACCACATTGTGTGCCACCTGGATTAGGTTATCCAGCTTTACCCCTTTTTTAATAACGGTGGAACCCAGGGTGGCCCTGTCGATAGTAGTATTGGCTCCTATCTCCACATGATCCTCCAGTATCACATTACCGATCTGGGCGATCTTCATGTAATTATTGTCACTCTGGGGAGCAAATCCGAAACCATCGGCACCAATCACTGATCCCGAATGTATGGTGCATTCTTTGCCAATGATGCAGTTTTCATAAACCTTTACCCCGGCATACAACAGCGAGCCCTCCCCCACAACAACATTGTCGGCAATATAGCATTGCGGGTAGATCTTAACATTATCACCGATGACGACATTTTCGCCAATTACGGCAAAATCGCCCACATACACATCTTTGCCCAGTCTAGCTCCCGAAGCAATGGATGCTTTGGAAGAGATGCCTTTTTTCTGTGGCAGGCTTTGCTGGTATAGATTGAGCAGACTGGCCAGTGCCTGGTAGGCGTTGTCAACCCTTATCAATGTGGAAGCCACAGGTTGCTCGGCAACAAAGTCATTGTTTACCAAAACAATGCTGGCCCTGGTTTTATAAATGTGAGGGGTATAGGCTGGATTGGCCAGGAAAGTTAGACTTCCGGGTTGGGCTTCTTCAATTTTGGAAAGGGTATTCACTTTGATATCCCTGTCACCTTCAACTTCTCCTTTTAAATATTCGGCTATTTGACCGGCTGTAAATTCCATTGAAGTAGTTATTTATATTAGAAATAAGCTTTACTATTGAAGTTAGACGTAAAAAGAACAAAATTGTTAGCTTAAAACAGCTATTTATTTAATTTTTCCCAAACTTCTTTGGGATAGCATATATAGTACTTTTTCACTGGATGAGACAACACTCTGATATTTAACTGTTCTGACATTTCGGCCATATCACTTACCAGGCCATTGTTCTGCATGATCCAGATGTTACCCACTCCGGGATCGTAAGCATTGTTTTCGGTATGTCCGCTGAGCACCAGATAGGACAGCATATGCTCATTGGCATCAAATAGGGTTGCTGTGCATTCATGGATTTTGTCAAGATATTCTTTCTCAAAGGGTTGTTTCTGCAGTTCAATCCTAAAGAGGCGCCTGGAAACCAGCCTTTGGCAGAGAAAGGAAAGGATCCTGTCGGGATGGGAGGTCCATACTTTGATGGAGGTAAAAACATCGAAATCATCCAGCAGGGCGAATTCATCTGCCAGCTGCTGCCGGGCCTTAAAATCATCCAGGGTAAATGTATTTGCCAGGAATTTTTTCAGCGCAGGTGTTGCAAACAACTCCTGGCCCTGCAGGGCAACCTCCTTGGCTCGTTTCAGGATCGTGATCAGAATTTTTTCGGCACAGATCACAGTTTTGTGCAAGTAAACCTGCCAGTACATCAATCGCCGTGCGATCACAAATTTTTCAAGGCTATAGATTCCTTTTTCATCGGTCACCAGCTTATCGTCAGCAACATTCAGGGTTTTGATGATACGATCGTAACTAACCACACCTTCCGAGACACCGGTAAAAAAGCTGTCGCGGTTCAGGTAGTCGAGCCGGTCCATATCCAGCTGTCCGCTAACCAGTTGGTGGAGAAATTTTTTGGGAAACCGGTTTTGAAATATTTCGATGGCAGTATGAATTCCTTCAGGATGAATGGGTCGGAGTTTATCCATGAAAAGCAGGGATAAATCTTCATGATGCACACCCTTTACGAGTGTATTTTCCAGGGCATGGGAGAATGGGCCATGGCCAATGTCGTGCAACAAAATGGCCAGGATTGCGCCCCTGGCTTCCTGCAGGCTGATGTCATGCCCTTTGGCTCGCAGGGTTTCAATAGCCTGGATCATGAGATACATGGCACCCAAGGCATGGTGAAACCGGGTATGCAAAGCACCGGGATAAACCAGGTGGGTTAGCCCCAACTGCTTTATGCGACGCAAACGCTGAAAATAAGGATGCTCTAGAAAATCAAAAACCCAGGTATCGGGTATATTGATAAAACCATATACCGGGTCGTTGAAAATCTTCAGTTTGTTGCGGATGGGTTGATTCATAAAGGCCAAATTCTCTATCTCTCCTGGAGGTCAGGTAAGCATTTCATAATGAATTACAAACCTACTCATTTTTATGGTCACCGATATAAACGGGCGGGCAAAAATCCGACTTTTTTATTACATAACCAACCTATTCATAAGAGCAAAATTCATAATTTATCCTTACATTTGTTACAATTACCAAAGTAACCAACAAATTAAACAATATTCAGCAGTTATGACGTTTTACCTGTGTTGTTAAAATCCGGCATAAGCGTCACTATGGAGAAAACAGCCATAAAGATTCAGTACCTGGATCTTTTTTTTCATATTTCATCAAACAAAACACACAAATTTATATGAGTATAAAAATATTATGGGCTGATGATGAGATTGATCTGCTGAAACCACATATTATCTTTCTCGAACAAAAAGGTTATGATGTTACAATAGCGCAAAGTGGTGACGAGGCCCTCGATCTGGTTTTCAGCGAAACCTTTGACATTATCTTTCTGGACGAGAACATGCCCGGCCTTACCGGTATTGAAACCCTCAGCCGCATCAAAAACCGCTTCCCACGTCTTCCGGTAGTAATGATTACCAAGAGTGAGGAAGAATCTATCATGAATGAAGCTATCGGTAGCAACATCTCCGATTACCTTATCAAACCTGTAAATCCCCACCAGATCCTTCTGTCTTTAAAGAAAAACCTGGAAAACAAGAAGCTCATGAGCGAAAAAACCACCATGGGCTACCAGCAGGAATTCAGAAACATAAGCATGGAGATCAGCGACCGCCCCGGGCTGCAGCAATGGATGGATATTTACAGAAAGATCATTTACTGGGAGCTGGAACTGGATAAATCGCAGGATGAAGGGTTGAGCGAAATCTTCAAAATGCAGAAATCAGAAGCCAATACGGTATTCTGCAAATTCGTAATGACCCATTACCAGGATTGGCTTAGCGGCAAGGCATCTGAAAAACCGGTATTATCTCATATTGCTGTTCGCGAAAAGATTCTTCCGCTTTTAAAATCTGATGACCCGTTTTTCCTGATCGTTATTGACAACCTTCGTTACGACCAGTGGAAAACACTTCAACCCGTTATTGAAAATCACTACCGCGTTGAGCAGGAAGATGTGATCTTCAGCATCCTGCCCACAGCAACACAATATGCCCGCAATGCATTCTTTTCCGGGCTGCTGCCCTCTGAAATTGAGAAACGGTTCCCCCAATACTGGATAGGCGAAGGCGATGAAGGCACCCGTAACCAATTTGAAGCCGAACTTTTTGGCGAGCAGCTCAAAAGGCTGGGAGCACAAATCCCCTTCAACTACCACAAGATCCTTAACCTTACCGCCGGAAAGAAATTACTGGAAACCCTCAATAATTTCACCAACAAAAAGCTAAACGTGCTGGTTTACAACTTTGTAGACATGCTATCGCATGCCCGCACCGATATGGAAGTGATCAAAGAGCTTGCCGACGATGAAGCAGCCTACCGTTCCCTCACCCTGTCATGGTTTGAGCATTCGCCCCTGTTGGACATCATCAGGTTTTTGCAGCAAAAGAAGATACACATCATACTCACTACAGACCATGGGTCTATAAAAGTGTCGCATCCTGCCAAAGTGATAGGAGACAAAAACACCAACACGAACCTGCGCTACAAAACAGGCCGCAGCCTTCAGTACGACCCTTCAGAGGTTTTTGAGGTACGTAATCCGCAGGATATTTACCTGCCACGTACCAATATCAGTTCAAGTTACATCTTTGCCAAAGAAGACAGCTTTTTTGCCTATCCCAACAACTACAATTATTACGTAAATTACTACAAGAACACCTTTCAGCATGGGGGTATCTCCATGGAGGAAATGATTGTTCCCTTTGTATATCTGAAACCCCTTTAAATTTTCATTAGTACGTTCATGACAGCCAAAGTCAATTTAAACTTTACCCTAGCGGAACTGCCTGCAATTGCCAGTAAGATCATTGAAGATAACCCACAAAGCAGGATAATTGCTTTTTATGGCAAAATGGGCGTAGGGAAAACTACTTTGATCAAGGCCATTTGTGCACATTTGAAAACCACTGATGTGGTTGGAAGCCCCACATTCTCCATCGTTAACCAGTACCTTACACAAGATCAGGATTCATTGTATCATTTCGACTTCTACCGCCTGAAAAAGCTGGAGGAGCTTTACGATCTGGGGTATGAAGATTATTTCTTCAGCGGTGATTACTGCTTGCTGGAATGGCCGGAGAAGGTTGAATCCCTGCTACCGGAAAATACACTCAGGATTTACCTGGAAGAAAATGATGGCCTGAGAAATATCCAATACACACCCAACGAATAAATCATAACAACTGCTGCCATGCAAAGGATAGGACCGGAATATATGTTTTTTACCTCATCGGGCAAACTTATGCCCCAGGAGGAGATACTTGAGATTAAAAAAAGAAAAAACAACCTGCTGATTGGTATCCCCAGAGAAGTAGCCTTCCAGGAAAACAGGGTACCCCTGGCCCCTGAAGCCGTTTCGCTGCTGTGCCAAAACGGGCATCGGGTACTGATTGAAAAAGACGCAGGTGCTAATGCTCATTTCCCCGACAACGAATACAGTGAAGCAGGGGCCGAGATTGTTTATGAAACCAAAGAGGTTTACAAGGCCGATATTATAATGAAAATTGCCCCGCTCACTCCCGATGAGTTGGAATATTTAAGGCCGGGGCAAACCATTATGTCTACCATTACCCTTCCGGTACAATCGGCAGCGTATTTCAGGGCCCTGATGGCGAAAAAGGTAAATGCCATCGCCTTTGAACTCATCAAGGACAAGACCAATACGTTCCCCCTGGTACGCAGCATGAGTGAAATTGCAGGAAATACATCAATCCTGATCTCTGCTGAATTTCTTTGCGACAAAAAATATGGCAAAGGTCGCATGTTTGGAGGTTTCTCAGGCATCACTCCCACCGAGGTAGTGATCCTGGGTGCAGGTACGGTAGGTGAGTTTGCGGTAAGAGCAGCCATGGGCCTGGGCGCTATGGTAAAAGTATTTGACAATTCGGTATACAAACTCAGGCGGCTGCAAAACAACCTCAACACCCGTATCTTTACCAGCATATTACAACCCAAAGTGCTTACCAAAGCCTTGAAAACCGCCGATGTTGTCATTGGTGCTATTCATTCACCCTATGGCCATTCACCTGTTGTAGTAAGTGAAGACATGGTATCCCAGATGAAATACGGCTCGGTAATCATCGATGTAAGTATCGACCAGGGAGGATGTATTGAAACCTCTCGTGTAACCAACCATGCCGAACCTGTTTTTAAAAAGCATGGCGTAACCCATTACTGCGTCCCCAATATTGCTTCGCGTGTGCCCCATACGGCATCCTACTCCTTTTCCAATTTCTTTGCCCCGGTGCTCATCAGCATTGGCGAACACGGCGGCATTGTAAATATGCTCAAAGCCGATAACGGTGTAAGACAAGGCGCTTACCTGTTCAATGGCACGCTCACCAACCAGTTCATCGGCGAATCGTTTAACATCCCTTCTCAAGACATTGATCTGCTTATGGCAGCCTTCCAGTAATGCCTTTTCAACCTATTTCCTGCAATCTCTTATGAAAAAACTTACCCTCTGTATGCTTTCTTCACTGCTGGTATTCCTTCTCAGTGGACTACTTCCGGCTTTCAGCCAGCAATCGCTTTTCCAGGAAAAAGAATTCATCACATCAAATGGACAACCCCTGCCCTACCGCATCCTTTTTCCTGAATCAATGGAACCGGGTGAATCCTATCCTGTTGTGCTTTTTTTGCACGGTGCAGGCGAACGTGGCAACGACAATGAGAAACAACTGATACATGGCTCTTCACTTTTCCTGGATGCGGAAAACCGCGAGAAATACCCTGCCATTGTTGTTTTCCCGCAGTGCCCGGAAAATGAATGGTGGTCACCCACAGAGATCGTCGGGATGATCCGCACTGCAGACCAGCAAAGCATTCCCAATGATTATGATGCCTCAGAGGCCATGCAGTCTGTAATGGAACTTATAGCTATCCTGCGGCAAGACCCGGTAACCGATACTACCCGTATGTATGTAATGGGTTTATCCATGGGAGCCTTCGGAATATTTGACCTCTTGCACCGCCAACCCCAATGGTTTGCTGCTGCAGTTCCCATTTGCGGAGGTGGCGACCAGAGCAAAGCAGCTGTTTATGCTGACGATGTTCCCTTGTGGATATTTCATGGAAGCGAAGACAGTGTTGTGCCCGTAGAGGCATCCAGGGCTATGAAAGAAGCGGTTGAGAAAGCGGGTGGTACCGTTAGGTATACCGAATACGAGGGGGTGGATCATAACAGCTGGGATCCTGCTTTTGCTGAACCCGAACTGCTCCCCTGGCTTTTCAGCCACAAAAGAAAAACCAACTAAAAAAAAACAGCCTTGTCGGTTCTGACAAAGCTGCCTTCTATTGGTGACTTGGCTGGGGCTCGAACCCAGGACCCCATCCTTAAAAGGGATGTGCTCTACCAGCTGAGCTACCAAGTCAACTTAATATCGGGGAGTTTCAAAGAACCAGTCAAACAGACCCCCCTTTTTTTTGAGAGTGCAAAGGTACTCGCTATTCTTAAAAATCCAAAGTTTTTTCAGGTTTTTACTCTTTATTTTTTCACGAAAATACCAAATACTCTGACAACCAGAAACTAATCCAATATTTCGTGCCGTTCAAACTTATACTCATCCTTAAACATCTTGCGGTAGGTGACCAGGGTAAACACACGATTTTTTGTCAGTATCTCCACAATGCGAACCATCTTGGGATTAAAATCGCCGATCCATGCAATGTACATATCCTCATACTTATTGGTTTTCATGAGTGCTTGCTGAATGGTGATGATCAATCCGCTCTCAACACCCTTATTCCTGTATTCGGGAACTACCCCGAAAACAATACCGTAAACGGTATTGCATTTACCGGTGAGTTTATGATAGAGGAATTTCAGTTTTCCCGGCAGGTTAAGTTTTCCACCCACATATTTAAACAACTGGTTGAGTTCAGGAATACCAATAAAAATGGCTACCGGCTTGTCGTTATGATAGGCAAAAATGGCCAGGTCTTCATCTGCCACTGCCTTCATGCTCTTGAAAGTATTGATGGCCTGCTCACGGGTCATGGGTTTAAAATGCTTATGAACATCGCGCCAGGCTTCGTTGTAGATGATCATAAAGTCATTGGCAAATTTTTCCAGCTGGTTCATTTTCATTGAAGTGAATACATACCCATGATTGCGGGTAAGCCTCTCAAAGCTTCGTTGAACCAGGGAAGGCACCTGAGTGTGACGACTCAGGCCGTAAACATACTGTTCGTAATAGTTCTGGAAGCCGTAATTTTCGAATAGCTCCCTGTAATAGGGCGGGTTATAATTGAGCAAATAGGGAGGGGGAGTTTCAAAACCTTCCACCAGCAAGCCCCAGAAACGATCCTTTTCCCCAAAATTGATGGGCCCGTCCATTGCTTCCATCCCTCTTTGCTCCAGCCAGTCTTTGGCAGTATCGAACAACAGGTTGGCTGCAGAAGCATCATTGATACATTCAAAAAAACCTATCCCTCCGGTAGGATGTTGGTAAGTGTATGCCAGATGCCGGTTGATGAATGCTGCAATGCGCCCGATCAACCTGTTATCCTTATCGTAGAGAATAAAGCGTACAGCAATGCCAAAATCGAAAAACTTGTTTTTTGCAGGATCAAAAACCTTTTCGATATCATTATCCAAATGGCTGATCCAGACGGGATTGTCTTTGTATATGATCCGCGGTACCTGGAGAAAGTCTTTTTTCTGCTTTTTCGTTTTTACTTCAATGATCTGCATCTGGAGATGGGTTTAATGAGGTATATTTGCAATTTTCGCTGAGAATCTACCGGCACAACAAAAAAGTCCGGGAAGGGTTTATAAAGACCGTTTACTGGCAAAATTAATCTTTTACAGAAAATAACATGAGTAAACTCAGACATAAAGTGATTGTCATTACCGGTGCTTCTTCGGGCATTGGCAGATCGCTGGCCACAGAGGCAATGAACAGGGAAATGAAAGTAGTGATGGCGGCCCGCAATATACAGGCTATGCAGGAGCTTGCTGCAACTCTGCAATGGCCTGCCGACCGCTATACGGCAGTTGCTGTTGATGTATCCGTAAAGGAAGATTGCAAAAAAATGGTTGATCATGCTATCGAAAAATTTGGAAAGATCGATATCCTGATCAACAATGCAGGAATCAGCATGAGAGCACTTTTTGCTGATACCGAACTGCAGGTACTGGAAAAGGTAATGGATGTAAACTTTTGGGGAACCGTATATTGCACCCATTATGCCATGCCATGGCTGCTCAAAAGCAAGGGAAGTGTAGTAGGTGTTTCTTCCATTGCCGGCTACAAAGGATTGCCGGCACGCACCGGATACTCTTCATCAAAATTTGCCATGCATGGTTTTTTGGAATCACTCAGGATCGAAAACCTGCGCACAGGACTACATGTACTGATCGCCTGCCCTGGCTTTACAGCATCCAACATACGTAAGACAGCACTTGCCAAAGACGGAACAGCTCAGGGAGAATCGCCCCGCAATGAAGCGGCAATGATGCAACCCCAGGAGGTAGCTCATCATATTCTTAATGCCGTAGAAAAAAGAAAAAGGACCCTGATTCTGACAGGGCAGGGAAAACTTACAGTTTTCCTCAACAAGATCTTCCCCGGCTGGACCGACACACTGGTGTACAAGCATATTGCCAAAGAGCCTGATTCCCCGTTTCAGTAGCACCTGCAAGCGTTTGACTGCTGATGAGTGTTACTTATTTTGTCACAGGGTTGCCAGTGGTGATCCATCCAGATCTACCATGCGCAACAGCCACCCCCTATAGCCATCTGCCTTATGGCAGTGCAACAAAAGCATTACACTCAGGATTGCATACATTGCTGAACAAGTTTTGAAAAGTGGAAAAAAAGATCGGGAAAACTAGTAAAAAATACTTAGGTTTGTTGTAACATTTTGAAATCATTCAAAACGATCAAACAAATCCATAAATCATGAAAATCAAATCATTAGAGATCAAGCCCTTGATAGGCTTCGGAGAACTGAAGTTTGGTGCCGACCATTCAGAAGTAGAAAACTACCTTGGTGAGCCTGAAGAAATAGAAGATCTGCCCGGAGAGGCTGATGAATCGGATGCTGAAGTATGGAACTATTGGGAAGATGGCCATACCGTTTTTTTTGAAAAAGACCTCAAAGACAAATGCACTTGTTTTGAAACAGACAACTTTGATGCATTGCTCTTCGGCAAGGAAGTTTTTTCCCTGAATGAAGCCGGCGTGGTAGAACTTATGAAAGCTAACGGTTTCAAGGAGCTGGACATTGAAGATGAAGAGTGGGGCGAACGCAGGGTGTCTTTCAGCGATGCCGTAATTGATTTTTATTTTGAGAATGACAAGCTGGTAAGTGTGAGTTGGGGCGTAATGATCGACCTCGAAGCTGATGAAGCCCAATGGCCTGAATAAACAACACTACATCCCCAAAGCTGTGTTTTTACAAACCTGCTGACAGGGCAATGGGCTTCTTACCTCTTCAAAGGTAAGTACCATTGCCCTGTTGGATTTTTTATGTAAACCAGCCGCCCATGCAGAGCCCTCCCTGCCCGGGCTGAATTCTGAAGCTTCCTAATTTATATTGCAAACCCAAAACCTTTTTTACCCATGCTGTACCCATTAAAATTCAAACCCATCTATAAAGAAAAGATATGGGGTGGAAAACGCCTGAAGAGCCTTTTTAACAAAGACTTCTCTCCCCTCGCAAATTGCGGCGAATCATGGGAGTTATCCGGGGTGAGCGGAAATCTCTCTGTGATTGAAAATGGTTTTCTGGCCGGCAACAACATCAGTGAGCTAATTGAGATCTATATGGGCGAACTGGTGGGTGAAAGGGTATTTGAAAAGTACGGACAGGAATTCCCCCTCCTGATAAAGCTGCTGGACACAGAAAGTTATCTGTCCATACAGGTTCATCCCGACGACAGTTACGCCATGAAACATCACAACTCTTTCGGAAAAACCGAGATGTGGGTTGTGCTGGATGCCCAACCCGGAGCTGAGATCATTGCCGGCTTTAGCAAAAATGTAGATAAAGAAACTTATGTTGAACACCTCAACAACGGTACACTAAAAGAGATTCTCAATGTGGAACAGGCCAGGCCCGGTGATGTGTTTTACATTCCTGCAGGACGGATTCATGCCATCGGGGCAGGAGTAACCCTCCTGGAGATCCAGCAAACCTCTGATGTAACCTACCGCGTTTATGACTGGGACCGCAGGGATGAAAACGGCAATTACCGCGAATTGCATACCGGGCAGGCTGTTGAGGTACTTGACTTTAACAAACAGGATCAGTACAAGACGCCTTATGCCCTGGAAGAAAATCAGTTTTGCGAACTGGTGAAATCGCCCTATTTCACTACCCGCATGATGGCTTTTAACAAAGAGAGAGAGATAGACTACAGCTTCCTGGATTCATTCGTTATTTACAGCTGCATAGAAGGCAATTGTATGATCAATTACTCTGGTGGAGTAGAAGTACTGCAGGCCGGCAATGTTGCCCTTATTCCTGCTGAGCTGAAAAACATAAGGCTCACCCCACAGGGAAAGTGCAAAATTGTGGAGACGTATATCGGGTGAGCATTACATGCTTTGACGAAAAGTTTTTTTATCAAACAGCAACCCCGGAGTGGTCAAAAATCTCTTTGATCACTCTGGTGCGGTAGTCAAAAATGTAATCAAGCCGTTTCTTTACAATAAGCCGGTTTAGCAACGATCCGATCCAACCGTAAAAAACCTTGTAATGCACCGAGTCGATCATGGCGATAGTACCATCGGGCAGTGGCTCCAGGTAGTGCTTATGGTGCCAGAACAGGAAGGGCCCCAGTCGTTGTTCATCAACAAAGAATAAAGGTTCCCTGGCATGGGTGATTTCTGTTACCCAGTTAAATGGGATACCAAAAAATGGCCTCACTTTATAGGTAATGATTTGTCCGGCATGAAGTCTTCTCTCCCCGCTAAAGGAAGTAATGTCAAAACCCATGAATTTGGGTGTAATTACCTTAAGGTTTTCAGGCCTGGTAAAAAACTCCCACGCTTTTTCAGGGGAGGTATGGAGTACCTGTCGACGATACAGATGGTGTAAACTCATGATGCTGTTTAAATATTACCAAAACAAAAACGGTAAAATGCACTGACAAATGGAAAGCGAAAAAGCCAGTAAAAGATATTTTTAGCCTGGAAACTTATTTTTCCCGGGTTTTGTTCAACCAACAGCTATCAAAAACGAAACAGCAACCATTTCACAAAAAAAACCCAAAGACGCTGAGGTCAATGGGTTTAATGGAGCAAGAAACAACCTGTATTTTAATTGCCTTTCTTTTCTATTTTTGCCCAGGAGTCTTTGAGGGTAACCACCCTGTTGAACACCATTTTTTCGTCATTGCTATCGGGGTCTGCCACGAAATATCCCAGCCGTTCAAACTGAAAAGCCCTTCCCGGCTTAACGCCAATGGCAACCGGCTCAGTATAGCCTGTAACGATCTTTAAGGAATCAGGATTAAGGTAATCTTTAAACGTTTTCCCCTCTTCAACATTTTCGGGTTCGGGAACAGTAAACAGGCGGTCGTAAAGCCTTACCTCTATTTCATAGGCATGGGGAGCACTTACCCAGTGCAGCGTGCCTTTTACCTTCTTGTCCGATGGCAACCCGCTTTTGGTTTCCGGGAAGTAGGTACAATGGATTTCGGTAATAGTTCCACTGTCATCCTTCACTACAGAATCGCACCGGATGATGTAGGCATACTTGAGTCGTACCTCGGCCCCTGGTGCAAGACGGAAGAACTTTTTGGGAGGATCTTCCATAAAATCCTCTCTTTCAATGTACAGCTCCCTGCTAAAAGAGACCATTTTGTAGCACGACTCAGGATCTTCCGGATTTACCTTAACAGGCAGTTGTTCGGTTTTGCCTTCGGGATAATTGTCAATAATAAGTTTCACGGGGTTGAGCACTGTCATTACCCGGGAAGCATTCTTATTAAGGTCTTCACGGATAAAATACTCCAGCAGGGATAATTCGATCACATTGTTTCGTTTGGCCACCCCTACCCTGTCGGCAAAAGCCCTGATGGCAGCGGGGGTATACCCTCTGCGGCGCAATCCGGAAACGGTAGGCATACGTGGGTCGTCCCACCCGTTAACAAGCTTTTCCTCCACCAGTTGCAGCAGCTTGCGTTTGCTCATAACGGTATAGCTGAGGTTGAGCCTGGCAAATTCATATTGTCTCGGGCGGTCACCTGTAATGTCGAGGTTGTCGAGGAACCAGTCGTAAAGGGGACGGTGTACCTCAAACTCAAGCGTGCACACCGAGTGTGTTACCCCTTCGATGTAGTCACTTTGCCCATGTGCCCAGTCGTACATGGGGTAAATGCACCATTTGTCGCCTGTGCGGTGATGGTGTGCATGCATGATGCGATACATCACCGGATCGCGCATGTGCATATTGGGTGAGGCCATATCAATCTTGGCCCGTAAAACTTTTGATCCATCTTTGAATTCACCGTTCTTCATGCGTTCCAGCAAGTCTAGATTTTCTTCCACGCTGCGATTGCGCCAGGGACTTTCCACACCTGGAACTTGTGGTGTACCGCGCCCTTTGCTCATCTCTTCTGCCGTCATGTCGCACACAAAAGCCTTTCCTTTTTTTATAAGGTAAATGGCAAACTCATAAAGTTTATCGAAATAATCAGAGGCATAAAAAACAGGCTCTTCCCACTGAAAACCCAGCCACTTCACGTCTTCCATGATAGCATTCACATATTCAGTACTTTCTTTGGTGGGATTGGTATCATCGAAACGCAAATTGGTTTTTCCGTTATATTTTTGGGCCAGCCCGAAATTGAGGCAGATGGACTTGGCATGCCCGATGTGCAAGTATCCGTTGGGCTCGGGAGGAAACCGGGTAAGCACACGTCCGCCGTGTTTGCCTTCTTTGATGTCTTTTTCTATGATCTGCTCTAGAAAGTTCAGTGACTTATTGTTTTCGGGGGTTTTGTTTTCGGGACGATCCATTTTATTTCAGGTATTTTTTAACATATTTGCAAAGGTGCAAAAGTAAGAAAAATTGCGTTCCATTGTTGGCCTGTGCCGGCAATGGCTCTACTTTCTCCCTCTTTCCAACTCTATGCTTACACATTTCATCTTGCCTCCTATGGGGGGATGCATTTTACTGATCTTCAACTTTACATACGTAATGCCCTTATATTTATCCATTACAGCATCAAGTATTCTTCTGCCTACATGTTCGAGCAAATGGCTTTTGATATCCACCTGCTCTCGCACGGTATTGTATACTTCCTGGTAATTGAGGGCGTCACTGAGTTTATCCGATTGCTGGGCTTTTTGGGTATCGGTTTCGATCTCCATATTTACCACAAACTGGTTGCCGATAATCTGTTCTTCCCGGAAACAGCCATGGTAAGCAAAAAACTCCATATTTTCCAACAATATCTTTGACATAGCGATTGATTTACTGATTACAGAACAAACCTAATAAAAATTTGTCAAGGAAAAAGCAGGCAAAAGCACAAAAACCATCCATTCCCATTTAACATTATGTTCCTGGCAGGTACTACCGGCCCGTCCATTGGCTATTTCTGGTTCTTTTCATCGCCAAGCAAAACAATGGTAATGTAATGCACCACCTGGCCTGATGGAGAGACTTCCCCTGAATGCCCCCTGCTGATGATCTTTAGTTCAGGATGAGCCAATGCCAGGGATCCCATTTCCATAAGTGTCATTACCGGACCATAACCGCAAACCGAAACCCGGTGCTGCTGCACCACATCATAAACCCCCGTTGTATCCCTGGCCAAAATTCTTTCCAGTACCATATCATCCCTTCTTTGCCCGCCTTCGGGTGAGACAAAATGTGAAAAATCGGACGAGGCAATCACAACAACCTCCTTTTGCAATGCCAGGCAAGCTTGATGGAGCATCTTTGCGAGGCTCACTGCCATTGGGGGAGTTTGCTCCTTTATACTTACTGGCAATATGGAAAAGGGATGGCTGAGATAATGCTGCAAAAGCGGAAGCATAACTTCGGCAGCATGTTCTCTTTTGTGTGCCTGGCTGGAAACAGGGATATCCAAAAAATCGTAGAAATCCCGGTCCACCTGTACCTTTCCCAGGGGAGTTTCCCACCATTCATTGGCATCCAGGGCAACATCCGGCCCCTCACCATAATGGTTGGGACAAACCACAATAATGGTTTCCGGGGCTGGCTTACGCCGGGCCAGCAGTCTGAAAAAAGGAATGGCATGGCGCGCAGAATAGATATAGCCGGCATGAGGGACAACAGCGCCAAGCAGTATCTTCTCTTCTGCAATTTCATTGAGTGATACAGCTTGTTTCTCCAATTCTCCGATCAGAGATATAATCTCTTCCCTGCGGGAAGGGTAAAACCGACCACTAACCGCTGCTTTTCTTATGGTATCATTCATACAGTTTCAGTTTCGGAAAACAGACGTTCCACAAACAAGGCAACATCCCTTTTCATCAGCATTTTCAATGATGGCACTGTACCCTTCACGCCGAATAACAAGACTTTCGCATTGGGGGCACCAGGTGTGTGCTGCTGCCTCGTGAAGAGTAATATTACCAGGATATACAAAAGACAATTGCTTCGCCGCTATTTCATAAAGTTCTTTGAGGGTAACCCTTGGAGTGGGTTCCAGCAAAAGCCGGTAATGGGGAAAAAACCTGCTGAGATGAAAGGGGGTGTGTTTCCCCGCTTCGTTTTGTATCCATTGTGTCATTTCCCGAAAATCCTCCCTGTCATCATTCATCCCTGGAATGACAAGGTGGGTGATTTCAAGATGAGCCTTCCGGTGTATAATCCTTTTTATGGTATTCAATACGGGCTGCAGGCTTCCACTGGTAACTTTACGGTAAAACCCCTCGTTAAAGGCCTTCAGGTCAATATTAAAGGCATCCATCACGTCCAACAATCCATCGAGTGGAGCTTGGTTGATATAACCATTGGATACCAATACAGTGTTCAACCCTTTTTGCTTAGCCAGTCGGGCCGTTTCCAGGACAAACTCAAATCCTACCGTGGGTTCATTGTAAGTAAAAGCAATACCTGTATTATTTGGGATGTGCAAGGCTTTTTCAGTCAATTCTTCCGGTGAAAAGCTGTAATGGTCTCCTTTACCGAAAGCCCCCTGGGATATGGGATGATTTTGGCAGAAACTGCAATCGAGGTTACAACCATAAGACCCAACGGAGAGGATCTGCCTGCCAGGCATGAAATGGTAAAGGGGTTTCTTCTCGATAGGGTCGCTGTGCAGGGCAGAAATTTTGCCATAATACCATGAATACAACCTTCCCCCCTGGTTGAACCGTGCACCACACTTCCCCCACGATTCAGGTCTTATTATACAATGTTGAGGGCAAAGCAAACATTCCACCACTCCATTATCCAACTCCTTAAAATATACCGCATCATGCATATGTTGCTAATTTTCAGACAATAAAGATACAAAACAATGGACTAATAAGCAACCCTGCAGCAATAATCTATAAAGCGGGAATGAATAATTTATGGTGTTTTTGCCAATCCTGGCTAAACATTGTACCTGAGGTGGGTTATCCTGAGTTTCAGCCAAGTCCAGTCTCCTTCATCGAGCTTCCAGGTTGCCTGCATTTGAGAGGGAACCCTTATCCCCTGGAACTCCTGGTGATCATCAGCAGTAATTACCCATGTATAGTGCTTTGCATCAGGGTCGTTACCCATATAGCGCAAAGTTTCGAATCTCAAGAAATCGCCATTTTCACCAAAATAAAAAGTACCGGTTCCCGACACTCCTTTATACTCCATGGTGGCGCGGGCACTCATGCTATCAACAGGTTCCCAGGTAATGAAAGGGCTCAATGCCAGTGATGGCATCCACACCAGCTCTCCAAGGTAGCGTTGCAGAGTTCCTTCATCGAGTTTAGGCCCAGTTTCATTCACAACCGTAATAAGATCATTCATTCTCATACGCATTTCCCCTTTGCCTTCCACAAACTTATCTCTTCCCCGAATTTGCATAAAGGGTGACATGTTCAGTGCTACTGTCCAGATGAATGCCGGTTTTGAAGTAGTAGTATATTGCAATGCTTCCGCTTCATACCATTCTTTTTGATCCGGTTTCATTCTCATGAGTGCATGTTGGTGGCACTTTGCATTAGCGATGGCTGGCTTACCTATCATGCCGCTTCTTTCTATCCATTTGCGAACAGGAAATGGCAGTGCTTCAATGTCCTTGAAGCAGATAATCTCAGTGGTATCTGCCAATTGACCTTTCAGGATCTGCCGGGTTTCGTTTGCAATCATGCGATCAACCCTGAGGGATGAATAACCTGCAAAAACTAAAAAGGCAATGACGACATTGGGGATCATACCAAAACGTGCATCGGACCAATTGGTGAAGATAAGCAGCGACGACAAAACCACTGCTGCCACACCAACGGCGGGCCAGAAGTTCTTTCCGGCAAAATATCCGGCTGCACAGGTGCTGAACAGTAGAAATGCCGTTAGCCAAAGTAGCCCCTGGCCGCGGGTAAAGGTGGCCGAAAGATTATCGATTTGTGCCAGGTTAAATGCTTTAACAAAACCCATGAGGTGAATAGCCCCATGAAGAAGGATCAGGATGGAAAAAAAATATTTCATAGCTCTGCAATTTTGGGATGGGTTGAATTAAAAAATTGAAAGCAACAAGATCAGGAGATCCGGTTTGCATTGCAAAACTACTATACCACTTCATGGGAAGGGTATCAAAAACGGGCCGACAGGTCTCACTTTACCCAAAGACAGTCTTAGAAACATTGAGTCCCTCAAAAAACTCTATACAGGTTTTCGTGGCCAGGTGAGCACCTGCACACCAGGCGAAAAATGAGTGCTGTATATCTGCAGGGGCCTGGGTTCAATTTTGCCCACAGGATAGTGTAGTGTTTCAATATTCACCTCAACATCATAAAGGTCCCATTCTTCATGGTGGACCTCAAAGATCCAGGTACGACCCTGGATAAAATGATAGAGACAATAGCGCTCGGTGAACCAAATGTCGAGTGCTGATTTCCCCAAAATTTTAGCACCAGGCACAAAAGAAACATCCAGTTTGAAACCTTTTTGCGGATTGTGGGAAATCCATCTTTGGTGCTGATAATGAATGTTTGCTTTATGGTAAGGCAACCCCGAAAAATTTCGTGCAAAAAAAGCGGAGAAAGCTTTCTGACATTCGATACTCAGGAAATAAACACCCTTTTTGCCATTATGCTCCACATAGGTGCGCACATTGATCTCATAAAAATCAGAGACTACACTCCAGGAGGGAAGAATCTGAGGTTTCACCCTTTGCATCATAAAGGGAACAAGAGAGATAAAATACTTTCCGTTGAAGTTATCCAGCACCAATGACGAAGGAACCAGTGGGCGCAAAAGGTTGAAGGGAACCTCCCAGTGGAGAAACAGCGCCTGGTTCCATTCCTGGTAATACTGCCACTGGCCTGCGGGAAGTGGCCAGGGGCGATGTTGCGTTTTAGCAATGATATGCCGCGGGCGAGCCATGAAACATCCGGTTTTCAATTAGGGTCTGGAGGAGTATAATCTGTTTTGGGGAAAGATTGTTCATCAGCCTGCAGCCAATTATTTTTTACAACATCCTCGGGGAAATAAAATTGCTAAACCTAAACTGACCGAAGTCGCGTGGGTACAATTTCTTATTTTTGTATACGAAAATTTAAATCTTTCGAACCTATGACCCGATTACGCCTAAAATTCCTGAGTGTCTCTGTGATCACCTTTTCACTGGTGCTGATCATCCTGCAATTATTGCTATACCTGCATCATCAAAGTATCATCACCCTTCCCGATGGGTTCATTATCAACATCAGAAGCATCTCCCTGGTCATAGCTACCCTTTTAATTGCCAGCCTGTTGCTAAGGCTAACCATCAGGAGGATATTTAATTTCTTTGACGAGCCCGAAGAGAGAATTTTCTATTCCAAAATTTACAGCTGGACCATATATGGAGTGGCCATTTTCGTGATCCTTCATCATTTTGGGGTTTCCCTGGGCAATATAACCCTGTTTATCGGGTTGCTGGCCACAGGACTTGCATTTGCAGTGCGCGACGTATTGCTTTCTTTTTTCGGATGGATGATCCTGCTGCGCAAAAAGCCATTCCGGATTGGCGACTATATCAGGATTGGCGATGATGAAGGAAAGGTGATCCATATCGGCACCTTCTACGTGCTGTTAGACAATACTCCCATGCAGCCAGAGGACTATATCAGGGTACCCAACAGGCTTTTCCTTGAAAAAAGTATTGCCAACCTTGGCAAAACCGTTTTTCAGGAAAGTATCAGATTTCAGCTTTACCAGATGCCTCCCAACAGTGCACAGCTGCTTTCCAGGCTGGCCATCAATATTGAAAGCATTTCCGTGCATAAAAGGACTCCACATCTTTTTATCGACATACAAAATGAGAAGCTGGTACTGATCGTGGAGTACCTTGTGACATTTGAGGAGCGGCAAAATTACAAATCGAAGGTAATTCAAATGGTTTTTGATATTTTGGGAGAGTGGGTAGTAGTACCCAGAATATAGCAAACAATGCCCTGATTCAAGACTACCACTTCAAGAACATCCCGGCCAAAACCTAAGCCAGAGATTGGAATCCCGGGGAAAAGAAATTTATCGGGAAATATACAAATTGGGGATTATTTTACACGAATAACCTTCTCTACTACCCTGAGAAAAGCATCAACATTAAAAGGTTTGGTGAGGTATTCATCCATGCCCGCCAACATGTATTTTTCGCGATCACCTTCCAGGGCATTGGCGCTAAGGCCGATAATCGGCGGCAGGTTGCTGTAGTTCTCCCTCAGATGAGCTGTAGCTGTAACACCATCCATAACCGGCATTTCAATATCCATAAGGATCAGGTCAAATTTTCCGGGTTGGAAAAGCTCCACTGCCTCTTTCCCATGGGCCGCCACGGTTACCTCATGTCCTAACCCGCTTAGCAAAAGCTTCATCACTTTTTTATTCACCTCTTTATCCTCAACCAGCAGGATTGCCAGCCTGGTGGGCAAAGAAAATTCCCTGGGCTGTTTTACTGAGCTGGGTTGATCGCCTTTTTCAGGAATCTTCATTGAAACGGTGAACCAAAATTCACTTCCTTCTCCGGGTGTACTGTTTACCCCTATTTCCCCACCGTGCATTACTACAATTTCTTTGCAAATGGAAAGACCCAGGCCGGTGCCTTCTGCTGGCCTCAGGTCTGAGCGCCTGAGCTGCGAAAAAGGTTTGAAAAGCTGATCAATCTGCGAAGTCGGGATGCCAGCACCTGTGTCTTTCACCCAGATCCTTATGAGAACCTGTTGCCCCTGGTTGGCAGGCTCTACCACTTCTGCTCCCAAAACTATCTTCCCTTTCTCAGTAAACTTAATGGCATTGGAAAGGAAATTCCTGATCACCTGCCCTATGCGCAATTCGTCAGCTTCAACATAACCCGGAAGATTATCAGAGAGTTCCATCTCCAGCTTTACTTCATTGCGGTTGGTTCCGGCAAACAGGTTGATTGAAGCGGACAGCATATCGGCCAGATTGAACACACTCTTCTTCAACTCCAGCTTTCCTGCCTCAATTTTGGAATAGTCCAGCACATCATTAATGATCCCGATAAGACTTTCTCCCGAATACTTCAGGATATCCAGGTAATGTGATTGTTCTTCGTTAAGGGGCGTTTTCTCAAGGGCATCGGTAATGCCCAGCACACCGGTAAGAGGGGTCCTGATCTCGTGGCTCATCTGGGCCAGAAATTTTTGTTTGAAATCAAGCATCTGTTCGGCCACCGCAATTTTCTTTTCCAGGTTCTCCTTGATGATCTCCTGCTGCACTACCAATTCTTCGTTGATAGACTGCAGTTCTTCATAAGCCCGCTCGAGCATGGAGTTCTTTTCGTTGATAACTTTGTGGTTTTTGGCTTTCTGCCGGTACTGCATCAGCAAAAGGATAGCGGTAAATATTAGAAAAAAAATAATGACCAGGAGCAAGTTACTTTGCAATCGCTGGCGCTGATTCTCTACTTGTTGCTTTTCAATGATCAATTGCTGGTTGCTGATCTCCTGCAGGCGTTGCTCGCTCTCAAACCTGGTTTGCAACTCAGCGATGATAGCAGTTTTTTCTTCATTGAAAAGACTATCGCGGGTTTCAATATATATTTCAGCATATTCCAGAGCTTGCCTGTGTAAGCCCAACTCACGATATGCCTTCATCAGAAACTTTGAAGCATAATTTACCCTGGGCAATGCCTTTACACTCCGGGCTACCTCCATTGCCCTAAGACCATAATTCACGGCTTGTCTTAACAATGCTTGCCGCGAGTTTCTACCTGTTGCCGAAAGTCCCTCTTCCTCAGCCATAGCCAGATAAACATTGGAAAGATTGCCCAATACCATAGCCATCCCAAAACGGTTATTTACTTCTTCAGCAATCTCAAACGACTTCAGATAGTTTTCGATAGCCTTATCATATTGTCTTTCATTTTTATATACCAGACCGATATTGTTGAATGTATTTACCATCCCTCGTCTATCACCCATTTCTTCCTTAAGCTCAAGAGATCTGAAATAGTGGTGCAAAGCTTCCTGGCTTTTTCCCTGCTCACGGTATACATTCCCCATGTTATTGCTGGAAGCGGACATAATTTTCAGGTCGTTCAGTTCACTTCCTGTTATATAAGATTGTTCAAAAAATCCCAGGGCCTCGGCAAACATCTTTTCACTCATCAAAACATTCCCGATATTAACATAGTCCCGGGCAATACCGTCTTTATCTTCCAACGACTCTGATATTTCCAGAGATTCATGAAAATATTTTATGGCAGTTTCATTTTGCCCCCGGGCAAGATGAACATTGCCTAAAAACCGTAATATTCTGGTTTTTCGCTGCTTAAAAAGATTGATTGTATCCTGGCTGTCGGAACCCGCGATTGCATAATCTGCAATGTTTTTGCCCTGCAAGCCGAAATAAAGGGCACTATCAGGATTGTTCTGCATATAGTGAGGGATAATCTCATCCAAAAGCAAGTTGAGTTTTACCAGTGGTTTATCAGTTTTCTGGTACTTAAGGATGGCTGAATCAACTTGCTCTTCATTCGGAAATACTAAATTTCCTGACGAACAAGCAAAAAACACTATACCAATAATAAGAATCTTTCCTTTCATATTTTTTGAAAAAGTAGTCGAAAAGTAAACAAAATTATTCAATAATACCACCCAAAAGACTTATTATGGAGCGACAATGCCAGAGTTTTATCACAATACCACATTCGGTTATCCATCAAAAGGCAACCTTTTAGGATTAAAAGACACAATTTCAAACATACACACAAAATCATTGTTATTGAAAGAGTCATGACTATTTATTAACAACAGAAAAAAGCAAAATAATGCCAGAAAAAACCATACTTGTAACAGGCGGCACCGGCTACATTGGTAGTTGGGTAGTAAAAGAATTGCTGGAGAAAGGATACATAGTGCGTATGACTGTGCGGGACAAAAACAGGAAGGAGAAATTTGAGCAGTTCAGTTCAATTACGCCAACAGCAAAGGGTAAATTGGAAATATGGGAAGCAAACCTGCTGAAAGAAGGCAGCTTTGACTCCCCTGCCAAAGGAGCAGATGTGGTAATCCATGTTGCCTCACCCTTTACACTTCGTTTCAGGGATGCACAAAAAGATCTGCTTGACCCTGCACTGCAAGGCACACGCAATGTGCTCAATGCCGCCACAAAATCAGGCACCGTAAAAAAAGTTATCCTCACTTCCAGCGTAGCCGCTGTGCATGGCGACAATATTGATATGAGAGAATTAGGCATTGAAAAATTTACGGAAGAATACTTCAACACCAGCAGTTCGGCTACCCATCAACCCTATTCTTACTCTAAAGTAATTGCAGAACAAGAAGCCTGGAAATTAGCCGAAAACCAGGACCAATGGAAACTGGTAGTCATCAACCCCTCCTTTGTCATGGGACCTCCACTGGGAGGTGCATCCGACTCAGAAAGTATCAATTTTATGAAAGATATGCTTGGGGGGAAATTCTTTTTTGGAGCTCCCGACCTGTATTTCGGCTTTGTGGATGTGCGTGATGTGGCCCATGCCCACATCCTGGCAATGGAAAAGGAAGATGCATCCGGCAGACATATCCTGGCCGAACGAACCATGAGTGTATTAGACCTGGCAGCCATGGTAAAAAAACTCTTCCCTGGTAAGTATCGCCTGCCCCTGGGCAAAGCACCCAAACCTCTGCTGATGGTTATTGGAGGCCTTTTTGGTGTAACACCAAAATTTGTAAAACGCAATGTGGGATACCCCATCAAACTCGATACCACACGAAGCAAAAAAAACCTGGGCCTTTCCTACCGCAATATGGAAGATACAGTAAAAGATATGGTGGTAGCAATGGAAAAGTAGGGATGGGAGTGAAGATGGTTGGATTTTTGGATGAATGATAGAATGACTAAAGATGGGCGGATTTTTGAATGGAAGATGGGATGATTGTAAGATTATACGATTTTCGGATTGAAGATGGGAGGAATGGGCGGAAACAGGGTATTGAAATCAACAACCAACTTGCCAAATAATATTTTGTCGGCACAAATAAATGTATTATTTTTGCAGTCCCAAACAGGGTTTCGTGGCCGAGTGGCTAGGCAGAGGTCTGCAAAACCTCCTACAGCGGTTCGAATCCGCTCGAAACCTCCACATACAAAAAAGGATTGGAAGCATGGCTTTCAATCCTTTTGTTTTTAGGGGGTTTTAGATATGGGGAGTAAAAGAATAAAATTGACATTTGCATAGTTTTGCTCAAAAAGTACTACAAAATAGCTACAAAATAAACACCCATTATGAGGCTTACTGTGCGATTCTACCTTCGTGAAGATGCCCCAAAGAAAAACGGCACCCTCCCCATTTATATTGACGCCAGGGTAAACAAGAAAAGAGGTACCTTCAGTACCAGCATTTATGAAGGTTTACTGACAGATAAAAAGTTTTCGTTGGCCCATAATACGGGTTAAGGGTAGATAAAAAGGCAAGAATACCTCTACAGCTAACAAAGCGACCTTTTTTGAACGTTTACAAATACCAAGATATCTATTTGTAACAAAGATAATGCATTTTAAAATTACAATTGTAATAAAGATGAGGTATATTAATAAGAATCCTGTAACGAGGATGAAGCAATTTTGGATTTACAAAACTTAACCCGCCATTTTCAATTCCATATAGAACATGTGGTCGGACGGCTTAAGGTTCGCCCGACCACTAAAATTCCACATCCTGTAAATAATTTAAATACCCCAAGTCAAAAACCCCATTAGGCAAAAATATTTTCGCCCCCCTAGAGGGTATTTTAAACCATTCCACCCAAAAGGGATGGCATGGTTAAGTGTCAAAAGTGCCAGAATAAATCAAAAGTGTCA
>CAYVQC010000052.1:0-29965 GCA_964453995.1 uncultured Bacteroidales bacterium | reverse complement strand
TTTGTAAATGATTTGATTTGTGTAATGTGCAGGCCCGGCGGCCTGCGGGTAAAAATGTAAATGGTTTAAGTGTGTTTCTGCAATTTTGTCCCTGGCAAAATTGACTTGTTAAAGGTTATACCATAGGTTGATTAAAAGATATGACGATACATAATCCCTTGTGGGTTTTTCTGTCTTGAGCCGCGATGTATTGTTTCCTTTTGTCTGAATGTATGCCATTGCCATAGCTTCGCCCTCTGCTGTTTACATTGTAATCAGCCAATACAGTTTTTAAATATCAAACGTAAGATTACTTCTCTTCACCTTTACCGGAATAACTTTTGCCACAGTGGGGGGAGGTAGGGTGTGGCGGGCAAAAATGCGTCAATTTTTTTCCCTGTTAGCTATATCCGGTTTTCCTCTCAAATAGCAACAAGAGGCTGATGTGTTAAATCAGGCTGCTCGTCTGCTTAAAATTTCCACTTGTAAACATATGAGAAGCTGTAGTTTTGCACAATAGGAATTTACCCCTAAATTTTATGCCAGTAAAACCCTGTTGTATGATAGGGAAAACCCTAATGATTTTTCAATGAATTTGTTGTTAAATCCGAAGGATGCAGGTCAGTCAATACCCCTATTTGCCAGCAGGTTAGGTTGCGAAAGGTATGCCTGTAAACGAAAGGATACAACAAAAATACCAGGAGAATACCATTGTAAAAAGGCTTATTTAGAATGATTCTTAATAAGCCGGGTTGCGAAATCCAGGGTGCTGATACCATCCCCTCCGTTAATATATCCCAGTCCCACTTTGGTCATCTCCATCCAGTTGCTCCTGTATCTGTTTGTAATTGACGAAATAGCTTTGAGTGCGCTGCACTGCGGCGGTGGCAGCATCTTTGATCTGTTGTACGTTAGGCCTGAGCATGCTCTGGAAAACAATGCGATCTTCTACTTTTATGCTGATGATACCGCCCATCCCTGGAAGAGGTTTCTCGATTACATAGATGGAAAGGCCTTCAATATTGGTAGGGTTTCTCCATTGCTGGAAAAAGAAGTAATAAAAATCTGCCCCCAACTTGGTCATGGTTTCATTGAAAATGAATTCGGTGATCTCGATGCCGTCATAGGCTGACCCGGCTTCCTGTTGTATTTGCTGCTCCTGCTGTTCCTGTTCTTGCTGTTGCTCTTTTTGCTGGCGCGCATGTTCTTCGGTGGCTGTTTCAATGGCCTGCCTGAACAATTCCTGCAACTCTTCGGGCAATTCTTTGCGTTGCTCCTTGTTATCTGCCCCCTCAGCCTGCAGGTCACGGAGTATGAGGGCCTGTGAAGCAAAAAAGACAGACATCATGGGCAGGTACATAGATGTAGCTCCGGGCTCGTCTAATTGTGAGGGATTATAGGGGATGTTGTCCCTCTGTACCCTTCTTACGGGTGCTTCTGTTTTTGCCTCACGTGTGAGAAAGTAATTATCGCTGCTCCATTCTTCGTGGTTCTTTACAGCCATTACTACAAGGTTGTTTCCGCGGTAGGCATAAGGAATATCAAACGGAAGAAAGATATTCTGTTCTCCGGCATCCAGGTCCATTACGGTGTCCAGTACACGTGTTAAGGTGCCGGGTTCTATCCACCCCTGTTCCAGGTTTGATGAGTCCGACTCTCCCACCCAGATCTGCAGGGTGGTGTTATTAAAATCCTCGCTGAAAAACCCCTGGTACATGATCCCGGTGAGGTAACCGCTGGCGACGGGAATCTCTTTTGCCGGATACACCGACTGGCTTAGGCTGTTGTGCCAGAGAAAGTTAATGGGTAGTGTATTTCTCTCATCTCCCTCGGCCAGGGTAAAGCCATAAATATCTTTGGGTTGTATCAGCAACTCCAGGGGTTCTCCCATGATAGAATCCGACTGGTGAGTACTTTTTATGGCTGGCCGAATGGTATTTTTGCCAATATCTCTTTGCGTTGGGCTCCATGGAAACTGGTACAGTAAGGTATCGCCAAAAGCAATGGGTATTCCTTCAAGGGCAGCCAGCTCGCTGCCATTTTCATGCACCAGGGATACAGTGTAGTTTTCAATGGTTTTTAAGCCGCTGTTCCTGACCTGTACCGTATAAATTTCTTCCCTGCCTGCAGACGGGATGGTATTGCCATAAAGTGATACAATTTCAAGCTGATGATCGCGCAGGCTTTCCAGCACAATATCGTCTATATACCAATCCCAGATATTGTAATTGTTGCCGGAAAACATAAAACTGATGGTCAGAGCATTGCTTTCAGCGGGTACTTCAAAATAAAACTCGTATTCAGCCTGCTCCACGTCATCCTGCAACTGGTTTTCCCACAATACCACCAGGCTGTCATTGCCCGCAAAGGTAATTGCTATGGCCGCAGTTTCGCCCTGCTCCAGGTGAAAGTTCCTGATCTGCTGTTTCAGGCGCAGGCGCAGCCTGGTGCCGGGCTTTACATCAATGGGTTGGCTTGTAAGCCGGCTTGTTCCTGTTGTGGAAGGACTCCAGGTAAGATTAAGCTCCGGTGTATGCCCGCCGGCATGTGAAGAAGACTGTATGCTCCATGGATGTGCATTGCCGGTAAGAGACCAATGCCCCGAAAGGTCGCCGGTAATGGTGCTGAAATCTTCCATGAACAAAATATGTGGTTCAGTGAATAACTTTTTTTCATTATTCACAGCATACCCAACACCCGTAAAAAGTAGCAATATGACCAGTAAGGAAAACAGACGGACCGGTATGGGGCAGAGTTTAATGGTTTGTGGAATAGACATGGGTATGCATACAATTTTGTTGGGCATCAAAAGTAAAAAAGTATTGGAAGGTGGGCAAGCCTTTTCAAAAAAACAGGTGTTTCCTGTTTGCTCTATACAAGGTGAGTTTGAGGTTTGTATTTATTTTATTGTTAATTTTACAATGTAAATGGTTTATTTGTGTATTCTGCACCAATAAACACCTGCTGCCCGGGACGCCGGGCAGCATCTTTTTTGTCTCCAGCCTTCTTTTTAAGCCATATTCACCTTAAAATGCAAACTATGAGTGCAAATTGTTGTTCGTTTTTAGACAGTTTGGCACATCTATGGATATGTTCTGAATTGGATAATTTTTTAAACAATAAAACATATTTTTGCCGTTTTCAGATAAGATGTTATACCACAAAATATACCCCCACCACGAAAATGACCAATGGGTTGTGTTTATTCACGGCGCAGGAGGCAGTTCGGTTGTGTGGTACAAACAGATACAGAGCTATGCCCGTCATTTCAACCTGCTGCTGATCGATCTTCACGGGCACGGGCAATCCGCCAATGTTACCGACCATTCCTCCAACCGTTTCACATTTGAAAATATAGCCCTTGATGTAGTAAAGGTTTTGGACCACTGCAAGATAAAGAAAGCCCATTTTGTAGGGGTTTCCATGGGTACCATTATTGTGCGCAAGCTTGCCGAGATCCGGCGCGAGTATGTATCTTCCATGATCCTGGTAGGAGCTATTACCCGGCTCAATATGAAATCGCGATTTTTGGTAAAACTGGGAAGAATTTTTCACAAAGTGGTACCTTACATGTGGTTATACAAGGTTTTTGCTTTTATCATTATGCCCATGGATCAGCACGAAGAATCGCGCAATGTATTTATTCGCGAAGCCCGCAAACTTGCCCGGCATGAGTTTATCCGCTGGTTTAAACTTACCAGGCGCCTTACCGCCAAGCTAAGCCGCATGGAAGCCGAAGACCCCGGTTTACCTACCCTGTATGTGATGGGGGAGCAGGACTATATTTTGCTGGAACCGGTAAAGGAGCTGGTGAAAAAGTATAAAAACCGCTCTTTGGCAGTGATAGAAAAATGCGGGCATGTTGTAAATATTGAAAAGGCAGAAATCTTCAATGAACTCTCCATTAATTATATCCGGCAGTGGATTTCGGAAAGCCCGCCACAGCCCGGTTTAGGTGAGGGGTGAGGGGAAGATACTTCGCTACAGGGGGGAAATCTCCCGGCAGATATGATTTTTAGCCGGTACATGGTTTAGATACGCAGGTTTTTTTTATTTTTGCTGCGAAATACTCCCCTTATCACAACTTTCACAGAAAATAACTGTTTGTACTATATTGGTATAATTTTTTCCTGCAAAATCTTGCTCATTCATTTTAAAATGTAAGAAATCATGATCAGTACAGTAAAAAAGTATCTTGTGTATTGGGTGTTTACGGCTCTGTTTGTTACAGGTTTACACCATGGCGAGGCTCAAACCCTTCCTGAAGTATTAGAAGAGGGAACCCTGCAGGAACAATATGATTACCTGCAGCAAAGAACCAATATTTATAATAATTTCAGGGCCATCCGCGAGGATATGTTCCAGCAAATAAAAAACAATTCGCTGGATTCATTGCGACAGGCATTTTCTGAAATAGAGGATCTTAATGTACAGATCAGGCGACATCAAAACCAGATTGACTCACTGGAAACATTGCTCACCAATACTTATGACGAGCGAGATGAGGCCATTCGCGAACGCGATAGCCTTTTCCTGTTTGGATTGCCCATCAACAAAACGTTTTACAATCTTTTGTTATGGTCGATAATCGGTATACTGGCCATTCTCTTCGCTATAGCCTTTATTATGTATCGCCGTTGCCAAATGGTTACCAACCAAAAAAACAAAGAGCTTAAGGAGGTGCAGATTGAATTTGAAGAGTACCGCAAATCATCACGTGAGCGCTTTGAGAAACAGGCTATAGACCATTTCAACGAAGTAAAGAGGCTAAGAGGGATTTAAATCATCGTGTTCATAAATCATTTTACGGGTCATCCCCCCATCTGCCGTAAAATTCTGGCCGGTGATAAAACCGGCTTTCTCGCTGAGCAAAAACCAGCACAATTCAGCCACATCTTCAGGTTGGCCTATTCTGCCGGCAGGATGTTGCTTATGATGCTTTTCGGGCCAAACGGGGGTTTTGCGTTGGCTTTTCTTCTGCCATGCACCCACTTCTATCCATCCCGGGCTTATGCTGTTTACCCTTACCTCCGGTTGAAGGCTCATGGCCAGGGCATGGGTAAGGGCAAACACGCCACCCTTGGAAGCTGAGTAGGCTTCTGTGCCGGGCTCTGACATAAAAGCCCTTGTGCTGCAGAGGTTTACAATTGCTCCTGTATTTCGCCGCAAACTGTCGGCCAGGTGTTTGGCCGTAAGGAAATATGAAGTAAGATTCACTGTCAGCACATGGTTCCATTCTTCCAGGGAAAGCTCCTCAAGGGGTTTGAACTCCGACAGGGCGGCATTATTCACCAAATATTTCAGTGAGGGTTTCTGTTCGGTGATGCTTCTGAGGGTTTTTTCCAAAAGTGCGGCATCAGCAACATCGCATAAAACGGGCTCACACATCTTTATATCAGGGCTTTCCTTACGAAAATCTTCCAGGGCATCTTTGTCCTTGTCGATCAAAAAAACAAATATGTTTTGATGGATCAGCTTCAGGGAAATGGCTTTTCCGATCCCCTGCGCTCCTCCGGTTACTACTGCTGTGTTCATAATGGATCGGGTTTTTAGGTTCAAATTATTTGTGAAATCTGCATGTGCGTAGGTAGCACGATGCCTGATATTTCTGCAATTGTTTGGTAGGTCTATTCAAACAGCCCCTCCACAGAAAGATAGCGCTCGCCGGTATCGTAGCAAAAGGTGAGTACTCTTGCGCCTTTTTCTGTTTCCGAAAGTTTCTTGTTTACCGCGGCAAGTGATGCACCTGAAGAGATTCCGATAAACAAGCCCTCCTGCAGGGCTGCCTGCCGGGTGAATTCAAATGCTTCTTCTTTGGTTACGGTAATCACTCCGTCGAGAGTCGATCTGTCGAGAACACCGGGTATAAATCCTGCTCCAATACCCTGCAGGGGGTGGGGCGAAGGTTCTCCGCCGCTGATGACGGGTGAAAGGGCGGGTTCCACTGCAAAAACCTTCATATGGGGAAAGATTTTTTTCATCTCCCGGGCTACCCCGGAAATATGCCCGCCTGTACCTACGCCAGTGATCATGTAGTCGAATCCTTCGGGGAAATCGGCCAGTATCTCTTTTGCGGTAATATCACGGTGAACGGCAGGATTGGCAGGATTGTCAAATTGGCGGGGCATCCATGAGTTTTGGGTTTGCCCCAGCAGTTCAGTGGCCTTTTCAATGGCTCCTTTCATCCCTTTTTCGCGGGCTGTGAGCACCAGTTCGGCACCAAAACTCTTCATGATACGACGGCGTTCTACCGACATGCTTTCGGGCATGACCAGGATAACACGATACCCCTTTACAGCCCCAACCATGGCCAGGCCTATGCCTGTATTTCCACTGGTAGGTTCTATGATTGTGCCACCGGGTTTGAGCTCTCCGTTGTTTTCTGCCGTTTCGATCATGGCAAGGGCAATGCGGTCTTTGATGCTGGCCCCGGGATTGTTTTTTTCAAGTTTTATCCATACCTCATGCTTTTCTGAATACAAACGATTGATGCGAAGGTGAGGCGTTTGACCAATCAGGTCGGTGACGGATAGTGCTTTCATAATATAGCCGTTAAATGTTTTTTTGTTAAAGTAAGATTTTGGATTTGCTGCGCAATCAGATGACGAAATTTATGGGTTCAGAAGAATTTTTACCCGTACGGATGCGAACTTCGCTTTTATGGTATACTATTGAGTTGGGGGGAACGCTTTCGGTAAGCCAAACGTTGCCGCCAATCACTGAGTTGTAACCTACTACTGTTTTTCCACCCAACACTGTACTCCCGGCGTATATGATCACATTATCCTCGATGGAGGGATGGCGTTTGGTGGTAGCGAGTGACTTTTCAACGGTGAGGGCACCCAGGGTTACCCCCTGGTATATCTTTACATTGTTGCCAATGGCAGTTGTTTCCCCGATTACAACCCCGGTGCCATGGTCAATAAAAAAGTTGTTGCCAATGGCAGCCCCGGGATTGATGTCAATTCCGGTGCGGCTGTGGGCATATTCGGCAATCATGCGCGGAAGAACAGGCACCTTTTGCCGGGTAAGCTGATGCGCCATGCGATATACCGAAATGGCAAAAAATCCCGGATACGCATGCAGTACCTCCTGGATACTGGCTGCTGCAGGATCAAATTTGTATATGGATTCGGCATCAGCATACAGTTTTTCATAAATATCTTCCAGAGCATCGAAAAAAGTTCCGCTAATGGTGTCCGGATCTTCCTTGAGCAAGGGTTTAAGGCTGTTGAGAAGCTTTCTCAGTTGCAACTCCGAGTCGCGGAATCGTAGCAGGTATTCATCGGTACTGCGGGGCACATCAAGCGGAAACAGCAATTGGATCATATCAACAATGAAGCGATTGCTGTCTGTTTTGCATGGCATAAAACACTGCTCGGCATGATGGTCACGAAATAATTTCTCAGCGAAGGTTCTGAACTTTTCCATGGAGAATCAAATTAACTTTTGCTTTGTTGGCTTATAACGGTGTTGCGTCTGGATTGCGAAACACCAATTTTATCAGCTAATAATGTTTTGTTTGTATTAAAGTAAAGGAACTGACGATGGATTTGTTTGTTCCTTATTGTTTTTTTGTGTCTGGTGAATCCTATATTATTTTTGTGCTGAAAATTTTACAAATTTCTTTTCAGAACGTATCGGATTGTTGCATTCAACCGAAAAAATAAAATTATATTTGCTTACGGTAAAATGCTAATTATCTATGCTTTACAACTATTTGTTAAATACAACCAAGTTGGTTTATATAAATATAAAGCGAAGAGATTCGTACTGATATCAACCTACCTGTTATACGAACGATCTTTCTGATGGTTCGTCTTATTTCCCCATTCAATCAACTTATTTTCAAACACAAAACCATATTGCTATGGAATTACCCTATGCAGAACCTTATAAGATAAAGGTAGTAGAACCCTTGTATCGCAGCAGCCGGCAGGAGCGTGAAAACTGGATACGGGAAGCACGCTACAATTTGTTTAACCTTCGCAGTGAACAGGTATTCATCGATTTGCTCACCGATTCCGGTACCGGAGCCATGAGCCAGTACCAATGGTCGGAAATCATGCTTGGCGATGAAAGTTATGCGGGCTCATCCAGTTTCTTTAAGCTGAAAGATGTGATCGGAAATCTTTTGGGCATGCCCTACTTTTTGCCCACCCATCAGGGCCGTGCAGCAGAGAATGTCCTTTTTAGTGCCTTGATAAAAGAGGGCGATGTAGTGCCCGGAAATTCTCATTTCGATACCACCAAGGGACACATTGAATACCGCAGGGCTCGTGCCATAGACTGCACCATCGATGAGGCCTGTAATACGGCACAGTTTCACCCCTTCAAGGGCAATATCGATCTTGAAAAGCTTGAGGATGTTTTCAAAAAGTATCCGAAGGAAAAAATACCCATGTGCATCATCACGGTAACATGCAATACTTCTGGTGGGCAACCTGTATCCATGGAGAACATACGGCAGGTGGCTGAGCTTTGCCGCAAATATGATGTAATGCCTGTATTTGATGCGGCCCGTTTTGCCGAAAATGCATATTTCATAAAGACACGGGAAAAAGGCTTCGAAAACAAGAGCATCAGGGAAATTGTGAAAGAGATGTTTTCTTATGTTGATGCTGCCACCATGAGCAGTAAGAAGGATGCTATTGTGAATATCGGCGGATTTATTGCCTTGCGCGACAAAGCTATTTTCGATAAGGCTTCGGTTTTCAACATCATGTATGAAGGGTACTTAACCTACGGCGGTCTTGCCGGGCGCGACCTGGGGGCCCTGGCACAGGGTCTTATGGAAGGCACCGAGTTTGATTACCTGCAGGCCCGTATCGGACAGGTGGCCTACCTGGGTGAAAAGCTTAAGGAGTACAACATCCCTATCCAGGTGCCTACTGGCGGACATGCTGTGTTTGTAGATGCCAAAAAGTTTTTACCCCACGTGCCCAAAGAAGAATACCAGGCCCAGACCCTTGCTGTGGAATTGTATATCGAAAGCGGTGTAAGGGGAGTAGAGATCGGTACACTGCTTGCCGACAGAAACCCTTTAACCCGCGAAAACCGTTACCCTGTGCTGGAATTATTGCGCCTTGCTGTACCCAGAAGAGTGTACACCAACAATCATATGGATTATATTGCTGCTGCCCTCAACAATATCTGGCAGCGACGCGATTCTATTACCAAAGGGTTTCGTATTGTTTCTGAAGCACCCATCATGAGGCACTTTACCGTTGAACTGGAAAAAGTGTAAATTGATGGTCGCTCAGCCTCTCGAAGCGGATCTTTGCTACAGTTACTGAACTTGTTGAAGCGGCCGGTCGCTGAACTTGTTGAAGCGTCCGGTCGCTCAGCCTGTCAAAGCTATGGATGTAGTGTCCACCAGCCCAAACCCGAAAATTAATAGTCCCTTTTTTGTATCTTCGCAATATAATATAAACTCTACCCATGGATACAGAAAAGAAAAAAGGAAGATACAACAGAATTTACGATCAGCTAAACAGTTTGCTTCAGAAGCCGGGCAACAGTTTGTCCCGGATGGCCACCATCGCCGCAGTACTTCATCATAAGTTTGATTATTATTTCTGGTGTGGTTTTTATCTGCTTGATGATGGCGATCTAATCGCCGGTCCCTACCAGGGCCCTGCAGCCTGCCAGTTGCTGGAGCGTAACCAGGGTGTTTGTTGGGCGGGGATCAACGAACAAAAAACCATTGTTGTGCCCGATGTACACAAATTTCCCGGACATATAGCCTGCGACAGCCGCAGCAACAGCGAGATTGTTGTGCCTCTGCACGATATCAACGGAAAGGTGATAGGCGTGCTTGATGTTGACAGCAAAGATTTCAACTCTTTTGACCAGGCTGATGCCGAAGGACTGGAGAAAATCCTTTCCCTGCTGAAAATAGAAACCCTGAAGATCAAATTACCGTGATCATATGACCCACATCAATATAATACTGACGTACCTTTTCCCCTTTGTGATAGCCGCAGGGTATTTCTCTGTTTGCCTGAGTAATACCCGCAGCGGTAAGCCACTGAAATCAGGCATTTCGTTAAAGGCAGCCCTGCTGTTTGGTGCTTCAGCCTCTGCCATGCTTCTGGCAGGTTATTATGCAGCAGGCCTGCTGGAAAATCGTGTGGAGGATGCTGAGAAATGGGTGGTAATGGTTATGCTGTTGCTGATAGGATACCGTATGATCATGCACGGTTGGAGAAAACGAGCCTCCGTAAAGGTATTTGATATCAACCTCACCTCTGTCATTCTTGCCATGTCTTTTGCATTGGGAATCAATGGATTGTTTGCAGGAGTGGCCCTGAATTTTCTGGATATTCCTTTCCAGCGGGTCGCATGGCTGACGGGAGCAACAGTTTTTTTCTTTTCTTTCAGTGGTTTGCTTTATGGGCGGCAGTTTGGCAGCAAAACAGGTTACATACTGGAGATCATAGCAGGCCTGGGATTTATTGTCGCTGCTTTTACCTGGTATGCGCAACAGGTATTGTAACTTTAGCAAAACAGCAGCAGGGAGTTATTACGTTTTGGATCCTTCCACAAAGAACATTTGCATGTCCTTTTTGTGCTTCATGGAAATAATTCCTCTTGAAGTGCAATGAAAATCATCCTTGATGTGTTGCCAGGTAAACTCCGATATATTTACTTTTCCTGGCTCGCAGGCGGTTTCCATGTGTTTTGCTATATTCACGGTAGGGCCCCAGATATCGAAGGCGAATTTCGATTTGCCCACTACCCCGGCAATCACCGGACCGGTATGAATCCCAATACGGCAGTTTAACCAAGGCTGGTCAAGACTCTGTTTGTCTTCGCGTTGCGACTGGATCAGCAGGTTGATTTCAAGAGCTGCAGATACAGTGTTTTTCACATCCTGTGCGGTAGCTTCCTCGCGCAGGCCACCTGCACACATGTATGCATCACCAATGGTTTTTATCTTCTCAAGATTATATTTTTTTGCGATATCATCAAAACAGGCAAAATGATAATGCAACTCGTGAATGAGCTGTTCTGGCGTAAGTCTTTCAGAAACTTTCGAAAAGCCAACAAAATCAACAAATAATACACTTACTACAGGATAACTGTGCGCAACGGATTTGCCCTGGGTTTTGAGTTCGTCGGCAATATTGCGGGGAAGAACGTTGAGCAGCAGCTGTTCGGTTTTTTCCTTCTCCTTCTCCAGCAACTCATTGATCTCTTCCATGATCTTACTTTGCCTGGTAAGGGTATCTTTTTTTTGTTTTAATTCCAGATTTGTATTCTCGAGCAGGTTTTTCTGTTCCAGTAATTCGTGGGTTCTTTCTTTTACCAACCGCTCCAGGTGCTGATTCTGGTAGTCAAGCTCTTCCCACAGATCTTGATTTTCTTTGTTAATAAGTGAAAATCGTAAGGAAAGCACATAAGACTGGCAAAGAATAAGCAGAAATAATCCTGCCGGAAACAACTCCCTGCCTCTGAGGCTGCTATAAGACTGTATCAGGTCGTGCAACATGGCCGAAAAGAGTACAATGATTCCCAGCAGCAACACCAATGCCCCCTGTTTTTTATTGATCTTTGCGATGATAAGCCAGTAGATCAGTACCATTGCCAATACACTTGTATAGGTTTGATAAAAAGGCATGAGGGTTGTAAAAAACGATACCGGGGTAAAAATGACCAAAAGGGTAGATAAGCCCGATACCGCCAGGACAATGTTTATGAGATATATTTTTATTTCTTCTTTAAAAACCGACTTCAGAAATAAGGTAAAGAAAATGGGAGCAAGGAAAAAACTACCATATTCTATGCGTAACATAAGATCCCATGGGAGGCCGGGAAAAATAAAAAGCAACAATCTTTGGCCTGTTACCGAGATACGAAGGATAGAAAGAAAAATAAATATGCTAAAATGAAAAGATGAAGTTTCCTTACGAAGGGCAAAAAACAGGCTCAGGTAATAAATGGCCATAATGAGCAAGCTTCCCATAAGGAAATGGTCGAAACCTGACCGTTTCAGATAGTCCTGCTGCAGGCTTGACACGTTGCCGATAAGAAACGACTCAGCCATTCCCCCCCGCCGGTAGTGGTGATTCGAAACATGAAGTACAAAATCAAGCGTGTCGGCAGTGCTGTGAATGCTTACTGTGCGCGGATGATAGTAGGGTGTTTCACTTTCCTTATCAGTGCCTACTTCCCCGTTGGCGAGTATCTTTTTTCCGTTGAGGTAAAGGGCAAAAGCACTGTATATTTGATGGTTACGGATGCTGAAAACCTCGGGTAGATCATGGTTGACAATGCGCAACCGGTATGTGGCATAGGTTACTGTGGGTGAACCTTTGGCAGGTTTCCATAATCCTGGTGTAGTAATGTATTGGAAGTCATGCTGAAACCCAATGTCTGCAGGATCAATAAGCTGGTGTGGAAAAAACTGCCATTCTCCATCAAGATAAAGGGCTGTGGAAGGCTCAAGAAAAATCCCTTCTGCATCCAATATCCCTTTTTCGGCCTTCCGGGTATGAAAGCTATCCTGACCACATGATGTGATGAGCACCATTAGTGGCAGTAGCCAAAGGGATATAAGATATCTCTGGGTTTTATTGTACATCTTAAGGGTTTTCCAATTCAATTTTCCTTAGTAATCATCCTCAAAAGAATCCAAAAATAGATAAAATTTATGTATTACCGTTGAATCAGAGTAAGATAGTGAAATATTTACCTGTAGGAAGTTGTTATAACCCGGCATGAAAGGGGGCTTTTTCAGGATACCATCAGGTTGCAGCCCCTGGTATCACTGCTATCGAAGCGCCCTGTGACTGCAAAGGTTCCGTTGTCAAAAACTTTTCCAAGATCCTGTGTGGCAATAAAAGAACAGGAGTGAATATTGGCAAGATCAATGATGTTGATGCCACCACTCACACCTGGAGCACAATAGGAGAGGGGGTCATGGGTTTCGCGGATCATTACTTTCATCCATGGGGGAGTGGAAAAGGTTCCATCGCCTGTTGAATAGGCCTGGGAAAGGAGCTCTGTCATACCATATTCAGAGCAAATATGCTCCACATGAAAAGCTTTTTTCAAAATGTCATGAAGCTCCTGGCGTACCATTTCTTTTCTGCGGCCTTTCATACCCCCGGTTTCCATTATGGTGAGTCGGGGATGACTTACCGGATACTCCCCCGCCATATCAAGCAATGCAAAGCTTACTCCCAGCAGTAAAACCTTCCGGGCGTCAGCGGCCAGATGATGGACTGTTTCCTGCAGTTGCCGCACCTGATCCAGGTAAAACCCGCTCCATGAGCTGTTGCTCAGGCGGATGAGTTCCTGTGCCATATAAACCAGCGATGAATCTTTTCTTTCCAGGTATCCTGGTAGCAGGGCAAGGATATGATAATCCTGCGGGTTGCCGAAAAAAATCCGGAATGCCTTCACAAAGCTTTTTCGGTACAGTTCAGGATTTTTTACATAATGCCGGCTGGTTTGCATGCCGGTGGTACCACTGCTGCTGAATACAAGGGAGGGAACTTCACTGCCACTGATCACTTTGTGTGTTTTGAAAAATTCGATGGGGAGAAAGGGTATCAAACTGTAATGGGTTACATCCTCCGGATCGGCATGCAATGCCCGGCAAAAATGCCGGTACACCTCATTGTTCTGGTATTGGAAGTGAAAAATTTCCAATGCCAACCGGTTAAAATCCCCTTGGGTTGCTATACGGAAAATATCCTCTTCGAGCCTTTTGATCTGCATTTTAGCATTAATTACAATGATGGACAAAGCTACGAAATAAACAGCTAAGGAATGGCGTTACCCGCCGGTGTGTTAAAATTGGTTAAGGACTGATTTTTCCATATTACCCCTTTCGGGAAAAACAACTGATATAATGCTTAAGTCAATCTCTGACCATCAAAACAAACCATATGAACAGGCCAGTCAACACCCGCATTCATGATTTGGAACGGCCTTAGGGTCTTATGGTATAAGGGAACGAGCCGTGTGTATATTTGAGGTGCACTTTTTTACCTCTGCTGAATGTCTGAAAAGTCAATCTCATGCTACACAACAACGAGGCTGTCTCAGAAGGGTTTTCTGGTCGTTGAGCCCGTTGAAATGACTATTGTGTGTAGAGCTTGCTGAAAATCAATGTAAAAAAACGAGCAAGGTTTAAGATTCGGATTGATTAAATGGGTTTGCACTGAAAAAACAGATAATGCAAAAGTAATGGGTTGATAATATGTCCATTTGGTATTTTTCGGAAAGCCTACGTGCGCAAAAATCAGCCTGTACCACTCATGGTAAAGGCAGAGCTGAAGGTATCTTTAGGATGAATACTCAAAACAGGAACAGGAGCATGGTTGATCACCCTCTGCGCTTCATTACCAATGATCATGGTGCTTTGATCTTTATCGCTCATCATCATTACCATATCAAAATCGTGGATGTTGATGTAGTCGAGAATTATTCCCGAAGCTTTTTTCCCTTCGGCAAAGTCTATAGAAGAATCCAACCCGTTTTGATCAAAAATCTTTTTCACCTGCAGGGAGTAATTCTTTACCTTTTTGCGGATTTCTTTTATTCCAGTGTCATATACTCCCAATACCCTGATTTCGGCTTTAAGTTTTTTGGCCACATCAATGGCGAAATTGGTTTTTTGCCGGGTGTCGCGCGAGGAGTCAATGGGAAAGAGAATTTTTGTGATCTTTCTTTTCTGGAACATGGTACGGATGGTCATAATGGGGCATGGTGAAAGAGATACCAGCCGGTAAGCATTGCTGCCGATAAAGTACTCTTCAAAGCCCGATATGCCATGTGTGCCGGCTATGAGCATCATAGCATCATTGTATTTGGCTTCATTTACAATTTCTGAGTACACCTTGCCATGGCGTATCTTGTAACGCATTTCATTGTTGAGCAAGGGTGCGAAATCTGCCACAATTTCCTTAAGTCTTTTTTCTGCTTCCTGGTGATGTACATCTTCCGTATCAGGGTAAACAGACTCGTTGCTACAAGGCTTGCATACATTGACCAGGGTGAGATTTGCATCAAAAGCATTAGCTATCATCACCGCGGTGCGGGTAGCATTGATGGAGCAAGATGAAAAATCTATGGCTACTACGATCTCGTTCATAATTATTGTGGTTTTATATTTTTAACAGGTTTTTTGTCTCATAAAAATAGGAAGAAAATAAAAAAGTTTTACATAATTCCTGATTGGTACTGTAAAAATATGAATCTTTATGACCAATACATATGTAACGTAACATCAGTATTCTGGTTCAATGTGCCGTGGAAGGGCAGAGGTTTTATTCATTGAAAAGAGTATTTTTGTACTTCATAGGTGAGCTGAAAAGGACAATAATCATAATCTTTTCATTCTGTTTTTTTTTCAACAGGTACACCAGGATTTTGTCCCATCGGCCACCATTCCAGTTCAAGACAGAAAGCATTTCAAAAAGAGAATAATGTCAAAAAATCAGCTGCTTGATCCTGATCCCGATCGTTTGAGCAACGCCGAAAAGGAATACGAAAAGGCTTTGCGGCCTGATAGTTTTTCCAGTTTTACAGGGCAGGAAAAGATCATCGAAAACCTTCGCGTATTTGTACATGCTGCCCGCCAGCGTGGCGAGGCGTTGGATCATACGCTTTTCCACGGTCCTCCGGGCCTGGGAAAAACCACCCTGGCTCATATCATTGCCAATGAGATGGGAGTAGGTATCAAGATTACCTCCGGGCCGGTGCTTGATAAACCCGGCGATCTGGCCGGCCTGCTTACCAACCTGGAGGAGAATGATGTGCTGTTTATTGACGAGATACACCGGTTGAGTCCTGTTGTGGAAGAATACCTGTATTCAGCCATGGAAGATTACAAGATCGACATCATGATCGAAACCGGGCCTAATGCCCGCAGCATCCAGATCACCCTCAGTCCTTTTACCCTCATTGGGGCCACTACACGCTCGGGCTTGCTTACTTCGCCCCTGAGGGCGCGTTTCGGGATCAATGCCAGGCTCAACTACTACGATACCGCTCTTCTCAATACCATTATCAAGCGCTCGGCAGGCATTATCAGGGTAGAGATCGATGATGAGGCTTCTTTGGAGATTGCCCGCCGCAGCCGTGGTACTCCGCGCATTGCCAATGCACTGCTGCGCAGGGTAAGAGACTTTGCCCAGGTGAAGGGCAACGGCCGTATTGATATGCCTATAGCACTTTACGGTCTCGATGCCCTTAATGTGGATAAGAACGGGCTGGACGAAATGGACAACAAGCTGTTGCTTACGCTCATAGATAAATTCAAAGGAGGACCGGCAGGCCTTACTACCCTTGCCACAGCAGTTTCGGAAGATCCCGGCACCATTGAGGAGGTGTACGAACCTTTCCTTATACAGGAAGGCTATCTGATGCGCACTCCCCGGGGAAGGGAAGCCACCGAGCTCGCCTATCGCCACCTGGGGCGCATCAAACACCCTTCACAAAGGGGGCTTTTCGACTGACATGGATGCTCCCGATCAATATAGCAGCCAACCTGCCGGGCAGCGGATAAAAGAAATGGCCTCCCGGATGGGGTTTGAAGCTTGTGGATTTGCACGCGCACAACCTGTAAATGATGCAAAGGGTACCCTGTATCACAAATGGATTCTCAGCGGATACCACGGAAAGATGGAATACCTGAACCGCAACACAGAAAAAAGGCTCGATCCGAGGCTGCTGGTACCAGGTGCCAAAACTGTAATTTGCCTGGCATTCAATTACCATCAGGAAGATTTTCAACCTTCAGATGCATATTACCGGGTATCACAATATGCTGCCGGAATAGACTATCATCATGTGCTGAAAAAGAAACTTTACCAGTTGCTGGAGTATGTAAAGGAATTTTACCCGGGAGCTTCCGGCAGGGTTTTTACCGATTCAGCACCTGTGCTGGAGAGATACTGGGCGCAGCAGGCCGGGTTGGGTAGCCCCGGAAAGAATACATGCCTCATACTGCCCCGCAAGGGCAGTTATTATTTCCTGGCTGAAATGATCGTTGATATCGATCTTCCCCCGGATGCTCCTGCTGTGAAAGACCCGTGCGGCAATTGTACACGCTGCATGCAGGCCTGTCCTGCACAGGCTATTGTTGCCCCCGGCGTTCTTGATGCACGAAAGTGCACTTCCTACCTTACCATCGAATTGAAGGATGCTCTTCCTGAAGATCTCCGGGGCAATACCAAAAAGTACATTTTCGGTTGTGATATCTGTCAGCAGGTGTGTCCACACAATATCAAATTCGCTGCACCTTGCACCGAAAAGGATTTTAAACCCCTTGCTTCCATTGCCCGCTGGAGTCGTTTGGATTGGGAAAGCATGGATAAGGTGGCCTGGCGCAGAAATTTTGTTAAAACAGGTTCACCAATGGCCAGGGCTTCCTTCGAAAAATTAAGAGACAATATGGATGCGGCTGCCAATCAGGAGCGTTAACCCCTGCCTGTATTTTCTTCCACCATTATTGTTTGGTCCAGATTCGGTTGTTGAGGTTGAGTTCCTCTACAATGCTTACGGCAAGGTGTATGTCTTCAAAATACTCCTTTACCAGGCTGAAGCGCAGCAAGCTTTTAAAATAGCTGGGCTCAAAAAGATTTTTACGGTAGGCAATGGCCACGTAAAGAAATGAGTTTACAAAAGATATGTATAATGGGTTGGGGTGCTTCTCCTTAAATTCAGTGATGCGGCGCATAAGGGAAGTGCTGAGTACATAGCGGGCTTCTATCTGATCTTCGCCATACACCACAAAGTGCCGGTTGAAATCGGGGTCTTCCAGGTTTACATGTTTCTCACGGCGGGTAAGATTGATTTTATTGAAAAAGCTTGCCAAAAAGCCCTTCCCCAGCCTGTTGGGCAATACTACTGTTGAAGTCTGGAAGTGTTTGTTGAAGTCGGCAATGAAAAACATCCCCTTAAAAATGGTATGCCAGGTTGTTTTGCGGTTTCCCTTATTATCGGAGGTGGTGGTTTTGTGTTCAGCCTTCACTTCGGAAAACCAGATCTGGGTTTTGTCAATTTTGCCGTGCACCATATCGTCGCCCGAATAGCGATCCACATGATTGAGGAAGATCCTGGAGCGCTGGAAACTGTCCGATCCTACGTAGTTTTTGGGCTCGTACAACAGGTTAGGGCTAATAAATTTTACGATACGTTCGATCACCTGTTTTTTAAAATCGGTATAAAATGTTTTGTCCCGTGCCCATGCTACCCCTGTAAAAATTGCAATAAACACAATTACGATTCCCCCGCCAATAAACCATGGTGTAAGGGTATCTCTTTTCTGATCAAACAGGGTAGATTGGTAGAGCACCACCAGGAGCAAAAGCGCAAGCAGGGAGAACAACACTACCCGGAAGGATCGGCTGACCATCTTCTTTCTTCTTTTCTCCAGTACTTCCAGCTCGGGAAGCATTTCTGTTTCATAGTATGCTTTGAAATCGTCAGGATTTTTCATCATGGACATTTTTTAATGATGGCATCAACCGAAAAGCGTTTTCACATCTACATTCTGGCGTTCCTGTTCGCTTATCTCAAACAGTCGCCTGGTTTTGAAGTTGAACAGCAGGGCGAAAACATTGGAAGGGAACATCTGGCATGCATTGTTGTAGTCGGTTACCGCTGCATTGTAGGCACGCCGTGAAGCACTTAACTGTTCTTCTATTTCGTTGAGACTTCCCTGCAGCTGCAGAAAATTTTGGTTGGCTTTCAGGTCGGGGTAATTTTCAACCGCCAACATGATGCCGTCCATAGCACGCGAGAGGTTGTTGTTAAGGTCTACCTTTTCATTGTCGGTAAGATTGCCCGAAACAGCTTTTGCTCTCATCTCGGTAATGCTGGAGAGGGTTTCTCTTTCGTGTTCCATGTATTTGGATACTGTGGCAACAAGGTTGGGGATAAGGTCGTATCGTTTTTTTGTCATGGCATCGATGCTGGCAAACGCCTTGTCTGCAGCGTTGCGCAAACCTACCAGCCGGTTGTATCCTAAAATTACAAACAGAACAAATACACCTGCTACAATCAAAAGTGCTACACTTCCTTCCATATAATTTCTTTTAAGATTAGATAATCAAGATTCAATAGATTTTCCCGAAGTTGGAAATGCTCCCGGGAAGGGTATGCTATGGATTAGGTAAAATTAACAAATTCATTGAGATGGCGACAAACAATTTTCCCGGATCAGGTTTCTTCCTCGAAATATAGTTTGTAGAAATACTTTCCACGCACATCATCAAAGCCTTTTTCGATCATATTGGGGTTTCCGTGTACATATACATGGAAGTTTTTATCCAGTTTGATCACACTTTTAAAATATTTTTTTTCCTTTTTTACGGCAGGCTCTGCAATATCGAATGCATCGCGGGTGAGCAGGTTGTGTTGTTCGGCAAATTGCTTGCGATAATCCCGGTAGGCATCAATCACTTCGGGTTCGCGTAATACTTCCTTTTCAAAATCTTCGGCTACAAATGCCTCATTGTCAGAAAAATATTGTACTACCTTATCTTTCACTTCCAATTGTTTGTTGCGAGGCACATCACGGTCTTCAGTAAGCATGGTGTTGCAAAAGCTTTTGCACAGGTTCATGGCAGTTTTGGTTTGGTAGAAGTCGTCATCGCGGGGAGCAATTTTCAGAAAGTGATCTTTCCAGAATTGGCTTTCTTCGGCATTGGTCTTGTCGATGATGCACATTTTATAGCCATGTTCCTTTTCAGTATTGAAGATCAGGCAGCCTTTGTCGAGTTTGTTGATGTTGATGCCATCCTGGTATTCTATATTGCAATTGGTGCCTGAGGTGTATACCTTTAAAAAAGTGTCCTTGTTTTCCGATTTGAAAATGCCCAGTGCATCGGTTATCTCGTCATCCACCATGCAGTTGTTGAGTAATACAATATACAACTCACCTGGTTTAACCCTGGGATGGTTGGATTTCTCGTACAGGTGGCGGGCAATGTTTACCGATTGCAACTCAAAGCTTTCATCGGGGTTGAAGATCTTGCCGGTGTAGTGAAACATTTCATTGAGTTCCAGATCACTTTCATGGCGGAAGTGGTAGAACTCAGGCGATTTTTTGTGAAAAGGGGAAAGAAAAAACCGGGACAGAATCTCTTCCAGGGTGGGGTCGTTAAGGGGGAATGCGGTTTTTGCGCAGTTAAGTTGTCCGTCCTGTGAGGGATTTCCCACCTGGTGAACGATAATCTTATCAATGGTTGCGTCAGAAAGGTCGAGCATATGGTAAAATGAAGGTTTTAATGGTTTATGAATGTGTTTAGCTGATTTTACTCCAGGCCATGTGGTTTTTATTTTTTTGTTTCAGGGTGCGGGCCAGTAAAGCATTTTCGGGCAAAACCAGCTGGGGGTCTTTGTCCAGGATGTCGTATGCCTTGTTGCGGGCATACTTAAGAATCTTTTCATCTTTGGTTATGCTGGCAATTTTAAGGTCGAGGATGCCGCTTTGCTGTGTTCCGTAAATGTCGCCTGGTCCGCGCAGTTTCATGTCTGTTTCGGCGATCTGGAAGCCGTCGTTGGTGCTTACCATGGTCTGGATCCTTTTGCGGGCATCGGCTGATAGTTTTATCCCGCTCATGAGGATGCACCACGACTGATCGGCGCCTCTGCCTACTCTGCCGCGCAACTGGTGCAGCTGCGACAGTCCGAAGCGTTCGGCACTTTCAATGACCATCACACTGGCATTGGGCACGTTGATGCCCACTTCGATCACAGTGGTGGCTACCATAATCTGGGTTTCACCTTTTACGAAGCGCTGCATTTCATAATCTTTGTCGGCAGGCTTCATCTTGCCGTGTACAATACTTACGGCATAATCGGGCAGGGGAAATTCCCTCACAATGCTTTCATAACCATCCTGCAGATCTTTCAGATCGAGTGTTTCTGATTCGTTGATGAGGGGATACACCACATACACCTGCCGTCCTTCTCTTATCTGCTGGCGCATAAAACCGAATACCTTGAGCCTGTTGCTGTCGTATTGGTGGATGGTTTTAATGGGTTTACGCCCGGGTGGCAACTGGTCGATTACCGAGATATCAAGATCACCATACAGGGTCATTGCAAGGGTACGGGGAATGGGGGTTGCGGTCATTACCAGCACGTGGGGCGAAATGATGTTCTTTTTCCACAGCTTTGCCCGCTGGGCTACTCCAAAACGGTGTTGCTCATCAATGATTACCATGCCCAGGTTGGCAAAGATTACGGCATCTTCTATCAGGGCATGGGTGCCGATGAGGATGTGAAGACTGCCATCGGTCAGCGTCTTGCTGATCTCTCTCCGGTTGGCCTTTTTGGTGGAACCGGTAAGCAGTGCCACCTTAATATTCATGTTTGTAAGCATTTCGCTCAGCGATTCGTAATGCTGATTGGCCAATACTTCGGTAGGAGCCATCAGGCAGGCCTGGAAACCATTGTCGATGGCAATGAGCATGGTAAGCAGGGCTACGATGGTTTTACCGCTTCCCACATCGCCCTGCAACAGGCGATTCATTTGTTTTCCCGAGAGTGTATCGGTCCTTATTTCGCGGATTACCCGCTTTTGTGCTTCGGTAAGCTCAAAGGAGAGATGGTTGTGGTAAAATCCGTTGAAGTTTTCGCCCACTACCTTGAAAATATGCCCCCGCGATTCGGAGGTCCGTTGGTTTTTAAGTCTTAAAAGACTCAGCTGAATGTAAAACAGTTCTTCAAACTTCAGGCGTGCAGTGGCGCGCGCGAGCAGTTGGTTGTTTTCGGGGAAATGCACATTGATGAGCGACTGCCTCAGAGAGGGGAGTTTCAGCTCCTGCCGCAAATATTCTGGCAGTGTTTCGTTCACATAGTCCTTCACCTGTGGGATGAGCGTCTTGAGCAATCTGCTGATGCCTTTGCTATCCAATCCCCTGGATTTTAGTTTTTCGGTGGAATTGTACACTGGATGCATGACCGATTGCTGGGTAAGAGCCGATGGGCTTACAGGTTCCGTTTCGGGGTGTGCAATATTAAGCTTGCGGCCGTAGCGGGCAGGTTTTCCAAAAACAATATATTCCTGCCCGGGCACGAAATAATTTTTCAGAAACCTGAAGCCATTGAACCAGATCAGCTCCAGGTGATAGCCCTGGTCATCGGTAAGCAGGGCCGTCATGCGTGTAGTTCGCTTTTGTCCGTGCAGTTCTACATTGCTGATATGGCCCCTGATCTGCACATAGGGCATATCTTCGGTGATCTCCCTGATCTTGTAGAACCGGCTTTTATCAATATAACGGAAAGGATAAAAATTAAGCAAGTCCTCAAAACAAAAAATCTGAAGCTCTTTCTTCAGCAATTCTGCTTTTTGAGGACCCACTCCTTTTAGAAATTCTATGGGTGTTTTGAGAATGTCAGCGGGCATACCTTACAACCAATAAGCACTTGGCGTAAAGGTAAAGAATGGAAATGTAAAAACAAAAAAGTTTGTATTTCCTTGTTTGCCCTGAAGCTATTCTGCAATTTTTTTGGCATTGATCTCCACCTTCAGCAGGAAAAACTGGGTTTTGTCATCGAAGGGAAGAAACTGGTAAACCAGCTTATTTCGTGTTTTGCGGGCAATCTCAATCAAACCCAGGCCGGCACCACCTTTTGCCGACAGGGTGCCTTCGGTGATTTGCTTTCGGTACATTTCCTTAAGCTCATCTTTGGTGGCTCCATTTACCTGTTTTATGGCCAGCTCAAGATCATCCTTTTTCTGATTGGTAACCTTGTTGGAGGTGATGATGTAGTACGTTTCATCTTTCTTACCGATCATAAACAAGCCTTTGCCAATGTTAAACTTATCAGCAATCTCATCAGAGTGCTTGGCCATATTCTGCAAGGTTTCTACCATTACGGCATATACTTTCCGGATAATGGATCTTTCCTCGTCTTTTCTGTCCATATCTTCCTCTGCCATAGAGGTGAACATTTTGGTGATCTGGTGATGAAATTCGCCAAGATATACAATGGAGATTCCATTTTCTGACATTTCATCATATACATTCAGCACTGATTTTATAAACCCTACATTAAGCTTCATACAAAAAGCAATTTATTGTTATTACTAGGTAATGGTACAGAGGGCTGCTAAATTATAAAAAAATTTTTGCCGCGAATTACGTATAACGCCTAAACTTTCACAGGTTTATATCAGCGAAACCCTGAGGTCTTGTTGTTCAAAACCGGACAATGGTGTGTTTTTGCGAACAGTAATCAGTATTCGATTTGGTAGAAAAAAATTTTTTCCTGACTTGTAAAATGCAGTAAATGAAAAGGTAAGAGTTGTTGGCCTGGAATTGGATATGTGGAACATCATGCAACACATCCCTGCTTTATAATTAGGATGATGATTGGGAAATGAATTTTGTAAATGGCATTGACATGAAAACAGTAGAATCCATATTGAAAATAATCATTGTTGCCCTGGCATTGGTTTTGATTGTTTGCAACCAAAACAATCCTGCCTCCTCAGAAAAAGTAAATGTTTCTGAACTGGCCGAAAAGAACAGGTATATATCGGGCAGCAAAGAATAATAATGCGACATTCCTTTTTCAAGGCCACTTTAGTTTGGCATTGCATAAGTTGTGTTCCTCCGGATCAAACCGTGCCTTGTTTAGTAAATAAACCAGGCACTGCTCTATAATTAATATAAAGACAGAGCGAGTCATAATTTTTCCTGCACAATATCTTACCCCCTTTTTGCTTCCGGGCATGACCGGACTGATCCAAAATAATACAGACGTCCTAAAATAGGTCAGGCCGTTCGCTGCGAGTGTCATAAATTGGGACGAACTGCCCGCCCGGATTCCCCGAATAAAATATTCAAAACAAGCGTAATGCCCACGAATACAGTCAGATAATAAATTTGGAGCACCTGTTGTTAAGCGTGTAACAACCGAGATTTGCTTTTAAATTATTCCGTACAATTCTGTATTCGGTAAAACCTCCCTAAGTACAGGGTTGTCGGTAAAATCACCCTTAAAACCCAATATTATGACCAGCGAACAATATATAGAAAGCTTACGCAAAATGAAACTGAAGGTATATCTCTTCGGTGAGCTTGTGGAAAATCCGGTAGATCATCCCATGATCCGGCCATCTGTAAATTCAGTTGCCATGACCTATAAACTTGCCGAAATGGAAGAGTTTAAAGATATCATGACCGCAACTTCGCACCTTACCGGTAAAACTGTTAACCGTTTTTGTCATTTGCACCGCAGTACCGATGACTTAATCAAAAAGGTGAAAATGCAGCGCTTGCTCGGCCAGAAAACCGGTGCCTGTTTTCAGCGATGTGTGGGTATGGATGCGTTTAATGCGCTGTATTCTACCACTTACGAAATTGATCAGAAGCATAACACACACTATCATGAGCGTTTTGTGGAGTATATGAAATATGTGCAGGAAAACGACCTCACAGTTGATGGTGCTATGACCGACCCCAAAGGAGACCGCGGCCTTTCTCCTTCACAGCAGTCCGATCCTGATATGTATGTGCATATTGTGGAAGAAAGAAAGGATGGTATTGTGGTAAGGGGTGCCAAGGCCCACCAGACAGGGGCTGTTAACTCGCATGAACATCTGATCATGCCTACCATTGCCATGAAAGAAGCCGATAAAGAATATGCCGTGGCTTTTTCGATCCCTTCTGATGCAGAGGGTGTATTCATGATCTATGGCCGGCAGTCGTGCGATACGCGCAAGATGGAAGCTGGTGCAGACATAGACCTGGGCAATGCGGAGTTTGGCGGACATGAAGCACTGGTAATTTTTGAAGATGTTTTTGTTCCCTGGGAGAGAGTATTCCTGTGCAAGGAATATGAGTTTGCCGGTATGATGGTAGAACGATTTGCCGGCTATCACAGACAATCATATGGCGGCTGTAAGGTGGGGGTGGGTGATGTGCTAATTGGAGCCTCCGCCCTGGCAGCCGACTATAATGGAGCAGCAAAAGCTTCGCATATCAAGGACAAGCTCATTGAAATGACCCACCTCAACGAAACCCTTTATTCCTGTGGTATTGCATGCTCTTGCGAGGGTAAATCCACCAGGGCCGGAAATTTTGAAATCGACCTGCTGCTGGCCAACGTTTGTAAACAGAACATTACACGGTTTCCTTACGAAATAGCTCGTTTGGCAGAAGATATTGCCGGTGGTATCATGGTTACTATGCCTTCTGAAGCAGATTTCAGAAACGAAAAAATTGGGCCCTACATCGACAAATATCTCAAAGGAGTAAATAGCATAAAGACCGAAGACCGCATGAGGGTTTTGCGGCTGATCGAAAATATTACGCTGGGAACGGCTGCGGTGGGTTACAGAACAGAATCCATGCATGGTGCCGGCTCACCCCAGGCACAGAGGATTATGATAGCACGCCAGTGTAATATGGAAGAGAAAAAAAGCTTTGCCCGCCAGCTGGCGCGTATCAGGCCAGAAGCAGAAACCAACTGATTAATCCCCCATTTTAATATCATTCAGGAAGCAGACTTTCTTTCGCCATTCAGAAAATCTGCTTCCCCCTCTAGGGGTACATCTTTTACGCAATAAAAAAAATTACAGATATGAACTGGAGAGACCTATATAAAACGAAACTCACCACCCCCCTGCAAGCCATAAGGGCTATCAAAAGCAACGACAGGGTAGTGCTGGGGCATGCTGCCGCTGTACCGGTTGATACCGTTCGGGCACTGGTAGCCAATAAAGACAACTATTATAATGTTGAAATTGCCCACATGTATTGCCTGGGGCCAGGGGCGTATATGTTGCCTGAAATGCAGGGCCACTTCCGCCACAACGCCATTTTTGTGGGTGGCAATGCCCGACATGCCATAGAGGAAAACAGGGCTGATTATACGCCCTGCTTCTTTCATGAAATCCCCGGCTTGTTTACCCGTGGGCCTTTGCACCCCGATGTTGCCATTATACAACTCTCGCTTCCCAACAGGGAAGGGTTTTGCAGCTTCGGTGTTTCCACCGATTATACCAAGCCCGCTGCACATGCCGCCAAAATTGTCATCGCAGAAATCAATGACCAGATGCCCTTCATTGGGGGTGACAATCTTATGCACATTGAAGATATAGATTATATCATTGAAACCTCTAATCCCCTTTTTGAATTGCCTGCTGCACGCATCGGAGACACCGAACTTGCCATTGGACAGCATTGCGCAAGCCTGGTAGAAGACGCTTCTACACTTCAGCTGGGTATTGGCTCCATCCCCGATGCAGTACTCCAATCACTGGGAAACAAAAAGCAATTGGGAATACATACCGAAATGTTTTCTGATGGAGTGGTAGACCTGGTAGAAAAAGGTGTAATCACCGGGGAGAAAAAAACCCTGCATAAAGGCAAGCTGGTAGCCACCTTTCTTATGGGGACCCGTAGATTGTACGATTTTGTGAATAACAACCCCGATGTCATCATGTATCCGGCCGATTATGTTAATGATCCCTACATCATTTCGCGCAACTACAAAATGGTTTCCATCAACTCATGCGTTGAAATTGATTTGATGGGACAGGTTGTTTCTGAATCCATCGGCATGAAACAAATCAGCGGTGTGGGCGGACAGGTGGACTATGTGAGGGGCACATGCATGGCCCGCGATGGCATATCCATTATGGCCATGCCTTCTACCGCTGCCGCAGGAAAAGTTTCGCGCATTGTGCCCTTCCTGGGGCAGGGAGCTGCTGTAACCACATCGCGCAACGATGTCAGATATGTGGTAACCGAATACGGAATCGCCCGGCTTTGGGGCAAGACCTTGAAACAAAGAGCTGAAAGCCTTATTGAAATAGCACATCCCAAATTTAGGGATGAACTGGGCGAAGCAACAGAAAAAAGATTTCATGAAAAAAAACACTATATCAACAAGGAGGAATTTACCAATGCAACTCTTTAAGTTAAAAACCCAACTCAGCAGATTTGACACCTTTGCTCAGTTTGCTACCGAATTTTCCCTGTCGGCAAAAGACCTGATCATCACCAACGAGTTCCTTGCTGAACCCTATATGAAGAGCCTGAAATTGCCTTGCCACTTTATCTGGCAGGAAAAATACGGACAGGGAGAACCCTCAGACCAAATGATGAACGCTATCCTTGATGAGGTGAAAAAGATTGATTATGATCGTGTTATCGCCATTGGCGGAGGTACTGTTATTGATATCGCCAAACTGTTTGTGCTGAAAGATCTATCTAATGTAGTAGATGCCTTCGAAAGGACCATCCCCCTCGAAAAGGAAAAACTGTTGGTAGTCATCCCCACTACCTGTGGCACGGGCAGCGAGGTAACCAACATTACCATTGCTGAAATCAAAAGCAAGCAAACCAAAATGGGACTGGCAGATGATGCACTAATGCCCGATCATGCAGTGATCATTCCTGAGTTTCTTTCCGGATTACCCTTTAAGTATTATGCGGCCAGTGCCATTGATGCACTCATTCATGCAGTTGAAAGCTATGTTTCTCCAAGGGCCAATAGTTACACCAGGCTTTACAGTAAGGCCGCCATCGGGATCATCCTGGATGTATTTGTAAATATCGCTCAGAAAGGTGAAGCATACAGGATGGAAAGGCTGGAGGATATGTTGATAGCCAGCAACTTTGCAGGGATTGCATTCGGAAATGCAGGTGTAGGGGCAGTGCATGCCCTTTCATATCCGCTGGGAGGCACCTATCATGTGTCACATGGTGAGGCCAATTACCAGTTTTTTATCCCGGTTTTCGAAAAATACCTTGAGAAAAAACCCCAGGGTGCTCTTCGCGATCTTAATGTGTTTATGGCCGAAACTCTTAAGGTAGCTCCCGGGCAGGTCTATGGTGAATTGGATGCCCTGTTGGGAAAGCTACTTCCCAAAAATAAACTACGCTATTATGGGATGAAGGAAAGTGAATGTGAAGTTTTTGCCGAAAGCGTGCTGCAAAAGCAGGGCAGGCTGCTGGCCAACAACTATGTTGAATTATCCAAAGATGAAATTACAGCCATTTTCCAGTCCTTGTATTAAGAAACCATTGTAAAACACTTAAATATAAAGCCATGAATATAGCCGACTTAATGATGAGGGCCAGGGTAGCCCAGATTCAGTTCGAAGTAAATTTTAACCAATGCCAGGTAGATGCCATTGTAAAAACTGTTGCCCGCACAGTATATGATAATGCTGAGCTACTTTCCAGGCTCGCTGTAGAAGAAACTGAAATGGGGGTATACGAAGATAAGGTGGCCAAGTGCAAAGGAAAATCAAAAGGTGTTTGGTTTGACCTGCGCAATAAGCCTTCCATGGGGGTCATCAGCCACGATCCGGTAACCAATCTCATGGAAATAGCAAAGCCCATTGGAGTAGTAGCGGGCATTACGCCCATGACCAACCCGGTGGTAACACCCATGTCGAAAATTATGTTTGCCCTGAAGACCAAAAATGCAATCATCATTGCACCTCACCCCAAGGCAAAAAAATGTTCTTCCCTCACGGTGAAAATGATCAATGAGGCCATTTCCAGGTACAAGGTGCCTGAAGGGTTGGTGCAGGTTATAGAAGAACCTTCGGTGGAGCTTACCCGCGAGCTGATGCAAAACTGCGACGTGGTTGTCGCCACAGGGGGGATGAATATGGTAAAATCTGCTTATTCCTCAGGAAAACCCTCCTATGGCGTGGGCGCCGGCAATGTGCAGGTAATCCTCGACAGGGAAATAGACTTTGATGATGCTGCCCGAAAAATTATCATTGGCCGTACTTTCGATAATGGTATTATCTGCTCGGGGGAGCAAAGCTTTATCTATCATAAAGAGGATCGCGAAACAGTAATGAAGGCCTTTGTGAAAAACGGGGCTTTCCTTGTTGACGATTCCCGTAAGGCAGATCTGGTGAATGCCATTTTTGAAAACGGCCATATGAGAAGAGAGGCTGTAGGAAAATCGGCAATACAAATTGCCCAAATGGCCGGGATTAGTGTTCCGGAAACAACCCGTGTACTGGTGGTAAATGCCCACGGCATTGGACCCGACGATATTGTTTGCAAAGAAAAGATGTGTCCCGTTCTGGCTGCCTTCCCCTATCAAACCATCGAAGAAGCCATTTCCATTGCAAAAATCAACCTGCAGATAGAGGGCAACGGCCATACAGCCGGTATCCATTCAAACAACCAGGAGAATATTCTCAAGGCAGGAAGCAGCATTTCCGTTTCCCGCTTTATTGTAAATGCACCTTGTGCCACCACGGCAGGGGGGAATATCCAGAATGGTCTCCCCTTTACCAATACACTGGGCTGCGGAACCTGGGGCAACAACTCCATTTCCGAAAACTTTACCTACAAACATTTGCTCAACATAACCCGGGTAGCCTCTTTGTCGCCCAATGTTGAAGTGCCTTCTGATGATGTTATCTGGAGCTGATAGTTTTTTTGGCGGGCCGCAATAGAAATGCAGCCCGCCATTGAAAAACCTCTGGTTTTTATTGCACACTATTTTTTGATTGATACACATATAACAACAAGGAATTATGAACTTTCATTTAACAAAAGAACAAAAACTGTTTGATCAGATGATCAAAGGCTTTGCCGAGAAAGAGGTGAAGCCCCTCGCAGCCGAAGTAGATGAGCTGGAGCGTTTTCCCGAAGAAACAGTAAAGAAAATGGCCCGGATAGGCTTGCTGGGAATCCCGGTACCCTCAGAAATGGGAGGTGCCGGAGCAAATAATATCATGTATGCCCAGGCAGTGGAAGAATTGTCGGCAGCATGCGCCACAACAGGGGTTATTGTTTCGGCACATACCTCATTGTGTGTTGCCCCCATAATGGAACATGGCACCCCGCAACAAAAAGAAAAGTATTTGCCCCGGCTGGCATCGGGCGAATGGCTGGGCGCTTTTGGCCTTACCGAACCCAATGCCGGAACCGACGCATCAGCCCAGCAAACTACCGCAGTGGAAGCTGGAGACCATTACATAATCAATGGCACCAAAATATTAATTACCAATGCTGAATATGCCCAC